>NZ_JBQFPH010000004.1:0-380059 GCF_056534365.1 Ruegeria sp. D6 | reverse complement strand
GGCAGGGCGCCTCTGGCGCGCTGCCGGGCCCAACGCGTTTGACGGCATCTTTGATGCAGGCAAACGGAGCGGGAGCCTTCCCTGTTTAATTCTTGCTTTTCAAAGCTGAGCGAACAGCGCCGACAAGCGGCGCATTTCGTCTTCGATCCCGAAGGGCGCATTCAACATGAACATACCTGATCCGACCATGCGATGACCTTCCCGCGCCGGAGGGAACGTGACCTCATGGCAAATTGTTTTGGGATATCCAGCGGATTTCAGAGACGAAATCATAGCCTTGTGACGTGCGTCCGTCAGGATTGGATACCAAAGTGCGATCACACCCACATTCCATTTGCGGTGCAGCTTCGCGATCACCCCAGGCAAACGGTCATACTCAGCTTTCACTTCATAACTGGGATCGATCAGCATCATGCCCCGCCTCGGGGTCGGAGGCAGCAACGATTGGGCCAACTCAAACCCATCCTGCCGATAGACCTTCGCCCCGAAAGGAGACAGCGCCAGTGAAAGTGCCGTATGTTCCTGCGGATGCAACTCGGCGAAATGCAGGCTATCCTGTTTTCGCAGCAGGTTGGCCGCAATCAGAGGTGAACCGGGATACGCTTGCACGCCGTGACTGGCCTGTATGGTATCCAGCACCCGCGCCATTGGATGATCGGAATCAAACCAACCTTCGCGCCTGACGCGCCCGATCCCGGCGACAGCTTCACCCGTTCGAACCGCCTCAGCCGCGTCAAGGTGATATAGTCCACGCCCGGAGTGCGTTTCGATATAGCTGAGGGGTTTGTCCTTTTGGGTCAAATAACGCAGCGTCCACGCCAATAAAGCGTGCTTTTGCACATCAGCCAGATTTCCAGCGTGGTAAATGTGTTGATATGAGAGCATTATGCCTTCTAAAGTCTCCATCAATAAGGCGGAAAGGTGCTGATTGTCGCGGAATCAGCCCTTTAACCGGGCGAGTTGGCACCCTATAAGGCATCCGTCCCGGAACCGTCGAGTCGCGGGCAGTGGAAATTCTGACAAACGGGATCAGGGAAATATGGGCATCTTTGGCAATCTGGGCGGCCTGTTCACAGCGGACATGGCTATCGACCTTGGAACAGCGAACACGCTGGTTTATGTCAAAGGGCGCGGAGTGATCCTGTCTGAGCCCTCGGTCGTTGCCTACCACGTCAAGGATGGGGTCAAGAAAGTCCTTGCTGTTGGCGAGGACGCCAAGCTGATGTTGGGCCGGACCCCCGGCTCCATTGAAGCCATCCGTCCGATGCGCGAGGGCGTCATCGCGGACTTCGACACCGCCGAAGAGATGATCAAGCATTTTATCCGCAAGGTACATAAACGCTCGACATTCTCGAAACCCAAGATTATCGTTTGCGTCCCTCATGGCGCAACCCCGGTTGAAAAACGCGCAATCCGCCAGTCGGTTCTGTCCGCAGGAGCGCGCCGCGCGGGCCTGATTGCCGAACCAATTGCGGCTGCGATTGGCGCGGGGATGCCGATAACCGATCCGACCGGCAACATGGTTGTCGATATCGGCGGCGGTACCACCGAGGTCGCGGTTCTGTCGCTGGGCGACATCGTCTATGCCCGCTCGGTCCGCGTTGGTGGCGACCGGATGGATGAGGCGATCATCTCGTACCTGCGGCGTCAACAGAACCTGCTGGTGGGTGAATCAACTGCGGAACGGATCAAGACCACCATCGGTACCGCACGGATGCCAGACGATGGACGTGGCCAGTCGATGCATATTCGCGGGCGCGACTTGTTAAATGGTGTACCGAAGGAAATCGAGATCAGTCAGGCCCAGGTGGCCGAAGCGCTGTCTGAACCCGTGCAGCAGATTTGCGAGGCGGTAATGACAGCTCTGGAAACCACGCCGCCCGATCTGGCTGCCGATATCGTGGACCGGGGCGTTATGCTGACCGGAGGCGGAGCTTTGCTAGGTGACCTTGACCTTGCTCTGCGCGAACAGACCGGTCTGGCCGTGTCGATTGCCGATGAAAGCCTGAATTGTGTGGCTTTGGGCACGGGCAAAGCACTCGAATACGAAAAACAACTGCGCCACGCGATTGACTACGAAAGCTAAGGCGCGCACCCTGATGGGGTGAGAACTCGGGCACGAGCAGCACGGGAAGGTAACCTGTGGCAAAGGACCGATCACAGCGCGATGAATACACGACACCCCTGCGCCGATTGCTTCTGGGGATCGTTGTTCTGTGCCTGCTTGGTATTTTCCTCGTCTGGCGCATTGACAGCCCGCGCGTCGAACGGTTCCGCGCGCAGGTGGTGGACACGGTTGTCCCCTCGATGGAGTGGGCGATGGTTCCGGTCACTGCGCTGGTGAACCTGTCTCGTGATTTCCAAAGCTATCAGCGGCTGAGCGAGCAGAACCAGGAATTGCGCAGCGAGCTGCGCCTGATGCGCGCCTGGAAAGAGGCCGCGCTGCAGCTGGAACAGGAAAACGCCCGCCTGCTGGATCTCAACAACGTACGGCTCGATCCGCGCCTGACCTATGTCACAGGAGTTGTGATGGCCGATAGCGGCTCACCCTTCAGGCAATCTGTGCTGTTGAACGTAGGCGAGCGTGACGGGATAGTGGATGGCTGGGCCACGATGGATGGGATCGGCGTGGTCGGACGTATTTCGGGCGTGGGCCCCGATACCGCCCGCGTAATTCTGATGACCGATGCCTCAAGCGCGATCCCGGCGACAATCCAACCTTCGGGGCAGACAGCGCTGATCGCAGGAGACAATACTTCAGCCCCTGCGGTGGAGTTTCTGGAAAACCGGGAACTCGTGCGCCCTGGTGACCGGGTTGTCACGTCGGGCGATGGCGGTGTGTTCCCCGGTGGCTTGCTGATCGGTCAAATCACGGTTGATCCCGGTGGCAGGTTGCGCGTGCGGCTGTCGGCAGATTTCGAGCGGCTCGAGTTTCTGCGCGTACTACGCTATCAGTCGGCCCCACCGATCACGGAATCCGGTGATATCGTCGGCCCCCGTCAACCCGAAGCATCCTTGACTCCATCCGAGGTCAATGATGGATAGGTCGGTCTCAGATCTGTGGGCCAAGCGCGGTCTCTATGTCGCTCTGGCGGTATTTGTGGTGTTTCTGCACCTGTTGCCGCTGGATACAAAACCTGATCGCCTGCCCTTTCCTGACATACTGATCGCTCTTACCTACGCATGGGTGCTGCGGCGGCCGGAATATATTCCGATCCTGATCATTGCCATGGTCATGTTCATGGCCGATTTGCTGTTGCAACGCCCACCCGGGTTGCTTGCTGCGTTAGTGGTTCTGGGTGCAGCCTATCTTCATTCCACTGCAGCTGGCATGAAAGACAGCGGGTTTGTGGGCGAATGGGCAACCGTCGGGGCCGTGATCACGGTTGTGTTTGTGCTCAATCGCCTCATTCTTGCTATCCTCTCGGTGCAACAGGCAACTCTGGGACCGGTAGTGGTGCAAGTTATTCTGACAATCGCAATCTATCCTGTGATGGTTTTGATGAGCCAAACTGTGTTTGGCGTAAGGCGCAAATCTGTTGCCGACAGCACGATGCCACGGGTGCGGCCATGAAGCAGCGCAAATCAAAGCCCAAGGGCCTTGCTTACAAACGTTTGCCGCGCCGCGCCTTGATCCTCGGTGGGCTACAAGCGGCCTTTGTCGGGGGGCTGGCAGCCCGGATGCGGTTCATGCAGGTGGATCAAGCGGATGAATACCGTCTGCTGGCCGAAGAAAACCGGATCAACATCCGTCTGATCCCACCAACCCGGGGCCGGATATATGACCGGAACGGGCAGATCATAGGATTAAACTCTCAGTCCTATCGCATCGTCATCGTGCGCGAGGATGCAGGCGATATCGACAAGGTTATCGCCAAGCTTTCGGAACTGATCCCATTGACCGAGGATGAGATCGAACGTGCCAAAACCGAGATGCGTCGATCGGCCCCGTTTCTGCCGGTCACACTGGCTGATCAGGTAACTTGGGAGGATATTTCAAAAGTCGCAGTCAATGCCCCTGCATTGCCTGGCGTCACGCCCGAGGTCGGCATGACGCGCCAGTATCCACGTTACGAGGATTTTGCCCACGTTGTTGGCTATGTCGGCCCGGTCAGCGATTACGATCTAAGCCAAATTGAAGACCCTGAACCGGTACTACGTATTCCAAGGTTTCAGATCGGTAAGGTCGGGCTGGAAGCCAAGCAAGAGATCACATTGCGCGGTAAGGCGGGCGCCAAGCGGGTTGAGGTCAACGCCACAGGCCGGGTGATGCGCGAGCTGGACCGCCAGGTCGGCGAAGCCGGGGCAGATTTGCAATTGTCAGTCGACGCCAATCTGCAGCAATACGCGCAGGCGCGATTGGCTGGGGAAAGCGCCGCTGCGGTCGTGATCGATTGCGAAACCGGCGACATTCGCGCCATCAGCTCGGCCCCCAGCTTCGATCCGAACCTGTTCGTGCGTGGGATCTCGGTGGCGGACTACCAGATGCTGACGCAGGACAAGTATCGCCCGCTTGCCAATAAGACAGTACAGGGCACCTACCCTCCTGGATCGACTTTCAAAATGATCACCGCCATGGCTGCGCTCGAAGCCGGGGTGATCGGCCCATCCAGTACAGTGTACTGTCCGGGTCACATGAAAGTGGGCAGCCGCCGCTTTCACTGCTGGAAACGCGGCGGGCACGGGACGGTTGACCTTGAAACCTCGCTGAAGCGCAGTTGCGACGTCTACTATTACGACGTGGCAATACGTGTCGGGATCGACAGGATTTCCGAGATGGCACGCACCTTCGGACTGGGTATCAAACATGACATTCCGATGTCTGCCGTTGCCGCCGGGCTTGCCCCCAATCAGGAATGGAAGCAGCGGGTTCACGGACAGGACTGGCTGGTAGGCGACACCGCAAACGCGTCGATCGGTCAGGGGTTCATGCTTGCCTCACCGCTTCAATTGGCCGTGATGACCGCGCGTTTGGCGACAGGTCGCGCCGTGCAACCACGCCTTGTTCGATCAATCAATGGGGTTGAGCAGCCCTCGGGCGCGGGTGAACCGCTGCAGGTGAACCGCAACAACCTTGAGCAAGTGCGCAAAGCCATGTTCACAGTCTCGAATAACAGGCGTGGCACCGCGTATCGCAGTCGCATCATCGCCGATGAGTTCCGCATGGCAGGCAAAACCGGCACCAGTCAGGTGCGCAATATTACCAAGGCAGAACGCGCCGCAGGTGTGATCCGAAACGAAGACCTGCCATGGGAGCGCCGAGACCATGCCCTGTTCGTCAGCTTCGCCCCCTATGACAATCCGAAATACGCTGTGGCTGTGGTGGTGGAACACGGCGGCGGCGGCTCCAAAGCCGCGGCCCCAGTGGCGCGCGATATCATGCTGCAGGCACTCTACGATGGCACGCCACCGCTCGAGGCGTATCCGGCCGGAGACCGAGAGCGCATCAAAGAACAACAGAAACGGCTGGAGGGTGACCGTCGCCCCAAAGCGCGTCCTGACGAGAAGGACCGCGCATGAGCTATCTTGAATATGCCGTCAAATCCACGCCGTCGGGGTTTCGCAAGTTCCTTTATATGAACTGGCCGCTCACCCTGTTGCTGATCAGCGTGGCAAGCGCGGGGTTCCTGATGCTCTACTCGGTCGCGGGTGGATCCTGGATGCCGTGGGCGGAACCGCAAATGGAACGGTTCGGTCTGGGCTTGGCAGCCATGTTTATCATCGCGCTTGTGCCTATCTGGTTCTGGCGGAACATGTCGGTTGTGGCCTATCTGGGCGCGATCGGTCTACTGATCGTGGTCGAACTGTTTGGAACGATCGGCATGGGGGCGCAGCGCTGGATTGATCTGGGCTTCATGCGGCTGCAACCCTCAGAAGTAATGAAAGTGGCGTTGGTGATGGTGCTGGCCGCCTATTACGACTGGCTGCCGGCGCACAAAACCTCGCGCCCGCTCTGGGTGATTATCCCGGTCATTCTGATCCTGATCCCTACATTCATGGTGCTGCGCCAGCCCGACTTAGGCACATCGATCCTGTTATTGGCTGCTGGTGGTGGTCTGATGTTCCTTGCCGGGGTGCATTGGGCCTATTTCGCTGCCGTGATTGCAGCGGGGGTTGGCCTGATTGCTGCGGTGTTCAACAGCCGAGGGACTGAATGGCAGTTGCTCAAAGATTACCAGTTCCGACGCATCGATACGTTTCTGGATCCTTCAACCGATCCGTTGGGAGCGGGATATCACATCACGCAATCGAAGATCGCTCTGGGTTCGGGGGGCTGGAATGGGCGCGGTTTCATGCAGGGAACGCAATCACGTCTTAACTTCCTGCCCGAAAAACACACCGATTTCATCTTCACCACCTTGGCCGAAGAGTTCGGCTTTGTCGGCGGCATCACACTGTTGATCCTTTACGGTCTGATCCTGATCTTCTGCATGGTCACGGCGCTGTCGACCAAGGATCGTTTCTCGTCTCTGGTGACACTTGGGATCGCGCTGAATTTCTTCCTGTTCTTTGCCGTCAATATGTCGATGGTGATGGGGCTGGCCCCAGTGGTCGGAGTACCGCTGCCGATGGTCAGTTATGGCGGCTCGGCCATGCTGGTCCTGATGGCCGCCTTTGGCATCGTTCAAAGCGCCCATATACATCGTCCCCGCTGAAAGGTTTCCCATGCCCGTGAATGTCCTGTTTTCCGCGCGCCCTGAGTTGTGGCCCGAGTATGAAGCTCTGATGCATCAATATTTGTCGGACGCAGGGCTAGATTTTCATCTGGCCACGGACATCCCAGCAGATCAGGTCGACTACATCGTTTACGCCCCGAACGGAGGGGTACAGGATTTCACGCCCTTCACACGGCTCAAGGCGGTGCTGAGCCTCTGGGCGGGGGTTGAGAAAATCTCGGGCAATGAAACCTTGACCGTTCCACTGGCGCGTATGGTTGACGGGGGGTTAACGCAAGGCATGACGGAATGGGTGGTGGGCCATGTGCTGCGCTATCACCTTGGGATGGACCAACACATTACGCTACAGGATGGGGTCTGGACACCTGATGCGCCACCACTGGCCCAGCAACGCACCGTCTGCATCTTGGGTTTGGGCGCATTGGGTGAAGCATCGGCCCACGCGTTGGCAGCGTTGAATTTCCATGTCATCGGTTGGAGCCGTACCGCCAAGACTATTCCCGGCGTGACCTGTCTGCATGGTAAGAACGGGCTGCGCGATGCACTGTCTCAGGCCGAGATAGTGGTTTTGCTGCTGCCAGATACTCCGGCGACCGAAAACACGCTCAACGCCGAAACACTGGCGCTGTTGCCGGAAGGGGCCAAGATCATCAACCCGGGTCGCGGGCCGCTTATCGATGATGAGGCCCTGCTGGCCGCGCTGAATTCAGGGCAGGTCGGGCACGCCACGCTGGATGTCTTCCGCACCGAACCCCTGCCGACCGAGCATCCCTATTGGGCACATCCCAATGTGACGGTGACGCCGCATATCGCCTCGGAAACCAGACCTGTTACCGCGGCTCAGGTGATCTGCGAGAACATTCGCCGAGGTGAAGCGGGTGAACCCTTTCTCCACCTCGTCGACCGAAAGCTTGGGTACTAGGCCGCGATCAGCCCGCGGCCTTTCAGCAAGGCTTCGACGCCAGGCAGACGTCCACGGAAGGCCAGATACAGCTCTTCCGCCTCGCGGGATCCGCCAGTTGACAGGATGTGTTCCTCCAGTGCCTTGGCGCGTTCGGGATCAAACGCACCGTCTGCTTCTTCAAAGGCCGCAAAGGCGTCGGCATCCATGACTTCGGACCACATATAACTGTAGTAACCTGCGCTATAACCGTCGCCCGCAAAGACATGGGCGAAATGCGGGGTGGCGTGGCGCATTCCAATGGCCCGAGGCATGCCGATTTCGGCCAGCACCTCGGCCTGTTTCTCCATCGGATCAGCGGGGGCAGCCCCCTCATGAAACGCCAGATCGACCAGGGCCGAGGCAACATATTCCACCGTCTGGAACCCCTGATCGAAATTGGCGGCCTGTAGCACCTTCTGCAACATCTCCTGCGGCATCGGTGCGCCCGTTTCGGCATGCGTGGCGAACTCAGCCAATACCTCGGGCACTTCCAGCCAATGTTCGTAAAGCTGGCTGGGCAGTTCAACGAAATCACGCGCCACCGAGGTGCCCGAGATACTCTCATAGGTCACATTGGACAGCATCTGGTGCAGGGCATGGCCGAACTCGTGAAACAACGTTCGGGCGTCATCATAGGACAAAAGCGCTGGTTCACCTTTGGCAAAGTTACAGACGTTGATCACGACCGGAGCCTGTTCTTTCGGGTATTTCGCCTGCCCGCGCATTGCGCTGCACCATGCACCCGACCGTTTCGATCCGCGTGCAAAGTAGTCACCGATGAACACCGCAATATGCTGCCCGTCACGGGTCACCTCCCACGCACGGCAATCGGGATGATAGAGCGGCACATCAAGCGGCGCGAACTCCAGCCCGAACAGCCGTGTGGCGCAGGCGAAAGACGCCTCGATCATCCGGTCCAGTTGCAGGTACGGCTTCAGCGCCGCTTCATCGAGATCATGTTCGGCCTTGCGGCGTTTCTCGGCATAGTAGCGCCAATCCCACGCCTCCAGCGGGCCATTTACGCCATCCTCTTGCATCATTGCCGTCAGCACCTCGGCATCTGCGTCGGCGCGGGATTTGGCGGGCTCCCACACATCCAGCAGCAGCTCTCGCACGCGATCTGGTGTGCGGGCCATCTCGGTCTCAAGCTTGTAGGCGGCGAAGCTGGCATACCCCAGCAGCTTGGCGCGTTCTTCGCGCAGGCGCAGGATGTCCGCCGCAATCTCGCGGTTGTCGGTCTCACCTCCATTTGCCCCCCGTGCAGTCCACGCGCGATAAGCCTTTGCACGCAAATCCCGGCGGGGCGAGAATTGCAGAAAGGGCACGATAATCGACCGAGAGAGGGTCACCACCGGGCCATCCGCCCCCTTTTCCTGACCCGCTGCGCGCGCTGCATCGATAACAAAATCCGGCAAGCCTTGCAGATCTTCTTCGGTCAAGTCCATGAACCAGTCGCGTTCATCCGCCAGCAAGTTCTGCGTGAAGGACGTGCCCAGAGACGCCAAACGGGCCTTGATCTCTTGCATTCTTGCATCGTCGGCGCCGGTCAACGCCGCCCCCGCCCGCACGAACCCGCGATGAGACAGCATCAAAACGCGCGCCTGTTCATCGGTCAGGTCCAGATTATCGCGCCGGTCCCATAAATCCGCCACGCGCTTAAACAGTGCTTTGTTTGATGAGATGCGCGAGTAGTGTGCCGCCAGCTTGGGCGAAAATTCGCGTTGCAGTTCTTCACGCTTGGGGTTGCTGTCCGCACCTGCAACGGTGAAAAAGACCGACAGAACCTTATCCATCTGCTCGCCTGCAGCCTCCAGCGCTTCGATCGTATTGGCGAATGTGGGCGTATCCGGACTCGCTGCTATCGCCTCAATCTCGGCATCATGTGCGTGCATCGCCTGTTTCAGCGCGGGGGAAAAATCATCATCCGAGATTGTGTCAAACGGTGCGATTTCGAAGGGCGTGTTCCAGTCAGAAAGGATCGGATTGGTCATTGAGGTCTCCTTTGACCTCATAGCTAAGACCGTCCGTCGAAATGATCCAGAGCTACCCGAAAATTTGAGGCGGCGTTAGTGTGCTGACCCACAAATCGGGCAATCGGTGCGGCGTGCTAGGGTGATCTTGCGGCTTTCGCCGTATAGCGCATCGTAGATCAACATCTCACCTCGCAATGCCTGCCCGGCGCGGGTGATCACCTTGATCGCCTCAACCGCCATCATCGAGCCGACCACACCCGGCAGTGGGCCGATTACTCCAGCCTCGGCGCAAGAAGGCGCAAGGCCGGGGGCGGGTGCTTCGGGGAAAATGCACTGATAACATGGGCCGGTGGTGGCAGGGTCAAAGACGCTGAGCTGCCCTTCCCACTGCGACAGCGCGCCAGATATCAGGGGTTTTCCCAGTGCAACCGCCGTACGGTTTGCAAGGTAGCGGGTGTCGAAATTGTCAGTGCCGTCGAGGATCAGATCAAAATCAGCAAACAGATCTGCTGCAATCTCTTCGGTCAGGCGACGGTGGTACGGCAAGACGACCACGTTGGGATTCTGCGCCACCATCGCCTGCTGGGCCGAGAACACTTTGGGCATGCCGATATCTGCGTCGCGGTGGATCACCTGCCGCTGTAGGTTGGCGTTCTCGACCACGTCATCGTCGATCACGCCGATTGTTCCCACTCCGGCGGCAGCCAAATATTGCAGGGCGGGCGCGCCGAGCCCCCCCGCACCGATTACCAGCACGCGCGCCTGTTTCATTCGCTTTTGGCCGGGACCGCCCAGTTCACGCAGAACGATGTGGCGGGCATAGCGTTCAAGCTCGGTCTCGCTGAACTGTTCGGATGGCTTGGCGGGCTCCGACGTCTGGCCGGACGCGGCGCGATTTCGCAACGCCTTCAAACCCCGCCCATAAAGCAGCACCAGCACAGCCGCTCCAGCGAGGATCAGCCACATCGCTGCCGACCCACCGGTCGCCTGACGCAACGGGTTTCCCTCAGGCAGGAGAAGTTGAGCAATAATCACGCCTATCAGGAGCGCGCCAATGGAAACCAGACGCGCGCTGCGCGACACCCCGGCGATATAGCCGACACCCCAAAGCCCGGTGGCAAGGATCAGAACCAGTAGCATCAGCCGCGCCCGGTCGAGCCGAAGCCACCCGCGCCGCGATCAGTCTCGGTCAGAGCCTCAACGTCCTGGAACATGGCCTGCACCACCGGTGCGACGATCAGTTGCGCGATACGTTCGCCATGCGTAATCTCGAAGGGGTCCTGACCCGCATTCATCACGATCACGCCCAACGGCCCGCGATAGTCGCTGTCGATTGTACCCGGAGTGTTGGGCAAGGTGATCCCGTGTTTCAAGGCTAGGCCCGATCGTGGACGCACCTGAACCTCGAACCCCTGCGGAATTTCGATCCTAAGGCCTGTCGGTATCAGCGCACGACGGCCCGGTTCAAGAATAACAGACTCACCATCCGGCAGATTGGCGCGCACATCCGCCCCGGCAGCACCCGCGGTTTCGTATGAAGGCAATGGCACCAACGGGTCAGCCCCCTCCTCTCGGATCACGCGAATTGCCACCATACCTGTACCTCTTGTCTTTATGGCTGCTATCTGGTCAACGCGCCGGCGATCTTGGCTGCCAACCGCTTTGCCACATCATCCTTGCCCATACGCGGCCATTCTTCGGCACCTTGCTCTGAGATCAGAATCACCGCATTCTCAGAACCGCCCATGATACCTGTCGCGGGACTGACATCATTCGCAACTATCCAGTCACAGCCCTTGCGGGCACGTTTGGCCGTAGCATGTTCGATCACGTTGTCTGTTTCGGCGGCAAAACCCACCACCAAAACGGGCCTGCCATTTCCCATTCGCGCGATGCGCTTCAAAATGTCGGGATTCTCGGCAAACTCTAGCGCGGGCACCCCGTCGCGGCTTTTCTTCAGCTTCCGGTCCGAGGCACTGGATACCCGCCAATCGGCCACTGCAGCTGCAAATACCCCCGCATCCACCGGAAGCGCTGCGTCGACCGCATCCGACATTTGCAGCGCGGTCTCTACACTCACGACCTTCACGCCGTCTGGAGGAGGCACGTCAGCCGGACCCGTGATAAATGTAACATCGGCCCCCAGCGCAGATAGCGCGCGTGCGACAGCTGTCCCCTGCGCGCCCGACGATCGGTTGGCGATGTAACGTACCGGATCAATTGGTTCATGTGTCGGGCCCGAGGTCACCAGAATACGTTTGCCAGCCAAAGGCCCATCCCCGAACTGCGCCTCGATCGCAGCGACAATTTCAAGTGGCTCCGACATGCGGCCCGGACCGTATTCACCGCAAGCCATATCGCCTTCGTTGGGGCCGACAAAACGCACGCCGTCTGCTTCCAGTTGCGCATGGTTACGCCGGGTTGCGGGATGCTCCCACATGCGGACATTCATCGCAGGCGCACACAGAACCGGCGTATCGGTCGCCATCAAAAGGGTCGAGGCCAGATCATTAGCTAACCCGCCTGCCATCTTACCCATCAGATCGGCCGTTGCCGGAGCAACCACGATCAGATCAGCCGAACGGGAAAGCTGAATATGACCCATCTCCGCTTCATCGGTCAGATCAAAGAGATCTCGATAGACCTTTTCACCGGCCAGGGCAGACACGGATAACGGAGTTACGAATTCTTCGGCAGCACGGGTCAAAACCGGCGTGACCGCTGCACCACGTTCCCGCAACCGCCGGATCAGGTCCAGCGACTTATAGGCCGCGATTCCACCACCGATGATCAGCAGAATACGTTTCGATGACAGCATGGCTCGCCCTTCCCCTCCCGGTCGGCCCTGACATTAGGCAACGCTGGCGGGCAGTTCCAGCAGTTAATTCTGCATCTCAAAGGCTTTGCAGGGGTCTTCTCGTTCGACTGTGGGGCTATCGATAACAGCATCAAAATCCCCGCTCACGACCCCATCTTCGGATTGTCCCAGTACAAAGACCTTCAAACCGGGGCGCAGTCGCGACAGAAAAGTCGGAATTCCGCGATCCTTACGGGCATGGCCATTGCCAGTGATAACCGCGACAGGCCCACCAGTTTCGTCGGTGGCGCGCAGAATGGCTCGGGTCAACACAGCGTCCCTCAGACGTTGAATGGCTACCATCTGCGGTAGAACTTCAGCGGGCAATGCGTCGCAATGTGCCGCCAGTTGATCAGCCTCGTGTGCGGCTTGATCTTCATCCGACAGGGGTACAGTCAATCCATATCTGGCCGCATCAGCCCCCAACGCTGTGGCCGCCCCGCGTTCCATAGCAGCGCGGGCCGCTTCACGCGGAACCATCGCGCCATAAACCGGCACATCCGCGGCCTGAAAAATGGGGTAGTACATTCTGAGAGGCGGCCAGCCGGATTCTGCCCAGCGCAGAATTCGGGACAGCTCCTCGGGATTGGTTGCCGCTTTTTGAGCCAACCGCTGAGCACCTTCTTCGGTCACCATCTCCCAGACAACCGCCGTGGGCGTGATTGCCTCAACTGCTTCGGCTTGGACCAGATGATGCTGAGGGTTGTCATGTATCTCGCCCAGAATGACGACATCCGCGGCCCGCATGTCGGCCAACACGTCCTGAGGGATAAATTCAGCAGCTCGAACCGTTTGAGGCAAAGTGGCGAGCAACACAAAAGCTGTAAGAATCGCAAGAGGTTTCATGCGAAGAAGTGTTGCACCTCGCGCGATTGCGCTTCAAGGTTCTTGCGCATCTTTGTGAACGCTGCCGCCTCGAGCTGGCGCACACGCTCTTTCGACAGGCCAAGCTCTTTCCCAAGACTTTCCAGCGTCCGGGCAGGCTCACGCAGTTTTCTTTCGCGAACGATAAACCGCTCGCGATCGTTCAAAGCTTGCATCGCCGCCACCAGCCATTCGCGCAGTTGCTGGTTGTCGTGGCTGTTCTCTACTACCTCGGCGGCTTGTTCGCTGTCATCTTCCAGCGCATCAATCCACTCGCGCCCGTCCTCATCTGCAGACTGCACCGCATTCAGCGAGAAATCGGACCCTGCCAGACGGCCTTCCATCATCTCGACATCACGCAGCGGGACTCCGATTTCGGCGGCAATCTTCTGATGCAACTGATGGCGATCCAGCTCCAGCCCCTCAGTCGCGGCTTCGCGCTCCAGACGCGCCTGTACCCGACGCATGTTGAAGAACAGCGATTTCTGGGAAGAGGTCGAACCAGTGCGCACCATCGACCAATTGCGCATCACGTAATCCTGAATGCTGGCCTTGATCCACCACACTGCATACGTTGAAAACCGCACACCCCGATCCGGATCGAACTTGTCGGCGGCTTTCATCAAGCCCAGTCCCGCCTCCTGAATCAGATCATTCATCGGCGCGCCGTAGCGTTTGAATTTCGCCGCCATTGATATCGCCAGCCGCATATAAGCCGTAATGAGGCGGTGCAGCGCCTGCTCATCGCGTTCGTCGCGCCAGGCATAGGCCAGTTTCAATTCAGTCTCCGCATCCAGCAGCTCGGCCTTCATTGCCTGCCGGGACATCGAAAAATCATGTGCGTTGTCGAGTGCCATGCAATTCTCCCCTTTTATCACAGGCGATGGGCCGGGCTTGCCTTGCCGACTTGTGGTCGATACGCAGGACAAAACCGGGTGGATCACCAGAAAGGTAATAAAAGTGCATGCCGATTTAACCTTTATCTTGGGCGGAGCGGCATCCGGAAAATCTGCTTTTGCGGAGCAACTTGCTGTTTCAACTGGGAAAAGCCGCGTTTACCTTGCGACATCACAAGTGTTTGATGACGAGATGCGCCTAAAAATCAGGCAACATATTGCACAACGCGGCAGCGGGTGGACGACGATCGAAGCGCCATTTGATCTATTGCCGGAACTCGCCAAGCTGACGAATGATCAGATTTGCCTGATCGATTGTGCAACCATGTGGCTAACAAATCACCTGCTGGCAGAGAATAACCTAGAGGAAGCACAGGCCGGACTGCTTGAGGCGATGAAGACCTGTGCCGCCCAGATCGTCGTGGTATCAAACGAAGTCGGCCACGGGATCGTCCCCGACAACGCCTTGTCCCGTCGATTCCGCGAGGCGCAGGGACGGCTGAACATCGCTCTGGCTGCGCAGGCAGATCGGGTGGTGCAGGTTACGGCCGGGCTGCCGCTGGTTCTCAAAGGGCAACCCCTATGACGCGCCTGCATTTGGTACGGCACGGCCCCACCCATGCTAAAACTATGGTAGGCTGGTCCGACCTTCCTGCCGACTTGAGTGATGAGGCCGCGATTGCACGGCTTGATGCGCATCTGCCTTCCAATGCCGTCGTAATCTCATCAGACTTGTCACGCGCCAGCGATACGGCCAGCGCCATTCAAGGCACGCGCCTCCGCCTTCCGCACAACCGCGATCTGCGCGAAATCAATTTCGGCAACTGGGAGATGCGCCCCTTCGCCGAGATCGAGGCGGAAGACCCCGAGCTTTGCTTTGCCTACTGGGATAATCCGGGCGAGGTCAGGCCTCCAAACGGGGAAAGCTGGAATGAGGTCCGCGCGCGTGTCGATAGGGTCGTCGACACCCTGATCGCGGCCCATACCGGATGTGACCTAGTCCTGGTCGCCCATTTCGGAGTGATCCTGACTCAGGTCCAACGCGCTCTGGACGTGGACGCCCAAAACGCGTTTGGTCACCGCATCGACAACCTGTCCGTCACCGAGATCACGCGCCATAGCGATGGTTGGACTGTAGGTCGGATTAATCACCGACCGTGATAAGTGTGCGCACAAATCTCTGATTTACCGATGGGCCTCTGTCCGACATCGTTGCCGCATGACATATGATCTCTTTATCGGTGACCGGTTGTTCTCCAGCTGGTCCATGCGCGGATGGCTGATGCTTGAGAAATTCGGCCTGCCATACCGCACCCACATGATTGGCCTATATTCCGGCACCATGGCGGCGGATATGGAACCACTGGCCCCGGTGCGCCTTGTTCCTGCGCTGCGTCTTCCAGATGGAACCGTGGTCGGCGAAAGCCTCGCGATGGCAGAGACATTGGCAGAACGCCACCCCGAAGCAGGGCTTTGGCCGTCAGACCCCGCCGCGCGCGCCACAGCCCGGTGGCTTTGTGCTGAAATGGTTGCCGGTTTCACAGCGCTGCGGGGGCAATGCCCCATGCAGTTGAAACATTGCTGGGAAGGGTTCCACCCTTCAGCTGATACGATCGCCGATTTGCAGCGGATCGAAACCCTCTGGGCCCATGCCCGGAAAGTCTCTGGTGCCGCGTCGGGCCCGCTGTTTGGTGCCTATTCTCTGGCTGATGTTTTCTACACGCCGGTCGCTGCACGGATTGTCGGCTATGGCCTGCCCGTGTCCGAGGTCAATCGTGCATACTGCATGCACCTGCTCTCTGATATCGCAGTTCGACAATGGCGCGCCATGGGCATGACGGTCGCGTATGAGCCCTTCCCGTATCCGCAAGACCTTCCCGCACACAGCTGGCCAATTGGCGGGGATTCAGGGGCATTGGCAGTCAGCACAGGCCCCTCGGTCAACACAGCCTGCCCCTATTCCGGCAAGCCTGTACAAGACTATCTGGAACTCGATGGCAAGATTTGGGGCTTTTGTAATCCGTTTTGCCGAGACAAGACCGTTTCTGACCCTGAGGCGTGGCCGAAATTTACGGCGATGGTTGCTGACGTTAACGATTCTTAAACTGCAGCCATGGCAGCAACGTCCTGTTAACCAAGGACAGGATTGCCATGGTCGCCCGTGCTCACACCGTTGCCTTTCAAGGGGTCGATGCCCGCCCGGTCGAGGTGCAATGCGCCGTCTCACCGGGCCTTCCGGCCTTTTCCATCGTGGGATTGCCGGACAAGGCAGTCTCCGAAGCACGGGACCGGGTACGCAGCGCGCTAAGTTCGATGGCGATCGCGCTGCCGTCGAAACGGATCACGATTAACCTTTCGCCTGCCGATCTGCCCAAAGAGGGCAGCCATTTCGACCTGCCTATCGCCGTCGCTTTGTTGACTGCGTTGGAAATCATTCCAGCGGATGCTGCTGAGGGCGCTGTCGCGTTGGGCGAGTTGTCTTTGGATGGTTCTCTGGTACCCGTCGTCGGCGCGCTGCCCGCTGCCATGACTGCAGCCGCCGATGATCGCAGCTTGCTTTGTCCCAGCGCCTCTAGCGCCGAAGCCGCGTGGGTTGACGCCACTCAGGTGATCGGAGCGGGCTCGCTTGGGGATGTGGTGCGGCACTTTACCGGTCAGTCTGCGCTGCCCGCTGCGACACCGGGCGAAGTGAAACTATCACCCAATGCACGGGACCTGCGGGACGTGAAGGGGCAAGAGCGCGCCAAACGCGCCTTGGAAATCGCCGCCGCCGGGCGGCATCATTTGATCATGATCGGGACACCGGGTTCCGGCAAATCCATGCTGGCGGCGCGTCTGCCGAGTATTTTGCCGCCTCTGAGCCCGGTCGAAGCTTTAGAGACATCGATGATCCAGTCGCTTTGCGGCTTACTGGACGAAGGTGGCATCAGCCGCGCCAGACCGTTTCGCGAGCCGCACCATACCGCTTCGATGGCCGCGATCGTGGGCGGTGGCAAAGGCGCGAAACCCGGAGAGATATCACTGGCGCATAACGGCGTCCTGTTCATGGACGAATTCCCCGAATTTCCGCGTACCGTTTTGGAAACCCTGCGCCAGCCTATTGAAACCGGCGAGGTAATGGTCGCCCGCGCCAACGCCCATGTGAAATACCCATGCCGCTTTATGCTGGTAGCCGCCGCGAACCCGTGTAAATGCGGATACCTTACGGACCCGTCCCGCGCCTGTTCACGCGCGCCGGTCTGTGGTGAGGATTACTTGGGGCGTATCTCAGGGCCGTTGATGGACCGGTTCGATTCGCGCATCGAAGTCCCTCCGGTCGGATTTACCGATCTCGACCTGCCGCCTACCGGCGACAGCTCTGCGACCGTCGCAGAGCGGGTTGAAGCGGCGCGCGCCATACAAGCAGATCGCTTTCGCGACACGCCAAATACCCGTCAAAACGCAGATGTCGAAGGCAATGTGCTGGAAGAAATCGCCGCCCCTGATGCCCAGGGCAAAGAACTATTACTGAAAGCCGCGGAACGCTTTGGCCTGTCGGCCCGCGCCTTTCACCGCATCCTACGCGTGGCCCGCACCATTGCCGATCTCGAAGGTGAGCCGGATGTGCGCCGCCCCCATGTCGCCGAGGCGCTGAGCTTTCGCATCAGCGCCAAAGCAGGAGCTTAAAGTTTCGCCTCAATCGCTTGCCAGATTTTCTCGGCGATGTTCACGCTATTGAACCGCTCAAGCTCCTGAATACCAGTGGGTGAGGTCACGTTGATCTCGGTCAGGTAGTCGCCAATTACATCGATCCCCACAAAGATCTGACCACGTTCCTTCAATAACGGTCCGATCGCAGCGCAGATTTCCATATCTCGCTCGGACAGGCCGATTTTCTCGGGGCGCCCGCCCACATGCATGTTCGAGCGGGTCTCGCCCTCAGCCGGAACCCGGTTGATGGCGCCCACTGGCTCCCCATCGACAAGTATGACCCGCTTGTCGCCATTGCGCACATCGGGCAGGAATTTCTGCGCGATCAGAGGCTCACGAGAAAAGCCGGTGAACAGCTCATGTAGCGATGTCAGGTTGCGGTCATTCGCATCAAGACGGAATACGCCAGCACCTCCGTTGCCGTAAAGCGGCTTGAGGATGATATCGCCATGCTTTTCCTTGAACGCCTTGATGGTTCGCAAATCCCGCGCAATCGTGGTGGGCGGAGTCAGTTCAGGGAAATCCAGAACCAGCAGCTTTTCGGGATAGTTTCGCACCCAAAACGGATCGTTAACCACCAGGGCCTGCCCCTTTAGCCGGTCAAGCAAATGGGTCGAGGTGATGTAGTGCATGTCAAACGGGGGGTCTTGGCGCAGCCAGACGACATCAAATTCAGCAAGGTCCACTTCACGCTCAGGGCCCAACACTGCCGGGTTGCCAGCGACTCGTTGCACCGTCATGTCATGGCCGCGCGCCGTGATCTTGCCTTCCTGGTAAGCCAGTTGATCCGGGCCATAAAAAAACAGCTGGTGGCCGCGCACCTGAGCCTCTTCTGCCAGACGGAAAGAGCTGTCGGCGTTGATATCCACGGCCCCGATTGGGTCCATCTGAAAGGCGATCTTCATGGTGTATCCCTCAATTCCACGCTCGATACATGGCGCAGAGGCTTGACGGGTTCAATGGGGGTCAGTCCAAACCAAAGGCGTTTTCGATGATTTGAACAGTTCCAGTGTCATCAACCAGTGCCGCATCAAACCGAGTATTCGTCAGCTGACCAGCAGGCTCCTGTTCAAGAAACTGGGCAGCGGATGCGCAAATTCGATCCATCTGTCGGCGACTAATCCGAGCGGCTGCACGGTCAAAACTACGGCTTTTCTTAACCTCAATGAAGACCAACCCATCTGCGTTGCGCGCGATCAGATCTATTTCACCGCCAGCACCGCACCACCTGCGTCTTGCGATTGAATAACCCCGTCGCACGTATTCGGCGGCCACGCAAAGTTCGGCGGATTGTCCAGCGTGATAAGATACAGAACCCCGAACGGATCTCTGTGCCATATCATCCCTTTCCCAGCTTCAGAGCCATCTGATAGATCGGGCGGCGCGGCAGGCTGAACATCTCTGACACCAGATCTGCCGCATCACGCACCGAATGCGTTTGCAATGCTTTTATCAATGCCTCTTCTACGTCAGAGTCCTTAACAGATTGCGAATGGGCGCGATCCACAAGCAGAACCACCTCGCCCTTAACCGATAAGCCCTCGTACTCTGTTGCCAGATCAGCGAGCGTGCCACGACGCGTTTCTTCGAACTTCTTCGTGAGTTCACGGCACAGGGCCGCCTGTCGGTCTCCACCCAAAATATCCGCGAGATCAGAGAGGCAGGCAGCCACGCGCTTCGGCGATTCATAGAAGACAAGCGTTCCGGGGACGCTGCGCAGGGATTCGATTCGTGAACGCCGTGCGCCAGAGGCATTGGGCAAGAACCCGGCAAAGAAAAATGCATCCGTGGGAAGCCCCGCCAATGTCAGCGCCGTCAAAACAGCAGACGGTCCCGGTGCACATGTCACGTTGTGCCCAGCCTCAGCCGCCTGACGGCCCAAATCATAGCCGGGATCGGCGATCAGCGGCATTCCCGCCTCGGACGCGTAAGCCACCGATTGCCCTTGTTCCAGCGCCTCAAGTATTTTGCCCCGCGCGCCCGCGCCGCTGTGATCGTGGTAGGCCAATATGCGGCGCCCTTCGAGCGGCACGCCATGGATTTCCATCAAACGTCGCAAGCTGCGCGTATCTTCGGCAGCAATCATGTCTGCCGAGGCCAAAACATCGAGCGCCCTGAGCGTAATATCGCGTGCCGTCCCGATTGGGGTGGCAATAAAGTACAGCCCAGTGGCCAATCTGATCTTTTGGAAATTCAAAGCTGGACCCTCACAGCGTGACGTTTATTATCGCGGTTCAATAGACCAAGGTGCCCTCAGACGCCGGATCAGGGAGTTTTCTTTTAGATGTTTACCGTTTGCAAGCCCGCACGCAAACTGGCGAAATCCGCCATTGTACTGGCCTCGGCCGCTTTTCTGGCCGCCTGTGAAGTCGGCGGCATCAGCGGAGGCCCCTCGATCGACACCTCTGACCCGGTTCCGGTGGCCCTGTTGGTCCCAAGCGGATCACCTCAGTCTGGCGATGCGGCCCTTGCCCGTAGCCTTGAGAACGCAGCGCGGCTGGCTATAGCGGATTTGCCGAACGTCAAGATTGATCTGCGCGTCTACGACACGGCCGGCAATGCCGGAACGGCCTCGGCGGTTGCACAGCAAGCTGTAGCGGACGGGGCCAAGATCATTCTTGGGCCAGTGTACGCACAAGCCGCAAACGCGGCAGGACTTGCGGTGCTAAACAACAATGTGAACGTGCTGTCCTTCTCGAACAACACCAGCATTGCGGGCGGCAATGTCTATGTGCTTGGCCCCACTTTCCAGAACACGGCCAACAGGCTGGTGAACTACGCCGGACAGCAGGGTAAAAACAGTACTGTCATTGTGCACAGCAATGACTCAGCGGGCCAGCTAGGCCAGTCTGCCATCGCTGCCGCGCTCAGCAACAGCCGCGTCAACAATGCGGGCACAGTTGGATATGACCGGTCACAGCAGGGCGTGATCGATTCTGTTTCGGCGATTAAAGCAACGGTCGATTCGACCGGCGCAGATTCGATTTTCCTGACCGCGACAACCGCAGGCGCGCTGCCGCTTTACAGCCAGTTGTTGCCCGAGGCTGGTGTGTCTCCTGCGACAACTCAGTATATCGGCCTGACACGTTGGGACATTCCAGCCCAAACGCTGGAATTGCCTGGCGTACAAGGTGGCTGGTTCGCACTTCCCGATCCGGCAAAGGCACAGGCGTATCGCCAGCGTTACAACAACACCTACGGTGAGGCACCACACCCGATCAGCGGGCTTGCCTATGACGGAATTGCTGCGATCGGAGCCTTGGTTAGCCAGGGCAAATCGAACGCGTTGACAGGTGCAGCATTAACCCAGAACGCCGGTTTTCAGGGTGTCGGCGGTATTTTCCGCCTGCGGCCGAACGGTACGAACGAACGCGGTCTGGCTGTTGCCACGATCCAGAACAAACAGGTGGTTGTGATTGACCCTGCCCCACAAAGCTTCTCTGGCGCCGGATTCTAATCGACCGGCGCAGGGCTCTGCGCCCGATGTCAATCTGATCTGCGCGGCTGACGAGATTTTTAACAACGCCGAGGTCAATGCCAACCTGTCCGCCGCTGTTGAAATCAGTTCGGACAACGCAGCCTTGCGCGCCGAGACGGTGCGCATTCTGCGAGAGGCGCAAAAGACAGGCCGCAAGGCGATTGCGGACGCCTTTGCCGAGCGCCCATTTGATGCACTGCCGCTGACGCATTCCTATACCTATCTGACGGATCAGATGGTCGGGACAGCAATGCGCATCGCCAGCGAGCATCTGCATCCGCTGGCAAATCCCACGCAAGGCGAGAAAATCGCTGTGCTGGCAGTGGGAGGTTATGGCCGGGGTGAGATGGCCCCGTCATCCGATGTAGATCTGCTTTTTCTGACGCCGTACAAAATCACCGCCTGGGCCGAGAGCGTGATCGAATCCATGCTCTATATTCTCTGGGATCTGCGGCTGAAGGTCGGTCACTCTTCACGCACGATCAAAGATTGCCTGCGTCTGGGGGCCGATGATTTCACCATCCGTACCGCCATGCTGGAACAACGGTATCTCGTCGGGGATCAGCCCCTTGCGCAAGAACTTGAAGCGCGCCTGAAGACCGATCTTTTCAAAGGCACCGAGCGGGAATTTATCGAAGCCAAGCTGAAAGAGCGCGATGAGCGGCACCTGAAGCAGGGTGAACGCTATATGGTCGAACCCAATGTCAAAGAGGGCAAGGGCGGCTTACGCGACCTGCAATCGCTCTACTGGATCGCAAAATATATCTATGGCGTAACGGATGTGGCCGAACTGGTCCCTATGGGCCTCTTTACGCCCGAAGAGTTTGACGAGTTCGCGCAAGCCGAAGAATTCCTCTGGGCCGTCAGGTCTCATTTGCATCTGGTGACGGGCCGCGCGACGGAACAACTGACCTTCGATCTGCAGGTCGAGGTGGCCGATCGTATGGGATATCAAGACCGCGCCGGTCGGCGCGCCGTCGAGGTGTTCATGCAACGCTATTTCCGCGAAGCCACCCGTGTGGGCGAATTGACACGGATTTTCCTGACCAAACTGGAAGCCTCGCACATGAAGGGCGCGGCCTTGCTGGAACGTATTTTCCGCCGTCGCCCCCGCGTCAAGGCCGGTTACCGCGTGGTCCATGGCCGTCTGGATATCGCGGACCCTGACACGTTCCTGTCAGACAAGGTCAACCTGTTACGGTTGTTCGAAGAGGGTTTGCGCACGGGTATGCTGATCCATCCCGACGCAATGCGGTTGGTAACGGCCAACCTGAACCTGATCGACGATGAGATGCGCAACGACAAAGAGGCGCGGCGCATCTTTCTTGATCTGATGCTGAAACACGGCAACCCCGAACGTGCCCTGCGACGCATGAACGAGTTGGGGGTTCTGTCAGCCTTTTTGCCCGAGTTTGAGCACATCGTGGCGATGATGCAGTTCAATATGTATCACAGCTATACGGTGGACGAGCATACGATCCAGTGCATAGTCAATTTGGCGCAGATCGAGCGAGGAGAGTTAATCGAGGAACTGCCCTTGGCGTCATCCATCCTGGAGGGTGGTGTTAGCCGAAAGGTTCTATACGTGGCTCTGTTGCTGCACGACATCGGCAAAGGACGCCCCGAAGATCATTCGATTCTGGGTGCGCAAATCGCGCGCAAAGTGGCGCCACGACTAGGGCTGAGCAAGGCGGATTCGGAAACCGTCGAATGGCTTGTACGCTATCACTTGCTGATGTCCGATATGGCGCAAAAACGCGACATCTCAGACCCGCGCACAATCCGCGATTTCGCGAAAGCTGTTGCAACCGTCAAACGGCTGGACTTGCTGACGGTGCTGACAGTCTGTGACATCCGCGGTGTCGGACCAACGACCTGGAACAACTGGAAGGCTACATTGCTGCGCGCTTTGCATGCTGACACCAAACACGCACTGGAATCCGGGATGGAGGCGCTTAACCGAGCCAATCGTGGAGATGGGGCGAAAAAGCGGTTGCGGGCCGAATTGGAAAACTGGTCCAAATCTGACCTGAAAACCGAAACCGGGCGGCATTATGATCCGTATTGGCAGGGACTGAACCTTTCGACACATGTCGAATTCGCGGAAATGTTGAAATCGCTGGAGGACAGCGGCGATCCGGGTGCCGTAGAAATCCGTCTGCATCCGGATGAGGATCGCGACGCCACCCGCGCGTGTTTTGCCATGGGTGATCATCCGGGTATTTTTTCTCGCATAGCGGGGGCACTTGCCCTTGTAGGAGCCAACGTGGTTGATGCCCGCAGCTATACGACGAAAGACGGATATGTAACTGATGCGTTCTGGGTTCAGGACGCCGAGGGCCATCCCTTCGAGGCCACGCGCCTGCCTCGGCTGACCCAGATGATTCACAAGACACTCAGGGGTGAGGTTGTCGCACGGGACGCATTGAAATCCCGCGACAAGATCAAGAAGCGCGAACGCGCCTTCAACGTCCCGACCCATATCACCTTCGACAACGAAGGTTCAGAGATTTACACGATCATCGAAGTCGACACCCGCGACCGGCCCGGACTGCTATATGATTTGACGCGCACGATGGCAGCCGCCAATGTCTATATCGCGAACGCAGTGATCGCCACCTATGGAGAACAGGTGGTCGACACGTTCTATGTCAAGGATATGTTCGGCCTGAAATACCACTCTGAGGCCAAGCAACGCGGGTTGGAAGCCAAGCTGCGCGCGGCCATCACCGAAGGTGCCGAGCGGGCCGCATCATGAAGCCGATCCGCCTGATTTCGGGCTTTTTCACCGTTGGGTTCTGGACCTTGGCAAGCCGCATTCTGGGCTTTTTGCGGGAAATCCTGCTGACCGCTTATATCGGGCCCGGACCGGTGATGGACGCTTTCGTCGCAGCCTTCCGACTACCCAATATGTTCCGCCGCTTCTTTGCCGAGGGCGCATTCAACGCAGCCTTTGTTCCAATGTTTTCAAAACGCCTTGAAGGCGGCGAAGACGCCGAAGGTTTCGCACAGGATGCGTTTAACCTGTTGGCGGTGGCGGTGTTGGCGCTAGTCGGTCTGGCGATGGTCTTCATGCCCGCGTTGGTTTGGATAACCGCCGAAGGATTCTATGGTGATGAACGCTTCGATCTGGCGGTGGATTATGGTTACGTCGTGTTCCCCTACATCCTGTTTATGTCCCTCGCTGCGCTGTTTTCCGGAGTATTGAACGCAACCGGACGCTTCGCCGCTGCAGCCGCCGCCCCTGTGCTGCTGAACATATTCGCCTGCTCCGCGTTAATCTTTGGCGCGATATCTGGTGGAGACATCATACGCTGGCTCATCGCGGTCATCCCAGTCGCAGGCATCGCGCAATTGGCGCTTGTCTGGATTGCGACTGAACGCGCCGGAATTCGCATTCGGCTCGGTCGGCCAAAGCTCAGCCCAGAAATGCGCCGCATGGTGCGGATCGCGGTTCCTGCGGCGTTGGCGATGGGCGTAACGCAAGTCAATCTTGTAGTCGGACAGCTTGTGGCATCAAAAACCGAAAAGGCAGTCAGTTGGTTGTTTGCCGCAGATCGTTTGTATCAACTGCCGCTCGGAGTGGTTGGCATTGCCGTCGGCATCGTGCTGTTACCCGACCTGTCGCGCCGCCTGCGCGCAGACGACAAAGATGGAGCACGCAACGCCTTTTCAAGAGCCGGAGAGTTTACTCTGCTGCTGACCTTGCCTTCGACAGTCGCCTTTATGATCATCCCCGGCCCGTTGGTCTCGGTCCTGTTCCAACGTGGCCAGTTCAGCGCCGAAGATACAGCGGCGACCGCCTTGGCCGTGGCCATCTATGGTATCGGGCTGCCCGCATTCATGCTGCAGAAGCTGCTGCAACCGTTGTTCTTCGCCCGCGAGGATACCAAATCACCGTTTCGATACGCTGTGGTTGCGATGGTGGTGAATGCCGGGCTTGCCTTTGGGCTTTATCCCATTTTCGGGTGGATTGCGCCCGCAATCGCAGCGTCGACTGCTGGCTGGGCCATGGTTGCGCTGCTTGCAATCGGCGCGCGCAGAATGGGCGACGAAGCCCGATTTGATGACCGGTTCAAACAGCGGATCTGGCGGGTCGTGGCGGCATCGGCTGGCATGGGGGTGGTGTTGTTTACGGCCATTAACCTCTTCGGCTCGACGTTCGGCGTACCAGGCTGGCGTTACCTTGCGCTGATCGTGCTCATTGTAACTGCGGCGGTGGCCTACTTCCTATTGGGGCACCTCTTGGGGGCCTTCAGGATTTCGGAATTCCGAACAGCGCTGCGCCGTAGCTAAGGCGCATCAATCCCGCCGGGTTTTGCTAAGAATACGCGCCCATCCACCCGGAGCCAGAAAGAAAGACAAACCAAACCCGGTGGCAAAACCGCCCAGATCGGCGACCCAATCCGAGGTCCCACCGAAGATCAGACCGAACAGCAACTGAATGCCCATAAGAACCGCGATCAGGCTGAATGCGCGCGATTGGTTTTCACCCACCAGAGAAAGCTTGCGCCATAGCAGCCAAGTGAACGCACCGATTAGCCCATAAACCGGAGGAAACCCGCCAACCAGTGGATATGGCGGGTTCAACAGCACCGCATAGGCCAACGCTCCGCCGACACCGGACAAGACGAATATGATCAGCATGGCGAAACTGCCAAAGACCTCGGCAACCATCTTACCCATCGCCAGCACAAACACGCAGACAAACACTGCTTGCGTGAAATTGGCCTGAACAAAGGGATAGGTGACAAAGCGGATCACATGTTCGAACGGCCAGCGTCCGTTCTGAATCATCCAATCAAAAATATCGGGCGAAAACGTATATTGCTGCAGCGCGTCTAGCCGCCAACCAACTGCAGTCGGGCCACCGACCAACCCTCGGCTGCCCAGCATGAAGACCAGTTCAATCCCGATGATGAACAGAACCAGCGCCACCACGACCGGCGGCAGAGGGTTCACGGGCGGTGTATAATGCTCACTGCTCATTGGGCTGGCCTTTCGCGGCTGTTGACGTCCCTTGGCCTCATGGGTAAGCGACGGGGGCTGATTTTTCCAGACAGGAGTTTCCTTCGATGACCGAGACCCAATTCACGCCGCGCGTGTTTTCCGGCATCCAGCCTTCAGGAAACCTGCACTTGGGTAATTACCTGGGTGCACTCAAACGTTTCGTGGATATGCAGGGACCGGAATACGAGACCGTCTACTGCATGGTCGACCTCCACGCGATTACTGTCTGGCAAGATCCGGATCGTCTGCGTGAAAAGACCCGCGAAGTTTGCGCGGGATTCATTGCCGCTGGTCTTGATCCCGAGAAATCCATCCTGTTCAATCAAAGCCAGGTGCCCGAGCACACTCAGCTGGCATGGATCTTTAACTGCATCGCCCGTATCGGCTGGATGCAGCGAATGACACAGTTCAAGGACAAGGCCGGTAAGAATGCGCAGAACGCATCCTTGGGTTTGTTCGCGTATCCCGCGCTGATGGCGGCAGACATTCTGGTCTATCACGCGACCCATGTGCCTGTTGGTGAAGACCAGAAGCAACATCTGGAACTGACGCGCGACATCGCAATCAAGTTCAACCATGACTATAGCGTCGATTTCTTTCCG
The DNA here is from genome assembly GCF_056534365.1 of Ruegeria sp. D6. Taxonomy (NCBI): domain Bacteria; kingdom Pseudomonadati; phylum Pseudomonadota; class Alphaproteobacteria; order Rhodobacterales; family Roseobacteraceae; genus Ruegeria; species Ruegeria sp. D6. The sequence goes on along the minus strand of NZ_JBQFPH010000004.1, from coordinate 353,069 downwards.
GTGACCGAACCGGTCATCGGTGGGCCTGCGCCCCGTGTGATGAACCTGCGTGACGGGTCCCGGAAGATGTCGTCGTCAGACCCGTCTGATATGACGCGGATCAACATGACCGATGATGCCGATGCCATCGCCAAGAAGATCCGTAAAGCCAAGACCGATCCGGACGCTTTGCCGTCGGAGGTCGATGGCCTTGAAGACCGTCCCGAGGCGCGCAATCTGGTGAATATCTATGCCGCGCTTAGCGACCAGACGGCCGCACAAGTGCTGGCTGAGGTTGGCGGGAAGCAATTCGGTGAGTTCAAGCCAATGTTGGCAGAACTTGCGGTCTCGAAACTCTCACCCATTTCAACCGAAATGGCGCGCCTGATGGGCGAAGAGGCCGAGATTGATCAGATTCTCGCCCGAGGTGCTGAACGGGCACGTGCAATCGCGGCCCCGATTCTGCAGCAGACCTACGAGATTGTAGGGATGGTCGGCGCGGGCAAGTCCTGACCACGCGATCGCAATCGAAAAAGAACGCCGCCCTTTCTCGGGCGGCGTTTCGTTCCGTCGGCTCTTATGCCGCCTGCAGGCTCAGCATCTCGTGCACGATGGATTCCGCAACTTCGTGCGGGCTGACCGCTTCGGCTTTGGCCCGTGTCAGGATGCGATCCATCGTCTGCTCCAGCGCCTGCAACCTACCGGCGACCCAAGCTTCACGCTCTGCGACACGGAGGATTTCCGTCGCCACATTCACGATACCACCGCCATTGGCGACGAAGTCAGGGGCGTAAAGAATGCCACGCTCGTGGAGCAACTGCGCGTCCCGATCTCTGGACAACTGATTATTTGCCCCTCCGGCCACAGCGCCGACTTTCAGTAATGGAATACTCGTTTCGTTCAGGATGCCGCCGATCGCACAAGGCGCAAAGATATCCGCTTCAACGCCGTAGATCGCATCGGGTGCAACGACCCGTGCCGCAAACCGTTCGGCCACGCGGGCCGCTTGCCGGGTGTCGATGTCAGCTACGATTAACTGCGCACCAGAATCGTGCAACAACTGGCACAAATGCTCGCCTACATGGCCAAGACCCTGAACCGATACCGTCAGGCCTTTAAGGCCAGAAAGCCTGAACCGGTGCTGCGCTGTCACCCGGATAGCATTGAATATCCCGCGCGCCGTTATCGGAGACGGATCACCGCTGGCGAACTCACCTTCCGCCAGCCCAGCCACAAATTCGGTTTCAGACCCGATATGCGCCATATCTGCAGGCGTCATACCCATATCTTCTGCCGTCCAGTACAGACCGTTCAAACCTTGAATCACGCGCCCAAAGGCCTGCAAAAGTTCAGGTGATTTATCCTCATGAGGATCCCCGATAATGACAGCCTTGCCTCCCCCGAGCGGCAGATCTGCCGCGGCGTTCTTGAACGTCATGCCCCTTGCCAGTCGCAAAGCATCGTCCAGGGCCTCGGCTGGGTGGCCATAAGGGCGCATGCGCACACCGCCCGCAGCGGGGCCACGTTGCGTTGAGTGGATCGCGATGTAGCCCAATAGACCAAGTGAGTTATCTTTGAATTCGACCACGCGCTCGTGCTCTGGCGCGTCTACGATGGTGATGTCCATTCTTCTCCTCCGGAATGCTTCCGAGAGTTTGCCACCTATCGTCGAGTGATTTTCACCCTTTTGTCACTATATCAGGGAAATTTTTGGTGCTAAAATCTAAAATTGAAAACTTTTGTGGAGTTTTTCGCCATGGATGATATCGATTCCAAGATAATCCGCGCCCTTCAAAACGATGGCCGTATGACTGTCATCGATTTGGCGGAGCATGTCGGGCTGTCCCCGACACCCTGCGCACGGCGTTTGGATCGGCTGCAACGGGACGGGATTATCACCGGCTACGCCGCACAGGTCGACCCCGAGCGGCTTGGATTCGGCGTCACAATCTTTGTGTCTGTCGAGTTGGAGAAACAGGATCGCAACGCCATCGATTCCTTCGAAAAGGCCATTCGTCGCTGCGACGAGGTGATGGAATGCTACCTCATGACCGGATCACGCGACATTCTGCTGCGCGTGGTTGCCAAAGACCTCAATGCGTTTGATGCATTTCTGGAAAACCGGCTTATGAAAATTTCGGGCATTCGAAACCTACGATCAAACTTCGCTTTGCGCACCATGGTCAAACGCGAAGCGCTGCCTCAACACCATGGATAATCTGCTGGACCTTGCGTCAGCCCCAACCTAGGTTTCCCCGAAGCTTGAGGGAGGGCGCAATGGCAGTCGGTAAAAACATCCGCACCTATTTCAACGGCCAATGGCATGACGGGGACGCACCGATCATGCGCGCTGCTGACCATGGCGCATGGCTGGGCTCATCGGTGTTTGACGGTGCCCGGTACTTTGATGGAATGACCCCGGATCTGGATGCCCATTGTGCCCGCGTGAACCGTTCAGCCGAGGCGCTGATGCTGACACCTTCTGTAACAACCGAACAGATGGTCGATCTGGTTCACGAAGGGTTACAGAGTTACGCACCTGACACCGCCGTTTACATTCGCCCCATGTATTGGGGCATCGACGGGGATCACACCGCCATCGTCCCTCAGGAAAACAGCACTGGCTTTGCCATCTGTCTTGAAGAAATCCCAATGGCACCCAAAACCGCCTCGGCGACGCTGACAACCACTCGGTTCCGCCGCCCTGTTCTGGAATCCGCTGTGGTCAACGCAAAGGCAGGGTGCCTGTATCCGAACAATGCCCGGATGTTGCAGGAGGTACGCAGCAAGGGCTTTTCAAACGCCCTTGTGGCCGACGCGATGGGGCATGTGGCCGAGACTGCGACCGCAAATATCTTCATGGCGCGCGATGGTGAGGTTTTTACTCCAATCCCCAATGGGACATTCTTGGCCGGGATTACACGCGCGCGGCATATTAAAAACCTGCGCGCCGACGGGGTAACCGTGCATGAAACCGTGCTGAGTTTCGATGACTTTCACGACGCGGACGAAGTGTTCATGAGCGGTAACATGAGCAAAGTGACGCCCATCACCGCGCTGGATGACACCCAGTATCAGGTGGGCCCAATCGCCCGTCGCACACGCGAGATGTACTGGGATTGGGCTGCAAGCAATTGCTGATCTGCTCCTTTTCTGTTTCAGTTGCCACTGCTTACCCTGTGGGGCATGATCCCGAAAACAAACGAGGACAAACATGCGCAAGTTCCTAGTCGTTCTGGACGACAGCCGTGAATGCCTGAACGCCATGCGCTTTGCCGCTATGCGTGCGGCACATACTGGCGGCGGGGTTACGGTTCTTTCGGTAATTCCACCGGACGAATTCAACCACTGGATCGGTGTTGCCGAGGTGATGCGCGAAGAAGCGCGTGAACGTATTCACGCCCATTTCGAGGTGTTCGCCAAATGGATGCGCGACAAACAGGGTGTCGAGCCCGAATTGGCAATCCGTGAAGGCGATCCGGTGGCCGAAATCATTGAACATGTCCAATCCGATCCCGAGATCGGCGTATTGGTTCTGGGTGCAGGTACTGACAAAAAAGGCCCCGGACCGTTGGTGACACAACTGACCCGGAACTCTGGAAGTTTGCCCATTCCTATTACTATCGTGCCCGGCGATCTGAGCAAAGAGAAGCTGGAAGCCATCACCTGAGGTGAATTTATGTCCGCGAAGCTGCAGTTCTGGTTCGACTTCGCATCGACCTATTCTTATCTCAGCGCGATGCGTATCCAGCAGGCGGCTTCGGAATATGGAGTTGCCATAGAATGGCACCCATTCCTTCTGGGGCCGATCTTTGCTGAACAGGGATGGAACAACTCGCCGTTCAACCTCTACCCGGCAAAAGGTCGGTACATGTGGCGAGACATGGAACGGCTTTGCGCCGCGCGCGATTTACCTTTTCGGCGGCCTGAGCCATTTCCGCAAAACAGCTTGAAAGCAGCAAGGCTAGCGCTGGCGATCGAACCAGCTGATCAACGGGCAGCCTTTGTACGCACTGTCTATTCTGCGCAGTTTGGTTCCGGTCGTGATATATCGAATCCGGCGGTTCTGGTTGAGTGCCTTACCAAATCTGGCGTTTCGACTGATCTGATGGATCGGATAAGCGACCCCGCGATCAAGGCTGCCTTGTTCGAGCAAGTTACTCAGGCCAAGGCTAAACACATCTTTGGTGCGCCGAGTTTCGTTATTGGGGACGAGCTGTTCTGGGGTGATGATCGTCTGGATGATGCGATTTCTTACGCCGCCACAATTTAGAACGGTTCCAAATCTTGACTTCCCCCGCACGGACGCGCATATCAGGTGCATCTTAGACGGAGCCGCGCCATGTTCATTCAAACCGAATCCACACCCAACCCGGCCACACTAAAATTCCTACCCGGCCAGACGGTTCTGGAAGCAGGCACCGCTGATTTTCCAAGCGCCGACGCTGCAGAAAAATCTCCGCTCGCCAAACGCATATTCGGTGTAAACGGCGTAACAGGCGTGTTCTTCGGCAACGATTTTGTCACGGTAACCAAATCTGATGACGTGCAGTGGGATCACATCAAGCCCGCAATTCTCGGCGCTGTGATGGAGCATTACCAGTCCGGCCAACCGGTTATGGGCGCAGGCGCAGAGACCGCCTCGGGCCACGCTGAACACACCGGCGAAGATGCAGAGATTGTCAACCAGATCAAAGATCTGCTGGATAGCCGCGTGCGTCCTGCTGTGGCTCAGGACGGCGGTGACATCACCTTCCACGGCTTCGACCGCGGCGTTGTTTATCTGCACATGCAGGGAGCCTGCGCGGGCTGTCCGTCCTCGACCCTAACGCTGAAAATGGGGATCGAGAACCTGTTGCGTCACTACATCCCCGAAGTGACCGAGGTTCGCCCTGTTGCCGTCTGAACCGACGATTTTGGCATTCGATACATCGGCCGCGCATTGCGCGGCCGCTTTGCTGCGAGAGGGCAAGATTATCGCATCGCACGCCGAGGCGATGACTCGTGGGCAGGCGGAACGGTTGATGCCCTTGCTTGAAGAAATCCTGACCCGGAACAATTGCACATGGCGGCACCTTGACGCGATCGGCGTCGGAATCGGCCCCGGGAATTTCACCGGCATCCGAATCTCGGTATCCGCAGCGCGCGGGTTGGCGCTTGGGCTTGGTGTGCCGGCGGTTGGGGTGTCGGGGTTTGATGCAGTTGCGGAAATTGCGCCCGACGGGCATCTCCCGGCGATTGTCGCACCGCGCGATCAGGTTTATCTGCAGCCTCAGGGGGAATTGCCTTACCTGACCTCACGTCATGCTGCGTCCGATATTGGGCCATTGTATTTCTGCGATGACCCTGAACAGCAGGTTCGTGCGATCGCCCAGGCGGCTGCTGGTCGTTGGACGACAGTTCAAGCGCCACCTGCTCCGCTTTATGTCCGCCCTGCAGATGCGGCCCCTTCCAGCGATGTACCACCGGTGCTTTTGGACGAATGACACCACAGGACATGGCAGAAACCCACGCCGCAGCCTTCACACAGTCACGTCCGTGGAGCGCTGAAGAATTCAGCAATCTGATCGCCAATCGCTTTACCCATGTTGTTGGCGACAAACGGTCTTTCGCCCTCATTCAAGTGATCGGTGAAGAGGCCGAGCTGCTCACGATCGCGACACGCCCAGACTACCAAAGAGGCGGGCTGGCGCGGCGCATCATGGCAGACTGGCACGCCAAGGCACGAGAACTCGGTGCAATCCGTGCATTTCTGGACGTTGCCTCAGATAACCATTCGGCGATATCTCTGTACCAAACCAGCGGATACACGCCATGCGGCAATCGCGCAGCCTATTATCATCGCAAAAGTGGCCCAAACGCCGATGCGATCGTCATGGAACGCCCCTTGAGCGAAAAATATTCGCTTTTTTAGACCATATGGTCAAAAATGTGTTGACCGAAGCTGTTGCAAACAGCTTCAATTCCCGCCATCACAACAGGTATGCTCGCTCTGAGTGGGTACCGGGGGATTAAGCCCCGGACCGATAACAGCCAACGGGAGTAACAAATGACATTTATGAAATCCTTGATGGGCGCAGCCGCTGCGGTTGCACTAACAGCAGGTGCTGCTATGGCAGAACCGGCCCTTATCTTTGATCTGGGTGGCAAGTTCGACAAATCGTTCAACGAAGCCGCGCATAATGGCGCTCAGCGTTGGGCGGAACAGACCGGCAAAAGCTATCGCGAGATCGAGCTTCAGTCGGAAGCGCAGCGCGAACAAGCGCTTCGCCGCTTTGCCGAAGCGGGCGCAAACCCGATTATCACAATGGGCTTCGCCATGGCCGATCCATTGGCTGCAGTGGCAGGTGACTATCCGGATACCAAATTCGTTGCGGTCGACGTGACCTGGCTGGAAGCCCCGAACATTCGCCAGATCGGATTTGCCGAACATGAAGGATCATACCTGGTCGGCATGATGGCGGCGATGGCGTCCCAATCCGGCACAGTGGGCTTTATCGGTGGTATGGATATCCCTCTGATCCGTCACTTTGGTTGTGGTTATGCACAAGGCGCGAAGTCCGTAAACCCGGACATCAACGTTGTTGCCAATATGACAGGCACCACCCCTGCAGCATGGAACGACCCGGTGAAGGGCTCGGAGTTGACGAAAGCACAGATCAGCCAGGGTGCTGACGTGATTTACGCCGCTGCGGGCGGTACCGGTGTTGGCGTTCTGCAAACCGCAGCCGACGAAGGCATCCTGTCAATCGGTGTCGATAGCAACCAGAACCACCTGCACCCGGGCAAGGTCCTGACCTCGATGCTCAAGCGTGTGGACGTTGCGGTATATGACGCCATGAAAGCTGGCGAAGACGTCCAGACCGGTGTTTACACCATGGGTCTTGCACAAGATGGCGTTGGCGTTGCGATGGATGAAAACAACGCGGAACTGGTGAGCGAAGAAATGAGCTCGGCCATTGAAAGTGCCCGTCGCGACATCATCGATGGCAACGTAAGCGTTGTCAGCTACTACGAGAACGACAGCTGCCCTGCACTGCAGTTCTGATGTAACTGGGGGCGGGGGCCATGGCCTCCGCCCTGCACCACTCTGCCGCATGCGGCCCTTTCGGCAACCCAAGGACAAGATATGACCGTCCCCGCCATTGAACTCAAAGGGATTTCCAAAGCCTTTGGGCCGGTTCAGGCTAATAAAGATATTTCCATCAGCGTCGCCCGCGGAGCGATCCACGGGATCATCGGTGAAAACGGAGCGGGCAAATCCACGCTGATGAGCATCCTCTACGGATTTTACAAAGCCGACAAAGGCGAAATCTGGATCAACGGCACCAAGACCGACATCCCTGACAGCCAGGCGGCGATCGCCTCGGGCATCGGGATGGTGTTTCAGCATTTCAAACTGGTCGAGAATTTCACCGTTCTGGAAAACATCGTTCTGGGTGCGGAAGACGGTGGGCTGTTGGCTCCGTCGCTGGCGAAAGCCCGGAAAGAGCTGAAAGACCTAGAGGAAGAATACGAACTGTTCGTCGACCCTGACAAACGCATCGATGAGATCGGTGTGGGCATGCAGCAGCGGGTTGAGATTCTCAAGGCGCTCTACCGCAAGGCCGAAATTCTGATTCTGGACGAACCCACGGGCGTTCTTACCCCTGCCGAGGCGGACCAGCTGTTTCGCATTCTCGACCGGCTGCGGTCCGAGGGTAAAACAATCATCGTGATCACGCACAAGCTGCGCGAAATCATGGAGAACACCGATACGGTTTCGGTTATGCGCCGCGGTGAGATGACCGCCACCGTCAAAACAGCTGACACCAATCCGCAGGCACTGGCCGAATTGATGGTTGGCCGCAAGGTCTTGCTACAGGTTGATAAGGTGCCTGCACAGCCGGGCAAACCGGTTCTGGAAATCGAAAACCTCAGTGTCACCGATTCGGCCGGTGTCGAGCGTGTCAAAGGCATCGACCTAACCGTTCGCGCGGGTGAGATCGTTGGCATCGCGGGCGTTGCTGGCAACGGGCAGTCCGAACTGCTTGAAGTTTTGGGCGGTATGCGACCCGGGGTAGGCTCGATCAAACTGAACGGCGAACCTCTGGCGTTGCACGGCCCCGGATCGGACGGGCAAGCGCGGCGCGCCCGACATATCGCTCATGTCCCCGAGGATCGGCAGCGCGAAGGTCTGATCATGGATTTTCACGCTTGGGAGAACGTGGCGTTCGGCTACCACCGCGACCCTGCTTACAAACGCGGGCTGTTCATGGACAACGCTGCCCTGCGTGCCGACACCGAAGCCAAGATCGAGAAGTTCGATGTGCGCCCGCCCAATGGCTGGCTGACGGCAAAAAGCTTCTCGGGCGGCAATCAACAGAAAATCGTCGTTGCACGAGAAATCGAGCGCAATCCCGATCTGCTGCTGGTGGGCCAACCCACGCGCGGCGTGGATATCGGTGCCATCGAGTTCATTCATAAACAGATCGTCGCCTTGAGGGATCAGGGCAAAGCAATCTTGCTGGTCTCGGTCGAGCTGGAAGAGATCTTCTCACTCTCGGACCGGATCGCGGTTATGTTTGACGGACATATCATGGGCGAGCGTCTGCCCGCCGAGACGGATGAAAAAGAACTGGGCCTGCTGATGGCCGGTGTTGCAGGAGAGGCCGCCTGAACCATGGAAAAAATGCCCAAATGGGCCGATGTGGTACTGATCCCGCTAATCAGTCTGCTTCTAGCCACAATCCTTTCGGCAATCGTGATCCTGGCCATCGGGGAGGATCCGCTTGAGGCGGTAAATCTGATGGTCACTGGGGCCCTAGGGTCAACCTACGGCTGGGGCTATACACTTTATTATGCAACGAACTTCATCTTCACCGGACTCGCGGTTGCAGTTGCCTTTCACGCGCGCTTGTTCAACATCGGCGGCGAGGGTCAGGCCATGCTGGGCGGACTGGGCGTTGCCATCGTCTGCCTATCGGTTCCTTGGCCGCATTGGACAATAGCTTTGCTGGCCGCCTGTGCTGCTTCGATGATCTTCGGTGCAGCCTGGGCCGCGATCCCGGCCTATCTGCAGGCGAAGCGGGGCAGCCATATCGTGATCACCACGATCATGTTCAATTTCATTGCTGCCGCTTTCCTGAATTACATGCTGGTCAACGTCATGCGCCCGCAAGGGTCGCAAGATCCAGCAACGGCTCGTTTCCCCGAGGCAGTGCATCTCCCGACTTTCCAGTCGATGTTCTCGAGCGCCGAAAACATCGTTTTCCGAGGTGCGCCTGCCAACATCTCGTTCTTCGTCGCAATCCTTGCGTGTTTTGTTGTCTGGGCGCTGATCTGGCGAACTCGGCTGGGCTATGAAATCCGCGCCTACGGCCATTCGGAAACCGGTGCCGTCTACGCTGGTATCTCGCCTGTACGTATCACGATTATTGCCATGCTGATCTCGGGCGCTCTGGCGGGCCTGATGGCAGTCAACAACGTGATGGGCGAAGCCGAGCGGTTGGTGCTGAACGCAACCGAAGGCGCGGGTTTCATTGGAATTGCCGTGGCACTGATGGGTCGGTCGCATCCATTCGGGGTATTTCTAGCCGCTATTCTGTTTGGGTTTCTGTATCAGGGCGGGGCCGAACTGGCGCTTTGGACATCGATTCCGCGCGAACTGATCGTGGTCATCCAAGCGCTGGTCATTCTGTTTACCGGAGCACTGGACAACATGGTGCGCATGCCGCTTGAAAAGCTGTTCATGGCGCTTCGGAAGGGGTCGGCCTGATGGATTTCTTCCTGACACTCATCCAGGTTCTGGATTCGACCATCCGACTGGCTACGCCTCTGCTGCTTGCCTGTCTGGCCGGATTGTACTCCGAGCGCGCGGGCATCTTCGACATCGGCCTTGAAGGCAAGATGCTGATGTCAGCATTCTTCTCGGCTGCCGTCGCCGCCGTAACCGGTTCGGTGTGGCTGGGATTGCTGGCCGGGATCGCGGCATCTCTGGTCCTTTCGGCGCTACACGGGTTTGCGTCGATCACGTTTCGGGGCAATCAGCTGATCTCGGGGGTTGCGATCAACTTTCTCGCCTCAGGTATGACCGTTCTTGTCGCCCAAAGCTGGTTCAAGCAGGGTGGTCGTACGCCATCATTGTTCGGTGAAGGGCGGTTTGAATCCGCAGAATTCCCTTATGCGATCGGTCCGGCTGACGCCGAACTGACAGGCCGTCCAGTTTCCGAGCTGATGTCTGAAACCAATCCCCTGCATATGGCCTATTCCGAGCTTCTGTCTGGCCATTCCATTCTGGTGTACGTGGCTTTCCTTATGGTGCCACTGACTTGGTGGATTCTGTTCCGCACCCGGTTCGGGCTGCGTCTGCGCGCGGTCGGAGAGAATCCTGCGGCGGTGGATACTGCTGGAGTTTCGGTTGTAGGTCTCCGCTACGCAGCGGTTGCGATTTGCGGCGTACTTTGCGGCATCGCAGGTGCCTACCTGGCCACCGCGCTGCAAGCAGGCTTTGTGAAAGAGATGACTGCTGGGCGCGGATTTATCGCACTGGCTGCTCTGATCTTTGCAAAATGGCGTCCGTGGCACGCGATGTGGGCATGCCTGTTGTTCGGGCTGTTGCAGGCCATTGCCTTGCGGTTCCAGAACATCGATCTAGGCGGGGTCGTGATCCCGGTGCAGGTCATGGACGCCCTGCCCTATATCCTGACCGTGGTGATTCTTGCCGGGTTCGTCGGCAAGGCAATACCGCCACGCGCAGGCGGCGAACCATATGTAAAGGAACGCTGATAGAGCCAGTTCAGGACTGCCCCTCAGTCCTGTTTGCTGCAAAGCGGCATACAGAGTTGATTTTGTATGCCGCAACCGCTCTAAGGGGGTATGGACGTGTCCCGCATCAGTTCCGCAGCCATGCTATCGACTATTTTCAGGTTGAGCCACGGAAACAACTAGATGGCCCCACCTGGCACGCGCGCTTCGTCTGTTGAGATTTATGTTACCAATGGCTTTGCCACACCGCGTGGTACGGCCTCTCCTGTCTAGAAGAAGCCATGCAGATTTACCTCCCGATTGCCGAAGTATCCGTAAACGCGTTTCTACTGTTTGGACTGGGTGGAATGGTGGGCATTCTGTCTGGAATGTTTGGCGTTGGCGGTGGATTTTTGATGACCCCACTGCTGTTCTTCATCGGCATTCCGCCTGCAGTGGCGGTTGCAACCGAGGCAAACCAGATTGTTGCTTCATCATTTTCTGGGGTGCTGGCGCATTTCAGGCGCCGAACCGTGGACCTTAAAATGGGTACAGTCCTTTTAGTCGGAGGGCTGACAGGCGCTGCGTTGGGTGTTGTTGTCTTCAACTATCTCAAGAGCCTCGGACAGGTCGATCTGCTGGTCAAACTTTGCTATGTCGTATTTCTGGGCATCATCGGCAGTCTGATGTTTGTCGAAAGCCTGAACGCGATTAGAAAAACGCGGAAAGGCGGCACGCCGCCTCCGAAACGACGCCAGCGCGGTTGGGTGCACGCCATGCCGTTCAAGATGCGGTTTCGGACGTCGGGCCTGTACATCTCGGTCATTCCACCGCTTGTCGTAGGCCTGTTTGTCGGTGTCCTGTCTGCTATCATGGGTGTCGGCGGCGGGTTTATCATGGTGCCCGCGATGATCTATCTATTGGGCATGCCGACCAAGGTTGTTGTCGGAACTTCGCTGTTTCAGATCATCTTTGTAACCGCCTTCACCACGATGCTGCACGCCACCACCAACTATACCGTTGATGTCGTGTTGGCGGTTCTTCTGCTCGTCGGTGGGGTAGTTGGTGCCCAAATCGGAACAGTCATCGGCGCCCGAATGCCGGCTGAACAACTGCGCGTTTTGTTGGCGGCTCTGGTACTTGTTGTCTGCGGCAAGCTGGCGCTTGATCTTCTGCTTCAACCCGCCGAGTTGTACTCGCTTGGCGATGCGGGAGGGCACTAAGATGCTACGCCTGATTGCTCTTCTTTGTCTGATCTGCCTGCCAGCCTACGCAGCCGAAGAACAGGTTGTTCTGGGCCTAAGTCAGGATCGCGTCTCGATTACCGCCAATTTTGACGGGTCCGAAATACTGGTTTTCGGCGCGGTAAAGCGCGAAGCCCCAATCCCGGACGGTCCACCGCTTGAGGTCATCGTATCGGTGGTCGGCCCATCCGAACCTGTCACCGTACGCCGCAAAGAGAAACGGTTCGGTATCTGGGTGAACACCGACAGCCTTGTTGTTGATCTGGCACCAAGCTTCTACGCCGTTGCCACCAGCGCCCCGTTTTCCGAGGTTCTGACCCAGACCGAAGACCTACGCTATAAGGTTTCGATCGAGCGTGCCATCCGGTCGGTCGGTGCGGACATGAGCATTCAGGGCGCACAGGATTTTTCCGAGGCGGTCATCCGCATCCGCGAAGATGAAGGGCTATACTCGATCCGGGAAAACACAGTGGCTGTGGACGAACAGACGTTGTTCCGCACATCAATCGACATGCCATCGGACCTGACCGAAGGCGACTACAGCGCCCGAATCTTCCTGACGCGAGACGGAAAGGTGGTCTCAACCTTTGAAACCTCGATCGGAGTACGCAAAGTCGGGCTTGAGCGATTCTTGTACGCGATGTCGCGTGAACAACCCATTTGGTACGGGCTTATGTCACTGGCCATCGCGATTGCCGCCGGTTGGGGCGCTTCGACAGCCTTCCGCCTACTGCGCGAGAACTGATCGTCACCCGCGACCGATATAGGGCATGGTCGTGGCCATAACGGTCATGAACTGCACATTCGCCTCTAGCGGCAGTTCGGCCATATGCAGTACCGAGCGGGCGGCATCCCCGACATCCATGGTGGGATCAGGGTCGCGGCCTTCGGCAAGCGCCTCATCGACCAGCCCTTGCACCATCGGGGTGCGCGCATTTCCGATGTCGATCTGACCACAGGCAATTCCAAAACTCCGCCCGTCCAGAGACAGGCTGCGCGTCAGACCGGTAATCGCGTGTTTCGTCGCAGAATAATGCACCGAGTTCGGGCGCGGCACATGAGCAGCGATTGAACCGTTGTTTATGATACGCCCCCCCTGCGGCGCCTGAGCCCGCATCGCAGCAAATGCAGCCCGTGCACATAGGAACATGCCGTTCAGGTTCACATTGACCGAGCCGTACCAATCCTCAAGCGCGATCTCGTCGATGGTGCCACCAGGGGCAAAAATCCCGGCATTGTTGAACAGCACGTCCAGTCGCCCGGTCTGTCGGGTGAATGCAGTAAAGGCGTTTGCAACGGCATCCGGGTCAGTCACATCGGCAACCAGCGGGATCGCCGAGGCGTTATGCTGTGTCATAGCATGAAGTTTGTCAGCGCTGCGGGCCAGAAGCCCGACAGTCCATCCTTCTGACAGAAACAGCTCGGCGGTGGCGCGGCCTATGCCCGAGCTTGCACCGGTCACTATGATCGTCTTCATGTCTCTTCCGCCTCCAATGTCAGGGATGGTGCCGCAACCGCACGCAGGTCATCCACACGCAACGGGTGGGTCGGTTTCGACAAGCGGTTCCGCACTACCCAGATTAGCCTCTCCTGTGCGCGGGTTATGGCGACATAAGCTAAGCGCTTCCACAAAGGTTGCCCGGCCTCAGTACGGCCCATGCGGGCGGCTGCGTAGATGTCTGGCGCAAAGACCTGAACCGTGTCCCATTGCGACCCTTGCGCCTTATGGATCGTCACCGCGGCACCATGCAGGAACGTTGCCCCCATACGGGCAGCATAGGGAATGAACGGCTCCTCCTCATCGGGCTTTTCAATCTGCACGATCGACGCCGCCGAGACCTGAGGGTCTTCGGCCCCCATCACATGCAACCGCGAAAAACCCGGCTTGCGACCAGGGCCAAGGTAAATGACCTGCGCGCCTTTGATCAGCCCGCGCGCCTCAAGGTCCAGTCGCTTTTTGCGGTGCTTCAACGGCAGCTCAATGCCGTCACAAATCAACGGTTCCCCTTCCAGTAGTTCAGTTTCCGGCGCGCCATGTACGGTGCGGAACGCCTGAATCAGCCGGATTCGGGTCGCATTGCGCCAGACAAGAACCGGGCTGCGCGCCATCAGATCAACTTCTACCCGCTGTCCCCAGACAACGCGGTCATCCTTTCGGGCAGTGTCCTCGATCAGACGTTCGAAATCCTCAAACCCCATGGCCGGATCGGACAGAGCATGGGCGAGGTCTAGGATCGGGTTATCCGCAGTTTGCCGATGTACTCGATGCAGGATTTGCTTGCGCGGCTCTGGCAACCCGTCAAACACCATCGAGCCCGATTGGTTAACCGGCGCCAACTGCGCCGGGTCACCAAATAGCAACAAGGTTGGAAAGATTTCCTTTAGATCCTCGAATTGCCGGTCGTCTAGCATCGAGGCTTCGTCCACAAAACCGATATCCAGCGGCTCTTCCCGACGTTTCCAGCCGGTGATGAAATCCGAACCGCGCAACCCAGCAGCGGCCAGCGCACCGGGGATGGATTTGTTGTTGGCATAGAACGCGGCTGCGCGGTCCAGCGCTTCGTCTGTCAGCCCTTCGATCTCGGGCCGTTCGTCATTACCCGCTAGCCATTCGGCGATCCGCTCGTATTCAGGGTCGTAAACAGGCGTATAGAGGATACGGTGGATCGTGGTCGCGGGCACCCCACGCAGCCGCAATACGCTGGCGGCCTTGTTCGTCGGCGCGAGGATCGCAAGGCTGCGCTTGTCGCGGGATTTGCGGCTTTCGAAATCACCCGAGATCAGGTTGACCCCCGTCTCGGCCAAAGCTTTGTAAAGCTCTGCCAGCAACAGGGTTTTGCCCGATCCAGCCTTGCCAATAACAGCCATCACACCAGACTTTCCGTTGCCGGGCAGTTTCAGCAGAGCGTCGTCTTCAAGGTCTACTCCAGCACCTCGCAACATCTCGGCAATGTTATCAAAAGCGGCAGCCTGATCTTCGGAAAATGTGACTTGGGGCAAGGACATGGCGCGACCCTACAGGGACGCGCCGCGCGCTGCCAGATGTGGATTGGTTTTTCCGTATGCTTAGGCCGACAAAGCGAACCGGTGCTGTGCGCCATGGCCAAATGCTGTCTTGAACCACAGGCGCGACAACTCTCGCGGGATGCCTGCGCGCGCTGCTACACGGTTGCAATCATCCGCTGAATAAGGCCACAGGCCGACCGAGATCTGATCGCGCCCTTTCCCTTCGGTGCCCAAAACCACCGGAGACGATCCGATCATACGGTAGATCCGGATCATGCGGGCATCAAAGACCCCCGCTATGTGGGTCAGGCCAAACCCTTCCATCACCTCACCGCCGCTCAGCATGATGGCCCCAGCAGTATGAGCGCTGGCGTTGCGCGAGAGGCAAAAGCGAGTGACCTCCCAGATTAGTGGGCTTCGGATCGGACTGCCTCCGGTGAGATGTCCGAATATGTCGTTCACCATGACCGGACCGGTCGTCGGTAGGATCCGCATGGACCCGCCATGGCTGCCATCTGCCTCTTCCCAAATCACATAGAGCGGGTTCAGGTCATCATACTGATCCCGCTCTTCCCCCTTTTCATTAACCTTAACATCCCAGCCAAGGCGGGTTTTGAACTGATCCGCGCGATCCCTGAACATCCCCCTGGCCAATTCCGGAAATTTATGCAGCTCATCGGCATACAAATAACGCAACATGACGTGTTCCCCTTATCGTCCATAGTTGGAACAAAGGGGGTACGAACACGTGGTTAATTTAAGGTGAGACCACCGTACGGTCGTTAAACGACTATTAATCCTCTACTGAGTGCAGTGGCGATTGCATGAGTCGTATTTTGCGCACCGAGTTTTGAGCGTGCGCTTTCGATATAGGCCCTGAGCGTATGCTCAGAAATGGAAAGAGAGTGCGCCACCTGCGCTCGGCTATACCCCAGCGCCAGCAATGTCATTGCATCGATTTCGCGGGGCGAGAGCCCCCGCATGTTGTCCGGCTGCCGTTCTTTTGCAAATTCCAGCGCTTTTCGATTGAGGAAATGCGCCACCAATATGAGATCGCGGCCATACGTTTCGACAAATGCCTGCCATGCGATGTCATCACAGCTGTTGTTGACCGTAAACAGCGCGAATTGCCCGCCTGGCCCCCGCAGCGGGATCGAATAGCCCTGATTGCCGACGCCATGTTCCTGCGCGTCCTGCAGGAAGGCCTTTACTGCTTTGCCCGACCAGTTCAGCTGTTTCCAGTCCACAGCGTGAAATCGCTGAAAACAACCCAGAATAACCGGATCAATACGATGATAATTCCTGTCTCGATACCGTTCATCCCAGGCATCCGAATAAGTCGTGAACCCGTATTGATCCCCGGCCCCATCAACCCAATGATATGTCATGTGGTCAATTTGCAGCTTGTCCCGCAACTGGACTGCTACGCTGGTCAGCTCGTCAAGCGTGCTGGTGCTTTCCAAATCCCCTAGGATCTGGCTCAAATCGAATTTTCTTCCCATTCGCGGGCGCGCAAGCCTCATCCTTTGAGGACGCAATCTCGGCCGCGGCGATCAGTCTTGTGTCGTCAAGCTGCTCGGCCAGCGCGCTCAACCCATTCGCCACAGCAAAGGCGTTGAGGTCCGACAGAACGTCCAAAATCCACTCATTTTGCGCCATCAGGGTGTCCCCGAAATAGTTAACGAAGGGTTAACACAACCATAACATGTGCAGACTAATTCGGCCTACTCGCTGCTTTCTACTCCCCAGAAATAGCGGGGGGCGATTTCTTAAAGCATTGAAAATACATAATCATCGATAGAAACGATGAACACCCGCAAGGCGTGTGTGCGCCCAGCGGGTGTTGCAGCTGCTGTTCGCCTGGGACCGTTAGTCGCGGGCAGCCAATACTTCTTCAAGGGTGCGCATGCCTGTATGCGGAGCCTGAACCAGCACCGACATGTTGCCCGGCTTGTGTTCGTTGCGCATCATCTTCATGTGCGCCTCAGGCAGATCCTGCCAAGTGAACACTTCGGACATGCACGGATCCAAGCGGCGCTCGACCATTAGCTGGTTTGCAGCCGAGGCCTGTTTGAGATGCGCAAAATGCGAGCCCTGCAAGCGTTTCTGGTGCATCCACATGTAACGCACGTCGAAGGTCAGATTGTAGCCAGTGGTCCCGGCGCAGATCACAACCATACCTCCCTTTTTCACGACAAAAGTGGACACCGGGAACGTGCTTTCGCCGGGGTGCTCGAACACCATGTCGACGTTCACACCTTTGCCGGTAATATCCCAGATGGCCTTGCCAAACTTGCGGGCTTCTTTGAACCATTCAGCATATTCCGGAGTATTCACCGTGGGCAGCTGGCCCCAGCAGTTGAAATCCTTGCGGTTGATGACGCCTTTGGCGCCAAGGTCCATCACAAACTCACGCTTGCTTTCATCCGAAATCACGCCGATCGCATTGGCACCCGCAGTGTTGATCAGCTGTATCGCGTAAGAGCCCAGACCGCCCGATGCGCCCCAAACCAGGACGTTCTGGCCCGGCTTCAGATCGTGCGGTTCGTGCCCAAAAAGCATCCGATAGGCTGTTGCCAAGGTCAGCGTGTAGCAGGCGCTTTCTTCCCAGGTCAGGTGCTTGGGACGCGGCATCAGCTGCTGTGCCTGAACATTTGTAAACTGCGCGAACGAGCCATCAGGTGTCTCATATCCCCAGATGCGCTGGCTGGGCGAATACATCGGATCACCACCATTGCAGTGTTCGTCATCGCCATCGTCCTGGTTGCAGTGAATCACGACTTCATCGCCGACTTTCCAGCGCTTCACTTTGTCACCAACCGCCCAGACGATGCCCGACGCATCTGAACCTGCGATGTGAAAGGGTTGGCCGTGGCCATCAAACGGGCTGATCGGCTTGCCAAGCGATGCCCAGACGCCGTTGTAGTTCACACCCGCCGCCATAACGAGAACCAGCACTTCGTGGCTGTCCAGCTTCGGGACATCAACGACTTCCAGCTGCATCGCTGTGTCTGGCTCACCGTGGCGCTCTTTCCGGATGGCCCAGGCATACATTTGCTTGGGAACGTACCCCATCGGGGGGATTTCACCCATCTCGTAGAGGTCCTTTTCCGGCGCCTCATACGACGCGATACCGCTGTCGACATCCAAAGCCATGCTGGCCTCCTTTTTCCAACTGTTGCCGCGCCGCAGAATCGCGGCTTTCCAAAGACGAAATATTAGCCCCTGAGTAATATTGCAACCGTTTTTGGTATCTATTTTGTAATTTTATGACCCAGCAGTTGCAGAAATACTTTCTGCACTTGCATCATTCTCAGCCCGAACAACGGGTTCTGATGCTGCCGCGTAATAAGTAAGCAGCTCTGATCGCTCGCCTGATGGGCGCAACACTCCAGCCTCGCGACGCAGAATCCGTCGCTCGACCAACTGATTGATGGCATCGTCAACAGCCTCTCCATCATCCTGGGCAACCGCGTCGCCGCCCAACGTCAGCAAACGCGCCTTCAACTCCTGCTCTGACATCTCACCTTCTTCCTGAACCAGCCGACACGCAGCAGGCACTGGAACAAAGGGAATTGCGGCGCCGATCCTGCGCATCAACTCGCGGGCCAGATCGGTCGTTAGGTCCCGTTCGTGCGCGACTCGAAATTCCTTCAGAGAAATCGGTGTCGCATACCGCACCGAGGCAATCCCGAATCTCTTGTAGCGCCCGACTAGCCTGCGCCAGATCTGCTTGAGCGACCAACGGGTGATAACCCCGATCCGCGCGCGGAAGCGGCGTTCACTATCCTTCGCTGCTGCCGTCAATACGGTATCTTCAAGCACCCGATCATAGTTCAAAGCAACCGGAACAAACACCACATCCCGCCCCTGCGGTTCGACTCCGTCAAGGATATACTTCAACAATCCCAGCTTGGGGCGCCCCAGTTTGCCAGTCAGACTCAGCCCGCCCTCAGGGAACATGGCCTGCGTCACGCCCGCTTCGGTCGCGTGTCTTACATAGCTTGCAAGGACCTGTCGATATAGGTCGCTACCCGACTTGCGGCGAATGAAATAGGCCCCCATCGCGCGAATCAATCGACTTAGAGGCCAGACACGGGCCCATTCGCCCACAGCATAGGATAAGGTCGAATGGTCTGCCGCCAGATAGGTGACCAGCACGTAATCCATATTGCTGCGGTGGTTCATGACATAAACGACCGTCGCATCGGGATCGATATTGTCCAGCGCGGCTTTGTCCTCGTAACCCAACTGCACCTTGTAAAAGGCGTTGCTCAGCATGCGGGCAAAACGGATCGCGATGCTGAAATACGCCACTGTCGAGAATGAGGGCGCAATCTCGCGCGCATAACGCCGTGCCAATTCTGAGGCAACAGCGTCAGGCACACCTTCTTCTTTGGCATGATGCTGCACCGCCCGGCTTACTTGCGGGTCATAGATAAGCCGTTGAATCATGTCATGCCGCCCCGCCAATTTGAACGGTTGGATCGGGCGCTGAAGGCGCTTGTTCAACCGTGCGACGGCGCGCTCAAGGCGGCGGCGGAAAAACCAGCGCACCGACGGAAACAAAAAATGCGAGGCAAGTGTGACCGCGGCAAACAGCACGATCAGCACAAACAGCCAAAGCGGGATTTCCACAGTCTGCATCATTCGGGCACAGTGCCATCAAACGCGACCACCCACAATCTGCAGAAACCGTCGATGCCGCAACGCAGCGAATTGACATGTACTGAAAATTACTATTTACCACCATAGAACGTAATTTTGTTACCCACCGATCCGCGAGGCACGACCCATGACGCAGTTGCAGAAAGATCGCCCCTGGCTCATCCGTACATACGCCGGTCACTCAACGGCCAAAGCGTCAAATGCGCTTTATCGTGCGAACCTGGCCAAAGGTCAGACCGGCCTGTCCGTGGCCTTCGATCTGCCAACCCAAACAGGGTATGACAGCGATCACACTTTGGCGCGCGGCGAAGTTGGAAAAGTTGGGGTTCCGATCTGCCATCTGGGGGACATGCGGGTTCTGTTCGATCAAATTCCGCTGGAACAGATGAATACCTCGATGACGATCAATGCGACTGCTCCTTGGCTTTTGGCGCTTTATATCGCAGTTGCCGAGGAACAGGGCGCGGATGTCTCGAAATTGCAGGGGACCGTCCAGAACGACCTGATCAAGGAATACCTGAGCCGCGGCACTTATGTGTGCCCACCAAAGCCATCGCTGAAGATGATCGCGGACGTGGCCGAATATTGCTACGATAACGTGCCCAAATGGAACCCGATGAATGTGTGTTCGTACCACCTGCAAGAAGCAGGCGCGACGCCTGAGCAAGAGCTGGCCTATGCTCTGGCGACTGCCATTGCAGTGCTGGACGAACTTCGCCCGCGCGTTCCGGCTGAAGACTTCCCGGCACTCTGCGGGCGGATTTCGTTTTTTGTGAATGCGGGCATCCGGTTTGTCACCGAAATGTGCAAAATGCGCGCCTTTGTGGATCTTTGGGACGAAATTCTGCAGCAGCGCTATGGCATTGAAGACCCCAAGTTCCGCCGATTCCGTTATGGCGTTCAGGTAAACTCGCTGGGGCTGACCGAACAGCAGCCGGAAAACAACGTTTATCGCATACTGATTGAAATGCTTGCGGTGACGCTATCCAAACGTGCCCGCGCACGTGCGGTGCAGTTGCCTGCATGGAACGAAGCGCTCGGCCTGCCTCGTCCCTGGGATCAGCAATGGTCGATGAGGATGCAACAAATCCTCGCCTATGAAACCGATCTGCTGGAATATGGCGATTTGTTCGACGGCAATCCGGTTGTCGACGCCAAAGTCGAAGAACTTAAAAATGGCGCACGAGCCGAATTGGCTAATCTCGAATCGATGGGCGGCGCGGTAGCCTCGATCGAATACATGAAATCGCGGCTGGTCGAGTCCAATGCCGAGCGCCTGAACCGTATTGAACGCAATGAAACCGTTGTCGTTGGCGTAAACAAATGGACCGAGGGCGAAGCCTCACCTTTGCAGACCGAGGATGGCGGCATCATGGTCGTCGACCCGGCGGTTGAACAGGAACAAATCGGGCGCTTGAACGACTGGCGCGCGGATCGGGATGACGCAGCAGTGGCCGCGGCGCTGCAAGCATTGCGCGAAGCAGCGCGATCCGGTGCCAACGTGATGGCACCTTCAATCGCTGCGGCCAAGGCCGGTGTCACAACTGGCGAATGGGCCGAGGAAATGCGCAAGGCCTACGGTACATATCGTGGACCAACCGGCGTCTCGGGATCTGTTTCGAACAAAACCGAAGGTCTGGAAGACTTGCGCGCAGCCGTAGATGCGGTAAGCGACCGTCTGGGGCGCAGGCTGAAGTTTCTTGTTGGCAAACCTGGTCTGGACGGACACTCGAACGGAGCCGAACAGATCGCCTTCCGCGCACGCGACTGTGGCATGGACATCAGTTACGAAGGTATTCGTCTTACGCCCGAAGAAATCGTAACTGCGGCACAAGAAGACAAAGCGCATGTGATTGGTCTATCGATCCTCTCTGGCAGCCACCTGCCTTTGGTGAAGGACGTGATGACGCGGCTGAAAGCAGCAGGGCTAAGCGATATTCCCGTCATTGTAGGTGGGATCATCCCCGATGAGGACGCGGATCAATTGCGTTCCATGGGTGTATCGAAAATCTATACGCCGAAAAATTTCGAATTGAATGCAATCATGGGCGATATCGTCACATTGGTTGACCCAACGGAAATTGCGGCTGAATAGAAAAGCATATTACAGAAATCTCCATTTCTATTTCCGGTAAAATGGGAATAGATAGGTTCGGGTTTATTCAATTTCCCCTGCAATAAGTAGGGGAATAGCCGAAATGGAGAAGATTATGGCAATCGATCTTGAAAAAATGTCGCGCAAAGAACTGCTCGAATTGCGCAATCGGGTCGAAAAGGCGCTAAAAACCGCCGAAGTGCGTGAGCGAAAAGAAGCGTTGAAAGCCGCCGAAAAGGCGGCGGCGGAATATGGGTTTTCGTTGTCTGAATTGTCAGGAGACAGCGCTAAATCGGTAAAATCATCTAAAGCGAAGTATCAAAATCCGAACAATCCGTCGCAAACCTGGACCGGGCGGGGCCGCAAACCGCAGTGGGTTCATGACGCCATAAAAGCCGGTACCGATATTACTGATCTGGAAATCTGATCGGGGGCAAGTGGCAAAATGACTATCCATATTGGAGCCCAAAAAGGCGAGATTGCCGAAACCGTTCTTTTGCCCGGCGACCCGTATCGCGCAAAATGGGCGGCCGAAACGTTTCTTGAAGACGTAAAGCTGGTAAACGAAGTGCGTGGCATGCTGGGGTTCACCGGCACCTGGAAAGGAAATCGTGTTACCATTCAGGGTAGTGGCATGGGGATGCCGTCTCTGTCGATCTACGTGAACGAATTGATCCGTGACTACGGCGCCAAAACTCTGATCCGGATCGGGTCATGTGGCGGGATGCAAGACAGTGTGAATGTGCGTGATGTTATTCTGGCGATGACGTCGACCACACTCAGCACCCCTTCGCGCGGGATCATGAGAGAAATGAACTTCGCCCCTTGCGCGGATTGGGGTCTTTTGCAGTCTGCAGCATTGGCTGCACAAGCCAAAGGTACGCCAACCCATGTTGGCGGCATCTATTCATCCGATGTCTTTTATGACGAACGCCCGGACCTGAACGAACAAATGGTTCGGCACGGTATTTTGGGTGTCGAGATGGAAGCGGCAGAGCTTTACATCCTTGCCGCGCGTCACAAATGCCGCGCATTGGCGGTACTGACAGTCTCGGACCACCTGCTGACCGGCGAAGCCCTGCCCTCCTCGGACCGAGAAAGCAGTTTTGGCGATATGGTCGAAATCGCGCTGCAGGCGGCGTTCCCGGACAGCTGAATTGCGCGATATCTAGAGCCCGTGCGTGCGGTCATATCCGTTGCGCGCGGGGCTGCGCCATCCCTCAAGCGCACCTTCAGCCGGGGCAAAGGTTTCTACCAGCAGGGGATAACAGGCTGCGGTATCCGATGAATGCTCGGACGAGCAATCACCGCCCGGGCACGCGCTTAGATTTCCCAGCAGGTCAATCTCGGCGAAAAACTCAAGATAGTCTCCCGGACGGACAGGTGAGGCTTTCATGAAATACTGCCCGGTATCACGCGTGAAACCGGTGCACATGAACACGTTCAATACATCATGTACCGAAGGCTCGGCTTCGGCCAAAGAGACGCCCAAATGATCCGCCAGCGCGCGTGTCAGATTCGAATGGCAACAGTGATGGTACTGGGATCCAGTTAGCAGATTACCGGTATAGGGATCACATCGGGTCCCGATCACATCGTGCACCGACCCGCCGAAATCATCGATTCCGTACCACCCCAGCGTATCTGCAATGATTGTCGCCATCGGTCGCATATGTGGAAAGCTCGACCACATGCGCTCACCCACGGTGATATGTGTGCCATGCAACGCGCGCGTCTTGCCGGAATAGAACCGCTCGGAAAGGTCGTTGAGGTTCCACAGGTTTAGATCGCCAACTTGCGATCCTTCAACAGAAGTGATCCGAAAGAAATGTCCTGCAGGCACCTCAAAGCATTGCGCATCTCGCGGTGGCACCAACACCTCACCCGTTTTGTGCGCTGTATCACGCGCAGTTTGATAGAGCCCTAGATCGGGTTTTGGTAGCCCTTCATTCGGGTAGCAAATAACGGGCGCAATCGCGCGGCGCGCATCTGCATCCATGGGTGGGCGGGGAGTATTCCGAGATTCTGACATGGGCCGAGAGTGGCGCAGTTCGGCCCGGTGGGAAACCCCCAACAGCAGCTATTGCCCTTTCAGACACTGCGTGGGCTCAACGTCAGATTTTGACACCGCGCCACAGTAAGCACAGCGCCACTGGCCCTCGCTTCGATGTTGCCGCCACCTGCAGTCGCGCGTCAGAGACGACGTGCGGGACCGCCAGAAAAAATAGGCAAAAACGCCAGCGGCGAGCAGAAGCAATAGAACGGGCATAGCTCTGCATTGCCTATTGTGTCGTAATTTTCAAGCCCGCGCGACACGGTTACGCCGCGTTCGCATATTCAAACAATTCTGGTGTTTCGTCTTTGGCCGGAACTTTGGGCTCGGGCGTATAATAGGCCCAAGCTTGCTCCAGAAATTCCAACGCTTTGGCCGCGTCGTGTTTTTGGTTTTGCATGTTCATCGGAGTGACCTCTTTTCGAACTCATCACTCCTCCCTGCGCCAACTTTAGATCCGCGCTCGTACAAGCGCATCGCATAGTTTTGCAGAGGCGGCATGCACTTGCCGCAACCCGGCAAGTGCTTTGTTTTGGTGCGTGATCAGACCGCGCGGTCCACCATCATCTTCTTGATTTCTGCAATCGCTTTGGCCGGATTCAGACCCTTGGGACAGGTCTTGGCGCAGTTCATGATGGTGTGGCAGCGATACAGCTTGAAAGGATCTTCCAGCTCGTCCAAACGCTCACCGGTGGCCTCATCCCGACTGTCGATGATCCAGCGGTAAGCATGCAACAGCGCGGCAGGGCCGAGATAGCGGTCGCCGTTCCACCAGTAGCTGGGGCACGAGGTCGAGCAACTGGCACACATCACACATTCATAGAGACCATCCAATTTCTTGCGGTCTTCGATGGATTGCTTCCACTCTTTTGCCGGACGATTGGTCTTAGTCTCCAACCACGGCATGATCGAGGCGTGTTGGGCGTAGAAATGAGTCAGATCAGGGATCAGGTCCTTGACCACTGGCATATGAGGCAGCGGATAGATTTTCACGTCGCCCTTGATCTCATCCATGCCATAGATACAGGCCAGCGTGTTGATCCCGTCGATATTCATCGCGCAGGAACCACAGATGCCCTCGCGGCAGGACCGGCGGAAAGTCAGGGTTGGGTCAATCTCGTTTTTGATCTTGATCAGCGCGTCCAGAACCATCGGGCCGCAAGTGTCCATGTCGACGAAATAGGTATCGACACGCGGGTTCTGGCCATCATCCGGGTTCCAGCGATAGATCTGGAATTTGCGCACATTGGTCGCGCCATCGGGCTTGGGCCAGGTTTTACCGGTGGTGATCCGGGAATTCTTGGGGAGGGTCAGTTGTACCATAAGTTCCTCTCCTTAGAACGTCCGCGCCTTGGGCGCGATTCTTTTCATGCTGATGCCGCCTTCGTCTTCGGTCGTCAGCGGATCAACGATAACCGGACGGTAGCTAAGCTCTACTTTGTTGCCATCGACACGGCTGACCGTGTGGACGCGCCAGTTCTCATCGTCGCGCTCGGTGAAATCTTCATGGGCGTGCGCACCGCGGGATTCCTTACGCGCTTCGGCACCAACGATGGTGGCGAGCGCGCTTGGCATCAGGTTGGTAAGCTCGAGCGTCTCCATCAGATCGCTGTTCCAGACCAACGATCTGTCAGAAACCTTCAGATCATTCATCTTGGCGGCGATCGCAGTCATCTTCTCGACGCCCTCAGCCATGGTCTTCGAGGTGCGGAAAACCGCCGCGTCCTCTTGCATGGTGCGCTGCATCTCAAGCCGCAGATCTGCGGTTGGAATTGCACCGCTGGCGTTGCGCGCCGCATCGAACCTGTCAAACGCCTTATCGACAGAGGCCTGGTTCAGAACCGGGTTCGACGCGTCGGCATCCACAACTTTGCCCGCTCGGATCGCCGCAGCGCGGCCAAAGACCACGAGGTCGATCAGCGAGTTTGAACCAAGACGGTTTGCCCCGTGAACCGAGGCACACCCGGCCTCGCCCACAGCCATCAGACCAGGGACCACGGCGGTTGGGTTGTCGGCTGTCGGGTTCAGAACTTCACCCCAATAGTTCGTCGGGATACCGCCCATGTTGTAGTGCACGGTCGGCAGAACCGGGATCGGTTCCTTGGTAACATCAACCCCTGCAAAGACGCGCGCAGATTCTGAAATGCCCGGTAGGCGTTCCGCCAAAGCTTCGGCTGGCAAATGGCTGAGGTTCAGGTGGATGTGGTCGCCGTTGTCACCATGTCCGCGCCCTTCGCGAATTTCCATGGTCATTGAACGGCTAACGTAGTCGCGCGGCGCGAGGTCTTTGTACTGAGGCGCATAGCGCTCCATGAATCGCTCGCCTTCCGAGTTGGTTAGGTATCCGCCTTCACCACGTGCACCTTCGGTGATCAGGCAGCCCGATCCGTAGATGCCGGTTGGGTGGAACTGAACAAATTCCATATCCTGCAGTGCAAGACCCGCGCGGGCCACCATACCACCACCGTCGCCGGTGCAGGTATGTGCCGAGGTTGCACTGAAATAGGCGCGGCCATAGCCGCCGGTCGCCAGAACAACCATCTTGGCGTTGAAGACGTGCATCGTGCCGTCGTCCAACTTCCAGCACACGACACCCTGACACTGTCCGTCCTCAGACATTATCAGATCAATGGCGAAATACTCGATGTAGAACTCAGCGTTGTTCTTCAGCGACTGACCATACAGCGTGTGCAGGATCGCATGACCGGTCCGGTCGGCGGCGGCACAGGTCCGCTGCACAGCGGGGCCTTCGCCAAATTCGGTGGTGTGGCCACCAAATGGGCGCTGATAGATCTTGCCTTCTTCGGTCCGGCTGAATGGCACTCCGTAATGTTCTAGCTCATATACAGCTTTGGGTGCTTCACGCGCGAGGTATTCCATCGCATCGGTGTCACCCAGCCAGTCCGAGCCCTTGACGGTGTCATACATGTGCCACTGCCAATGGTCTGGCCCCATATTCGACAAGGACGCCGCAATGCCGCCTTGGGCGGCCACTGTGTGTGACCGGGTCGGGAATACCTTCGTCACGCAAGCGGTGCGCAAACCCTGCTCGGCCATGCCCAATGTTGCACGCAGACCCGCGCCACCGGCACCGACAACCACCACGTCATATTCGTGGGTTTCGTATTCATATGCTGCTGTCATTGTTCTTGTTCCTTACTGCGCATATCCGAGAGCCAGACGCGCGAGCGCAAAGAGACCCGCAGCAATCAGTGTGTATGCAAAGGCCTGCGCTGCCATCAGCGCCAGCTTTTCCGCGACGCCATGCACGTAGTCCTCAATCGCTTCCTGGGCTTCGCGCAACAAATGCGGGACGACAACAACCAGTGTCAGACCCATGATAATCGCCGGGAACGGGCGGCTGTAATAGGCCAGAGCCTCTTCGTAGGTTCCACCTAGGGCGTGCCCGAAGGTAAATACAAACAGCGGAACAAGGATGACCAATGCCGCCGAGCTGAGCATCATTTGCCAGTGGTGATGTGTACCTGCACGTCCGGCCCCCATGCCCTGCGCGCGTTTACGGTCTGTGAGAAACTGCATCGCGAACCTCCCCTTAAAGCGCTACGGCCGTGATCAGAGCCAGAACAGTTGCCAGCACGAACATGCCAATGCCCATCTTCTCGGACACTTCAACATTCACGCAATATCCCAGATCCCAGATGACGTGCCGCAAACGGCCCAGCATGTGATAGAAAATGGCCCAAGCCGCGCCGAACATGATCAGATCACCCAGGAAACTGGTCATCAATCCATTGATCAGCTCAAAGGCGCTTTCCGATGTGGCCGCAGCAAGTAACCACCAGACGACCAACAAAGCCAAACCAAAAGACGCAAGACCCGTGATGCGCACCATAATCGAAGATATGGACGTCATCTGTGGACGATAGATCGTCAAATGTGGAGAAAGCGGGCGGTTGCCTCGATTTACATCGGCCATGTTGGCTCCTTTTCGGTTGGCTACCGAACGTTTTACTGTTTTTTACGACTCTGTCACGCGCTGCAGGTGCAAAATCCAGTAAATTTAACGCAAAATCGCTGATAAGCCGCGTTTGTGATCACACAAAATATTCTCGTGATCACAAATCACATTCGATACCGCCAATGTTAGCGTTTTCAATGAAAAAGCAATGTGATCACGAATCTATTATTGGAGCGGCGTCAGCCCTGCAGTCTGCTGTGTCACCTCGCGTAAAAGCTTCTTGCGAATACGTTCGGGATAATCCGCGAAGCCTGCTGCAGAGACGACAAAGGCCCCCTCGCCAACGATGACGTTCTCGAAGAAATAGGCTGTCAGATCGGGTTCACTTTCTTCAATCGCGATCGCGTTCACGGTGATGCCGCGATCCCGCAGTTTGGCGTGGATGGTCGACGGCTCGATTCCTTCATTCGAAATTCCGTCGCCCGAAAGATCAATAAGATGCCTTTCGCATTCGGGCACGTCGTCAAAGCTGGCAACCGTCATATCGAGCGCCTCACCTATCGCAGTTGAGAAGTTACGCCAGACACGAGGATCAGCTGCGACCTGATCAGCAAAACTGTCCAAGGTGTTAAAACTATCGATCCGGGTCCAGGGGATCGTGATCCTCTGGCGAGAACTGCCTGTCCATTGCACAAGCATCAGCCGAGCCTGTCCGCGCACCAAGGCCTCGGATACGATCGGGTCCCGCAGACCTGCGGCAAGACCGTCCATTTGGATACGATATTCCTCGGAATCAACCGAGCCTGAAACGTCTACGGCCAAGGCCAGAGCCAAATCACAAGCATAAGCCTGAGATGCCAGATACAGGCTGGCGGCGAGCGAACGAAACATCATCATGCGCCAAGCGTAGCATGGATTTCGCGGACCGTGATCACTTGAATGTCAGCCGCCAGAAGGCATTGGCTACATCGGCATAAGAGCCCAATAATCCAAATTTAGCAGAACGTTAGGAAGATATCTCCCCTCGTCATTGCGCAGAACGAAGGGCTCGCCGCCTTTGGTCGCAACAAGGCGCAAGCGGATGGCACCGATTCCGGGAGTTCCGGTCTCGGCCTTGTCCAAAACCTCGGACCAGGCTTTGATCGTATCGCCCGAGAAACAAGGGTTGGCGTGGGCACCTCCGTTCAGACCAACGATCATCTGCGCATTCGCCAGGCCATTAAACGACAAGGTACGCGCCATTGAGATAACGTGGCCGCCATAGATCAACCGTCCCTCTGGTCGGAAGGTGAGGTCGAAATGCACTTTGGCGGTGTTCTGCCACAGGCGGGTGGCCAGCATGTGCTCGGCCTCTTCGACGGTCACGCCATCGACGTGATCAATCGTTTCTTCCGTGTTGTACGAATCCCAGCGGTGGTTTTCGCCGGATTGTACAAAATTGTATTTCGAGAAATCGAGCCCCTGTGGTACCACCAGATCGCTGACATCAAGCGCCTTTTTCAGATTGGGCACCACCGTCTCTGGTGCAGGCGCATCGAGGTTTGATTTGCGCACCATGACCCAGCGAACATACTCGATCACCACTTCGTCGCGCTGGTTCAGCCCGCGGGTACGGACCCAGACCACACCGGTTTTGCCATTCGAGTTCTGCTTGAGGCCGATCACCTCAGATTCAGCGCGCAGCGTATCACCGGGGTAGACCGGTTGCAGCCAGCGCCCTTCGGCATAACCCAGATTGGCGACTGCATTCAGCGAGATATCGGGAACCGTTTTACCGAACACCACATGGAAGGCCGCCAGATCGTCAATCGGACTTTGCGGCAGGCCACAATTCCGGGCGAACTCATCCGAGGAATAGAGTGCGTGTCGCGCGGGATAGAGCGCGTGATAAAGCGCGCGCTCGCCATCCGTCACCGTGCGCGGCACGGCGTGATGCAGGATCTGCCCGACTGAATAATCCTCGAAAAAGTTACCCGGATTGGTTTTTGCCATTATTGCTGTCCCAGTTTCATGTCGGGGGTGTAATCAGCGGCGACCTCTTTGGTCACAGCCTGCGCGCAACGCATCACGTTATTTGCGGCGTCAAAGGCATAGGACGGGTCGCCATAAAGCTCCCATCCCTTTGCCAACGCGTCCGAGACCTTGTGGCAGAAGGCTGATGTGTCTTCCTCGGTCAACAAACGATAAAGTTTCGCCATTGATTAGGCCCCTTATCCACCAAACGGAGACGGACCAACCAGCCCGTGAATATAGCCCACAACGCCCAGCAGCACGATGGAGCCCACAAAGAACATTGCATCTTTGCCGTATGTGCCGGGTTCGCCCGGCGCCCAGTCTGGTTCGGATTTGTTGATCACGATCACTTCGACAATCGCCCAGGCCAGCAAGCCACCAAACAGGATGATCGAGGCCAGATCACCGTTCACCAACAGGTGCGCAAAGGCCCAGAGTTTAAAGCCACCCAGCATGGGGTGACGGACCTTGTTCAACAGGCGACCTTTGGTTCCCGCAGGGCTGGCCAGATAGAACGCGATCAACACCAGCAGGTTGTTGACGTGAATCAGAAAGGTTGGCGGCGCCCAGACATATATGAAATCGGTCATGCGATAACCGAAGATCATCAACAATACCGAGGCCACCAAGGCGAGCGCCACGACGCCCTTGCCCGCGTCGCCCATGGCGGCACGTCGTTCCGGCATCGCGCGCTTAAAAAGATGTGCGGCCCACCAAAGTGCCACACCAAGGATCAGAAGAACAAAGCCCATACTGGCTTACCCCGCTTGCAAAGCTACTATCGCCTCTGCTTTTGCCAGAGTTTCGCGGGCAGTTACAACGTGTAGGTTTTCAACAATCTTGCCATCGACAACGGCGACCCCCTGCCCCTGCGACTCGGTTTCCTCGAAAGCGGCAATCTGACGGCGAGCCAGATCAATCTCATCCTCGGAAGGGGCAAAGGCGGAGTTTGCGATGTCGACCTGGGCCGGGTGGATCAGGGTTTTGCCATCAAAGCCCATGTCGCGTCCCTGGGCACACTCGGCGGCCAGACCGTCGGTGTCCTTGAAGGCATTGTAGACGCCATCGACGATGATCAGCCCCTCTGCCTTGGCCGCCAACAGGCACAGGCCAAGCGAGGTCATCATCGGCAAACGGTCGGGGCGGAAGCGCGTCTGAAGCTCTTTCGCAAGATCGTTGGTCCCCATGACAAAGCCTGCCATCAGCGGATGTGCGGCAATTTCGGCTGCGTTCAGCATCCCGCGCGGCGTCTCCATCATCGCCCAGATCGGCAGGTCTCCGGTGATTGAGGTCAGCGCATCCACATCCGCAGCAGAACTCACCTTTGGCAACAGAACGGCATCTGCATCCATCTCGCGCACGGCTTCGGCATCCGCGCGCCCCCATTCGGTATCAAGCCCGTTGATCCGCACAATCTTGACCCGAGCACCATAGCCTCCGGCGGCCAAAGCCGCCTTGAGGGTCTCGCGCGCGTTCTCTTTCTCATCAGCCGCAACCGCGTCTTCAAGATCAAAGATGATGGCGTCCACCGGCAATGTGCGGGCCTTATCAAGCGCGCGTTCACGCGAGCCGGGGATGTATAGTACCGAGCGATAGGGGCGTTGGCGCGGGTCCACTGGACTCTCCCATTGAAATAATGTTGCGCGGAATGGGGCATTTTTTGACGGAAAGTTCAAGAACAAAATCGCCGCAGCGCAGCATTTCCTGCGCTGCGCAACGTGCGTTGCCTTAACGCGATGTCCTTTTGCCTACGGCACGCTGCTTTGAGGAAGAGCTTGAAAGGGGTGACCAATGAAAACGATTATGCTGAAAATGACGATTGGCTTGGGCATCATGGTACTGGCAGCGCAACAAGTCAGCGCACAGAATTGTGCGCCACGCGAAGACGTGATCAAGCGATTGACAAAGTCATATGGCGAAACCCGACGAGGCATCGGTATTGCGCGTCGGGGAGCGGTGATGGAGGTTTTTGCCTCGGACCAAACCGGCAGCTGGACCATTGTTGTGACCTTGCCTGAGGGCGTGACCTGCCTGATCGCCTCAGGCCAGTCTTATGAAACACTGGCCGAAGCATTGCCGCCCAACGCCTAAACCAGTGCATCCCAAATAAGTTTGCTTCCCGTCAGGGTCAGCAAGACGTAGGCAATGTTGAAAAACAATCGTTCGGAGAGCATGAAATGCGCCCGGACGCCCAGCCAGGCCCCGAGGATCGCAAACGGGGTCAGCAAGAGGTCTGCCAAGGCTGTGTGCCAGGTGAAGAGGCCCAGATAGGCGAAGGGCACGAATTTGACGGCGTTGATTACCCAGAAGACCAGCACGGTCGAGGCTTGAAATTCGGTTTTCGTCAGGCGTTGTGACAGCAGGTACACGGCGGCGGGTGGGCCGCCCGCATGGCTGACAAAGCTGGTGAATCCGGCGATAAGCCCGGCAAACAGGCCCGCCGATGGAGGCAACCGGTTGGCAAAACCCCGTACCCAGCCTCTGGTCTGGGCAACGTGCCAGATCACGAAACCGACCGATATTCCGCCAATCAACAGACGTAGCAGATCGTCATCCGTCGCACGATAAAGCCACGCGCCCAGCGCGATACCGGGTACTGCGCCCAACATCAGAAGGCGCGAATCCGGCCAGCTCCAGCGTTTCCAATACGGCTTTAACGTCGCCAGATCGATCACCATCAGTATCGGTAGCATTAGCGCTAGCGCCTGTCCTGGCGTCAGTATCAGAGCCAGAATCGACGAAGATGCAAACGCCACTCCCGAGCCGAACCCACCTTTCGAGATGCCCGCGAAGATCACCGCCGGGATCGCCACTGCAAAAAACATCAGGTTCATCTCGAACATCAGGCACCCCGGAAATATGCATGATTCACAGGCGGTTTAGCGCAATCGGCGGGGTGGGTGCAAACGGTATGCGGTGGCATGCCGCGCCGCAGAAGGCTTGCGTGACGCCGCTTTTGCGACTAGCACAACCGCGATTTCAAAACCGACCGGAGATATTCCAAATGGCCAGACCCAAGATCGCGCTGATCGGCGCAGGTCAGATCGGCGGCACGCTCGCCCACCTCGCTGCAATGAAAGAACTTGGTGACGTCGTGCTGTTCGACATCGCCGAAGGCACCCCGGAAGGAAAGGCGCTGGACATCGCCGAATCCGGTCCCTCGGAAGGCTTCGACGCCAAGCTGAAAGGCACCCAGTCCTATGAGGATATCGCCGGTGCCGACGTCTGCATCGTCACCGCTGGCGTGCCGCGCAAGCCGGGCATGAGCCGCGACGACTTGCTGGGCATCAACCTGAAGGTCATGAAATCGGTCGGTGAAGGCATCGCCGCAAACGCTCCGGATGCGTTCGTCATCTGCATCACCAACCCGCTGGACGCGATGGTTTGGGCGCTGCGTGAATTCTCGGGCCTGCCGCACAACAAAGTCTGCGGCATGGCGGGCGTTCTGGACTCGGGCCGTTTCGCACACTTCTTGTCGGAAGAGTTCAATGTGTCCATGCGCGACGTCACCGCCTTTGTTCTGGGCGGCCATGGCGACACGATGGTGCCTTCGGTACGCTACTCGACCGTTGCCGGTATCCCGCTGCCCGATCTGGTTGAGATGGGCTGGACCACGCAGGAAAAACTGGACGCCATCGTTCAGCGCACCCGTGACGGCGGCGCAGAAATCGTTGGCCTGCTGAAGACCGGCTCGGCTTTCTATGCACCGGCGACTTCGGCGATCGAAATGGCCGAAGCCTATTTGAAAGATCAGAAGCGCGTTCTGCCCTGTGCTGCCTATTGCAACGGCGAACTGGGTGTCGACGGCATGTATGTCGGCGTGCCTACCGTAATCGGTGCAGGTGGTATCGAGCGCGTCGTCGACATCAAGCTGAACGAAGAAGAACAGGCCGGTTTCGACAATTCGGTCAATGCCGTTAAGGGCCTGATCGAAGCATGCAAGGGCATCGACAGCTCGCTGGCCTAAGTCACGAACCCTAGAACCAATGAACCGGCCCTCTTCACGGGCCGGTTTTCTTTTACACGGTGCCAAGCTGGCTAAAAGATGTTCGCGCAAACGTCGCAAAACTCATCTATGAATGTGTTTTGTGGGCATGATCCCGGATCATCGAATCAATTTCCACGCCCCGCATTTTTTGTGATCACACCCCAAAAACCTGTGATCACAAATACTGAAAATCTTCGACAATTTCCCGTGACCGGTCAAAAAACTCTTTAATTTTGGCGCTTAGACACCCCTATAACGGTGTAATCGTAGTCAGACGGGACAATTTCGATGAACATTCACGAATATCAAGCCAAAGCGCTTCTTCGCAGCTATGGCGCTCCGGTCTCCGATGGTCGCGCAGTTCTGCGCGCCGAGGAAGCCAAAACCGCAGCCGGTGAATTGGACGGGCCGCTTTGGGTCGTCAAGGCGCAAATCCACGCGGGTGGTCGCGGCAAGGGTTCCTTTAAAGAGGCCGACGCCGGTGAAAAAGGCGGTGTCCGTCTGACCAAATCGGTGGAAGAAGCCGCCGAAGAAGCCAAAAAGATGCTGGGCCGCACGCTGGTCACCCATCAGACCGGCCCCGCAGGCAAGCAGGTGAACCGCATCTACATCGAAGCCGGTTCGGGCATCGAACGTGAACTTTACCTGGCCCTGCTGGTGGACCGCCAGACCAGCCGTATCTCATTCGTATGCTCGACCGAAGGCGGCATGGACATCGAAGAGGTGGCCGCTGCGACGCCTGAGAAAATCCTGTCCTTCTCGGTTGATCCCGCCACTGGTTATCAGCCCTATCACGGCCGCCGCATCGCGTTCTCGTTGGGACTGGAAGGCGCGCAGGTCAAACAATGCGTCAAGCTGATGAACCAGCTCTACAATGCCTTCGTCGAGAAGGACATGGAGATGCTGGAGATCAACCCGCTGATCGTCTCGGACAAGGGCGACCTGAAAGTACTGGACGCAAAAGTCGGCTTTGATGGTAACGCGGTATACCGCCACCCGGATATTGCCGAGTTGCGCGACACGACCGAGGAAGACCCCAAGGAACTGGAAGCGTCCAAATACGACCTGAACTACATCGCGCTGGACGGTGAGATCGGCTGCATGGTCAACGGTGCCGGTCTTGCGATGGCCACGATGGACATCATCAAGCTTTACGGTGCCGAGCCTGCCAACTTCCTGGATGTTGGCGGTGGCGCGACCAAAGAGAAAGTGACCGAGGCGTTCAAGATCATCACCTCGGATCCGAACGTCAAAGGCATTCTGGTCAACATCTTCGGCGGCATCATGCGCTGTGATGTGATTGCCGAGGGCGTCGTTGCCGCGGTGAAAGAGGTGGGCCTGCAGGTCCCGCTGGTCGTGCGTCTGGAAGGCACGAATGTCGAGAAAGGCAAAGAGATCATCAACACCTCGGGCCTCGATGTGATCGCAGCGGACAACCTGAAAGACGGTGCCGAGAAAATCGTGAAGGCCGTCAAAGGCTGAGTGTCATCCCGTAGGGTGGGCTTCAGCCCGCCTTTCCCAAGATTTTGGCGGGCAGAAGCCTGCCGTATAAAGGAGAACGCCAGATGGCAGTCCTCATCGACGAAAATACCAAAGTGATCTGTCAGGGCTTTACCGGCTCGCAGGGCACATTCCACAGCGAACAGGCAATCGCCTATGGCACCAAGATGGTCGGCGGCGTGACACCAGGCAAAGGCGGGATGGAGCACTTGGGTCTACCAGTGTTCAACTCGGTCCACGAGGCCAAGCATGTGACCGAAGCCAATGCCAGCGTGATCTACGTGCCGCCGCCGTTTGCGGCTGACTCGATCCTCGAAGCGATTGATGCCGAGATGGAAGTGATCGTTTGCATCACCGAAGGTATCCCGGTTCTGGACATGATGAAGGTGAAGCGTGCGCTGGAAGGATCGAACTCGCGCCTGATCGGCCCGAACTGCCCCGGTGTCATCACGCCCGACGCCTGCAAGATCGGCATCATGCCCGGCCACATCCACAAGCGCGGCTCGGTCGGCGTTGTGTCGCGTTCGGGCACCCTGACTTATGAGGCCGTCAAGCAGACCACCGATGTAGGTCTGGGCCAGTCCACCTGCGTGGGCATCGGCGGCGACCCGATCAAAGGGACCGAGCATATCGACGTGCTGGAATGGTTCCTGGCTGATGACGAAACCGAGTCGATCATCATGATCGGTGAAATCGGTGGCTCGGCCGAGGAAGAAGCTGCGCAGTTCCTTGCGGATGAGGCCAAGAAAGGCCGCAAGAAGCCCACGGCAGGGTTCATCGCGGGCCGCACGGCCCCTCCTGGCCGCCGCATGGGCCACGCGGGCGCCATCGTCGCCGGCGGCAAAGGTGGCGCCGAGGACAAGATCGAAGCCATGCGCTCGGCTGGTATCGTCGTGGCCGAAAGCCCGGCGCAGCTGGGTGAGGCTGTGCTGGAAGCCATCGGTTGACCAGAATTTGACTGCTTTGGGAGGAGCGGTAAACATGACTTTCGGCGAAGCCATTAAAACCTGTTTCTCCAAGTTTTTCACCTTTTCGGGCCGTGCCTCGCGGCCCGAATACTGGTTTTTTTTCCTGTTCATCGTGATCTGGAGCATCATTGCCGGGATCATCGACTGGCAGTTCTTCACTCAGGTCGCAGTGACTGAAACCGAAACATCCAAATCCGTCACGGCCACCTCAACAGGCCCGGTCCAAAGCATCGTCAGCCTGATTGTCTTCTTCCCGCATCTGGCCGTTGCATGGCGGCGGATGCATGATACCGGGCGCAGCGGGCTTTATGCTCTGCTGCCGATCCTGCTGATACTTGGTGCGCTTGCCGTCCTGATCTTTGGCATCGGCCTTGCCAGCCAGTTCCATGGCGGCACGTTGGATATCCTGTTCACCCGCGCAACTCTTCTTATTGTCATTCCGACACTTCTTGTCCTGTTTGTGTCGCCCCTCCTGGTTCTGTGGTGGCTGACCCGCCCCAGCGAACCAGGCACCAACCAATACGGTCCCAACCCATATGAGGTAGCCCAATGACCGAACACTCGCCCAACACCGCCTTTCATGCCTCAAGCTTCATGCAGGGGCATAATGCCGAATATCTGGAGCAGCTTTATGCCCAGTACACCAAGAACCCCGGTGCGGTCGACGCAGCCTGGGTCGAGTTCTTCAAGGCCATGGGCGATGACGCGCCGGATGTGCAGCGCGAGGCCGAGGGCCCTTCGTGGGCGCGCAGCGATTGGCCTCCGATGCCTGCCGATGATCTGACGGGTGCGTTGACTGGCGAGTGGGCCGAGATCGACGCCAAAGCAGCGGGCAACAAAATCAAGGACAAGGCGGCGGCCAAGGGTGTTGAGGTCAGCGATGACCAGATCAAGCGCGCGGTGCTGGACAGCCTGCGGGCGCTGATGCTGATCAGGGCCTATCGTATCCGGGGACATCTGGCAGCTGATCTGGACCCGCTGGGCATGCGCGCCGCCAGTACGCATCCCGAGCTGGACCCGAAGACCTACGGGTTCACCGATGCTGACATGGATCGACCGATCTTTATTGACAACGTGCTGGGCCTGCAGATGGCCAGCATGCGCCAAATCGTCGAGATTGTGAAGAGGACCTATTGCGGCACCTTCGCGCTGCAATACATGCATATCTCGAACCCGGAAGAGGCCGCGTGGCTGAAAGAACGCATCGAGGGGTTCGGTAAGGAAATCGCCTTCACCAAGGAAGGCCGCAAGGCGATCCTGAACAAGATGGTCGAGGCCGAGGGGTTCGAGAAATTCCTGCATGTGAAATACATGGGCACCAAGCGGTTCGGTCTGGACGGTGGCGAGGCGCTGATCCCCGCAATGGAACAGATCATCAAGCGCGGCGGTGCCTTGGGCCTCAGCGATATCGTGATCGGCATGCCCCACCGGGGCCGATTGAACATTCTGGCCAACGTGATGGGCAAGCCCTATCGCGCGATCTTCAACGAGTTTCAGGGCGGCAGCTTCAAGCCCGAAGACGTGGATGGATCAGGCGACGTGAAATATCACCTCGGCGCGTCAAGCGACCGAGAGTTCGATGGCAATAGCGTTCACCTGTCGCTGACCGCAAACCCAAGCCACCTTGAGGCGGTGAACCCGGTGGTTCTGGGTAAGGTCCGCGCCAAGCAGGACCAGTTGAACGACGAAGACCGCACCAAGGTGATGGGCATCCTCCTGCACGGTGATGCGGCCTTTGCCGGACAGGGTGTTGTGGCCGAAGGCTTCGGCCTGTCGGGTCTGAAAGGGCACAAGACCGGCGGCACCATGCATATCGTGGTAAACAACCAGATCGGTTTCACCACCGCGCCACATTTCAGCCGTTCCAGCCCTTATCCCACGGATATCGCGCTGATGGTTGAGGCTCCGATCTTCCACGTGAATGGCGACGACCCCGAGGCGGTGGTGCATGCCGCCAAGGTGGCGACCGAGTTCCGCCAGAAGTTCCACAAGGACGTGGTGCTGGATATCTTCTGCTACCGCCGGTTTGGTCACAACGAGGGTGACGAGCCCATGTTCACCAACCCGATCATGTACAAGAAGATCAAGACGCATAAGACCACGTTGTCGTTGTATACCGAGCGCCTTGTCAGGGACGGGCTTATCCCCGAAGGCGAGATTGAAGACATGAAGGCGGCCTTTCAGGCACATCTGAATGAAGAGTTCGATGCCGGGAAAGACTACAAGCCAAACAAAGCCGACTGGCTGGATGGGCGCTGGTCGCATCTGGACAAGCACAAAGACGAATACATGCGCGGTGAAACCGCAATTACACCAGAGACGCTGGCCGAGATCGGCACTGCTCTGACCAGCGCCCCCGAAGGTTTTGCGATGCACAAAACCGTGGGCCGGTTGCTGGACCACAAGAAACAGATGTTCGAAAACGGAACCGGCTTTGACTGGGCAACGGGCGAGGCTCTGGCGTTTGGCTCTCTGCTGACCGAAGGCTACCCTGTACGTTTGGCCGGACAGGACGCGACGCGTGGCACGTTCAGCCAACGCCATTCCGGATTTGTCCATCAGGAAACCGAGGAACGGTATTACCCGCTGAACAATATCCGCAAGGGCCAATCACATTATGACGTGATTGACTCGATGCTGTCCGAATACGCGGTGCTTGGGTTCGAATATGGCTATTCACTGGCCGAGCCCAACGCGCTTGTTCTCTGGGAGGCACAGTTTGGCGATTTCGCCAACGGGGCGCAGATCATGTTCGATCAGTTCATCAGTTCGGGTGAATCGAAGTGGCTGCGGATGTCTGGTCTGGTCACGCTGCTGCCACATGGGTTCGAAGGGCAAGGCCCCGAGCACTCGTCCGCACGGCTTGAGCGGTTCCTGCAGATGTGCGGTCAGGACAACTGGATCGTGGCGAACTGCACAACGCCTGCGAACTATTTCCACATCCTGCGCCGTCAATTGCACCGGACCTTCCGCAAGCCGCTTATCCTGGTGACGCCGAAGTCGCTGCTGCGCCATAAGCTGGCGGTCAGCAAGGCCGAGGAATTCACCACAGGCTCGAGCTTCCATAGGGTGCTGTGGGATGATGCTCAACAGGGCAACTCGGACACTAAACTGGTGGCAGATGACAAGATCAAGCGGGTCGTCATGTGCTCGGGCAAGGTCTATTTTGATCTGCTTGAGGAACGCGATGCGCGCGGCATCGACGACATCTACTTAATGCGGATCGAGCAATACTATCCTTTCCCTGCGCATTCGCTGATCAACGAGCTTGAGCGCTTCAAGGGGGCCGAGATGGTCTGGTGTCAGGAAGAACCCAAGAACCAGGGGGCTTGGACCTTTATTGAGCCCAATATCGAATGGGTTCTGACCCGCATTGGCGCAAAACACACTCGTCCGGTCTATGCCGGTCGCGCAACTTCGGCCTCGCCCGCGACGGGTCTGGCCAGCCAACACAAAGCCCAACAAGAAGCGCTGGTGAACGAAGCGCTGAGCATTGAAGGAAAGTAAACGATGACGATTGAAGTTCGTGTTCCCACGCTGGGCGAGTCTGTCACCGAAGCCACCGTTGCGACTTGGTTCAAAAAACCCGGCGATGCAGTCGCCGTAGATGAGATGCTATGTGAACTTGAGACCGACAAGGTCACGGTCGAGGTGCCCTCACCCGCTGCTGGCGTGATGGGTGAGATCGTTGCAGCCGAAGGTGAGACCGTGGGCGTCGATGCCCTGCTTGCCACGATTGCGGCGGGCGAAGGGGCTGCGCCTGCTCCGGCAGCGGCGGCCCCGGCCCCGGCCCCGGCGGCAGCGGCACCCGCAGCATCAGGCGGCAGTGTAGATGTGATGGTGCCGACATTGGGTGAATCCGTCACCGAGGCTACAGTCTCGACATGGTTCAAACAGGTCGGCGACAGCGTTGCACAGGATGAAATGCTGTGCGAATTGGAAACCGACAAGGTCTCGGTCGAGGTCCCTGCCCCGGCGGCAGGCGTTCTGGCTGAAATCGTTGCGCCTGAAGGCAGCACGGTCGATGCTTCTGCCAAATTGGCGGTGATCTCGGGCGCAGCCGCAGGTGCGGCAGCGGCTCCGGTGGCGGTCGTCGCTGCTCCGGCTGCAGCCAGCACCGGTAAAGACGTGTCCAACGCTCCATCGGCTGAGAAAGCGATGGCCGAAGCTGGTCTGTCTGCGGATCAGGTCACTGGCACCGGACGCGATGGTCGTATCATGAAAGAAGACGTGGAAAAGGCAGTTGCAGCAGCTACGGCCCCAGCGCCTGCGGCGGCTGTGCCCGCCCCCGCTGCCCAAGCTCCGCGCGCGCCTGTGGCTGCCGAGGATGCGAGCCGCGAAGAGCGCGTGCGCATGACCCGTCTGCGCCAGACCATCGCCAAGCGCCTGAAGGACGCGCAGAACACCGCCGCGATCCTGACCACCTATAACGAGGTGGACATGACTGAGGTGATGGCCTTGCGCAACCAGTACAAGGACCAGTTCGAGAAGAAGCATGGCGTACGTCTGGGCTTTATGTCCTTTTTCACCAAGGCCTGCTGTCATGCGCTGAAAGAAGTGCCCGAAGTGAATGCCGAGATCGACGGCAATGACATCGTCTACAAGAACTTCGTGCATATGGGTGTGGCCGCAGGTACGCCGCAAGGGCTGGTGGTTCCAGTCATCCGGGATGCGGACTCGATGTCTTTCGCAGCGATCGAGAAAGCCATCGCCGAAAAGGGCAAGCGCGCCCGTGATGGTAAACTCTCGATGGCGGAAATGCAGGGCGGCACTTTCACGATCTCGAACGGAGGCGTCTACGGCTCGCTGATGTCTTCACCGATCCTGAACCCGCCGCAATCGGGCATTCTGGGCATGCACAAGATCCAGGATCGTCCCATGGTCATCAATGGTGAGATCAAAATCCGCCCGATGATGTATCTGGCGCTGTCCTATGATCACCGTATTGTGGACGGCAAGGGTGCTGTGACATTCCTTGTCCGCGTAAAAGAGGCGCTGGAAGACCCGCGTCGCCTGCTGATGGATCTTTAAGATGGCGACTCATGTACTGTGGCAAGCCGATGTGGCCGATTTCGATGCCTGGCTGAAAGTGTTCCGCGAGGATCAACCGATGCGCAAGGCCGCGGGTATCCGCGACCTGCATGTCTGGCGCGATCCAGATCAGCGGGATCATGCGATAGCGATGTTCGAGGTTATGAATCTGGATAAGGCCAAAGCCTTTTTTGGGTCCGAAGAACTGGCGATGCACCACGAACGCGGCGGCATTGCGCATATATCAATCAAGCTGCTGGAACCCGTTTGAAATATAGGTACCCGACCCACCACACCGGATCGGGACGCTGCCGGATCACCCGGTCGATTTAGGAGAATGTAATGGCAAATTATGACGTCATCGTAATCGGCGCCGGACCCGGCGGCTATGTCTGCGCCATCCGTTGCGCCCAACTGGGCCTTAAAACCGCAGTTGTCGAGGGGCGCGAGACGCTGGGTGGGACTTGCCTGAACGTGGGCTGCATCCCCTCGAAAGCATTGTTGCATGCCAGCCATCAGTTGCACGAAGCCGAACACAACTTTGCAAAGATGGGTTTGAAGGGGAAGTCACCTTCGGTCGATTGGAAGCAGATGCAGGCCTACAAGGACGAGGTCATCGATGGCAACACCAAGGGCATCGAGTTTCTGTTCAAGAAGAACAAGATCGATTGGCTGAAAGGCTGGGGCTCAATCCCTGCTGCGGGCAAGGTCGAGGTTGGTGATGAGGTCCATGAGACCAAGAACATCATTATCGCGTCGGGTTCTGAGCCGTCAGCGCTGCCCGGCGTCGAGGTTGACGAAAAGGTCGTAGTGACTTCGACTGGCGCGTTGTCTCTGGGCAAAGTTCCCAAGAAAATGATTGTGATCGGTGCCGGTGTGATCGGGCTTGAATTGGGCTCGGTCTACAGCCGTTTGGGCGCAGAGGTGACGGTGATCGAATTCCTCAAGGAAATCACGCCGGGTATGGACCCCGAGGTTCAGAAGACTTTCCAGCGCATCCTGAAGAAACAGGGTTTGAAGTTCGTCATGGGCGCTGCGGTGCAAAAGACCGAAGCCACCAAGACCAAAGCCAAGGTAACGTACAAGCTGCTCAAGGATGACAGCGAGCACGTCATCGATGCTGATGCCGTGCTGGTGGCCACCGGGCGCAAGCCCTATTCGGAGGGTCTGGGGCTGGATGCTTTAGGCGTCGAGATGACCCCGCGCGGCCAGATCAAGGTCGGCAGTGATTGGCAGACCAACGTGCCGGGCATCTACGCCATCGGCGACGTGACCGAAGGCCCGATGCTGGCCCACAAGGCTGAAGACGAGGGCATGGCCGCAGCCGAGCAGGTTGCAGGCAAGCATGGTCATGTGAACTATGGTGTTATTCCTGGGGTCATCTACACTTGGCCCGAGGTGGCCAATGTGGGTGAGACCGAAGCGACACTCAAAGAACAGGGCCGCGCCTACAAGGTCGGCAAGTTCATGTTCATGGGCAATGGCCGGGCCAAGGCGAATTTCGCAGCCGACGGGTTCGTCAAGATTCTGGCAGACAAAGAAACCGATCGCATTCTGGGCGCGCATATCATCGGCCCCGCGGCCGGAGACCTGATCCACGAGGTTTGCGTCGCCATGGAATTCGGCGCATCAGCCGAAGATCTGGCCCTGACCTGTCACGCTCACCCGACCTATTCCGAAGCAGTGCGCGAGGCGGCGCTCGCCTGTGGTGACGGGCCAATTCACAGCTGACCCAACCTGAGCAGGTCCTCTACCTAGTCTCCTTGAGCGGCACCCCGTGTCGCTCAAAACCATTTGCGGCAGGTGATCAGACGCGGTTTACTGACTCCATTGCTTTTGGAAAGGAAGTCAGATGAGCGTCAGTTTACAGGTGATCTATCCCATAGGTACAGAAACACATTTCGATTTCGACTATTATGTC
The DNA here is from genome assembly GCF_056534365.1 of Ruegeria sp. D6. Classification (NCBI taxonomy): domain Bacteria; kingdom Pseudomonadati; phylum Pseudomonadota; class Alphaproteobacteria; order Rhodobacterales; family Roseobacteraceae; genus Ruegeria; species Ruegeria sp. D6. Next base: position 309,959 of record NZ_JBQFPH010000004.1, on the reverse strand, counting down.
GGCACACATCTTCCGCTTGTCGGCGAGCACATGGGGTCACATATCGAACGTACGGTCGTAACCAAAGGCATTGCGGGAGGCCCGGATGAGGCGGCGGGTCACTACGCGATCGCAACGATCATATTTGAAGATCAGGACGCCATGAACGACGCTATGTCAAAGGCAGGCCCTGTCCTGGCCGATCTGCCAAACTTCACCAATGTCAAACCGCAGATGCTGATCGGTGAGGTGATCGGCTGAATCAGAGCCATCCTTGCCTACCACATGGTTTTAGCGGCGCGGGCACCCCATTCCTGATCATATTGCGCGCCGCCTTCCTCTCCTGACGTCATTTCCGACAATATCTCGCCAGCCGTCGGCAGGCCCTCGCTTTCATCGTGGCCACTCCAGGTTCTGGCCCGGATCAGGGCGCGCTCGCATTGTGTGTAAATCTCGGATATCTCGATTACGATGACGGTTGCGGGGCGTTTTCCGTGTTTTTCGAACCGGGCGCGCAGGGCTTCATCATCAGTCAGTTGAGCGTTCCCATTTACCCGAACCACATTGTTCGAACCGGGCACCATGAACAACAATGAGACGCGTGGATCGAGTACGATATTTCGCAGGGAATCCAAGCGGTTGTTTCCCCGCCAATCCGGCAGTGCCAGGGTGCCTTGGTCCAGTTCCAACACAACTGGCCCTTCATCTCCACGCGGGCTGCCATCGACACCTTCGGAGCCGACGGTGCTGAGGACACACAGGCGTGAGGCCATAATCCATTTGCGGTAGAGCGGTGTTAGCCGCCGCGCCACTTTGCGTATGGAGGCTGCGCCGGGCGTGCCATACAGAGCCTCAAGGGCAGTGATATCCTTAACGAATTCCATCCGGGTCAAACCCCACTTCTCTCATCAATTCGTTCGAGCGTGTCTCAATCACGTTTTCCAGCTGCTCAAGAAAGGCATTCCGCGCAACGCCGGGTTCGATTGGATTGAGGAAATCGACAATCGCGGTGCCTGGCTTGCGCATGACACCGGTTCTGGGCCAGAAGACGCCCGCATTGGTGGCAACTGGCACGCACGGGAACCCGAGCCCTTCATACAGAACCGCCGTTCCAACCTTGTAAGGCTTGTGTACCCCTGGCGCGACGCGCGTACCTTGCGGGTAGATCACCAACTGACCGGGTTCGCTGAACTCGCGCGCAACATCCTTGACCATCTTCGCAACCGCCGCCCCGCGTTTGCCGCGATTGACCGGGATACATCCCAAACGGCGCGCATACATTCCGATTACCGGCGTCCACAGAAGCTCTCGCTTCATGATGAATTTGCCGTGTGGGATGGCGTCGAAGATTATGATGATGTCCAGAAACGACTGGTGCTTGGCGCCGATCACAACCTCGCCATGTGGGACTTCCCCGCGCACTTCGCAGCGAATACCAACCATCCAGCGGGCCAACCACTTGGTTGTGCGCGCATAGGTTTTGCATGCTCGCAATGCGCCACGCTTGGCGAACAGCGCATAGGGGGCAAAGACAAGCCCCAGCACCAGCATCCAGGCATAGATGGTGATCATAAAGATCAGCGACCGGACCCATTGAATAGCCATGAACATCACGAAAGCTCCTTCAACTTGCGCTGCGCGGCTGACCATGTGGCCAGAAACGCAACGGCCGCGCCCAATACCGGGATCAGCACGGGCAGGATCCAACCGATACCCTGAAACCCAAGGCCAGTGAGAAAACCACCCGCATCCGAGGCTTCAGGGAGCAACAATACACCCGTCATACCCAGCAAGGTGCCAACCGCTGCCCCAAACAGCGCCCGGAACGTAAAGCGGCGCACGAACGCTCCGGCGATGAACCGGTCCCGCGCGCCGACCTGACGCAGAACCTCGATTATCTGCGCGTTGGCGGCAAGCGAGGCGTTGGCGGCAAGCGTGATCATGGCGGCAGTGGCGCCACCGATCAGCAGGATCGAAATCCAGCCCAGACGCCGCAGTGAATTGGCCGCATCAACCAATGGCTCGCGCCAGCGAGTGTGATCATCCAGCACTGCGCCCGGCACCTCAGCCCCTAGCCGCAGCCGCAGGCCAGCCGCATCAAGACCCGGCTCACCTTCGATAATCTCTATCAGCTGCGGGATTGGTAAAGTGTCCAGAGGCAAGTCCGGTCCGAACCAGGGTGACAGCAGTGTGGCCTGCTCTTCGCTCGTCAACGCGCGAGCCGAAGCCACACCCGGCGTTTGCTGGAGGACATTCAAAGCAGCCTCGGTTTGCGCCGCACGTTGATCTGCAGGGGCATTGATCCGCAAGGTCGCTGCCCCCGCCAACTCTGAAGCCCAACGATCCGCCACACGGCCCGAGGCTAACGAAAGAGCCAGCGCAAAAACCGCCAGAAAGGCCATTGCACCAGACACGAACAGGGTCAATTGCGCGGTAAAGCCCGTGGGTGGCACCACCCGGTCGGCGCGGCTGTCACGGCGCAGCAAATTGCGGATCGTGCCCTTGCTCATAGATCCGCCCCCGCAAGCTGCACCCGGCGCTGCGCGATGCGCAGAACGCGAGCCTGAACCTGGCTTTTGGCGGCGCGGATCAGGCTTAGGTCATGGGTGGCGATCAGCACGGTTTTTCCCATCCTGTTCAATTCAACCAGCAGGCGCAGAAGTCGTTGCGACATCTCCCAGTCCACATTGCCGGTGGGTTCATCCGCAAGCACCACATCGGGCGATAGGATGACTGCGCGGGCCAATGCGGCACGCTGGCGTTCGCCCCCCGATAGTTCAGGCGGGTGCGCCTCAAGCCTGCTGCCAAGCCCGACCCAGCCCAGCAGTTCGGTCAGATCGTCCTGCTGCCCATTTTCAGAGCGCCCCGAGACCATCAGCGGCAACGCGACATTCTCGGCCAGCGTCATGTGATCCAAAAATCGGCAATCCTGATGCACCACGCCAATTCGGCGGCGCAGCAGCGCCATCTGATCACGGTCCATGCGGGCGATATCCTCGCCAAAGGCCATCAACCTGCCCGAGGTTGGCAACAACGCGCCATAACAGAGTTTCAGCAATGTGGTCTTGCCCGCACCCGAAGGCCCGGTCAGAAAGTGGAACGATCCGGGCTGTAATTGCAGCGAAACATCGCTTAGCAACTCACCACCGCCGTAGGTATAGCTGATATTCTCCAGCTCGATCACGCCTGCCCCCTTTATTCTGCTCACCTCTTGCCCGAGCGCAGCGGTGGATTCAATGCCTTGGGCGGGGCCAATTGGCGACACTTGGCCCGCGAAACCGAAAACACGCTTTGCTGTTGGGTCTTAACGGAATATCATCCCTGAAAAAACTATTATCAGGCCAGCCTTGAAGGCCAGGAGGCAGAATGCGTTTAACGTGTCCGAATTGCAGCGCCCAGTACGAAGTCCCGGACGAAGTGATCCCCGAGGACGGGCGCGAAGTTCAATGCTCGGCTTGCGAAGAGACCTGGTTTCAGGAAAAGTATCCAGTCGCCAGCAAAGCAGAGCCGGAAGCGAAATCTGCGACTGCAATCCAGGCAGCCTTTGCCGAACCGGAAGATGATAAGTCAGAGGATGCGCCAGAACCCGATACGGCCAAGGCCGAGCCAGAAAAGGTTAAGGCAGAAGACACACCAGAACCCGATGCGCCCGAGGAATTGAGTGTTGGAAACGTAGACCCGGCGGTATCCAGCATCCTCAAGGAAGAGGCTGCACGCGAGGCAGAGCTGCGCGAGCGTGAAGGCAGCAATCTGGAAAGCCAACCTGATCTGGCATTGGATCCGCCTGAAGAGCCCAAGGTCAAACCGAAACGGCCCTCGGCCACTGAAACCGCCGCTGACGCAGGTCAGAAAGATGAGCTGCCGGATGTTGAGGCGATCAACTCGGGTCTGCGCAGCGACTTGACATCGGACGAAGCTGAAGCCGTTGCTCCGGCCCGCAAATCCGGTGGGTTTCTGCGTGGCTTTGCCTTGATCATTATCATCGGCGTCATTCTGTTTCTGATTTATGGCAATGCCACTCAGATCAGCGAGGCGGTTCCTCAGGCTGATCCGATGCTGAAATCATATGTCTCACTGGTCGATCAAGCGCGCCTTTGGCTTGAGACACAGACCGGGGGCGCAGGGCAGAACTAGAACCTTTCGAGCAATCGCTTGAGGTATTCCAACTCGATCTGAGGCCGATCCTGTTCACCGGTCCTACGGCGGATTTCATCCAGCAACTCGCGCGCACGACGATATACATCTTCGCCTTGCAGCAAGTTGTCGTCGGTCGAGATTGATCCCGCGGAACCTGGCGTACGACCCAATGGATCGCGGTTATTGGCCTGCATGTCGCCGGCCTCGGTCCCTTGACCCGGCTGGTTCTGCTGGTTCTGCGCCAGGGCTTCGCCCAGTGAACGCATGCCTTCGCGCAAGGCTTCCATCGCCTCGGATTGACGGTCAATCGCCTCGGCCAGATCATCGCTGCGCAAGGCGTCTTCGGCGTCGTCCATGGCCCGGCCCGCACGGCCCAATGCTTCGCGCGCAGCGTCGCCTTCAGGTGTACCACCGCCGGGCAGACCTTGTTGTTGCCGTCTCAACTCATCCCTCAGCGCCTGCTGCCGATCCGCCAGTGACCCCTGACCTTGCTGGCCTTCACCAGCCTCATCCTGACCCTGGCCCTGGCCGCCCTGGCCTTCATGGCTCTGGCCGCGTCCCAGACCACCGTTGCGACCCTCATTGCCCTGACTTTCGCCCGCTTGCGCACCGGGGTTGAACTGTTCCTGCAGGTCGCGGAATGCCTGATCGCTGAGGCCCTGTTGTTCGCGCAGGGTTTCTGCCAGCCCTTCCATGGCCTGCTGTCCTTCGGACTGGCCACCTTGGCCCTGCCCTTGTGTGACGCGCATGTTTTCCATCATTTGCTGGAACTCTTCTAATGCCTGCTGCGCCTCGGCCATGCGGCCTTGTTCCATGAGCTCCTGAATGCGGTCCATCATTCGCTGCAGGTCATCCTGCGTCATCTGCAGGGTTTCGCCGTTCTGGCCCTGCTGTCCTTGCTGCGTCTCACCGTTTTCCTGCGCCAGACGCTGGAGTTGCCGCATGTAATCCTGTGTCGCTTCGCGCAGCTCCTGCATCAGTTCGGCAATCTCTTCGTCGCTGGCACCGTTCTGCATCGCTTCGGTCAGACGCTCCTGCGCACGGCGCATCCGTTCCAGTGCGTCGGCCAGCGTGCCATCCTCGATCAGAACCGCCAGATCCCACAGCGCTTGCGCAATTTCTTCCTGCTGTTTGACGTTCAGTGCGCCGTATTTGTCGAAGGTCTCCAGCCGCCGCAGGATCACACGCAGACGCAGATACGCTGTATCTGAGCGGAACAGGTCCTCGGGTAGGTGCGAAACCGCGCGCAGCAATTGCGATACACGCAGCGCATTTTCGCGCGACCAGAGCAGATCGCGCCGCTGTTCGATCACCGCAGCAGCCAATGGGTCAAAGAACCTACGGGCCGGCAGTTCTGTCAGATAAGGTTCTGCCACCGTCTCTTGATCCGCCGCATCGATGGCCATGAGGGTTATTTTCACCGGCAAATGTGCCCAAGGGTGCTGCGAGAAATCCTCGATCAAGTCTTCGGTGAAATCGGTCCGATCGCCTGTAATCGGCATTGGCAACTCGACCGTAATGATCTCGCGCGGTTCTGGCTCGGTCGCAAGACCGAATTGACGGTTGACCGCTAGCAGGTCCAATTCGATCCGGGCTGTGCCGGAGACGATTCCATAGTCATCCGCAGCAGCGAAGGGCAGCTTCATCTGTCCGCCAGCCTCTGATTGCGCCACTCCTGCCGTCGCGATCCTGGGCGCAGTGTCCGGAAGGATCTCAAGCGCCCAATCGCGCCCTGCCGGGCCATCAATCCGCATTTGGCCCGAGCGTTCCGCAACAAATTCCTGTTCCGGGTCCGTCGCGGCTTCGGTGCCCAGAGGTGTCGAAGATTCTGTCAGGCTGTGCGCGCCGATCTCGCCGTAGAACCGAAGTGTGATGCGGCTGCCTTTAGGCACCGTCAACGTCGGATCGGTCTGATCGGCAAGGTAGAGCGTTGGCAGCCCGGTGTAGCGCGGCGGTTCAATCCAACCCTCCCAAGTCGGGCCCTGCCCCGCCTGAGCGGTCCCCGGCGTCATGTCAGCGACCGAGCCTATCCGCCAGAACGAGCCGAACAGAGCCGCAACGACGAGTGCCAATAAGGCAGCATAGCGAAGCGCATAGGGATCGCGAGACGCCAGCCGCAAGTCGGGTTTCACCGGATCGGCCTTTGATGCACGATCTGCCATGCGCGTCTGGTGCGCATGCCACAGTGCCACCGAATCCGCATCCATCGCACCGATTGCCTGATCGTCCATCAGTGCTTGTATCGGGCGTCCGGGCAGGGTTTCATCCAGCCGAACCAGCGCCTCGGCCCGGGTTGGCAGGTGGAACCGTCTGATTCCCAAAACCGCTGTCGCAATTAAAGCAATCAATCCGATCGCTGCAGAAATCCAAACGGCTTCAATGCGCACAAGATCGTGCAGACCCAGCATCAGGGCGGCCAGCAGCGCCATAAGAATAGAAAAGAACGGCCAGAAGGCGCGCATCACCTGCTCAGCCAGCATACCCCCGTGCGTCAGCCACAGGGACAGTCTTGGAATTGGCAAGGTCTGGTTGTCGCGCAAGGCGGGCCTCCTGATCGGCCCGACGCGCCTATCGCGTCAAAGCCACTCAGGTATGGTATCGCGGTTTATGATTTCGTCAAAGCTTGGGCGTTCACGAATTACGGCAAATTGATCCCCGTTCACCAGAACCTCAGGGATCAGGGGCCGCGTATTGTATTCGCTAGACATGACTGCACCGTAGGCACCTGCACTGCGGAATGCGATAAGATCGCCCGATTTCAAAGCCGGCATGTTGCGTTGTTTTGCAAAGGTATCCCCGGATTCACAGACCGGACCAACGATATCATACGGGCGCTGTTCGACCCCTGCGGCAGGTTCTTCGACCGCCACTATATCATGATACGCCTCATACATCGCGGGGCGGATCAGGTCGTTCATTGCGCCATCGAGGATCAGGAAATCGCGGTCTTCGCCGGATTTAACATAGATGACCTTGGACACCATCAGACCCGCATTGCCAGCGATCAGTCGACCGGGCTCAATCTCGATCTCGCAGCCCAGATGGCCCAGTGTTTTCTTGACCATCGCACCATATTCAACCGGCAGCGGAGGCGCGTCGTTGGAACGGGCATAAGGAATACCCAAACCACCGCCCAGATCGAGGCGGCGGATGTTATGCCCCTCTGCGCGTAGGCGCTCTGTCAGTTCCGCAACCTTCATATAAGCCAGTTCAAACGGCTCAAGCTCGGTTAGTTGTGAGCCGATATGGACATCGATCCCAATCACCTCCAGTCCCGGAAGGCTTGCGGCCAGTGCATAAACCTCGGACGCACGCGAGATTGGGATGCCGAACTTGTTCTCGGACTTGCCAGTGGCGATCTTGGCGTGGGTCTTTGCGTCCACGTCCGGGTTCACCCGAACGGTAATCGGCGCGACCTTGCCCAGTTCTTGTGCAACCGCGTTAATCACCTGCATTTCAGGCTCAGATTCGACGTTGAACTGACGAATGCCACCGGTCAGAGCGGTGCGAATCTCATCCGCTGTCTTGCCGACGCCCGAAAAGACAATCTTGTCTCCGGGCACGCCCGCGGCTTTGGCGCGCAGATATTCCCCGCCCGAAACCACATCCATTCCCGCACCTGCCTGCGCCAGCGTCTTCAGGATGGCCTGATTGCTGGCCGCTTTCATCGCATAGCAGACTAGGTGATCAGTGCCCTCAAGCGCGTCATCGAACAGCTTGAAATGCCGCTGCAGCGTCGCCGTCGAATAGACATAGAACGGGGTTCCGACCGCGGCAGCGATTTCGGAGATTGGCACATCCTCGGCGAAAAGCGCGCCGTCGCGGTAGAGAAAATGATCCATACCGCGCGCTTAGACCAAAAGAGGTATGTGGATCAAATGATTCCGGTAGGGTTGTGGTCACCGTCGCGGTTCAGAACGTCTTTGACGCGCCAACCCTCGCATATCCTGAAACCGAGACCCCGGACCCGCTAGGTGCGGCCGTTGGTTCCGTTCGGGGTGCGCCTGACGGGTCGCAAGCTGCAAGTACGGCGAGGCAGAGGATCAGGCCGACAGGTCTCATGCATTTTCTCTTTGTCATTCAGGACGTGTCAGATGCAGATGGGTGTGCGATCAGTAAATTGCAATTTTGGAGTTCAGAGCCCCAGATAAACGCCCAGCCCACCGCGTCTGAGACCAACGCCAACACCGCCATAGGTGCCGCTGCTGCCTACGCCGACGCTTGCGCTCATGGTGGGCTGTATGGGTTCGCCATCGGCACCACACCCGGCCAAGGCCGCTGCGACCGCAATCAATAGCACCACCCGTCGTATCTGCATTACACCAGCGCCTTCCATCGCTTGATCTGGGCCCGCACCTGATCCGGTGCGGTGCCGCCATAGGATTGGCGAGAGTTTACCGAATTTTCGACGGTAAGAACAGAATAGACGTCGTCGGTGATGTCCGCGTGGACCGATTGCATGTCCTCCAGCGTCAGATCCGGCAGGTCGCAGCCCTTGCTTTCAGCCATGGCCACCAGCGATCCAGTGACATGGTGCGCATCGCGGAAGGGCAGGCCCAGCACGCGGACCAACCAGTCGGCCAGGTCGGTCGCAGTTGAAAAGCCAGACCCGGCAGCGGCAGCCAGGCTTTCGCGATTGGCGGTCATGTCCTTGACCATGCCTTCCATCGCGGCAAGTGCCAGCATCCAGTTATCTGCCGCATCAAATACCTGTTCTTTGTCTTCCTGCATGTCCTTGGAATAGGTCAGCGGCAGCCCCTTCATCACCATCATGAGGCCAGTATTCGCACCAAATATGCGGCCAACCTTGGCACGGATGAGCTCAGCTGCATCGGGGTTCTTCTTTTGCGGCATGATTGATGAACCAGTCGAGAAGCGATCAGACAGTGATACAAACCGGAATTGGGCCGAGGACCAGATTACCAATTCCTCGGCAAAGCGCGACAAGTGCATGGCGCAAATCGAGGCGGTCGACAGGAACTCCAACGCGAAGTCGCGGTCGCTGACAGCGTCCAATGAGTTGGCTGCGGGGCGGTCGAAGCCCAGCGCCTCAGCTGTCATCTGGCGGTCGATTGGGAAAGAGGTCCCGGCCAACGCGGCTGCGCCCAAGGGGGATTCGTTCATCCGGGCACGGGCGTCGCGCACGCGGGACAGATCGCGGCCAAACATCTCGACATAGGCCATCATGTGGTGACCCCAGGTTACTGGCTGCGCGGTTTGCAGGTGGGTGAAACCGGGCATGACCCAGTCTGCCCCGGCCTCGGCCTGCGCCAAAAGCGCGCGGATCAGAGCCAGAAGACCGGATTCTGCGGCATCTAGCTGGTCGCGAACCCAGAGTTTGAAATCGGTCGCCACCTGGTCGTTTCGCGACCGGCCCGTGTGCAGACGGCCTGCGGGTTCTCCGATCACCTCTTTCAGTCGCGCCTCGACATTCATGTGAATGTCTTCCAGCGCAGTCGAGAACTGAAATTCTCCGTTCTGAATTTCTGACAAAACGGTGAGCAGGCCTTCCCGAATGGCGTGCGCATCACTATCAGTAATAACGCCTGTGGCAGCCAACATGGCGGCATGGGCGCGCGAGCCTGCGATGTCCTGGGCTGCCATCCGCTGATCGAACCCGATCGAGGCATTTATCGCCTCCATGATCGCGTCTGGACCAGCGGCAAAGCGGCCGCCCCACATCTGGTTCGAAGATTGATCGGTCATGAAAGAAAACCCGGAGTTGATATGCGCCTGTTACGTCTGATCCCCCTTTATATGGCCCTAGCGCTGGGTGCAAACGCCGCTTTGGCAACAGATGCGGCAACGCTTGGCCCATTGCGTGAGGGCAGCCTGAAGCGGCTGATCCTGCATAGTGAGCCCAAGCCGGTCAAAGTGGTCGATTTTGAACTAGAAGATGATGGTGGCACCGGATCGCTGGCCGACTACAAAGGCAAGTATGTGCTGCTGAACTTCTGGGCCACATGGTGTGCGCCGTGCCGCAAAGAAATGCCTCAGATCGCTGAACTGCAACAGGAGTTTGGCGGTGACAAATTCGAGGTTCTGACCCTGGCGACCGGTCGCAACACACCTGCCGGGATCAAGAAGTTCTTTGACGAAAACGGCATCGACAACTTGCCGCGTCATCAGGATCCGAAACAGGCGGTTGCACGCGAAATGGGAGTGATTGGCCTGCCGATCACTGTGATCATCGACCCCGATGGCAATGAGATCGCACGCCTGATCGGTGATGCAGAATGGAACTCGGACAGTGCCAAGGCGATAATTTCAGCGCTTGTCGAAGGCAATAGCTGAGGTCCCGCGCGCTCTTGCAGAAAATCTGTGTTAGAATGAGACCGGCCCCAACGGGCCGGTTTTCGTTTGCGACCGGAAGAAAGGGAGACTCCGATGAAACCGGTAGTTCTGTTGATTGGGCGGTTGCCGAATGTAATCGGCAACGTGGCACAACAACTGGATCACCTGCCGATTCAGTGGCTGGGCGCGCATGATCAGGATGAGGTGCGGCGGCAGCTGGACGCGGAACCGCGCATCGCCTGTGCGATCATGGGCGCGGGTCTTGATGACAAGATACGCGGAGAAATGGTTGGCATCATCGCCGCGCGCAGGCCCGATATCTGCATCCATCTCAAAGATCGGGCCTCTGGCCCTGACGGGTTAATGCCGTTTGTCGCACGCATCGTCCAGCATGAGATTCTGGAAAGCCTGGAAAGCGGCTGACGCCACGCCACCTTTGACAGACAAATCGGCCGCTTGCAGGTTATCTGCAGGAGGATGGAATGCCGCTGGAAATACTATTGATCCTCGTCGTCGGCGGCATTGCCGGGGTCGCCTTGCTGCTGCATCTGACGGGCAAGTCTCGCTTGCAAGTGCTGACGCCCGAGACAGCGCACGAACAGTGGCTGCGTCACTTTCCAGATGATTCCATCATTGACGTGACCGTTGCCCATGATGGTCACGCCGCCCTTATCCGAACCGAAACCGGAGCCGGCCTGCTGTGGTCCTTTGGTGCCGATACCGTGGCCCGCCATTTACGGGATTTCGATTGGCTGGATCATCCCGAAGGCTTTGAAGTCCTGTTCCACGATTTCAGCACTCCTCGGGTCATCGTCCACCTTGATGAGACCGAACGCCAGCACTGGCAAAATCTGATGGATCCCGCATGACCGATCAAGTGAGTTTTCCCGACGCGGTGCAATGGGCCGTGCCCTTCTTCATCGCGGCCATTCTGGCCGAATTCCTTTGGATCGCGATCAAAGGCCGGGGCGGTAGGTACGAAACCCGCGATGCCTTGACCTCGCTAATCATGGGGGCAGGCAATATCGCCTCGGGCTTTTTGCTGGGCTTCATCGCATATGCGTTTTTCATGTGGCTGTGGCAGATCACACCGCTCAACCTAGGGGCCTCGATCCCGGTCATCATCTTGTGCTTTGTACTGGACGATCTGCGGTATTACTGGGTGCACCGCTTTGGGCACCGCATTCGCTGGGTCTGGGCCAGTCATGTGAACCACCACAGCTCACAGCATTACAACCTCACAACGGCGCTGCGGCAGACCTGGACCTATACATTCACCTTCATGATGGTGGTACGTGCGCCGCTAATCTTACTAGGCTTTCACCCGGCGATGGTGCTGTTCGTCGGAGGTCTGAACCTGATCTACCAATTCTGGATCCATACCGAAGCGATCGGCAAAATGCCGCGCTGGTTCGAAGCCGTCATGAATACGCCCAGTCACCACCGCGCCCATCATGGGCGAAATGCGCGATATCTTGATTGCAACTATGCGGGTGTCTTTATCATCTGGGACAAGATGTTCGGCACATTTGTCCCCGAGCAAGAAGATGACAAGGTCGACTATGGGCTTGTCCACAATATCGGCACGTTCAATCCGCTGCGCGTGGCGTTTCATGAATGGGTTGGAATCTGGCGGGACGCCACCCAACCGGGCCTGTCCTTGCGCCAACGTCTGGCTTATTGTTTTGCCCCTCCGGGCTATAGCCACGATGGAAGCCGCGACAATTCCCAACAGATCAAGGCCAAGCACCTTGTCCGCCATCCGCAAGATCATGGCACACCGGGATTCGAGCAGTTCGGCACCAAATCACCTGCTTCCACAGCCAAGCGGGCCTAGGTCTCAAAAAGACCTTTTCTTTGCTTGAAATTTGGCACAAGCGCTCCATATCCCCTGAGATGTTTTAAGAGTGCATTTCCGGAGGCCCGCATGTCAAAGCTGATGAGAATTTCTACGATCACAGGTTTGCTGGGCCTCGTCATCACAATGACAGCCGCACTCAACGGAGCAATGCCCGCGCTATTGGGGCTGGGATTTGTCATGGCCGCGCTGGGACTTTTAGGAGCGCTTATCGGTGCAGCTGCTTCGCTGCGTCATGCATGGCAATCAACACACTGATCTTCCGCCCCACCACCTGCGATAAAATTTTGAGCGTTAACCCCGGTTTTACCTGTCTTCCCTGAAACTGGCCCCGGCCAAAATCATCGGGATCAGGGGAACGGTACGTCATGGGAAACAGGAAACGCGCAGACCTGCCCGAGGGATCGGACGACCCCTTAAGCGCCGCCGTCACTTCACGGGATCGATCGGTGGTACAGATGGCGACCGAAGCCGTAAAGCATAGACAATGCAGGCTGGCGTTCCAGCCTGTCGTTCAAGCACATCCTCCTCAGGGAATCGCGTTCTACGAAGGGTTCATCCGTGTATTGGATGAAACCGGCCGCGTCATCCCCGCGCGCGAGTTCATGCCACAGGTTGAGAACACGCCAATTGGCCGGGACCTTGATTGCGTCGCGCTTGAAATGGGGCTGCGCACTCTGATCCGCAACCCTGGCATCCGCCTGTCGATCAACATGTCCGCGCGGTCCATCGGTTATTCCAACTGGTCGCGTGTGCTGGATAGGTTTCTGAAAAAAGACGCAAGCTTGGGCGAAAGGTTGATTCTGGAAATCTCAGAATCTTCGGCGATGCAGGTGCCCGAACTGGTGGTAGATTTCATGGATCGCCAACAAGCCCGCGGTATCGCCTTTGCGCTGGATGATTTTGGGGCCAGTAACTTTGGCTTTCGCCACTTTCGTGAATTTCTGTTCGATGCCGCCAAGATCGATGGGCAGTTCATCAGGGGCATCAGCAGCAATCCCGACAATCAATCGCTGGTGCGCGCACTGATTGCAGTTGCGCGGGAATTCGAAATTCTTGTCACTGCCGAATCGGTCGAAAGTGACGAAGATGCTCATTTCCTGATCGCAAACGGTGTCGATTGTCTGCAGGGCTTTCTGTATGGAGCGCCTTCAGTCACTCCGCCCTGGAGCTCGGAAAAAGCTGCAAAAACGGGCAGTTGATAGCAGCTGGTCACGCGGAACACCGCCAAGGCTCACTCTGAGACAAGCTGTCCGTTGCTGCAGATGCAGCATTGCGCTATTGCAGAAGATGCTTGAGCGGGGGATCACGAGGCGCTCTTGCACCCGGAGAAGACTTCTCCTCAAACCGCGCCGTCAGATTTCCCACAGGACCATGACGGTAAAGGATTGACTTTATGACCAACGTAGTAATCGCATCCGCCGCACGTACGGGCGTCGGTAGCTTTAGCGGTTCGTTTGCGAACACCCCCGCACATGATTTGGGCGCTGCCGTCCTTGAAGCAGTTGTCGAACGTGCCGGGATCGACAAGGGCGAAGTAAGCGAAACCATCATGGGCCAGGTCCTGACTGCCGCCCAAGGTCAGAACCCAGCGCGCCAGGCGCATATAAATGCGGGCCTGCCGCAGGAAAGCGCGGCTTGGGGCATCAACCAGGTCTGCGGTTCGGGTCTGCGTGCTGTTGCTCTGGGTGCACAGCATATCCAATTGGGCGATGCCGACATAGTTGCGGCTGGTGGACAAGAAAACATGACCCTGTCGCCCCATGCCGCCGCCCTGCGCGCCGGTCATAAGATGGGTGACATGAAATACATCGACACGATGATCCGCGATGGTCTGTGGGATGCCTTCAACGGCTATCACATGGGTCAAACGGCTGAGAACGTCGCCGAGAAATGGCAGATCAGCCGCGATATGCAGGATGAATTTGCGGTCGCCTCGCAAAACAAAGCCGAAGCGGCCCAGAACGCTGGCAAGTTCGCCGATGAAATCGTGCCCTTCACCATCAAGACCCGCAAGGGCGACATCGTGATGGACAAGGACGAATACATCCGCCACGGCGCGACAATCGAAGCCATGGGCAAACTGCGCCCCGCCTTCGCCAAGGACGGTTCTGTCACGGCCGCAAACGCTTCGGGCCTGAATGACGGTGCCGCTGCCACCCTGCTGATGTCGGCTGAGAATGCCGAAAAGCGTGGGATTGAGCCCTTGGCCCGAATTGCATCCTACGCGACCGCCGGACTTGACCCGTCGATCATGGGCGTTGGCCCGATCTACGCTTCGCGCAAGGCGCTGGAGAAAGCTGGATGGTCGGTCGATGATCTGGATCTGGTCGAAGCAAACGAAGCCTTCGCAGCGCAAGCCTGCGCTGTAAACAAAGACATGGGTTGGGATCCGTCGATCGTAAACGTCAATGGTGGTGCAATTGCCATCGGACACCCAATCGGCGCGTCCGGCTGCCGGGTTCTGAACACCCTGCTGTTCGAAATGAAGCGCCGGGATGCCAAGAAAGGTCTCGCGACCCTCTGCATCGGCGGCGGCATGGGTGTCGCCCTGTGTGTGGAGCGTGACTAAGTGCGCTGAAAACTAAATACAAAAGGGCGTCCACTGGGCGCCCTTTTTTGTTACAATCGGATCATACCCCTTAGATGCGACAATATCGCCGGACAGAAAGACAAGATCGATCACGAAACGATATTGCGCATCCTTAACTCTCAGAGTAACAGAATTACCAAGACGACTAAATTTGGAGGAGTCCTAAATGGCACGTACAGCACTCGTAACCGGCGGTTCCCGCGGCATCGGCGCAGCAATTTCCAAGGCGCTGAAGGCCGAAGGATACAATGTTGCCGCCACTTATGCAGGCAATGACGAAGCCGCCGCAAAGTTCACCGACGAAACCGGTATCAAAACCTATAAATGGAATGTTGCGGATTACGACGAATCCAAAGCGGGTATCGAAAAAGTCGAAGCCGAGGTCGGCCCGATCGACATCGTGGTCGCCAACGCCGGTATCACCCGCGACGCACCGTTCCACAAGATGACACCTGAACAGTGGCATCAGGTCATCGACACCAATCTGACTGGTGTTTTCAACACCGTGCACCCGGTATGGCCGGGTATGCGCGAGCGTAAATTTGGTCGTATCATCGTGATCAGCTCGATCAACGGTCAGAAAGGCCAGTTTGCGCAG
The DNA here is from genome assembly GCF_056534365.1 of Ruegeria sp. D6. NCBI lineage: Bacteria > Pseudomonadati > Pseudomonadota > Alphaproteobacteria > Rhodobacterales > Roseobacteraceae > Ruegeria > Ruegeria sp. D6. Next base: position 294,500 of record NZ_JBQFPH010000004.1, on the reverse strand, counting down.
GTCAACTATGCCGCAACCAAAGCGGGCGATCTGGGCATCGTGAAATCTCTGGCGCAGGAAGGTGCGCGGGCCGGTATCACGGCCAACGCGATCTGCCCCGGTTATATCGCGACCGAAATGGTCATGGCCGTGCCGGAAAAAGTGCGCGAATCGATCATCGGTCAAATCCCGGCTGGTCGTCTGGGTGAACCGGAAGAAATCGCGCGTTGCGTGGCCTTCCTGGCGTCGGACGATTCGCAGTTCATCAACGGCTCGACCATTTCCGCAAACGGTGCACAGTTCTTCGTCTAAACCGACGATCTGAGAATGAAAACGGGCCGGTCCATCAAGGACCGGCCCTTCTTTTATCCCGTAAGATCACGCGCGCTGCGATCAGCGGGAACCGAATAGCCAGGACCAGAATCCTACAACCGCCTTGCCGCGCTCTTCATGCGCGCGGTGAATGGCGTTCTGAATGGCTGGGTTTGTTGTCATCTCGATCATGCTGAACCCTTCTCAATCAAGTTGGATTTGTCTTGCCATCAACATGGCCTTTGATTTTAAATTACACAAACGAGAGTTTTCGATCCTTCAGTTCAGAAAAACTTAACCGCCATGACCGACCGCCTGCCTCCGCTGACTGCTTTGCGCGCCTTCGATGCCGCCGCACGACATATGTCGTTTGCCAAGGCGGCGGAGGAGCTGAATGTGACCCCGGCTGCCCTGTCCTTTCAAATCAAGTCGTTAGAAGAGCATCTGGGCCACCCCGTGTTTCGCCGGCTCAATCGCGCTGTCGAACTGACCGAAGCCGGGCGCACATTGGCACCCGGAACCGCAGATGGCTTTGCCGCCCTGCAAGCCGCGTGGCAAGCGACGCGGAGGCTGCAGGATGAAACCAGCCTCACGGTTACAGCAGGCCCTGCCCTGACAGCGAAATGGCTGGCACCGCGCCTTTATGAATTCGCCCGTGCAAATCCGGGGATTGACCTGAAATTCTCGGCCACTCTGCGCAACATGGACCTTGAACGCGATGACGTGGACGTGGCGATCCGGTTTGGCTACGGGCCGGATGAGGGGCTCTATTCGGTTCCCGTCCGCAAGGAGTGGCTGACACCGGTTATGACCCCGGAGCTGGCCGAACAATTCCCCACGCCTGCGTCGTTGCGCGACGCCCCCCTGATCCATGACGATTCGATCAGTTTCCTCAAGCCGCGTTGCGACTGGCCCGCGTGGTTCCGTGCGGTTGGATTGGATTTCACTCCGACCCATGGGGCGCATTTTTCGAACGCCGATCACGCCATCGACGCTGCCGTGGCCGGGGTGGGCGTGGTTCTGGGGCGGCGCGCCATGATCCTGAAAGACCTGACCGAAGGGCGACTGGTCGCGCCGTTCAAAGTGGCACTGGAGACCGCCGGGCGATTTCGTTTCCTCTGCCTGCAAGGGGCAGAGAAGCGTCCGCAGATCGCAGCGTTCCGCGACTGGTTCATATCCGAGATTGAAAAGACCGCGCATATATCGGATGAGTTTGAAATCATCCCTGTTGAGAAGGTAGCTGGTGAATGAGCAGAATGGGCGCGACCGCGATTGGTTTTGTCGCCGTTTTGCTATGGTCTCTGCTGGCGCTGTTCACTGTGGGTTCGGCCCCGACGCCGCCTTTGTTGTTGAACGCGATCTGTTTTACCATCGGCGGTACGCTGGGTCTGATTTGGACATTCGCCAGCGGCGGGCTGGGTCAACTGCGTCGGGTCGCGTGGACAACATACCTGCTTGGATCAATTGGCCTTTTTGGCTATCACGCGCTGTACTTTTCAGCCCTTCGCATGGCCCCTGCAGCCGAGGCTGGGCTTATCGCTTATCTCTGGCCTTTGCTGATCGTTCTTCTGTCAGGTCTGCTGCCCGGAGAACATCTGAAACCTGGTCACCTTATCGGAGCCTGCCTTGGCTTTGCTGGAGCCGCCGTCATCATCACGGGTGGTGGCAGCGCAGGGTTTCAGGTCCAGCATCTGCCCGGCTACGGGCTGGCCTTGCTGTGCGCGCTTACATGGTCCAGCTACTCGGTTCTATCGCGACGGCTGGGTGATGTGCCGACAAGTTCGGTCGCGGTGTTCTGCATTTTGACGGCGATCGCCTCATGGGCCTTGCATTTCACGGTGGAAGAAACGATCTGGCCGCAAGGCACATTTGGCTGGGCCTCGACCATTGCACTTGGCCTGGGACCGGTTGGGCTGGCGTTCTATGTCTGGGATATCGGCGTCAAGCGCGGGGACATTCAAATACTGGGCACCGCCTCATACGCGGCACCTTTGCTATCGACGCTTGTGTTGGTTCTGGCCGGGATCGCCGCCCCGTCCTGGGGCCTGGCGATCGCGGCCTTGTTTGTCACCGGTGGCGCTGCCATCGCGGCCCGCGCCAGCCTGAAGGCCTAGAACCTTAGGTCGACAGGCGCTCGATCTCTTCTTTTAGCTTCAGCTTTTGCTTCTTCAGCTGTGCGATATGGAGATCGTCAATACCAGGTGAGCGTTGCGCTTCTTCCACTTCAAGACCGAGAATTTCGTGTTTTTTCTTCAACTCCGTCAGATGTGCGCTCACGCTCATGGCGGTCCTCCTTCTCTGGTTTGTAAGTGTCACGTAAGAAGTTGATCACATCATTTCCAGCCTGTCACGCTGCAGACGCACGAAATCTATAATAAATCCGACAAATTCGGCTGGTCATTGCCGATCAGGCAAAGTGCCCGGTCAAATCCGCCGCATCGCGCAACACCGCCGAAACCACAGGAGTATAGCTTTCACCGTCTTCTACGTGCTGTTCACCGAGGTGCAGAATCAGCGGAGCGTGCAGCCGAAATGCGGCGCGTCCGCCCTTTCTGGCGCGCAAAACCACTAGCTCAGCCCCGCGATCCACACGGGGGGCCAGAGGTAGCACCTGAATCGAGCCCAAGCGGCCCGCGCACCCCGCAAGCATATCGGGCAGCCGGTCTGCCCTCTGGATCATGTGAAGATAACCGCGCGGCGCCAGACGTCGGGCGGCGACATTGATCCAGTCCTCAAGCGGCGTGTCTTCACCCAGTGCGATCTGCCGACCCGCGTCGGTGGCAGGGCTATGCGCGCCTGCCCGGTAGTAGGGCGGATTGGCGATCACATGATCGAACTGTTCTTGTCGCAGATCATTCGGTAGTGCGTTCAAATCCGCCTCAACCACGGTGATCGCTGCGTTTTGTTCCGAATTGCGGCGGGCCAGATCTGCATAGCCAGCCTGCAGTTCAACCCCAGTTGCCTTCAGGTGCGGCACTCGCGCCATTAGGCACTGAATAGCAGCCCCTGCCCCGCAGCCCAATTCCAGCACCGACTGGCCAGCTTGTGCCGGGACCGATGCCGCCAGTAAGACCGGATCGACCCCTGCACGATATCCTGAGCGCGGCTGCCACAGACGCACACGCCCGCCCAGAAAATCATTGCAGGTCAGATCACTGTCGGAAAAGCTGCTCATCGCCCCAGCGGGATCTCGTTATCGCGCATGACCCGTTCGGCGCGGGTCAGATCATCTGCCCGCACCATTAGGCGACGGGGAAAGATTCCGATGCCGCCTTCTAGGATGCTCATATTTACGTCCATCTGAAAGCAGTCTATATCCTCGCCCTCAAGGAGAGCCGTTGCAAAGGCTAGGATTGTCGGATCGGTGCTGCGCAATAGTTCTTTCATGGGGATGGATGTAAGGGCAAGGTGACAGGGATGTCGAGCCTTGTATCAGGAGAGTGATGAACGTCAGCACGATCTCGAAACCGCATGAGCGTCTGGCAGAGATGCTTGCGGGCGAAATGGCAGCAGTAAATACGCTGATTCGGACGCGTATGGCGTCGGAACATGCCCCGCGCATTCCCGAAGTGACCGCGCACCTGGTCGAGGCGGGCGGAAAGCGTCTGCGCCCGATGCTGACCCTGGCGGCGGCGCAGCTGTTCGGCTATTCAGGCGACCATCACGTCAAGCTGGCTGCAACGGTCGAGTTCATTCATACCGCAACCCTGCTGCATGACGATGTCGTCGATGAAAGCGGGCAGCGGCGCGGGCGACCCACGGCAAACCTGCTATGGGACAATAAATCCAGTGTTCTGGTTGGCGATTACCTGTTTTCCCGCAGCTTCCAGTTGATGGTCGAAACCGGTTCGTTGCGGGTTCTGGATATCCTTGCAAATGCATCGGCCACAATTGCCGAAGGCGAGGTGCTGCAGATGACAGCAGCCACCGATCTGGGCACGGATGAAGGTGTCTACCTGCAGGTTGTGCGCGGCAAAACGGCGGCGCTGTTTTCTGCCGCAACCGAAGTGGGTGGTGTGATCGCAGGCGCGACCGAGGCGCAGGTCAAGGCGCTGTATGACTATGGCGATGCGCTTGGAATCGCGTTCCAGATCGCAGATGATCTTTTGGATTATCAGGGCGATAGTGCGGCCACAGGCAAAAACGTCGGCGACGACTTCCGTGAACGCAAATTGACCCTGCCAGTGATCAAAGCCGTGGCTCAGGCAACTGCCGAGGAACACGCGTTTTGGGAACGGACGATCGGTCGCGGGCGGCAGGAAGAGGGTGATCTGGATCACGCTTTGTCGCTGATGGCCAAATACAGCACGCTGGATGCAACCCGCGCGGATGCGTTTGGTTGGGCGGCCAAGGCCAAGGCTGCGCTGGCGCCTCTTCCGGATCACGAAATCCGCACCCTGTTAGGCGATCTGGCCGATTACGTCGTATCGCGCCTTAACTGAGCGTCGTTGCGCGGTACCACCAGCCGGGTTGGGCCGCGCCGATCTCATAGGCGGCAAAATGGGCTGCTTTGAGCGTTGGATAAAGTGCGAAACAGGTTGAGCCTGAACCCGACATACGAACCATCAACGCGTCTCGGGTGTCTTCCAACGCCGCTAAGACCTCCGCAATGCCCGGCGCTACAGATATTGCAGGTGCCTCTAAATCATTCCGCTGAACCTGCAACCACGTGGCGCAGTCTTCCGGTGTTTTGAATGCAGGGATCTCAGCAGGCATCGGTGCGTTGTCTCTGCTCTGCAAAGCGGAAAACACCGGGCCGGTGGAAACTTCAATACCCGGATTGACCAAAAGCGCCGGGAGGGGCGGCAACGCCATCGGCTCAATCTGTTCACCAATCCCGCGCACACGCGCTGCAGCAGCATGTATGCATACCGGGACATCCGCGCCAAGCGACAGCGGCACGCTATCGGGCCACTCTCCCCCCTTCGTCGCAGTGCGCAATAGCGCCGCAGCATCCGAGGAGCCGCCCCCGACACCGCCACCGTGCGGCAGTTGTTTGTTCAGATGAATGCGACCGGTCCAGCCTGCGGCCTCGGCGGCCTGCCAGACCAGATTGCGATCATCGGTCGGTACGCCATCCGAAAACTCACCCGTGACCGACAGAGACAGCTCGGGGCCGGAAATGAGGCTCAACTGATCCCCAACATCGGCAAAGGCAACCAACGAATCAAGCAGATGATAGCCATCCGCGCGTTGGCCGGTCACATGCAGGGTCAGGTTGATCTTGGCGGGGGCAAATGCCTCAGCCTTCATTGGCGACCTTCAGGGGTTCGGCACCTTCCTCGGCCAGAACCGCATCCAATCCGACTTCGATCTTGCGGCGGATGCGTTCAGGATCGGCTTCGCCGTCGGTATCTTCAGGATCAATGAAAGACAGTGCTCGTTTCCACTGGAACTCGGCTTCACGCCCACGACCTACGGCCCAGTAAACATCGCCCAGATGGTCATTTACCACCGGATCGACCGGCATCAGCTCAACGGCGCGCTCCATGTGGTCAACTGCTTCGTCGTACCGGCCCAGGCGGAACAACACCCAGCCCAAGCTGTCAACGATATAGCCGCTGTCAGGGCGCGCTGCGACGGCGCGTTCGATCATATTCAACGCTTCGTCCAATTTCTCGCGCCGCTCGACCAGCGAATACCCGAGATAGTTCAGCACCTGTGGTTGGTCCGGGTTCAACTCAAGCGCGCGGCGGAAATCGGCCTCGGCCTCGTCCCAGTTCTTCAGACGTTCATGCGATATCCCGCGGGCATAATGCAGGAACCAGTTTCCGCCTGCACCCTCTTCCGTCAGGCCAATCGCCTTGTCGTAAGAGGTGACCGCTGCCGCGTAATCCTCTTGCTGGCGCCGCAGGTCGGCCAAAGCTACATGCACACCGGGCAAATCGGGGCTTTGAGCGGCAAGGTTTTGCAGGACTTCGGCGGCAGCTTCTTTTCTGTCAGAGCGACTGAGGACCTCGGCGCGCCCCAGTTCGGCGGCATGATAATCGCTGCTGTCCGGAGGCACCTGCCGATAGACATCAACCGCCAGATCATATTGTTCCAGCCCATCCAACAACTCAGCGCTTAGCAAAAGCGCATCAATATGGTCAGGCCGCAGAAAGGCCGCGACCCGGGCATATAGCAGAACATAATCCTGCGCGGCCTCCGCACTCAGCGCAGCGCCAACGGTAAAGAAAACCTCGGCCATGCCATCCTGTGCAGAACGGACATGGGTAAAGGGCAGCGTTTCGCCATCGGACAGCCGAGTGACGTAACCTTCGATGGTCGGATCACTGCCGGCGGCAAAGACGTTATCCAGAAATTCCAGCGCATCGTCGTTGCGATCCAGCTGCGACAGCACTTCGGCACGCGCCAGCGCAGCCCGGCGTGAAAAACGGGCGACCAGGCCATCATCTGCGGCAAGGATCGCCTCGGCCCCCTCAAAGTCTCCGACTGACGCCAACGCCATGGCCTTGTGATAAAGTGCAAATTCTTTCAGACCTTCCTGCGTGGTAACAACGTCAAATTGTTCCATCGCTTTGGTCATGGCGCCTTGCCCCATATGAGCCCAAGCAATCATCAGGCCATCAACCAGCGGTCCAACCCCTTGCGTTTCAGGATCGCGGGCCAGAAATTCATCCAGCTTGCCATCTGCCACCAGATTGGCGGCGATCACCATCCGAGCGGCCTGGCTGGGCAATTCATTTTCCTCGATAACTTCGGCGACGGTCAGGGCCCGCTCAATCTCACCCAAGGCGAGCCGGGCGACGACCACGTTTTCCAGCAGTTTCGGATTTTGGGGATCAGCGCGAAGCGCCTGCGCATAGTAACGCTCGGCAGCGGGATAGTCGCTCTCATAAATCGCCTGACGCCCGGCCAGATACGACCCCGATCCGGTATCCGATACCGCAGGAAACGCGATTGAAGAACTGAGGATCACGGCCAGAGCCGCGCGTCGAACCAGGGAAACCACTGATAATCTGCCTTGCTGTCGTTGACTGACCGACAAGCTAGGGCTTTGCTGGGCGAGAGGCAATGGCAGAGCCTTCACGACCCTGCCAACGCCCGTGTTCTTGCCTACATATTGGGGTAGTTCGGCCCGTCGCCGCCCTGCGGTGTAGTCCAGGTGATGTTCTGGCTGGGATCCTTGATGTCACAGGTTTTGCAGTGAACACAGTTCTGGAAGTTGATCACGAATCGCGGCCCGTCTTCATCCTCGACCATCTCATAGACGCCTGCGGGGCAGTAACGCTGTGCCGGCTCGTCGAATTTGGGCAGGTTGACCTTAACCGGGATGTCCGGGTCGGCCAGTTTCAGATGGCAAGGCTGGCTTTCCTCGTGGTTGGTGGCCGCAAACGATACGTTCGTCAGGCGGTCAAAGGACAGTGTGCCATCGGGTTTCGGATAGTCGATGGGTTGATGCTTGCTGGCATCTTCGGTCGATTCCGCGTCGTTCTTGCCGTGGCCCAGCGTGCCCAGCAGCGAGAAGCCCAGCGTGTTGGTCCACATGTCCATACCGCCCAGTACCAGACTGGCGGTCAGGCCGTATTTCGACCACAGCGGTTTGACGTTGCGCACTTTCTTCAGATCCGAGCCAATTGCACCATCGCGAACGTTGGCCTCATAAGCGGTCAGCTCATCACCCGAACGCTCGGCCTTGATGGCGTCATAGGCGGCCTCGGCCGCGGCCTTGCCTGACAGCATCGCGTTGTGGTTGCCCTTGATGCGCGGCACGTTGACCATGCCGGCCGAGCAACCCAACAGCGCAACACCCGGTGCGACCAGTTTCGGCATCGACTGGTAGCCACCCTCGGTGATCGCGCGGGCGCCGTAAGCCACACGCTTGCCGCCTTTCAGCAGCTCGGCCACCATCGGGTGGTGCTTGAAACGCTGGAATTCCATGTAGGGGTACAGGTGCGGGTTCTTGTAGTTAAGGTGGACCACAAAACCGACATAGACCTGATTATTTTCAAGGTGATAGATGAACGACCCGCCACCCGCGTTGCTGCCCAGCGGCCAGCCCATGGTGTGCGTGACGCTGCCTTCTTTGTGCTTGGCCGGATCAATCTCCCAGATCTCTTTCATGCCAACGCCGTATTTCTGCGGCTCTTTACCGGCAGACAGGTCGTATTTGGCGATGACTTCCTTGGACAGTGAGCCGCGCACGCCTTCCGACAGGAAGACATATTTGCCATGCAGTTCCATGCCCGGCTCGGTGTTGGGGCCGTAGGATCCGTCTGGCTCCAGACCAAATACACCGGCTACAACGCCTTTGACTTCACCGTTCTCACCGTAGACCAGCTCGGAACAGGCCATGCCGGGGAAGATTTCGACGCCTAGTTCTTCGGCCTGCTCTGCCATCCAGCGGCAGACATTGCCCATCGAGACGATGTAGTTGCCGTGGTTGTTCATCAGCGGCGGCATCGGGAAATTGGGGATGCGGATCTTGCCAGCCTCGCCCAGCATGTAGAAATTGTCTTCATGCACAGGCACGTTCAGCGGGGCACCCTTTTCCTTCCAATCGGGGATCAGAGCATCCAGACCACAAGGGTCCAGCACCGCACCCGACAGGATATGCGCACCCACTTCCGAACCCTTCTCTAGAACCACGACATTCAGGTCGGCATCCAGCTGTTTCAGACGGATGGCCGCAGACAGGCCCGCAGGGCCAGCGCCCACGATCACCACGTCATATTCCATCGCTTCGCGTTCAATCTCGGCCATCGCGGGCTCCTTAGCTAACTTTCCGAATTGGCGCTTTCTTCATGCGGTCGGCGCAATATTGTTTCACGGCTGATTACATGGTCATAAAGACTTTGGTCAATCGAAACACGGCGTAACAACGCCGCTATTCGACACTTCAGGCTTCGGGTGCGTCCCCCATAAGGTATCTGGGACCGCTACCATGGGATTTGGCCCTGTCATCGGGGTTGTAAAGCTTGCATTTCGGCAGGCTGAGGCAGCCACAACCAATACATCCATCCAGATTGTCGCGCAGTCGCATCAGCGTATCGATTCGCTGATCCAGATGCGTGCGCAGCCGTTCGCTGATACTCTTCCAGTCCTGAGGCGTCGGTGTGCGGTTTCCTGGCAAGCCCGACAATACCTCGCGGATCTCGGGCAAAGTCAGACCGAATTGCTGCGCGATCATCACAAAGCTTAGCCGTCGGATATCGGCGCGCTGATAACGCCGCTGCCCACCCGCGTTACGCCATGGAGATATCAAACCTTGCGCCTCGTAGTATCGGATCGCCGACACCGCCAACCCGGTGCGCCGGGCCAATGCTCCAATCGCCAGACCTTCCGAAACAACCATTACATCCTCCCAAAGAAATCTCTTGACCTAAAGTTAGGTTTAGAAATTACAGTGAGTCGGGACAAGCCTCAAATTGGAAGGAGAATCCCATGATGGCGACGCTGGAACATACTAATTTCACGGTCCGCGACCCAAAGGCATCTGCGGCGTGGATGCAGAAAGTCTTCGACTGGAAAACACGCTGGGAAGGCCCTGCCATTGCCGGTGGCTATACGGTGCATGTGGGCAGCCCACATACCTATCTGGCGCTCTACGCCCCCGGCGATCCCAAGCCATCAGGCGAAAACAGCTATGATTTCGTGGGCGGCTTGAACCATGTAGGTGTGCTGGTCGAGGATATCGACGCCACCGAGGAAAAGGTCCGCAAAGCGGGATTTGAACCGCACAACCACGCAGACTATGAGCCAGGCAAGCGGTTCTATTTCGAAGATGACAATGGCATCGAATTCGAAGTGGTTCAGTATGATTGAGATGCTGTGGCTTGGGCACGAAGCCAGCCGTTGGCGAAGTGGAGAATTGTTGGGAAAGCGCCACAGACGCACCCGCCCCCCGGAACGGCGGCGCTAAGTTGCGAGTTTACTGACAACGCACACCTCCCCTCTTGCAATTCACGCCTCATTTGGGTCAGGTAATTGCCAACCCATCCTTCGCCCCGACGCTATTGTGCGGCGGGGCGTAACAATTTCTGCGTGGACGACAAGACAATGGAAAAGATCCCCATGACGCCTTCGGGCAATGCCGCGCTCGAGGCAGAGCTGAAGAATCTGAAATCCGTCGAGCGCCCGGCGATCATCGAGGCGATTGCCTCAGCCCGCGAACTGGGCGACCTGAAAGAAAACGCCGAATACCACTCGGCGCGCGAAAAGCAGGGCTTTATCGAAGGCCGCATCAAAGAGCTTGAAGGCATCCTGTCGCTGGCAGATGTCATTGATCCGGCCAAACTGTCAGGGGCTATCAAGTTCGGCGCGAAGGTCACGTTGGTGGATGAAGATACCGACGAAGAAAAGACCTGGCAGATCGTGGGTGAGTATGAGGCCAATATCGAAGCGGGCCTTCTGAACATCAAATCCCCCATCGCCCGCGCCCTGATTGGCAAAGAAGAAGGCGACAGTGTTGAGGTCCGCACCCCCGGAGGCGTGCGCTCTTATGAAGTTCTGAATATCGAATACGCCTGACCGGAGCGTTTGTCATGTCAGGGTCTGAACCTGAGCAAGAACCCGAGAAACCAACCTCGCTGGGTATCTACGACCGTCCGGCGCACCGTTCGGTCACCGAGATCGAGATTGCAGCAGTTGTTCTCAGCCTGATCTGGCTGGTGGTGTCGGTCGTGTTTCTGGTACTGCCCGGCGGGCAACAAGGAGGGTTCATCGTCACCTTCCTGGCGGTGTTCATGCCGGTCGCAATGATCTGGGTCGCAGCCCTTGCGATGCGCGCCAGCCGAGTGATGCGCGAAGAAAGCGCCCGCCTGCAGACAGCCATCGATGCGATCCGCAACAGCTATGTCGTTCAGCAACAACGCGCGGCAAGCACGTATGAGCCGACGGTCGGCAAGAAACTGGATGAAATCGCCGAAAGCGCAAAAAAGACCGAGAGCGCGCTGGCGACATTCTCGACCAATCGCGGTGAACCCGGGCGCACCCAAAGGCCCGCGTCGGACATGGCCAATCAGACTTCGTTGGAACTTGGCACCTCAGCGGAAGAAATTGCGCCCCCGTTGCCCACCGACATCTTTATCCGCGCCCTGAACTTCCCCGAGACGCAAAGCGATGCCGAGGGATTTAACGCGCTGCGGCTTGCATTGAAAGATCGCAAGACCTCGAAACTTGTGCAGGCCTCACAAGATGTTCTGACCCTTCTCAGCCAGGAAGGCATCTATATGGATGACCTGCGCCCCGATATGGCGCGACCCGAAGTCTGGCGGCAATTTGCCCAAGGCGCGCGCGGGCGGTCGGTGGCTGCCTTGGGTGGCATTCGGGACCGTTCGTCACTGGCGCTGACTGCGGCGCGGATGAAACAGGATCCGATCTTTCGCGATGCCGCACACCATTTCCTGCGCCGCTTTGACCATATGATCGTCGAGTTCGAACCTAATGCCAGCGATGCCGAGCTTACAGCCCTGAGCGAAACCCGCACAGCGCGTGCCTTCATGCTGGTGGGGCGTGTCGCAGGGACGTTCGATTAAAGCCCAAAATTCCCGTAGGGTATGAACCTCACCAGATCGCCGGGCTTGATATCGCGGGCACCGTCCTCGATTTCGACCAAGCCTTCGGCCCAGCTCAGCCCGCTGATCCGGCCAGATCCTTCCGAATGGAATACCTCGGCCTGTCCTTCACGGATGCGCGCCCGCAGGTATTCCCGACGACCCGGTTTCTTGCGCTTTTCGAACGCGGCGGGCACGTCGAAGCCTTGCGGCTCTTGCCATCCTGCACCCGCCAACAGGTTCAGTGCCGGGCAGGCAAAGATCAACGTGCAAACCAGTGCTGCCACCGGATTGCCCGGCAAGCCAAACACCGGCGTCTGATCCCACATGCCCAGCGCCAAAGGCCGCCCGGGTTTTAGTGCGATGCGCCATTCCTGCATCGCCCCGGCCTCTCGCAACAAAGCCGAGACGTGATCTTCATCGCCGGCGGAGGCCCCGCCACTGGTCAGGATTACATCCACTTGCTGAGCCGCGCGATCCAAATGCTGTTTCAGCGCCGCGCGATCATCCTCGGCGCGCCCAAGATCAACCGCTTTGAATCCAATCCGCTCGGCCAGTGACAGCAGCATCGGACGATTGGCATCATAAATCTGCCCCAGTCCGGCGCTGTCACCCGGCTCGACCAACTCATCCCCGGTCGATAGCACTCCGACCCGCAAAACCTTGCGGACAGAAACCTCAGTCAGACCAACCGCCGACAAAAGCGCCAGATCCGTTGGTGTTAAACGCCGCCCAACTGGCAAGGTCAGCGCGCCTTCAACCACGTCTTCGCCTGCCTTTCGCGTGTTCGCGCCCTGTTTTAACGGACCTCGGAATGCAATGTGCCCCTGATCAAAGGTCACATCCTCTTCCAATATGACCGTATTAACACCCTTTGGCAGTGCAGCTCCGGTAAGAATGCGTATCGCATGGCCCTCTGGGACCTCACCGTCAAAGGGTACACCCGCAGCCGCCCGGCCCTCAACCAATGGCATGACACAGGGTCCGTCCGGCACCGGACCGGCAAATCCGTACCCATCGACAGCGGTGTTGGGCTGAGGCGGGTTTGATCGTTTGGCCGACACGTCCACCGCCAGAACTCGGCCCGCCGCCCGCATCACGGGCACGTTTTCAACCCCAGCTACCACCGACAATCTGTCTCGCAAAAGCGCCAGAGCCTCATCAACGGGTGTCCAGTTCACCCCTGCAGGCAAGGCGAAACAATCATTGCGCAAGGGCGGAGGTGAGATATCCGGCGTGCTCATAATCCGACCTCTTCCAGAATAAAATCTGCAATGACCGCCGTATCATCCAGATCAAACACCGGGCAATCCAATTCCAAAGGCGTATCACTTGCAACCGCGCGAACCGTGTCATCATCCGTGGCGATCAGCGGATTTTCGGGTTCTGCGCGAAACGCTTCGATCTTGGGGTGACGCTCGCGTTTGAAGCCTTCGATCAACACCAGGTCGACCGGAGACAAACGCGACAGCAGGGTGTCCAGCTTCGGCTCGGGCGCACCGCGCAACTCCTGCATCAGTGCGATCCGCTGGCCGGATGCCAACAGCACTTCGGACGCACCCGCCGCGCGATGCCGCTGGCTGTCGGTACCCGGATGGTCTACGTCGACGGAATGATGCGCATGTTTAACGGTGGAAACGGTATACCCACGTCCGGTGATTTCAGCCACCAGCCGTTCCACTAGGCCGGTTTTGCCCGCGTTTTTCCAACCGGTGACGCCGTAAACCCTCATACCTGCTCCAACAAGGTTTCAGCGCGGGCCAGATCATCGGGAGTGTTGACGTTGAAGAACGGATCAAACGGCTGGGCCGAAAACAGCGCCTCTCGCCCATCATGCTGGTCGGTCCACAGGACAACCTTGCGCAGTCCACCGTTCAACGCCGCCCTCAGATCATCGCGCAATGCCACCGGCCAGAGCCCAAAGGTCGGATGCCGATTAATCCGCTTGCCGCCGCCGGATTTTAAAGCCTCGTCACTCGTGCGCGGGGTGGTTGCCAGAACAAGGGGGTAATTCTGCCCTTTGGATGCGTTCACCAGTTGCGCCACAAGATCATGCGGAAAGAACGGAGTATCCGCCGCAACCGTCACGGTAGATTGAGCGCCCTGTTCAGCGGCCCAATCAAGCCCGGCCAAAACACCGGCCAGCGGTCCTGCAAAGCCCTCGATCGAGTCCGAAACAACCGGCAAGTTCAAGCGGGCAAACCGTTCGGCATCGCCGTTGGCGTTCAAAGCCAGCCCGCCGACCTGAGGGCGTAGCCTGTCTATCACCCGATCCAGCAGGCTCTGCCCGCCGATCTGCAACAGCCCTTTATCGCCGCCTCCCATTCGCGTTGCGAGGCCGCCTGCCAGAATAACCCCCAGCGGTTTTTGCGACTGTTCAGCCATCGGCACTTTTCCTGCGATGTTTTTTGTCCTCAATCGCCACGCTCGACGGATCAACATCGCGCACCAATCGGTCTTCGCCCGACAAACACACGAACCGCTGCCCGCGCATCCGGCCGATCAGAGTCAAACCGACCTCGCGCGCGATCTCGACACCCCAGGCGGTGAATCCCGATCGCGAAGCGAGAACAGGGATGCCCATCATCGCCGTTTTGATCACCATTTCCGAGGTCAAACGACCGGTCGTATAGAGGATCTTGTCAGACGCAGTCGCACCCTCGGAGAGCATCCAGCCTGCGATCTTGTCGACCGCGTTATGGCGGCCCACGTCTTCCATATAAACCAACGGGTGGCTTTCATGACAAAGCACCGTGCCATGGATGGCACCCGCCTCGAGGTACAGAGACGGGGTGCGGTTGATCTTCGACGCCAACTCATACAGCCACGAGGTGCGCACCGAGACCTGTGGCAGGCGCACGTCCTCTAGCCCCTCCATCATGTCTCCGAACACAGTGCCTACTGCGCAACCGCTGGTGCGGGTCTTCTTCTTCAGCTTGTCCTCGTATGAGGTCTCACGCGCTGTACGCACGACCACGGTTTCCAGATCGTCGTCATAGTCGACCCGAGTAATTTCATCATCTGCAAGCAGCATCCCCTGATTACGCAGAAACCCGAGCGCAAGGTATTCGGGATAGTCGCCGATGGTCATTGCCGTCACGATTTCCTGTGAGTTGAGGAAAATGGTCAGCGGGCGTTCCTCGACCACCGAGATCTGACTTATCTCACCATTCTGGTCCACACCCTCGACACCGCGCGTCAGGCGGGCAGCCCCCGGATCGGGCGCAATGAGGTAGTCTGACAGGTCGATCTCCGTGGCCAATTGCAACCCCTTCCCAAGACGGCTACTGCTGCTCGCGTCACCATAGGATTTAGCCATGGCCTCTGCCACATCCAAGTCATACTTCTGGAAAGGTTTTCGCGACGGGACGCCGTTTATCTTCGTCGCCATGCCCTTTGGCCTTCTGTTTGGTGTTTTTGCCACAGAAGCAGGGCTGGATATCATCCAGACGATGGCCTTTTCCGCCACCGTGTTTGCCGGCGCTGCTCAGTTCACCGCATTGCAATTGCTGCAGGACAATACACCAACGGTTATCGTTCTGATCTCGGCCCTGGCTGTGAACCTGCGGGTGGCCATGTATTCGGCTTCACTGACCCCTTATCTGGGGGCGGCTCCGCTGTGGCAACGGGCCCTTGGAGCCTATCTTATTGTTGATCAGTCTTACGCCTGTTCGATTGTCCGATTCGAGAAAGAACCGGATATGTCCGTGCCTCAGCGCATGGCGTACTTTGTCGGCTCGGTCACGCCGATCACGCCGCTTTGGATACTCGCCACTTATCTGGGTGCTGTTCTGGGGGCGCAGATTCCGGAAAGCTGGGCTCTGGATTTTGCGCTGCCGATCACGTTCTTGTCCATGATCGGACCGATGATGCGCACCATGGCGCATGTTGTAGCCGCGCTGGTGGCGATTGTTGTCGCCCTGCTCTGCGTGGCAGTGCCGTTCAATCTTGGACTGTTGATCGCAGGGATAGCCGGGATGATGGCAGGTGCACGGGCTGAATTGATGTTAGAGCGGAAAAAGTCATGACGCAGATCGACCCGACAACCATGTGGATCATCATCGTAGGTCTGGCGATAGGCAGCTACCTTCTGCGCTTTACCTTTATCGGGCTGGTTGGCGACCGCCCGATGCCGCCCTGGCTTCTGCGGCACCTGAGGTACACAGCAGTGGCGATTCTGCCTGCCCTGATCGCACCTTTGGTAGTCTGGCCCACGGCCACCGAAGGACAACCGGATATGCCGCGCATGGCGGCTGCGGCAGTTGCGTTGACGGTGGGAATTGTAACGAAGAACGTCATAGCGGCCATCTTTTCAGGGGCCGCCACGCTTTACGGTCTGCTTTACCTAGTTGGTTGAGACCGCTTCAAGCTGATTGAGGCGCGCATTGTTTTCCGCCAGCCCCTGCTGCAGATCAGCCGAGTCATTCTCACGATAGTCCGTGGTGACAACGCCTGGAATCTGACCAAACTGATCGGATAGCTTCACCGGGTAGAATGTTGTTTTGATTTGCTCGAACCCCGGGACCTGTTGCAGCAATTGCGAGGTCGAATTTGCACAAAAAGCCTGCGAAACCGGGCCCATCTGCTTGGCCAATTGCAGCGCGATCTCGGCCTGCTGCGGCGTCACTTCGATCGTCTGAATACGGGCATAATGCGTCTCGCGCGCATGACTGCTACGATAGGCGCGTTCGACATTTGGCGTGATGCCATAAAGGACATCATTCTTGATCGGCACCACATCCGCCCGGAACGATCCGGCAGGGTCAAATATGACCCGCTCGCTGCCGCTGATCATCAGCGACGTGTGTGCCCCCGATCCGGTGCGCGTGCTGATCATCGTATAGAGCGTCAGTGTCGATGGCCCCGGATCACGATAGGACCGGGCCACGATTTCCGAGGGATCAGCCTGCGGGCGCTGCGATCCCGCGCAACCCGCAACTGTCACTGCCAGCAGGCAGGCAATCAGAATCCTGAACAAGAGATGCGCCTCGTGTACCGTTTAGGCCGCAAAGACCGCCAGGAACAGGCAAAGGAGTACAATTGCCACCACGCACCACGTGGTGAATTTGATGAAACCGTCAAAGGTTTTTGTTTGAACGGTGATGTCCATCTCGCCGTGCTTGTGATCAGCCATGTTTATTAGAATCCCAATTCGCGTGTTTGAAATGTTGGATAATGCAAAATTCAGGGCCTGTCACGACGTCATTCGCGCGCAGTTGGGCCAAAGATGGTGCAGCCCGGATAACCGAACCCCCAGCGCCACGGCAGCCCGCTACAGGGACCGCCCCCAAAACGTACCGCCATGTACATCGCTTCAGACGTGATCGAATGGACCGAGCGGATTTGATCCGGCGTCATATCATAGCGTTCGGCATATTCATCAGCATGGCTTTCGCCGTGGGTTTTGACACAGGCGCGCAAGGTGTCATCGGCAGCGAGGCGGGCGTTATAACTGGCCCCAGCCTGCGACGCGCCACCTGCGTTGTGATAGGCGCGATCGTGAGTAACGCAGCAGTACTCCCATGGCGGGTGTTCTTCATAAAGCAGGCTGAACTTTGGAAAGGTCTCGGCCACCAAGCGCCAGCTCGACGACAACCCGCCCGAACAGCCATCCGTTTCAAAGGGGGTCAGTTCAGCACCTTCCATCGTGTCGGCCAATGCCCGATGAGCGGGCATTTCCACGCTACGCATCAGGTCCTGCGCGGCTGCAGGCAGCGCGCAACAGGCCAGAAGGGCGACCAGTTTATGGTTCCGCATCACGCATCTCGGCAGTATCAATGGACAACCCGAATGTCGTCGCCAACCATAGCATCAGACGCTCGCCCGGTCCCATCTCGGCACGAACACGAAGTACTTCGCGAGCCATGGCAGGACGATCGGTGATCAGCCCGTCGACCCCCATCGATGCCATGGCCGACATCTGTAGCGGGTCATTCACCGTCCATACATAGATGTCCTTGCCCGCCTCATGGACCGAGCGGATCAGACCCGGAGACACCGTCGCCGCATTTACGGCCACAAAATCGCCCTCAAGCCCCGACAGATTGCCGATGGCGGTCGCGGCCAGAACGCCTGCCCGCCAATCGGGGCGCAGCGCTTTCATCTTCTGTACTGCCGGGTATTTCAGCGACATGGTGGCGATGTCGTCCTGCATCCCCATCTCTTCGACAATTGTGGCGACTCGGTTTTCCAGGTCGACGTCATGGCCATAGTATTTCAGCTCGATGATGACCTTGGATTTGCCCTTCGCAGCTTCCAGAACATCGCGCAGCGTGGGCGTCCGTTCCGAGGCATATTCGGGGCCGAACCAACTGCCGATATCGATCTCGGCCACATCCTCCATGGTCGCGTCCCAGACCTTGAGCGGCACACCAGCCAGTTTCATGAAATCGCTGTCATGCGCGATGATGACCACACCATCCGCGGTCTCCTGAACGTCGATCTCAACCCAATCGGCGCCATCTTCGATAGCCTTCAACACTGCCGCCATGGTATTTTCCGGCCTTATCGCCGCCGCACCTCTATGACCAATGACATCCGCATGATCGGGGGCCTGAATGCGGACCAGCAACTCCTGCCCGGACCAGAGCCCGATCAGCAGGGCGATTGCCGCGCCACCGACCACAGCGTAAAGCGGCGCGCGCAGGTTGCCTGGTTCGGGATGAGGGACCTCTCGGCCTTGTGTGTCGAAGAACCCATCCAGCAGAACCGCCAATGCTCCCAGAGCGACGGCTGCAAGCACAAGCCCAGCCAGCGACCAGAGGCCCGCTACGATCATACTGAAGATCAGCGCAAAGCGCAGGTTCGTGCTTTCCTGCAACGGTACCAGATCGAACAACAGTCCGGCCACAAAGGCAATCAGCGCGGCGATCACGAGACGCATCGCAAGCCAAAGGCCAAGCTCGATCTTGAGGCGACCGCGTTTGCCTTCCATTCGATCCGTGCTGGCGGAGAAGGCCTCGGCGGGTTTGCAGCCCTCAAATAATACAAGATGCAGCGACAGCGCCCAGGCCGAGAGCCTGCGGATCAGAACCCAAGCCAGACACAGCACCACAAATCCGATCAGCACCACTGCGACCCAGAATGAAGGCGGGTGGAAGGTGAGGTAATAGTTGATGTCGTATTCAGTCAGCATCCACCAGGCGATCAGGCCAGCCACGGCGACAAAAGGCAGCGCAAGTACCAGCACACGCAAAATGAACCGTGCGGCAAAGCCGAAAAGCGCAGGTAAACGCGTCAGGATCAACCGGATGGAAGCACTGCCCGCGCGCCAAGGGTCACGCTCACCCATCCGCAATGATCCGGCCATGACCGAGAAGACAAAGACCTCGGCCAGTAAGAACAGGCTGAGAACTACAACCGCAGCGATGAAGCCCGCTGGTGACAGCAGGAACATCGCAATGTCCTGATCCGTCAGCGCCGATTGATCAGACAATGAAACAGCAACATTGACGGCGATGGCAACGCCCGGAGCGATCAGTGCAACCAGCAGCAACCGAACGGCGACATAAACAGGCACAAACACGCGCCGCCGCGCCCATGCGCCCCGGTAGGCAGTTGTAACGGCTGAGAAATTGGTCACGCGGTTGCCTCCTGAATGGTCTATCCATTCAAGGCTGCGTAAGTGTGAATTGCAAGAGTGGGCGTCAGCTTTCTTCCAGATCAGCCGCCAGCCGGAAACCAATGCGGTTGGCTGGTTTATCCTCGATCGATTTCGGCAAGGCACGCAGCATCACATTCAACTGGCTGACATGCTGGACGAGCTGCGTTTTGGCGCCGCCTCCGTCCGAGCCATAGAAGGTGATCACATCCGGATCGAAATAGCCCATGCCCTCGATCCGCATTACACCGGCATCACCACCGGTGAATCCCATGGCAACCTCGTGATCGCCATCCAGAGTCTTCTCGAAATTCTGAATATACATGATCAGCCGCTCATAGGCCCATTGAGCAGGGCTTTTGCTTTCGACCGGCTTTTGCAATGGCTTGGGCAAATCCTTGTTCCCCGATGCCGCTTCAGGGTTGGCGTGTACCTCATAGCACCGCGGCAACGCCGCAGATTCCGCTGCCTCGGCTGAGGTTTCGATCTTGTCCATTGCTCTACCCTTTGCGCTGATATTCCCAAGCTCCGTCCGCGCGCCGCGTCCGGGTGACCGCTCCAATGTGGTAGAGATGGTTCATATGTGCAACCGCCTCGACCAGCGCGAGGCCGTATTCCCCGCCCCTGATCTGGCGCTTGAACAGCGGGGCAAAGCACTCGGCGGCGGTTTTGGGTTGATCGAGATCGTTCAGCAGACGCTCAAGCGCGCCGTGGTGGTTATCGATCAACTGCCGCATGCGGATGGGCAACCCGGTGAACGGCAGTTTGTGCCCGCCCAAAACCAAATGATCGGGCCGGGCCAGCGGTTGCAGGCGTTCGCACGCCTCCAACCAGTCGGCCACCGGATCGGCCATCGGCTCGGTGGCATAGACGCCCAAGTTGGAACTGATCGAACTGAGGATCTGATCACCGGTCAGCACCAGATTGTCCTCGCGGCTCCAGAAGGTGCAATGCTCAGGCGCATGGCCGTTGCCCATGTGAACATCCCAGTCGCGGCCACCCATGCGGATCACGTCGCCCTGTTTGACACGGGTAAATCCCAGCGGCATAGGGTACACGGCGTCGGCAAAGTTGAACGGACGCTCGGCCATCCGACCGGCCAGCACGTCCGGATCCATCCCCGCGCTGCGGTAATAATCCAACGTTTCCTTCGGCCAATTCTCTTGCACATCCAGCGTCAGCATACGTGCGAACAACCATGCGGTACGACTGGTGACCAGTTCTGCACCATGCTCGGACTGGAACCAGCCCGCATTGCCGACATGGTCAGGATGGTGATGAGTCACGACAACGCGACGGACGGGTTTGCCAGCCAATGGCCCTTCCATCAGGGCCTGCCAGATTCCCCGTGTTTTCTTTGAAGAAAGCCCTGTGTCGACGATGGTCCAGCCGTCGCCATCATCCAATGCATAGACATTCACATGATCCAGCGCCATCGGCAAAGGCAGCCTGATCCACAGAACTCCTTCTGCAACTTCGACCCATTCGCCAGGAGCGGGTGGTTCCTCCCACGGATATCGCATCACTTGCGGAGCCTCGCCATCCATCAAACCGCCAGTTCCTCTGGGCTGAGGGCATAGAGGTCATCCGCCCCGTTCTGCGCCTGCGCAAGCAAGCCCGTATGTTCAGGCAGCAGCACATTGATATAATAGCGTGCCAACTTGGCGCGCGGTCCATCGGGATCGGCTAGCGCCGCTGACAAATGGTAATGCCCGCCCAGAACCCGCGCGAACGCTTTTAGATACGAAGCCGCGCCAGCAAACCGGTTGTTCATATCCGATTGAGCAACGAGCCACTCCGTCGCTTCCCGCAGCGACTCGGAAGCTTCCCAAACAGGACCAGCAAGTTCAGGCATCGTGGCGCGCGCCTTCTCAGCTTGATCCTCGATCTCATCCAGAAGGTTCGAGGCCGCCTCACCCCCATCCATCATCTTGCGCGCTACGAGGTCCATGGCCTGAATACCATTGGTGCCCTCGTAGATCGCGGTCACACGGACATCGCGATAATATTGTGCAGCACCAGTTTCTTCGATGAAGCCCATGCCACCATGCACTTGAACGCCGGTCTCGGAAACGCGCATGCCGGTCTCGGTGCCAAAAGCCTTGCAGATCGGCGTCAGCAGCGCCGCACGTGCCGCCCAATCGGCCTCACCCGTGGCCTGCGCCATGTCGATTGCAGCTGCATTGGCCAGCATGATCGCCCGCGCCGCAAACACATCCGCGCGCATCGACATCAGCATCCGCCGTACATCCGCGTGGTCGATGATGGTGCCCGAGGGCGTCTTGCCCTGCTTACGCTCCAACGCATAGGCCAGCGCATGCTGGTAGGCTCCTTCGGCGACACCCACACCTTCGCCACCAACGCCCAAACGCGCGTTGTTCATCATGGTGAACATCGCGGCCATGCCGCCATGTTCCTTGCCGACCAGCCAACCCTTGGCCCCGTCATACTGCATCACGCAGGTGGGCGAGCCGTGCAGACCCATCTTGTGTTCCAGCGAGACCACCTTGAGGTCATTGGCCACGCCGGGGTTGCCGTTCTCGTCGGGTATGTATTTCGGCACCAGAAACAGCGAAATCCCTTTGGTTCCCGGAACACCGTCTGGCAGGCGGGCCAGAACAAGATGGCAGACATTCTCGGCAAAGTCGTTGTCGCCCCAAGAGATATAGATCTTCTGCCCGGTCACCGAATAGGTGCCGTCGCCATTGTCTTCGGCCTTCGAGGTCAGCGCGCCCACATCCGATCCGGCCTGCGGTTCGGTTAGGTTCATGGTGCCTGACCATTCACCCGCCATCATCTTGGGCAGATAGAGCGCCTTCAACGCATCGCTTGCGTGATGCTCCAGCGCCTCGATCTGGCCTTGGGTCATCAACGGAGCGAGCTGCAGGGACAGGCAGGCCGCGCTCATCATCTCATTCACGGCAGTGGTCATGGTCATGGGCAGACCCATACCGCCATATTCGGGATCGCCGCTCATCCCGATCCAGCCGCCTTCGGCAATTGCTTTCCAACCTTCGGCATAGCCTGGAGACGTTCGCAGCACGCCGTTTTCCAATCGGGCCGGTTCCAGATCGCCGGGGCGCTGCAGCGGGGCCATGACCTCTTCGCACAGCTTTCCGGCTTCGGTCAGAATGGCGCTGACCACATCCTCGCTGGCTTCCGAGAACTTTTCGGTCGCGGCGATCTGGTCAAAGCCGATCACGTTGCGGAACAGGAATTCATAGTCTGAGATCGGGGCGCGATAGGGCATGGTTTCCCTCTGGTTCTGGCAAGTTGTCAGCGTGGGGTTGGAATCCCGGCCCCACGCCGGTATTCATCTGGGCTGGCACGATTACCTACCGTTACCTGAACTGCAAGCAACCAAAACGCGGCGTCACGATCCATGACCCTTCTCGGTACTCAAGACTTACCAGCAAACGCCGACGGGCTCGCCAAGGCCGCTGACCTGTTGCGGCAGGGGCTGCTGGTCGCTTTCCCGACCGAGACCGTCTATGGACTGGGTGGCGATGCACGGAACGGCGAGGCTGTGGCCGCGATCTATGAGGCCAAGGGGCGACCCAGTTTTAACCCACTGATCGCCCATGTCGCCTCAACCGAGACCGCGAAACGCTTCGTCGAATGGACCGATCAGGCTGATTTGTTGGCTGATGCCTTCTGGCCCGGACCGTTAACTCTGGTTCTTCCTCTGCGCCCCGATCACGGGATTTCGTCGCTGGTCACAGCTGGCTTGGATACTCTGGCCGTTCGCGTGCCTGCGCATCCCACAGCGCACGCTTTACTGACCGCTTTTGACGGTCCTGTGGCAGCGCCATCGGCCAACCCCTCTGGTCAGATCAGCCCAACGACGGCGGCCCATGTCCGAGCGGGGCTGGAGGGACGCATAGCCGCAGTTCTGGACGATGGGCCGTGCGGTGTCGGGCTTGAGTCCACTATTGTGGGTCTGGCCGGCACCCCTGCCTTGTTGCGTCCAGGTGGTGTCGCATTGGAACAAATCGAAGAGGTTCTAAAGGCAGAACTGCATCACCACCAACCCGGCGATCTGCTTACTGCGCCGGGGCAGTTGCAATCCCATTACGCGCCGGACGCGCCGGTGCGGCTGAACGCCCGGTCACGGCAGGGGGACGAGGTGTTGCTGGGTTTTGGCCCCGTTGATTGTGATCTGAACCTCTCCAGCACCGGCAACCTGCCCGAGGCCGCCGCCAACCTGTTTGCCGCCCTTCACAAACTTAACGATACCGGTCGGCCAATCGCCGTATCACCAATTCCCCATCACGGATTAGGTGCGGCCATCAACGACCGTCTACGCCGCGCAGCAGCCCCTCGCGATTAGGCGCGGCCTGCACTGGCTGATAGGGTCAGCGGATCAACACCAAGCGTAGCCAAAGCCGCCTCCCATTTCTCGTCATCAGGGACATCAAAGACCAGTTTCGACGACGCATCAGTCGTTAACCAACCATTCATCGCGATCTCATCTTCCAACTGACCCGGCCCCCAGCCGGAATAACCTAAAGTCAGCATCGAATTCAGCGGCCCCTTGCCCGAGGCCAGATCCTCGAGCACATCCAGCGTTGCGGTCATGCTGAAATCTTCGGATATCTGCATTGAATGCAGATTCGCCTCGTAATCTGCGCTATGCAGGACAAAGCCACGCGACATCTCGACCGGGCCGCCAAACTGCACCAGCCGTTCGCCAATTACGGGTATCCGACACGGGATGTTGAGCTGTTCCAGCAAGGTCTTGATCCGCAAGTCCGAAGGCTTATTCACGATCAATCCCATCGCGCCGTCATCACCATGGCTGCAGATATAGACGACCGAATGCTCGAATCGCGGGTCGCCCATTCCGGGCATCGCAATCAACAGTTTTCCCGTAAGGTCCATCAGCAGATATCTCTTGCGCCATAGGATATCCCTAGAATGACCCTGTGAACCGGGGAATGGCAAGGGATCAGCCGGGATTTCCGTGCATTTCACAGAAGTGACCGGAACGTGACTTGGCAATCACGACCGGAATGCGCATGTTCTGCATATGAAAGCGCTTTGCAAATCAGCTGCAGCCGTGCTGGCCGTCAGCCTTTGTTTTGGTGCCCCCGCCACTGCGCAGGGGGTTGATAATCTTGTTCAGCTTGAGGTGTTGGACGGCGGCAAAACCGCCGAAGGTACCTATCAGGGGGCCTTGCGTCTAAAGCTCAAGGACGGGTGGAAGACCTATTGGCGCGCACCCGGCGATGCGGGCATTCCGCCACAGTTTGATTGGAAAGGCTCTCGCAATATTGCTGACATAGCCTTCACATGGCCCGCGCCGCATGTGTTTGATCAGAACGGGCTGCGCTCGGTCGGGTATGAGGATCAACTTGTACTGCCCGTCGAAATCACGCCTAAGAACCCTGCCAAACCCGTGCGTTTGCGCGGCGAGATGGACTTGGGCGTGTGTAAGGATGTCTGCGTGCCGGGTCGGTTGGAATTCGATCACACAATGGATGCCGACGCTGCACGCAATCCGGCCATCGCCGCAGCCCTCGCCCAGCGCCCGTTTTCCGAACGCGAAGCAGGCGTGGCGGATGCGACGTGCCAATTGACTCCCACTGCAGACGGAATGCGGATCGAGGCGCGTATCACCATGCCTTCAGCGGGCGGGTCCGAATTCGCCGTCATTGAACCAGGAAACCCGGCACTCTGGGCATCGCAGCCCGATACACGCCGTCAGGGCAACACCCTGATCGCAAGCTCAGAGATTATCGGTGCCTCCGGCCGGACATTTGCGCTGGATCGGTCCGAAGTGCGCATCACGGTTCTGGGGGCAAACCACGCTGTCGATATCCAAGGATGCAGCGCAGGCTGACCGGATGAGCCAGACCCCAAAGATCGGTGCCCTGGCTGTCGTGCTGCACGATGGCCAGGTACTTTTGGTGCAACGCAGCAAGCAACCCGATCAGGGGCTGTGGGGTTTTCCAGGCGGCCATGTTGAATGGGGTGAAACGGTTCTGGACGCCGCCACCCGCGAGCTGCGGGAAGAGACCGGTGTGATTGCTGAGCCTTTGGTCTATCTCGACAATCTCGACCTTTTGCTGCGCGATGATAGCGGGCAGACCCGGGCGCACTACCTGCTGGTCGGAGTTGCGTGTCGCTATGTAACCGGCACGCCTGTCGCTGCAGACGACGCTCAGGACGCTCAGTGGTTTCCGGTGGACCAGATCACCAGCGGCGACCTGCCAATGAGCGACCGCGTTCCCGATCTTTTGCGGCTAGCTTTAGAGATGGATCAAGCCTCGACCCGATCCGACAAGCGTGCATAAAGCACGCTGGACAGCACGACACCTACCAGCAGGATCACGGTCGCACCCGCTACGAAAACGCCAAAGCCCATTTGCAACACACTTGGACCTTCGGCGGCTGGGTAGAGACCCGAGAGCAGCGCCAACGGCGCACCTGTCACTACGGGCCAGATCATCGAGGCCCCCAGCCAGATCGCCAACGCTGCGCCCGTTGCGCGCACGGCATTGCGCACCACCCTGTCCGGCGCTCGCAAGGCCCGTCTCATCGATGTCATCGGGCGTGAGATGTCGTTCAGGATGGCCAGCAACGCAGGCACTAGCAGCAGGATCAGGGCCATGCCAAAGCCCAGCCCATAGACCAGTGTGATCACGGTCGGTTTCAAAAACTGCGCCTGCTGCGAACTTTCGTACATCAAGGGCGTCAGCCCCAGTACCGTGGTCAGCGTGGTCAGCATCACAGGCCGCAAACGATCTGCCGTACCTTCTACGATTGACGGCACCAACCCGCGCTCTTTCCGGTATCCGTCGATTGTGGTCACCAGAACAATCGAGTCATTGATGATGATCCCGGTCATGCCCAACAGGCCGACGACGGTGAACATGCTTAACGGCACGCCCCACAGGTAATGCCCCCAGATCGCGCCCACGAGGCCAAAGGGAATGATCGCCATGACCACCAAGGGCCTTGTCCAACTGGCAAAGACCCAAGCCAAAACCAGATAAATTCCGGTCAGACACAGGATCAGGCCTGTGCGGGCCTCGGACAGGAATTCATCCTCCTGCTCACTCAGGCCAGCCATGCGCCATTCGACCTGCCGTTCGGCGGCTATGTTTGGCAATATCTCTTCGCGCATGGCGCGGGCGATTTCGGCAGCCTGCGCCGTGTCGTCCTCAGAAATATCACCATTCACCGAGATGACCCGCAGACCATTTTCGCGCCGGACGGTCGAGAAACCCGATTTACGCTCGACCGAGACGATATCGGCGAGCGGGACATAAACGCCATCAGGCGTCCGCATCAGCGTGCGTTCCAGGAAATCGGCGGTCAGTTCGCCATCGGGCAGTTCGATCCGAATCTCGGTGCTACGCGGACCATCCGGGAAGGTCGCGGCCTCAATCCCGTTCAGCCGGTTTCGCAACACGCGGCCCAGTGTTTCGATGCGGAAACCCAGCGCCTGACCCTGCGCGGTGAGGTCCAGAATGAACTCTTCCTTGTCATAGGCGAGGTTATCCTCGAGCGCCGAAACTTCCGGGTATTTCGCGAGTTCCGCCTGGAGGTCCTCGGATGCAGATTTCAACGTGTTCACATCCGCACCGTAGAACTGCACGTCAATCGCGTCGCCACCGGGCCCTGAACGCCAACCACGGAAGCTAAGCAGCTCGACCTTCGGGTGGCGCGGCACGAAATCCTGCAGCTCGCCCACAAATTCAAAGCTGGAATAGGGGCGCAAGTCGGCATCAATCAGCTCGATCGAGATGCCGCCCAGTAGATCGTCATCCTTGCCATCCGCCGCGCGCAGCCCCCATCCGGCCGAACCGCCAACCTCGGCTAGAACGTATTCGATCGGGTTGCGGCCATGGCGTTCTTCGTAAACCTGACCCAGTTCTTCCGTGGCTTTCTGGACCATGCGCATCATTTCCAGCGTCTCTGCGCGCGTCGCCCCTTCGACCATGATGAAATTGCCAGTGACCGAACCGCGTTCCGGTGCGTTGAAGAACCGCCAATTCACGTCGCCCCGAATGAACAGAGCAATCTGGCTGGCCAGAATCACTACCATCAGTGCAACAACCACATACCGTGCCCAGACCACCCACGCGACCAACGGGCGGAACAGGTGGTCGCGCACCCAGCGGAAGCCCTTGTTCACAACCCGGTTGGGCCAGTCATACCAATGCTCCTTAGCCGAATGCGCGATGGCATGGGCCATATGGTTCGGCAGGATCAGGAAGCATTCGATCAGCGAGGCAATCAGGACAGCGATAACGGTGAACGGGATGTCTCGGATCAGCTCTCCGAAGCGGCCACCGATGGCGGTGAGACCAAAGAAGGCGATGACCGTGGTCACTGTTGCAGCAAACACCGGCATCGCCATTCGGCGGGCAGCGCGTTCTGCGGCGACGATTGGCGCTTCGCCCAAACGGCGGGCACGGAAATCGGCGTGCTCTCCCACGACGATGGCGTCATCAACCACGATGCCCAAGGTAATAATCAAACCGAACAGAGACACCATGTTCAGCGACAACCCGCCCAGATACATCAGCGCAATCGCCGCAGACATTGCCACCGGAATACCGGCAGCCACCCAGAAAGCGATGCGGGCGTTCAGAAACAGGAAGAGTAGACAAACCACCAGCCCAAGCCCAACCAGCCCATTGTCGACCAAAATATCCAGTCGGTCGGTGATCGCTTGCGCGCGGGTGCGGATCAGCTCAACCGTGATACCTTCGGGCAGGCTGGCCTGCATCTCGGCCACGACATCCTCGACATCGCGCTGAATTCCGATGGCATCGCCCAAATTGGACCGGTCGACGCGGATCGACATCGCCGGATTGTCACCGACGAAATAGCTGCGGTTGCGCGTGACCCCTTCGACCCGAATTTCCGCCACATCGCCCACAACCAGCTTTGAACCATCGGCAAAGTTGCGTAGGGCTATACCTTCGATCTCTTCCGGGGTGCGTTTCTCAACACCTGTCCGAATACGCGCATTGGCACCTGTGACATCGCCCGCGGGGTTCGCGGTGACTTCTGCCGCAATGGCCTCGGCAATATCCGAAAGCGAGATATCATTGGCGATCAACTGTGCGGTGGGGACTTCGACCACCACACGCGGCGCGGCCAGTCCCCGGATCGTTGTCCGCGTGACACCAACCGCAAACAGGCGGCTTATCAATTCATCGGTGAATTTGGCCAGTTGTTCAGCTTCGATGGGCCCCGTGATGACCACATCCGTGACACGATCCCGCCAAGCGCCGCGCCGGATCGTTGGTTCCTCGGCGTCTTCGGGCAGGTTGGTGACGCTATCGACAGCTGTCCGCACTTCTTCGACGGCGCGGGACATATCCCAGTTGGGCTCAAACTCCAGCCTGACCTGCGCCGTTCCCTCGCGTGAGGTCGATTCCGTGCTGGCAACGCCCTCAACCGCCAAAAGCGCAGGTTCCAACAATTGGATGATGCCATTGTCGACATCCTCGGGGCCTGCGCCGTCCCATTGAACGTTCACATCGACGCGTTCGAGAATCACATCAGGAAAGAACTGTGCCCGCATGTTGGGGATCGCGGCAGCCCCCAGCACCAGCATGATCAGCAGCAACAGATTGGCCGCAGTCCGGTGCCGGGTGAAATAGCTGAGGATACCGCCCGCCGCGTTGGGAATGTCGCGGATCATCGCGCTTAGCCCCCGGCCCGATTGTCATCAAGACGGCGTATTAGGGTGGCGGGCACTTTGGCCTCGCTCAACTGGCCCAATACTTGGGCTTTGTCTTCCTGAGACATAGCATCACTGGCCTCGACCTGAGCCACAAGCTGAGCGCGCTTTTCGTCCGAAAGCTCGACCATGCCCGGATCAGCTTCGGCATTCGCCTCAATCCGTAGGGGCCGCACACGTACACCCGAACCCAGCAGAGGCGTCCGGCCAATCACAACCTCGCGGCCTTCCAGGCCTTCACCACGCAAAAGCACCTCATCGCCCTGACGACGGATCAATTGCACAGCCAACGGTTCCAGCCGGTCATCGGGGCCGAGAACAAGCACATTGCCCGTGGCGTCCAGAACCGAGGATGGCAGACGGACCACATTATCGAGCGGCTGTTCTTCAATCGAAACGGTGACAAAATCCCCCGGCTTGAATCCCGGCGCGTCGTCGAGACGCGCATAGATCAGACGCCCGGTTTGCCCTTCACCCGCCGCGCCACTATCGCGACTGATCCGGCCGGTGGCAGTGAGATCGGTCCCCGTGACCTCAAGCGATACAGTCACCGGGGCTGAGATCAGATCACCTTGCGCGTCCAGCAACCGCACGAATTGCGCGGTGGAAACCCGAAACGCGACCTCAAGCGCATTGGGGTCGACGAGTTCGGCCAGCTTTTCGTTGGCCGCGACCAAGCGGCCTTCAACCAAAGTGACCTCGGTCAGCGTCCCATCAAACCCGGCATGGATCGTCATATCCTCCAGGTCACGCTCGGCCCCTTCCAACGCGATACGAGCCCGCGCAAACAAGGTTGTTGCCTGATCCACACGAGATTCGGCCTGCGCCAAAGCGATCCTGCGCGCGAGAACTGCCTGATGAGCCGATGTTGCGGCCAGTTCCGCTTCTTCGACGCTTGCAGCAGCCCCGACACCACGTGCCTGCAGATCCTGCTGGCGCTGCAGCGCCCGGTCACGCAGTTCGGCCTGTGCCTCGGCTGATTTCAACTCATCCTGCGCCAACAGCAGCGAGCGTTCGGCGTCCCGCTCTTCAAACTGGGCATCCAGAAGATCGGATTTGGCACGGTCCAGAGCAGATTGCATATCGGCTGGGTCCAGTTCGACCAGCAATTCTCCCGCCGTTACAGTACCGCCATCTTCAAAATCTTCGGCCAGTGATACAACGCGCCCACCCAAGGCCGCGCGCAGCTCTAACCGGCGGCGGCTTTGAATCTGGCCAAACGCTTCCAGATAAGGAGTGACGGTTTCCGGCTCGGCGGTTCGTACGGTAACGGCGAATATGCGTTCCCGCGCCTCAGGTGCCTGATTGTCCCGCGTCAGCACATCCTGAACCGCGCCCGAGATCATCTGTGCGGCAACGATCAACAGGCCCAGCGTCAGAAACGCCAGGAAGACCCCAACAAGGCTTTGCCGCAGAAATCGCATCGGTCACTCACCTTTGGTCGCACACGCTGCCTTCCGCAAAGGTAGCCGGGTCGCAAAAAATGCCAAGCCACAAAGCGGTTATGATCCGTTAAACGCAGAACCAGTCTACTTCCGTCGCAGGTGTTCGTCCAATCTGGGCATTATTTCAACGAAATTACAGGGCCGGTGGCGATAATCGAACTGCTTCTCCAGAATCGCATCCCAAGCGTCTTTGCAGGCACCCGGGCTGCCCGGCAACGCGAACAGATAGGTTCCGCCTGCAACTCCGCCTGTGGCGCGTGACTGCACGGCAGAAGTACCTATCTTTTCCATGGACACGATGGTGAAAACGGTGCCAAACGCTTCGATCTCTTTTTCATAAACGTCCCGGTGCGCCTCGACTGTAATATCGCGACCCGTCAGACCTGTGCCGCCGGTCGAGATCACGACGTCGATTTCAGGATCCGCGATCCAACTGCGCAATTGCTCGGCAATCTGGGCGCGTTCGTCCTGAATGATCTTGCGGTCCGCCACTGAATGTCCAGCCGTTTCGATCCGGTCGACAAGCGTCTGGCCCGAGCGGTCGTCGTCCAGTGAGCGTGTATCCGACACGGTCAGAACCGCAATACGGACGGGGATGAACTCAATGCTTTCGTCAATGCGCGACATATGTCGTCAAGCCCTTTCCATAATGGCAAGCCGGATGGCAAGAGCCGCGAATATCCCGCCCGTGACCCATCCAATGATACGTGAAGCGCGTGGGTTTGAGATCAAAATGCGTCCTGCTCCGCCCGCAAAGATACCGACCATCCCATTCACTAGAATGCTGCCCAAAGTAATGATTGCACCAAAGGTTAAGAATTGCAGCAGAACCGGGCCGTTTGCTGGGTCCACGAACTGAGGGATAAAGGCCAAAACAAACAGAATGACCTTGGGATTGGTCAGGTTCACCAGCAACCCCTCGCGAAACGCGAAATGAGCAGGCTTGATTGCTGCATCGTCCGACACTGCCCCTTTCCGGATTGCGCCCCATGCAAGAACCAACAGATAAGCAACACCCATCCACCGGATAACGTCAAACAGCCAAGGCACGGCTGATACCAACGCCCCAAGTCCAAGCCCCGCCAGCAAAACTTGCACCATCAGACCCGTCGAAACACCGAGGCTGGCCATCATCGCTGGGCGTGACCCGGACCGTAACCCTTGCCCGAAACAGAACATCATATCAGCGCCGGGTGTAAAATTCAGCACCAGTGCGGCTGGGATGAAGGCCATCAATGTCACTGTCTCGATCACGTTGTTACCTCGAACCAATGTGGTTTCGGACCCAGATTGGCAATCTGAGACCGCCCCAGCATGCCGCGATATCCCCAGCTGTCGTGGATATGACCGCAAAAGACAAAATCGGGCTGGATGCGTTCAACCGCGTCCCGAACTGCGGTCGAGCCGACCGACACATCTTGCGATGTCACATCCCCATATCCTTTTGGCGGAGAGTGCGCGATCAGAACATCCGCAGCCTCGCACCGGTCCAGCAGTTCCGATGCTTCAGCTTCAGTAAGATCGCAGGACCAGTCTCCGAAAGGCGTCACCGGCACACCGTAACCCAGCCCGAACAGGCGCAGACCATCCAATGTCATGCCCGTCCCGTGCAGAACATGCGCGCCTTCGGGCGCAGCGGCTGTCAGTTCCTCGGCGCTCTCAGCGTTGCCCGGCACCAGGATCAGCGGCGCTGCAATGCCCGACAGCATCTGCATCGCTTCTTTCAGGCCCCGCCGCGCATTGCAAAAGTCCCCCGCACCGATGACAAGATCGGCCTCGGCGCTAGCGACCACCAGATCAGCGGCCCGGTTGCGCGCCATATGAAGATCGGAAAACGCCAGAACTCTCATCCCGCGCCCCTCAGCCGTGCTTGCAGGTCCAGCAGATCGGCCCAGGCCTGTCGCTTCATCTGCGGTTGACGCAGCAGGTAGGCCGGGTGGAACATCGGGATGACCGGCAGGTTCAGCGCCTGATCCCATTTCCCGCGCAGCCGCGTGATACCGCGTTTGCCCAGCAAGGCCTGACAGCTAATATTGCCCATCACCACCAGCACCTCGGGCTTGGCCAACGCCACATGCCGCTCCAGAAACGGCTTCATCATGCCAATCTCTTCCGGCTTGGGATCGCGATTCTGCGGGGGCCGCCACGGCAACACGTTGGTAATGTAGACATTCTCGCGCCGATCCAGATCAATCGCGGCCAGCATCCGGTCCAGCAATTGCCCAGCGCGCCCGACAAAGGGCTTACCTTCGCGATCCTCATCACGGCCGGGCGCTTCGCCGATGATCATTACCCGTGCGCCGGGGTTGCCATCGGAAAACACCAACTGCCGCGCGCCGCGTTTGAGGTCGCAAAGATCAAACGCCTCCATCGCCGCACGCAACTCGACGAGCGATCCAGCGGTTTTCGCCGCCTGTTTTGCAACAGCTGCGGTATCGACCGGTTCTGGTTTTTTCGCAGGTTCAACCGCAGCTGGTTTCTTAGCCTTGGCCGCTTTGTCCGGCAACGCATAGCGATCCACCGGCGCGTCGCCGATCGCCTCGGTTGCGCCCAGCTCGATCTGCCATTCCAGCAGCGCCCGCGCGGTATGATGGTCCAAACCCGATTCCATAACCCTCAATCTAACCAGCTTTTGACCGAGGGAAAGCGAATAGACCTTGCCATGGCACAGGGTCGCACCGACCATGGCAGGGTCATGCTGTCATTTCTGCGATTCCTTCTGATTGCTCTATTGCTGGCAACCTCTGGCGGTTCGGTGAGTGCGCAGCTGTTTGATCGGGATACACAATGCCGCGCCGGACAGTTGCAATGCGGGCGCGGTTGTTGCCCCGCAGGCCAGCGCTGCAGCTTTGATGGCCGCTGTATCCCGCCGGGACACACCTATTGTGGAGGTGGGCGCACCTGCGGCCCGTTCGAGCGCTGCGTGGCAGGAGGAACCCGTTGCGCCCCTGCTGGGGCGAATAAGTGCACCTCGCGCTTGGATTGCCCCGGTGGTAGCTTCTGCAACGGACGCGGTGAATGCGAGCGCAGCAGACCGGATTTGGTCCCCGCTCCATCCACAACCTGCGCCGATGGCAGGAGTTGCGGAGCCGGTTCATCCTGCTTGCCGGGCGGCGGATGTTCGCGCCCCGGCTGGTTTCTGTGTGAAGAAACCGGTTCGCAATGCCGACCCGGCTTTAAATGCTCGGCTTATCAGGGCTGTGTTCCGATCAAGGCCATTGATTGTGGCTATGGCAAGTGGTGCAAACCAGGGGAACAATGCCTGCCCGAAGGCGGATGTGAGAAACTAACCGAAGGGTCGGAACCTTAGGTTGCCTTGGCCTGCATGGCTTCCTATAAGCGGTCCGATTGTCAGACAGGAGCCCGCCCATGCGTTTCGCCCATCGTCACCTTCTTGGCATCGAGCATCTGTCGCAATCCGATATCACCGCTATCCTTGATCTGGCCGAAACCTATGTCGATCTGAACCGGCAATCGGCTAAGCATTCCGATGTGCTGTCGGGCCTGACTCAAATCAACATGTTCTTTGAAAACTCGACCCGTACGCAGGCGAGTTTCGAAATTGCGGGCAAGCGATTGGGCGCGGATGTGATGAACATGGCGATGCAGGCCAGTTCGATCAAAAAGGGCGAGACGCTGATTGATACAGCAATGACGCTGAACGCAATGCATCCCGATCTGCTGGTGGTGCGGCATCCTCATTCCGGCGCCGTGGACCTGCTGGCGCAGAAGGTAAACTGCGCCGTGCTGAACGCAGGTGACGGGCGGCATGAGCACCCGACGCAAGCCCTGCTGGACGCGCTGACCATCCGCCGTGCCAAAGGCCGCCTACACCGGCTGAGCATCGCGATTTGCGGAGACGTGGCGCATTCGCGCGTGGCGCGATCGAACCTGATCCTGCTGGGCAAGATGGAAAACCGCATCCGTCTGATCGGCCCGCCGACGCTGGTGCCGTCGCAATTCGCGGAATTCGGGGCCGAGATCTATGATGATATAAATGAGGGTCTGAAAGACGTCGACGTTGTGATGATGCTGCGCCTTCAGAAGGAACGGATGGACGGCGGTTTTATCCCCTCGGAACGCGAATATTATCACCGCTACGGTCTGAACGCTGAAAAGCTGGCGCTGGCCAAGCCAGACGCCATCGTGATGCACCCCGGTCCAATGAACCGCGGGGTCGAGATCGACGGCACTCTGGCCGATGACATCAACCGGTCCGTCATTCAGGAACAGGTCGAGATGGGCGTTGCCGTCCGCATGGCCGCCATGGACCTGCTGGCGCGCAACGTGCGAGAAGCCGCATGAACGATCTGGCCATCGCCCCCCATGAGCGCGGCGTGATCCGCCTGTTCTCGCTGGACATGCGCCCGGAAGAGGCGAAATTCCTGCGCGAACCGGGTGCTGTTGATCAGGTGTTGGGTGTCGAGGGGCTGGACCCCGAACAGATCGACATTTTTCCGGTATCCGACCTCGAAGATCTCGGGCTTTATGGCTATCTCAGCGAAGGCTGCGGTGTCTCGGAAGACCAGTTGGACCGCACGAAATTGGAGGCCATCGAAGGCTGGGTGATGGTCCTGCGCAGTGCGGCGCTGGGTGGTCGATCTGCAACCCTTTCCCTCGATCCCCGCCTGCATCTGATTGGCCTGTTCACCGAAGAGGCTACCAACTGGTCCGGCGGCACGATTGAGACCGAAAGCGCAAAACCGTTCTCGGCCCCGCAAAGCCCGCCAGTGGATAATAAACCAAGCCGCATCGGTTCAGCCGTCATTGCCATACTGATTCTGATCGCCGTCGGAGGTGCCTTGTGGCTGATCCTGTAACATTCACGCCAGACAAGGGCGCTTATATCCGCACCAACGCATGGCTCGCCGCGTTTGCAATGGCGGCCGCGATGGTCTTGCTTTGGTTGATAGGCAACCCTTACGTCTGGACCGGCGCGCCCGCAGGGTTGGCCGCCATCACCATCCGCGCTTGGTATTTGGCTTCGGAAGAACTGGTCGCCAAGTGGGAAATGACGGGCACCACTCTCACCGGTCCTGGTCCGCGTAAGGTGGCGCTGAACCAAATTCAGGCGGTCAATACCATTGGCAGCTTTGTCCAGATCGTCACAAAAGGCGGCGACAAGCACCTGATCAAATATCAGGCGGACCCCGCCGCCACCAAAGCTGCAATCGAAAGGGCCATGGCATGAGCAATCTGATTTTTACTAACGCTCGCCTGATCGACCCCGAAGCTGGCACAGATAGCATCGGCTGGCTGCAGATTGCCGATGGTCGGATCGCAGCGCTTGATGAAGGCACGGCCCCAGTCGCTGACACGCAGGTGGTCGATTGCGGTGGGCAGTGCCTCGCCCCCGGAATTGTCGACATTGGCGTCAAGGTCTGTGAGCCCGGTGAGCGGCACAAAGAAAGCTATAAATCCGCAGGTCTGGCTGCGGCTGCAGGGGGTGTGACAACCATCGTCACCCGTCCCGATACTCTGCCTGCCGTCGACACACCCGAGACGCTGGAGTTCGCCACCCGCCGCGCGCAAGCGGACGCTCCGGTCAACGTTTTGCCAATGGCCGCCCTGACCAAAGAACGCGAAGGGCGTGAGATGACCGAGATCGGGTTCCTGCAAGATGCGGGAGCTGTGGCCTTCACCGATTGCGATCATGTCATCACCAATACCAAGGTGTTCTCACGCGCGCTGACCTACGCCAAATCCTGTGGCGCGCTTGTGATTGCCCACCCGCAAGAGCCGGGCCTGAGCAGCGGTGCCGCGGCCACCAGCGGTAAATTCGCCGCACTGCGAGGCTTGCCTGCCGTATCGCCTATAGCCGAGCGTATGGGGTTGGACCGCGACATCGCCCTGCTTGAAATGACCGGGGCCGCCTATCACGCCGATCAGATCACCACCGCCCGCGCCCTGCCTGCACTGGAGCGCGCCAAGCGCAACGGGCTGGACATCACAGCAGGCACGTCAATCCACCATCTGACGTTGAACGAATTGGACGTGTCTGATTATCGCACCTTCTTCAAGATCAAGCCCCCGCTGCGATCCGAAGATGACCGGCAAGCGGTGATCGAAGCAGTGCGAACCGGTCTGATAGACACGATCAGTTCCATGCACACGCCGCAGGATGAGGAAAGCAAGCGTCTGCCGTTTGAAGAGGCGGCCTCGGGCGCGGTGGCGCTGGAAACACTGCTGCCTGCTGCGCTTCGGCTATATCATTCCGAACAGCTGGACTTGCCGACCCTGTTCCGCGCCATGGCCCTCAATCCGGCCAAACGGCTGGGGTTGGAGAGCGGTCGCCTGGCCCTAGGCGCGCCTGCCGATCTGGTGCAGTTCGACCCGGATGTTCCCTTTGTTCTGGACCGATTTACGCTGAAATCGAAATCGCAGAACACACCGTTTGACGGTCAGCGGATGCAGGGTAAGGTCACCGCAACCTTTGTCGCTGGACAAGAAGTGTACCGGAGAGCCTGATGCCCCTGATCGACAGCACAATGACTCAGCTCATCCTGTGGGCCGCGTTGGGATACCTGCTAGGCTCCATACCCTTTGGCATGATCGTCGCGCGCGTGATGGGTCTGGGAAATCTGAGGCAAATCGGGTCGGGCAATATCGGCGCAACCAACGTCCTGCGAACCGGCAATAAGGCAGCGGCAGCGCTGACATTGCTGTTTGATGCAGCCAAGGGTGCCGTTGCTGTTCTGCTGGCACGCGCTTTGGCTGGTGAAGATGCCACGCAGATCGCCGCATTGGCCGCGTTCCTCGGGCATTGCTTTCCGGTCTGGCTGGGCTTCAAAGGCGGCAAAGGCGTTGCGACTTTTCTGGGCCTTTGGCTGGCACTTGACTGGCGCGTGGGTGTCGCCTGCTGTTTGACATGGCTGGTCGCGGCGCTGATCTGGCGTATTTCATCCGTTGGTGCGCTGGCCGCCGCCGCCCTATCCACCACCTGGATCATGGTGCTGACAGATGGCAGTACCTTCGTTCTTGGAATTGCTCTGACCTTGCTGCTCTACTGGCGGCACAGCGCCAACCTAGCGCGGATCAAGGCGGGGACAGAACCGAAAATCGGGAAATCGTGACAGCGCCCAGCGCGTTTCTGAAAGCGTTCCATGATCTGCCGGTCGGCACGTTCACCGGTTCCGTTGGGCCGCATCGATATTTGGTATCGCATCAGATCATGGCCTGCGGGAAATCTCACAAACTGGTGGCTCATCAATTGGGCGGGCCGGATTACATCAGCCTGAACCTTTATCTCACACAGAAAAGCGGCGCATTGCTTCGCCCCTGCGAAATGCCTGCGGAAAAGGTGGTCGATTTTGTCCTGGCGCTGGTGCCTGACGTGCAGGAATGAACAACCGGTCTTTGTGATCGCACAATCACAATTGATTGCTTTGAACGTGATCGGGCCATTCCCCAACTGGGATTTTGTGACGGCCAATTACAGGCGTCGCGACAATCAAATCCGGTTCGCCCGGGCAAAATTACAGTGCTCTTCAGCGAGCCTATTCACGAAAGGTGAAGTCATGAACACGTTCAAATCCATCATCAGCGGAGTCGCGCTGTCTGTTGCGATCGCAAGCTCAGCAATGGCGGCTGGCGTCGAAATCAACGCAAGCTCGACCGGATTGGCAATGCAGGGCTATGACCCGGTCGCCTATTTCACCGTTGGCGAAGCAACCAAGGGTGATTACAAAATCACCACGCTGCACAACGACGCCCTGTACCGTTTTGCATCAGAAGAGAACAAAGCCGCTTTTGAGGCGAACCCAGAGGCCTATCTGCCTGCCTACGGCGGCTACTGCGCATTTGGCACCGCAATGGGCTTCAAGTTCGATGGTGACCCGAACTACTGGAAAATCGTCGACAACAAGCTGTATCTGAACCTGTCACAAGACATTCAGGAGCGTTGGGAAGGCGACATTCCGGGCTTTGTTGAGAAAGCCAGCGCGAACTGGGAAGACATCGCCGACAAAGACCCGGCTGAACTACAGCAATAATTCGCTGACAAGACCTTTGTGCATCGGCGGCAGATCGTATCTGCCGCCGATCTTCGTTTGAAGGCATCATGTTTCACCCTATCTAGCATATGAGAAAAGAACCCAACCTGAGTGGGCCCACGCCGGGGCACCGGCCAGAATAAATTTGTTCGGGACAGTCAAAACATCACTGATCCGGCCTAAGGGCCGGAACGTAGATTCAATCATAACGCTGCCATTAGATTTGATTGGCAGCAGGTTTCGAGCGAAAGGAATGAGACGATGACAGGAAGATTGGCACTGATCACCTCGGTCGCCGTATTGGCTGCGGGATCCGCCATGGCGCAATCCTCAGGCAACTGGACTGGATTCTACGGCGGTGCACAGTTTGGTTATGCGGACATCGACACAAACGTATCAGGCGTCGACGGCGATGGTGCGATCGGCGGTATCATCCTTGGATATGATTACGATCTGGGCGATTGGGTCGTCGGAGGTGGCTTCGACTATGACTGGAGCGACGTAGACCTTTCCGGCGCCGCCACGGTCGAGAATGTCTGGCGGCTCAAAGCGCGCGCGGGCTACAAGTTGAACCCGCAGGGCCTGCTTTATGGCACCGCCGGTTATGCCGATGCGGATACCGATAATCTGGGCAGTGACGATGGCTGGTTCATCGGCGCAGGCTATGAGCAGATCGTAGCCCCCAATATCAGCGTTGGAGGCGAGATTCTGTATCATGAGTTCGACGACTTCAACTCATCGGGCGTCGATGTTGACGCAACTACAGTTCAACTGCGTGTAGCATATCGGTTTTGATGAGAAAGTTGGGCCCGGCTATTTGCGCCGGGCCCGTGCCACTAGGGCACCAAGACTGTGCTGCCGGTGGTTTGTCGTGCTTCCAAAGCACGATGCGCATCAGCAATTTGATCCAACGGAAACTCCTGATCGACATGGATCTTGACCTCGCGCCCGTCCACTTTGCCAAACAAGCGTCGCGCCATCGCCTGACAGGTGGCGTGATCCGAGATATGCGTGAACAAGGTTGGCCGCGTCACCTTCAGAGATCCCCGCTGCGCAAGCATTCCCAGATCGACAGGCGGCACTGGCCCCGAAGCGTTTCCGAATGAAATCATCATGCCCAAGGGTTTCAGGCAATCCAGCGATCCCTCAAACGTGTCCGCACCGATGGAGTCCATCACCACATCAACCCCTTTGCCTCCGGTGATCTCGGCCACACGCTCGACAAAATTCTCGGTCCGGTAGTTGATGCAATGTGACGCGCCATTGAATTGCGCCAAGCTGCATTTCTCATCCGTTCCCGCTGTCCCGATCAGTTTGATGCCTTCGGATTTCGCCCATTGGCAGGCGATCAGTCCCACACCTCCGGCAGCCGCGTGGAACAACACGGTATCTCCGCGCCGCAGCGGCGTTGTGCGGTGAAACAGGTATTCAACCGTCATGCCCTTTAGCATCATGGCCGCTGCGGTGCGGAACGAGATACTCTCGGGCAGCGGACAAACCTGTGCTGCAGGCATCACGCGCGCTTCGGAATATGCTCCCGATGGGCCTGCGGCATAGGCCGCGCGTTGGCCGGGGGCAAGATGCGTAACGCCTTCGCCTACCGCCTCAACGACTCCGGCCGCTTCCATTCCCAACGCATGAGGCAATTCCAGCGGATAAAGGCCGGTACGCTGGTACACATCGATGAAATTCAATCCGCAGGCATGATGGCGAATGCGCACCTCACCCGGGCCGGGATCGCCAAGCGGGCGATCCTCAATCCGAAGAACCTCGGGGCCGCCGGATTCGTGTATGACGACTGTGCGTGCTGTCTGCTGCATGAATGCCTCCCTTGCCTGTGGAAACAAAGCTAACACGCCTGTGCGGCAGAGCAATCCTTCCGGCTCTGCAAGGGTGATCGGGCAAAATTTCGCAATATGTGCTATAATGCAACGAGACGTTGTAATTGGGCAGACGTTGCCGGCTGATCCGGTCACGCGAATTGCCACGCCGGATGCATCCCGCGGCGCACCCACGCCAGAAAAGGGGATGAACATGGACAAGACAATCGGTAACCCAATCACCTGGGTCGCCCGAAATCTGCGGGCAACCAGCGATCATGTCACTGAATCCGTGACCGAGATCGGCAGCGCGGATGTTCAGGCTCTGCCGACGGTGCATACGCTGACCCTGCAGGATCTGCGCGAATGCCTGAAAGCTGGATATAACGATTTTCTCGAAACCCGGGCCGATGCGATCTTTGTCGTTCTGATCTATCCAATCGCAGGTCTGCTGATGTTCGGTATTGGGCTCAACAAAGACATGGTGCCCCTGCTGGCCCCGCTTGTCATGGGCTTTGCCCTGATCGGGCCGGTCGCCGCCGTCGGGCTTTATGAGATCAGTCGCAAGAGGGAACAGGGCGGAGACGTTCATTGGCTGGACGCGTTCGGCGTATTCCGTTCGCCTTCCTTCGGAGCCATACTGGCATTGGGCTTCTATCTGGTCATGCTATTGATGATCTGGCTGATGGTCGCGCAAGGCATCTACGCGCAAACCCTAGGGCCAGAACCTCCGGCCTCGGCCATGGCATTCGTGACAGAAGTGTTCACCACCGGAGCAGGCTGGAGCATGATCATCATCGGCACCGCCACCGGTTTCCTGTTTGCACTGGTCGCATTGGCGCTAAGCGTGGTCAGCTTTCCGCTGTTGCTGGATCGCAAAGTGGGCGTTCCCGTGGCCGTCGTAACCTCGGTCCGGGTCTTGCGTCAGAACCCGGGTGTGATCTTGACCTGGGGGGCCATCGTGGCCGCGATGTTGGTACTGGGCGCGATCCCGATGTTGCTGGGGCTGATCGTCGTCATGCCCGTTCTAGGCCACGCCACATGGCACCTGTATCGCCGGGCGGTCGCCTGACTACATGGCAGCAGCTTAACCAGAGACATTCAGAACGATCTTGCCAATGTGGCCCGATGCTTCCATCCGCGCATGTGCAGCGGCGGCATCAGAAAGATCGAATTCTGAATCCATCACCGGTGCGACCTTCCCGGCCTCAAGCAATGGCCACACGGCTTCACGCAAGTCTTGCGCGATGCGCGCCTTGGCCAAATCGCTTTGTGGGCGCAAGGTGCTGCCAGTCAGGGTGAGGCGTTTCACCATCATCAGCGCAAAGTTCAGTTCGACCACCGGACCTTGCAGGAAAGCGATCTGAACCAGCCGCCCGTCTTCCGCCAAAGCCTTGATGTTGCGCGGGATATAATCACCACCGACCATGTCCAGGATCAGGTTCGCCCCGCCCTCGGCGCGCATCGCAGCCACGAAATCTTCGTCGCGATAGTTGATGGCCTTTTCGGCACCTAGCTTGATACAAGCCTCACATTTCTCAGCCGACCCGGCGGTTGCAAAGACGCGGGCGCCAAACGCATTGGCCAGCTGAATGGCCGTCGTGCCGATCCCGCTGGAACCGCCATGGACCAGAAACCGCTCCCCAGGTTTCAAGCCGCCACGGGTGAAGACATTGGACCAAACAGTAAAGAAGGTTTCGGGCAGGCAGGCAGCTTCTTTCAAACCTATACCCGCAGGCACAGGCAGGCAATGGGCGGCGGGCGTTGCGACATATTCAGCATAACCGCCGCCGGGCAACAGGGCGCAAACCCGATCGCCAACGACCAGACCTTCGACACCCGAGCCGATGGCGACGACCTCTCCTGACGCTTCCAGCCCCGGCAAATCGCTTGCACCGGGAGGTGGATCATACGCCCCTGCCCGCTGCAGCGCATCAGGACGGTTCACCCCGGCGTACGCGACTTTCAGAACCACCTGACCCTCTGCCGGTTCCGGCATCGGGCGTTCCGTCAGTTGCAAAACGTCCGGGCCACCAGCTTCAGTGATCTCGACAGCGCGCATTGTCTGGGTCATGGGCATATCTCCTTTGCCCAATGCCTAGCAGGCGAAAACGCAGAGGCCCAGCGGCAAGTGGAAACGCTGCGACTAATTTCCCGAT
Source organism: Ruegeria sp. D6 (assembly GCF_056534365.1). Taxonomy (NCBI): domain Bacteria; kingdom Pseudomonadati; phylum Pseudomonadota; class Alphaproteobacteria; order Rhodobacterales; family Roseobacteraceae; genus Ruegeria; species Ruegeria sp. D6. The sequence goes on along the minus strand of NZ_JBQFPH010000004.1, from coordinate 251,993 downwards.
GACAGCGAACCGGGCAGGTTGTTGGGCAACTTCGTCGGAGCCTTCACCTGACCCGCAAGCCAGTTGGGGACGGCCAGAAACGGTTTCAGCAGCGGGTTGCCATTCACCTGCGCCTTGAACTTTTCAAACTGCATTACGCCCTCGATCCGCCGATCCAGGAATTCCCATGTCGCCTGATAATCCGGGCTGTCATCACCCAGCCAATACAACAGTGTCGAAGAATAGACGCCCGACAGAGTGGCACGTTTGGTGTACCAGTTCACGTCGTCCGAAGTATCGCCAAGCGCTGTCCAGATCTGGTCACAGGTGCCCCAGACCGCCTTGGCCCCATCCGCAGCATGGATCGGCAACGCGAACAAAGTCATACCTCGGCGCACTGCTTCTTTGTCTTCGACCGCCTGCAGGCGGAAACGGACGGCAGCGGCGATCTTTTCACGGAATTTCAGACCGCTCAGGTCTTCGGATTTCAACCGCTCCAACATCGCGGCATCCCCGCGCGCATGAAAGGCCAGTGCCAGATCGACGGCACCACGCGGACAGATCGCTCGGGCTAGCATGGGCTCCAGATCGCAATCGCTGATGGCCGCACGAAAGCTGGTTTCCGACCAGCCGTCGAACGGCACATGGTTCAGAATCGCATCGAGAAGCTGCTCTTTGGTGTCTTCATAGGTTGCTGTCATGTCGGGTCTCCGAGGCTGCGGGTCCAGTACTAGACAAGTTAGGCGTGCTTTGCTATACGGCCACTTCTTGCAATTTCCTTGCAACTCTATCTAGAAAGGTGGTGACAACCACATGCAGGTTAGTGTTCGCGACAATAACGTCGATCAGGCGCTTCGTGCCCTGAAGAAAAAGCTGCAGCGCGAAGGCGTGTTCCGTGAAATGAAGCTGAAGCAACATTTCGAGAAACCGTCCGAGAAAAAAGCGCGCGAGAAAGCTGAAGCGATCCGCCGTGCCCGTAAACTGGCACGTAAGAAAGCACAGCGCGAAGGTTTGCTCTAAGAGCTTCCTGCGACTCGTCCAGCTTTGGATGACACTATTTGACGACCCCCGAGGCCCTGCCCGGGGGTTTGTCGTTTTCAGGGCGGATGATCCCGCCAATTCCCGGCTTTACCCTCGCGGCAACCTGCCGATTTTAATGCAATCGCCGCAGTCGGCATTTTACAGCGCAGCGAATCGCCGTTCGGTTGCATTCTGCCGCCGAAAAACGCCCATCGCCGTACCCGCCCTATTCAGCGTTCTTTGATCGTCTGTAAGTGAGGCCGTCCACTCAGACATAACCAAAAACGGAGGCACTGATGTCGACAGCAAGTACGGTCGAGCGCGAAATGCTCGCGCTGATCAACCAAGAGCGCACATCCCGCGGTCTTGATCCCCTGGAACTTGAACGCAACCTGAACGAATCTTCCGAGGACCACAGCAGCTGGATGCTGGACACCGACCGGTTCAGCCACACCGGTCAGGGTGGTTCATCCGCGACCCAACGGATGCAAGCCGCAGGGTTCGACCTGTCCGGGAGCTGGCGCACCGGAGAAAACATCGCCTGGCAATCCGAGCGTGGCGCACCCGGTATCAGCGATGATGTCGCCCAGTTGCACGAGAACCTGATGAATAGCCCCGGTCACCGCGCCAACATTCTGAACCCCGATTTCAAATATATCGGCATCGGGATCGAAGAAGGCGACATGCAGGGGTACGACGCCGTCATGGTGACGCAGAACTTTGCGGCGACTCAGGGCGATGTCGATCTTGATAACGGCGGCACCACCCCGCCGGTGACGCCTCCGGTTGAAGAAGTTGTTGAGCCAGAGGAGGAAGAGGTTACCACCCCGACCGAACCAGAAGTGCCGGAAACCGATGTGACCGAGACTGAGGAACCAGTTGACGAAACACCGGTAGCGGAAGTTCCCGATGCCGGAGAACCGGCAGAGGAGACCCCGGAGGAAGACGTCACCGAAACCGAAGAACCATCGGACGAAACACCCGACACCGATGTGACGGAAACCGAGCAACCGGCAGACGAAACGCCAGAAACTGAGGTTACCGAGACCGAGGACCCGGTTGAGGAGACTCCGGGAACAGACGTGACCGAAACTGAAGAGCCGGAAACGCCTGATACCGATGTGACTGAAGTTGAAGACCCGGAACCCGATGTGCCGGATACTGAAGTCGTCGAGGTCGAGGAACCCGAAACTCCGGAGACCGACGTCACCGAGGTCGAAGAACCCGAGCCAGAAACACCTGAAGTTGTCGTTGACAATGGTGCACCGGGCGCGGACTGCTTTGACGTTCAGGCCTTCCTTGCCGGGATCGAAGCGTTTGTTAATGCGCTGCAAGCCCAATTTGACCAGTTCGAATGGTCTCCGGTGCAGCAGGCTGACACGACCCCGGAGATGGATGATTTCGATCTGGTGTTCGACACCGACTTCGCTGACGACATGATCGAAACCGTTGAAGCCACAGTCGAAGACATGAATGACGACATGTGCGGCGTGTTTGTTTTCGAAACGAACTGCGGATTTGATTGGGGTTAATCAAACCGTTCAGGTGCGGGGATCCTTTTCCCGCACCACTTTCCTGCCAAATCAATATATCTTAGGCACGTGTAGCTCATCCGGCAAAATGCGCCGTTCGTATTCGGGGTTATAGCGCCGATCCGGCAGATTGACCTTTTCCTGCGGCACATCCTCATATGGGATCTTGGTCAGCAGGTGCTCGATACAATTGAGCCGTTCGCGTTTCTTGTCGTTGCCTTCAACGATATACCAAGGCGCCTCAGATATGTTGGTGCGAAAGAACATATCCTCTTTGGCCTTGGTGTATGCCTCCCACCGGATGCGGGATTCCAGATCCATCGGTGACAGTTTCCACTGCTTCATCGGATCGTGAATACGCATCAGGAATCGCAATTGCTGTTCTTCGTCTGTAATCGAGAACCAGTATTTCAGCAGGATAATCCCCGACCGCACCAGCATCCGTTCGAATTCGGGAACGTCCTGAAAGAACTGTTCGACCTGATCCTCGTTGGCAAATCCCATCACGCGTTCAACACCAGCGCGGTTGTACCAGGACCGATCGAAGAACACGATCTCACCGGCCGCAGGCAAATGGGGCACGTAGCGCTGAAAATACCACTGGCTTTGTTCGCGTCGGCTGGGTGCAGGCAAGGCGACCACACGCGCTACACGAGGGTTCAAACGCTGCGTGATCCGCTTGATCACGCCCCCTTTACCGGCGCTGTCGCGCCCTTCAAATAGAATACAGACCTTGGCCCCTGTATGGACCACCCAATCCTGAACTTTGATAAGTTCAGCCTGCAGCCGCAAAAGGTTGCGAAAATAGACCTTGCGATCCAGCATGTCAGGATGCTGGTCCTTGTAAATCTTGCGCACTTCCATCGAAAGCATGGGTTCGCTGAATTCGATCTCGAAATCTTCGTCCAGCGTGTCTTCCAGTTCAGCTTCCAGCCAATCTTTCGGCGTGCTATTGTTTTCGTAAGCCAAGGTCTGCTCCTTATTGTTCATCGGGTTCGGACCGTACACGGCCAGTGTAACCACCGAGTGTCAGCGCAAAGTGCCGAGGTCGTACATAAGGTCGGAAACATGGATTTTGGCCCGACCGCACGACAGATACAAGCGGCAGAATTGACGCAAGGCTAACCCCCAATAGTTGGTTTCAGACAGGCAAAGCCGTGGTTTTGAACACCGTGCGCAAAGCAAATGAGCTTTGCATCTGCGCCACCCCAGGCAAGCGCGACAGGTATTGCCGATGAATGCGAGCAAAATCCTCGGTATTTTCTGCGACGACCTTTAGAATGTAGTCCGCCGTGCCCGCCATCAAATGGCATTCCAGCACATCCGGAATCCGTGCTACGGCTTTTTCGAACGCCTCCAGCACTTCTTCCGCCTGACCCTGCAACGTGATCTCGACAAACACAGTGGTTGGAACGTTCAACTTCCGTGCATCCAACAGGGCGACGTAGTCCTTGATATAACCCTCGGCCTCAAGTCGCTGCACGCGCCGGTGGCAGGCCGAAGGGGATAGATTCGCCTGTTCGGACAATTCCGAATTTGACATCCGCCCTTTGCGCTGCAGGGCAGCCAGAATCTTCCTATCTGTTGCGTCAATCGTCATTTGCGCACATCCATTGCGTCAAGTTGTCTATATGCTGAATATTTTCCCGCAGATTGTGTGTTTAGCAAGTGGGGTTTCACAAAAATTGCGCCAATATATGCCCATAATTTAGGCAGTTTATGAATGGAGTCTCACATGAAAATCGGCTGCCCCAAGGAAATCAAACCTCAGGAATTCCGCGTCGGGATGACCCCGAACGCTGCTGGCGAAGCTGTGGCCCGCGGTCACGAAGTCATTATCGAAACCGGTGCCGGGATGGGCTCGGGCTTTGATAACGACGCTTATGTAGCGGCAGGTGCCCGCATCGTCGACACTGCAGAAGAAGTGTTCGCCACGGCTGATATGATCGTCAAGGTCAAGGAACCTCAGGCGGTCGAGCGTAAAATGCTGCGCGAAGGTCAGTTGCTGTTCACCTATCTGCACCTGGCACCCGATCCAGACCAGACCCACGATCTGCTGGAATCCGGCTGCACCGCGATTGCCTATGAGACCGTGACTGACTCCAATGGCGGCCTGCCGCTGCTGGCGCCGATGTCCGAGGTTGCTGGCCGCTTGGCTCCGCAAGTTGGGTCCTGGACTCTGCAAAAGGCCAACGGTGGCCGCGGCGTTCTGATGGGTGGTGTACCGGGTGTAGGCCCTGCCAAAGTGATCGTCATCGGCGGAGGTGTCGTAGGCACCCACGCAGCGAAGATTGCCGCAGGCATGGGTGCGGATGTGACCGTACTGGACCGTTCGCTGCCGCGTCTCCGCTATCTGGACGATGTGTTCGGCGGAACCTTCAAGAACCAGTATTCAACCGCTGGTGCGACAGCCGAGCTGATCCAGGATGCCGACCTGGTCATCGGTGCGGTCCTGATCCCGGGCGCAGCTGCTCCCAAACTGATCTCGCGCGAACAGCTGTCGACCATGAAGCCCGGCGCGGCTCTGGTAGACGTTGCGATCGATCAGGGCGGCTGTTTTGAAACCTCGAAAGCCACCACCCACGCCAATCCGGTTTACGAAGTTGACGGCATCATGCACTACTGCGTCGCCAACATGCCCGGTGCGGTTGCCCGGACTTCGACCATCGCACTGGGCAACGCAACCATGCCGTTCATGTTATCGCTGGCAAGCAAGGGCTGGAAGCAGGCCTGTAAGGACGACGCACACCTGCTGGCAGGTTTGAACGTCCACGCCGGCAAGCTGACTTACGAAGCGGTGGGCACCGCCCTCAACATCGACTCTGTCGATCCAACAACTCTGTTGAACTAAGAGCGCTCCCGCCTCTGAAAGCGTCCTTTTTCAAAGGACGCTTTACAGACTTGGGCCCAGCGCCGCGCCAATAGCGCGGCGCTGTTGTTTTCTGGACCAAGGGTCGCACAAAAAAGCACCGCGCCTTAGCGCGGTGCCCGGCCCAACCAGAGGAGGGCATTTCAATGCCCGATCGACGGGCGGGAGGCTTACGCCTCTTTGTGAATCTCCACAGAATGCGGATACGGGATGGATACGCCTTTGGCGTCAAACGCTTCTTTGATCGCTTTGGTAAGTTCAAACTTCACATCCCAATAGTCAGCCGCTGCGCACCACAGGCGCGCGGTCAGATCAACCGAACTATCCCCAAGATTTGTCACGCGCACCCAGGGCTCAGGATCAGCCATGATACGATCGTCAGCTTTGGCCACATCCAGGATGATGTTCATAGCCTCATCCGCGCTATCGCCGTAGTCGATGCCAAACACCAGATCGACCCGGCGGGTGTCATGGGCGGAATAGTTTGTGATCACCGAACCCCAAGCCTGACCGTTTGGCACGATGATCTGCACGTTGTCCGGCGTCACCAGCTCGGTCGTGAACAGGTTCAGGTCTTTCACAGTACCCGCTGTGCCACCAATATCGACATATTGGCCTAGCTTATAGGGCCGGAACACGACCAGCATCACACCAGCGGCCAGATCGCTGAGTGTTCCCTGCAGCGCCAAACCGATGGCCAGAGATGCGGCACCCAGAATGGCCACGATGCTGGTCGCCTCGATTCCGAAAATGCCCAGAACGGCGACAAAGACAATCGCCAGCAGCACCCATTTCACGAGGCTCGCAACGAAATTCCCCAAAGTCGGGTCGATATGTGGCGTGGCGTTGATCCGCCGCCGCACCAGACCGCTAATGGCTCCGGCAACGATCCAACCCAATACCAGAACGATCAACGCTTTGATCGCGCTCATGATCAGCGGACCAAATGCGCCCACCTGTGTTACGACATCTTCCACACGCTTCTCCTTTGCGCCAACAGCAAACCCGCGCCTTTTGGCGCGGGATCGCTGAAAAGTCTGGGCTAATTTTGCGCGCAGGTCTAGGTGCGGGATTTCCGAGTTTTCCCCCCTGCTGTTCCCCAGCAAACATCGACTGACCGATCACGCACAGAATTGGACCTTACAAAAGCGCCACAAATTACCAGATTGACCGAGACAGGCGCGATAAAAGGAGCCCATCATGCTGGACACAATCCAATTCCCGATCATGAATAAATGGTCCCCACAGTTCCCCGAGCGGATTCAGCTTTATTCCTTCCCCACACCCAACGGGGTAAAGGCGTCGATCATGCTGGAAGAAACCGGCCTGCCTTATGAGGCACATCGTGTCACACTGGCCGATGCAGATGTCAAAAGCCCGGAGTTTCTTTCGCTGAACCCGAACAACAAGATCCCGGCGATCATTGATCCCAACGGGCCCGACGATGCTCCGTTGGCTTTGTTCGAAAGCGGTGCAATCCTTCTGTACCTCGCTGAAAAGAGCGGTAAGCTGCTGGGTCAGAACAAAGGCGACAAGCACCGGGTCACCCAATGGGTTATGTTCCAGATGGGCGGTATCGGACCAATGTTTGGCCAGCTTGGGTATTTCCACAAATTCGCAGGGGCTGAAATCGAAGACCCCCGCCCGCGCGAACGCTACGTGTCCGAGGCCAAACGCCTGCTGAACGTTCTCGACCGGCAACTGGACGGCCAAGATTGGATCGCCGGAGAATTCTCGATCGCGGATATCGCAATCGCGCCGTGGCTGCGCGGTTTAGATTATTACGGCGTCAAGGATGTCATAGGCTGGGAAAGCTATGGCAACGTTACGCGCTATCTGGATAGGTTCCTGGATCGACCCGCAGTGCAAAGAGGACTGAACATCCCCTCACGGGATTGATACACAAGGCCTGTGCGGCGGGATCCAAATCCGCCGCCACGGGCCATCGGGTTACCCAGGCAGCGCGCCTGTTAGAACGTAGCGCAAGATCTCAACAACTTGCGCGGGTTCTTCAGCGACGGCGAGTGCTGCTGCATCTACTTCTTTCAGCGCGTGCTGATGATCAGCCCCGTGCAGAACAATGATCGACTTGCCCAGTGCTGCCGCATAGCCCGCGTCAAATGCCGCGTTCCACTGCTTGTATTTGTCCCCAAAGCGTACAACCACAACATCCGCGTCTGATATGCCCTTGCGGGTCCGGATCGCGTTGACCATGGCACCCTTGTGATCGTGCCAGTACTTGTTCGGCTCGGCCCCCAAGATCGTGACACCGCAATCGTCCGAAGCACCGTGATCGGTGACCGGGCTACTGAACTCAACATCCAACCCATCGGCGCCCGCAATGATCTGCTCGCGCCAATCCGTGTGAATCTCACCGGACAAATAGACCTTCAGCATTTTTCTCTCCTCCCGTGAAAAAGGGGCGCAATGGCCCCTTTATCATTTCAAAAATACTCCCGCCGGAGGCGAAAACCAACTCATCCCCGCAAGACGCCGCCAGTGGCTTTCATCACTTTTTCGACAATCTTGGTGCTGACCGCCTCGATATCCTTTTCCTTCAGGGTCGCGTCCGACGGCTGGAGCCTTACGGTAATGGCCAGAGACTTCTTGCCCTCGCCGACGCTACCGCCAATGAATTCGTCAAAGACGCGCACGTCCTCGATCAGAGCCTTATCAGCACCCGCAGCCGCATTGACCAACGTCAGAGCTTCGATATCCGCATTTACAACAAAGGCGAAATCGCGCTCGACCGCCTGCAGGTCGCGCAATTCCAAGGCAGAACGGGTCGCACCGGATTTACGTGGCATCGGCACCTGATCCGGCCAGATGGTGAACGCCATTGCCGGACCCTTGATATCCAACGCCTGCAACACGCGCGGATGCAATTCACCAAAAACGCCCAGAACCTTTTTGGGGCCCAGACAAATCTTGCCGTGCCGACCCGGGTGCCACCAGGCATCGCCGCCACGAAGGATCTGAACCTTGGCAGGCGCACCAATGGCGGCAAGCACCGCCTCTGCGTCGGCTTTGGCATCAAACAGGTCAACGGGACGGGAAGCACCATGCACGTCCTTGGGACCGCTACGCCCAACCAACAGGCCGGTAATCTGTGTCTGTTGATCCCCCGGCTCACCATCGTGGAACACTGGCCCGACCTCGAACAAGGCCAGATCGGCATAACCCCGCGCCTGATTGCGCGCCGCCGCTTGCAGCAGACCAGGCAGCAGATCAGGGCGCATATGGCTCATCTCGGACGAGATCGGGTTTTCCAACATGGTTGCTGCGTCACCGCCCCCGAACAAGGCTGCCGAGGCCTGATCGATGAAAGTATAAGACACACATTCATTGTACCCCAGCGCTGCACAGGTCCGGCGCGCCATCGACTGGCGACGCTGCGTGGGTGTCATGACCGGTTTGGGGATACCTGCTGTCGTACGCGGCAGCGGAATACCCTGCAACTTGGTCAGAGAAGCGATCCGCGCAACCTCTTCCACCAGATCGGCCTCCCCCATGATATCGGGTCGCCAGCTGGGCACATACGCCATCTCGCCATCCAGACGAAAGCCCAAACGGGTCAGTGTCTGCCGCTGCTCGCTTTCCGGAATCTCCATCCCGACCAAGGACTGCACGCGCGCCGCGTCCAGTTTGTAGGCCCGCGCGTGGTTCGGCGCTTTGCCCGCCTCGACCACATTCGAGGCTTCACCGCCGCAGATATCCAAGATCATCTGCGTCGCATGCTCCAACCCTTCGCGCGTGTATTCCGGGTCGACGCCGCGCTCGAATCGATACCGCGCGTCCGAGTTTATCTTCAGCGCCCGACCTGTGAGGGCGATCTGTACATGATCCCAGAACGCGCTTTCAAGGAAGACGTTCACGGTCTCCTCGGTACAACCGGTTTCCTCGCCGCCCATGATACCCGCGATAGATTCCGGGCCTTTGTCGTCCGAAATCACCATCATGCCAGGCTGAAGGGAGTATTCTTTTTCATCCAGTGCAACCAGCTTCTCGCCACCTTTGGCACGGTGAACGCGTAGGTTACCCTGCACCTTGTCGGCATCGAATACGTGCAGCGGGCGGTTGTGATCGAAGGTCATATAGTTGGTGATATCCACCAAGGCCGAGATCGGACGCAGACCAATCGCCTTCAACTGGTCCTGCAGCCATTGCGGGCTGGGGCCGTTTTTGACGCCCCTGATAAGCCGACCGGTGAAATGCGGCGCGCCATCCAGCGTATCTTCATCAATCGACACTTTGATCGGGCTTTCAAAGTCCCCCGGCACGGGGACATAGTCACGCACCTTCAGCGTGCCCAATCCACGTGCAGCCAGATCTCGCGCAATACCCGCTACACCCAGCGCATCCGGGCGGTTCGGCGTGATCGCGATCTCGATCATCGGATCAACCTTTGACGGATCGTTCTCAGCCAACCAATCGACAAACCGATCACCGACCTCACCCGAGGGCAGCTCGATAATCCCGTCGTGTTCATCCGACAGCTCAAGCTCGCGCTCGGATGCCATCATGCCAAAGCTCTCGACGCCACGGATCTTGCCGACGCTGATGGTGATATCCAGGCCGGGAATATACATACCCGGTTTACAAACCACCACGGTGATGCCTTCGCGCGCATTGGGCGCGCCGCAAATGATCTGCAGATCGCCCTCGTCGGTTTCAACCGTGCAAACGCGCAGCTTATCGGCGTCCGGGTGCTTCTCGGCATGTTTCACATGACCCAGCGTAAAGCCCGCCAGACGGTCCGCCGGGTTGACGATCTCTTCGACCTCAAGCCCGAGATCGGTCAGTGCATCAGCGATCTCATCAACCGACGCATCCGTATCGAGGTGGTCTTTCAGCCAGGACAGAGTGAATTTCATTGCAGCGGGCCTTTTTCGGCAAACATTCAGTCGGCACAGGCAATGGCAAAGATTGCGCCGAGGTGCAAGCGCTGCGGCTCACGGATAGGTGGGGGTGCGACCCAAAAGCTCGTCCAGCTGCCAGCCGATCCAGCCGTGGGGAATAAAGTGCCCGCCGGGATGGGTGTCCAGTGTCACCTGCCCTTGCGCGCAATCGGTCCACTCTACCCGGCTGAGCGTCAGGAACGGCTTCACGCTCCAATCCCCGCGCGGGGTCGCGCCGTTGCAGTTGAACTTGGCCTTCCACAGCGCCACCGGATAGGTCGTATCGCCGTCCGGCCCAAAGGGAAAATCCATCACCGTATCGTCCAGCCCATGCACATGGCGCACCTCGCGCGGGGCTTCCGGGCAGTCCTCGGTCTGGCGGATCGAGCCCGCAACCGCCAACAGCGCGGCGATGTCATTGCCCGACTGGCAGACATAGCGCCATGCCATTGCGCCGCCATAAGAATAGCCCGAGACATAGATACGCTCAGGATCAATGGGATAGCGTTTGGCGACGTCCTCAAGCACGCGATCTGCGAACGGCACGTCTGCGGTATCAGCAGTCCAGAAGTTCCAACTTTTGCCCAGCCCATTCGGAGCCACCAACAGCACATCGCGCAGCTTGGTTGCCCCGGCGATGCGCTCATGGTTCACCACCACATCGCCCTGCCGCGCCCAGCCGTGGAAGTGCAACAGCACCGGCAGAGGCGTTTCGCCATCCCAACCATCAGGTTCCATCACATGGTACGAGCGGTCGCCGATCTGACAGGCGGTATCGCCGTGGCAGTCAGATTTCCAGGGCCCCATGGCAAAAGCCGGAGTCGCAGTCAGCAGAAGAAAAAGCAGTTGATAGATCATACGCCGGAGCCTAGCGACATGCTCCGCCCTGTCACGTAACTTATTGGTGTAGGGTGGGGTTTCACCCCACCAACCACCCCACGGTGGGGTGAAACCCCACCCTACAACGGATCAAATCACAAAGCCGCGCTGGTCAGAAAACCAAACGGATCACCACCAATTCCAAAATCCGCTCTTCCTTTTGTCTATCAAATCCCGCGTCTTTTCTCTCTGAATTCTGTCGCGAAGCTGAAACGCACCTGGTCGTGCAAACTCCATGCCAGCAACTATCATTCCAGGCAAAAACAGCAGTAAAGATCCAATAAACACAATAAAGATTGCCGCTGAGTCGTTACCCCATACCCAAGAAGTGAGCATGAGAGGCAATACACTGGCGATAAAAAGACCCAAGAACCAAACCAATGGTCTTTTGGAAACTCGCTGCTTCCACCAGTCTTGGCATGCTATCAGACAGCTATCCAACACGCACTCTATCGGCTCAAACCACCATGCAAATTCGGCATATCCAATGCCGCAAACCCATAGTGCCGCAGCCAACGGAGGTCGGAATCAAAGAACGCCCGCAAATCCGGAATGCCATATTTCAGCATCGCCAGACGGTCGATACCGATGCCGAACGCAAAGCCCTGATAGACCTCGGGATCAATCCCACCGGCCGCGATCACCTTGGGGTGGACCATGCCCGAGCCCAGAATCTCCATCCAGTCGTCGCCCTCGCCGATCTTCAGCTGACCATTGTCCCAGGAACAGCGGATATCGACCTCGGCCGATGGTTCGGTGAAGGGGAAGTGCGAGGCGCGGAAGCGCAGCTCGACGTCGTCGACCTCGAAGAACGCTTTCACGAACTCTTCCAGAACCCATTTCAGGTTCGCCATCGAGATGTCTTTATCAATCGCCAACCCCTCGACCTGATGGAACATCGGCGTGTGGGTCTGGTCATAGTCGGCGCGGTAGACGCCGCCCGGACAGATCACGCGGATCGGCGCGCCCTGCAGTTCCATCGAGCGGATCTGGACCGGTGAGGTATGCGTGCGCAGCACGTGCGGCGGGCGGTTATCACCCTCGGCGCGGTGCATGTAGAACGTGTCCATCTCGGCGCGCGCGGGGTGGTGGCCGGGGATGTTCAGGGCGTCGAAGTTGTGCCAGTCGGTCTCGATACGCGGCCCTTCGGCCACCGAGAAGCCCAACTCGGCAAAGATCGCGGTCAGTTCCTCGGTCGCCTGGCTGACCGGGTGGATCGAACCCTGACGGCGCGCGCGGGTCGGCAGGGTGACGTCCAGCCATTCGGTGCGCAGACGCTCATCCAGCGCCACATCGGCCAGCGCGGCCTTTTTGGCGGAGAGGGCCGAGTTGATCTCATCCTTCAGGGCGTTCAGCGCGGGGCCTGCGACCTGACGCTCTTCGGGGGTCATCTTGCCCAGCTCGCGCATCTTCAGCGCGACCTCGCCCTTTTTGCCCACGGCAGCGACGCGGATTGCCTCAAGCGCGTTTTCGTCGCCTGCTTCGGCGATTTGGCCCAGATATTTTGCCTTAAGATCGTCCATGACGCCCTCTGAATTTGGTCGCCAACCTGCTATCGGCCCCGTCCCGCGAATGCAAGCGGGACGGTGGAGATCAATAGCTGTATTCGGGATAAATCCGGGTCAGGTTGCCATTCCAGTCGCCATTGTAGTGATCCAGCAACTCATCCGCAGGAACCTTGCCTGTATCGATGCTGTCCTTGAGCGCGTTCAGGAAATGCGTCTCGTCTTGCACCAGACCACCCGCACCGGGGCGTGCGCGGGACGCCAGACCAGCCTCGGCAATCGAGACCACTTCGCGCGCCAGATCATGCATATTGATGTCACCAACCTGCGCCTGAAGGCCATCCTTGGCGGCCTCAACTCGCAGCGCTTCGCGCGTCTCGGCATCCCAGCCTTTGACCAGATCCCAAGCGGCATCCAGTGCGGTTTGATCATAGGTCAGACCAACCCAGAAGGCAGGCAGCGCACAGAGCCTGCGCCATGGGCCACCATCGGCGCCGCGCATCTCCATGAATTTCTTGATCCGCGCTTCGGGAAATGCCGTGGTCAGGTGATCGGCCCAATCGGACAGAGTCGGCGTCTCACCGGGCAGCGCAGGCAGTTTGCCCTGCAGGAAGTCGCGGAACGACATGCCCAGCGCGTTGATATACTGGCCGTCGCGATAGACGAAATACATCGGTACATCGAGCGCATATTGTACATAGCGTTCGAACCCGAAGCCTTCTTCGAACACAAAGGGCAGCATGCCCGTCCGTGCATCGTCCAGATGCCGCCAGATATAACTGCGCCAGCTTTTCTGGCCGTTCACCTTGCCCTCGAAAAACGGAGAGTTCGCAAACAGCGCCGTCGCGACCGGCTGAAGGGCCAGCGCGACGCGCAGCTTCTGCACCATGTCGGCCTCGGACCCGAAGTCGATATTGACCTGAACCGTGCAGGTGCGCCGCATCATGGCACGGCCCATGGTGCCGACTTTCTCCATATAATCGTTCATCAGCCGGTAACGGCCTTTGGGCATCAACGGCATCTCTTCATGGGTCCAGATCGGGGCTGCGCCCAGACCAATAAAGCCTACACCGATCTCATCGGCGATATCCTTCACTTCACGCAGGTGAGTGTTCACCTCATCACACGTTTCATGAATTGTCTCGAGCGGAGCGCCGGACAGTTCCAACGCACCGCCTGGTTCCAGGCTGACGTTCGCGCCGTCCTTCTCAAGCCCGATTAAATGTCCAGCTTCACGCACTTCAGCCCAGCCATGGCGGTCTCGCAGACCTTCCAGCACGGCCACAATCGACCGTTTGCCTTCAAACGGCAGTGGTTTCAGAGTGTCTTTGCAATAGCCGAACTTTTCGTGCTCGGTTCCGATGCGCCAATCTTCCTTGGGCTTGCAGCCCGATTCCAGATATTCGGCCAGTTGCTCATGGCTTTCGATCGGTCCGCCGCCGGACTGGGGGATGGACATGTGACCCGTGCTCCGATCCTGATGTGTCTGTCTTGACGGTCAGTCCTGAGCGCAAACCGCGCCAGTGTCAATGCAGCCTAAGATGCGCAGGCCGTGACGGCGTGCGTTCCCAGATCACCACCGGATGTGCCGCACGACCGTTGAGTTCCGACAGCATTTGCTCGGTTTTAAGCCCCGGAAGTGCTGAGAACACATCAAACAGTGCCTCGGCCCCTTCGGCGTTCACCGGAATGTGAAGGGTCGGCTGCCCCGGCTGATCCAAAACCCAATGCGCAGGTTGCGAGGTCGGATCCAACGCCAACCGCTCGATTTCGCGGGCTGCAACGATGCCGCCGTCGAGCGGGCCCAGATAGGTGATCTGGCCTTCATCAATAGTCACCACACCCGGTCCTCCCGCACCATTGCGAAAGCGCGCGCGTTGCACTCCGATCACCGCCAGTGCCATCGAGACGACGATCAGCAGCCACCCCAACCACGCCAGCAATCCACCAGGGCCGCTGATCCAGCTGAGGCCGAGGATCAGAACAAACCCTGCAACCAGCACTTCGCGCCAGCGCCATAGGGCCAGTTTGGCTTCGGGTCGAAAGAAACTCATGCCACGTCCTCCGGGTTTTTGAACAGGATCAGCGAGTATTGACCCGCAGGCTGGAACCCAATGGATATATAGGCACGCGCTGCCGCATCGGAAGCCGCAAAGAGGACAGCTCTGGAAACTCCCGCGTCGCGCGCCTCAACCAGATGCAAGGCAACAGCCAAACGCGCATAGCCCCGCCCTCGTGAATCTGGTGGCGTGTAGACACCGCCGATCTGCACCACATCAGGCAGGCGGGCGTTGAAGCCGGTCATGCTGACCGGTAGGCCATTCTGCAGCAAAACTCGATGAGAATCCCGCTCGATATAGGTCTTGATGTCCTTCCCAGCCTGCGTCTGTGCGCGCACAGGATCAAAATCCATGGCTTCGATGAGGTAGCTTTCTCGCCAGTCTTCAAGGACCGAACGGTCTACATCAGTAAGCGGCATGAGATCTGCCCCACTGAAATCCGGTATTTGAAGTCGATCCAACGCCAGGGAAAACCCCGGCTCATCGCTGTTCAGGGTCGCGGGTCGCCCCTCCCAACCTGCCAACTGCATTATCCGACGAGCCTGCGTTGCCTCAGCCGCGATGCCGAACAGGGCCCGGCCTCGAATAAGGTCAATCGCTGCGGCAAGTTCGGTATCCGAACAGTCGGGACATTGCAGCAGGATCATGCCTTCATTTGTTATGGCAAAGACCGCACGCAACGGGCTGCCAAGCGTCCATGCATTCAACGACCGGGGATGCGTACCGCACAGGCCAAAATCCCGTAGATTGGCCAAAGGGAACATCGATGTTTGGATATGTTGGGACAAAAACGAGTCGATCCTGGACAGGTCCGTTTCCTGCGCCAATTGCCACGTCACGTCCAATCTCCCAACGCTTGCTGCCACATTGTCATCGCCGCAACGGCTGCTGTATCGGCGCGCAGGATGCGTGGGCCGAGGCTGACCACATGGGTAAATGGTAGCTCCGCCAACCGTTTGCGTTCGGGCTCGGAAAACCCGCCCTCGGGGCCGATCAGGATCGCCCACGGCTTGCCTTTCTCATTCTCTGCCATGCGCAGGGCCGAGCCGGCTTCAGCCTCGTCACAGAACATCAATTGGCGATCATCGGGCCACGCGCCCAGGATACGATCCAATCGCTGGAGGTCAGCGACCTCAGGCACAAAAGTGCCGCCACATTGTTCGGCCGCCTCAATTGCGTGGGCCTGCAAGCGATCCTGCCGAATGCGCTCGGAGTTGGTGAATTCGGTCTGCACCGGTATGATCCGCGCGGCCCCCATTTCAGCTGCTTTTTCAACGATGAAATCGGTCCGCGCCTTCTTGATCGGTGCAAAGAGAAGCCACAGATCGGGCGGTAATTGCAGAGGTTTCGATTGCTCCACGCACGACAGAATTCCGCCTCGTTTACTTGCTTCTGCTACCTCTGCCTGCCACTCACCATCGCTGCCATTAAATAGCGCGACCTGCCCCCCAACCGACAGGCGCATGACACCGAACAGATAATGCGCCTGCTCACGCGTCAAAGGAACCGATTGCCCCGGACCCAAAGGGTGCTCTACATACAGTCTGATCTTCGCATTCATGAGACCCTACATATGCAAGGCAATGCCCCAACACCAGACGGTCAAGTCGCCGATGCCGTAACCGGCAATTGGGTCGACACCCACGCCCCCGCCTTTGCCCGCCCTTACCTGCGGCTCAGCCGCGCAGACCGACCCATCGGCACATGGCTTCTGCTGATTCCCTGCTGGTGGGGTCTGGCCTTGGCCATCCTGAGCGACGGCGCACCACGATGGGAGGATCTTTGGATCGCAGTTGGTTGTGCCATTGGTGCGTTTTTGATGCGTGGCGCGGGCTGTACGTGGAATGACATTACTGATCGTGAGTTTGACGGGAAGGTCGAGCGTACAAGGTCGCGCCCGATTCCCTCGGGTCAGGTGAGTGTCCGTCAGGCGGTATTCTGGATGGTGCTGCAATGTCTGTTGGCCCTGGCCATCCTTCTGACCTTCAACCGGGCCGCGATTGCGATGGGAGTTTTGTCTTTGCTGCCTGTTACCATCTATCCCTATGCAAAACGATTTACCTGGTGGCCGCAGATTTTTCTGGGGCTGGCCTTCAACTGGGGCGCATTGCTGGCCTGGGCTGCACATACCGGCACCGTGGGCTGGCCTGCGATCATGCTTTATCTGTCAGGAATCGCCTGGACTTTGTTCTACGACACGATCTACGCCCATCAGGATGCCGAGGATGACGAGCTGATCGGCATCAAGTCCACCGCACGGCTGTTTGGCACCGATACCGCCCGTTGGCTCAAGTATTTTCTGATTGGAACCGTCAGTCTAATGGCCTTTGCAATTATCGACGCGGCTTTGCCCGGGACATCGGTTCTTGCTTTGGCGGTCGCCCTTGGCGGGCCCTGGGCGATGGGGTGGCATCTGGCCTGGCAATTGCGGGGGCTGGACACGGAGGACAACGCCAAATTGCTGCAGCTTTTCCGGGCCAATCGTGACACCGGCTTGATTCCGCTGATCTTCCTCTGCGTCGCCCTTTTCCTCTGATTGCACCTCTGTGCTGCGCTCTGTATGAGTCCCGGAACCAACCGCCCGAGGAGTCTCGATTTCGCCCATGCGTCTGCCTTACGCCCTAGCTGTTGCGTTGATTTTCGCGGTGTCCGCCGTTCTATCGCTGGTGGTCGCTGGATTTGCGGTCAGCAAGATCGAAGACGCCTCGGAACTGGCCGTGCGAAAGGCCTTGAACTTGCAGGGGCATGATTGGGCCGAAGTCGAATCCGACGGCCTGCGTGTCGTTCTGACCGGCACGGCCCCGACTGAGGCGACCCGATTCAACGCCCTGATCGCTGCGGGCACCGAGGTCGACACCTCGCGCGTCATTGACGAGATGGAGGTTGCTCCCACCGCCGATCTGACACCGCCCCGCTTTTCTACCGAGATCTTGCGCAATGACAGCGGAATTTCGATTATCGGGCTAGTACCTGCGGCTCTGGATCGCGACGATCTGGTAGACAGGCTGCAACGCCTTGATCGGGACGCGTCAGTCTCGGACCTGATGGAAAGTGCCGACTATCCCAAGCCAGACGGATGGGATCAGGCAATCGACTATGCGATCGAAGCGCTCTCGGATTTGCCACGGGCCAAGATATCTGCCAGCCCAGGGTTGGTGCGTATCACGGCGATTGCCGATAGCCAGCAAGAGAAAGACCAGCTGGAACAAGACCTGAGCCGCGCCGCGCCACCAGGTCTGCGAATTGGCCTTTCGATTTCGGCACCTCGCCCGGTAATCACACCATTCACGCTGCGCTATTTGATTGATGAAGATGGCGGGCAGTTTGATGCGTGCTCGGCCCAGGATGAAGTTGCGCGCGACATCATCGTCGCTGCAGCACAAGAGGCCGGACTGACCGGCCCCTATTCCTGCACCATTGGGCTAGGCGTACCGTCTCCGCGTTGGGCGAATGCAGCGCAGCTCAGCATTCGTGCGCTATCCGAACTTGGTCAGGGTTCAGTTACTCTGTCGGATGCAGATATCACTCTAGTTGCCACACAAGGGACTAACCCTTTGGAGTTCGACCGCATCGTGGGAGAGCTCGAAAATACGCTGCCCGAGGTTTTCGCCTTGCATGCAGTTCTTCCCGAACCCGAACCGGATGACCCGACTGGGCCTATTGAATTCGTCGCAACACGTAGCCCTGAGGGTTTGGTTCAACTGCGTGGCCGTCTGAGTGACGAAACGCTGCGTGAAATGACCGACAGCTTTGCACGTGCCGCCTTTGGATCATTGCAGGTGCACACAGCCACCCGGATTGCACCGGACCTGCCCGCGGATTGGCCCATACGCGTCTTGGCGGGGCTGGAGGCACTGTCGCAACTGCACAATGGCGCCCTGACCGTTACGCCGGACAATGTAGCGCTGTCGGGCATCAGCCATGATCCCGACGCCAAGGCCCGGATCGCCGGCATGCTGTCGGACAAGCTGGGCGAGGCGCAGGATTACACCCTGTCAATCACCTATCAGGAGCCGCCCGCACCCGCCGACGCGCCGCCCGACCCTGAGGTCTGCGAAGAGCAGCTGGCCGAGGTTCAGGCCGCCAGAAAAATTGCGTTCGAACCGGGATCAGCCACCGTCGCAGCAGACTCGCGCGATGCCCTGAACCAGATCGCGGACATCCTGCGTGAATGTGGCCCCATCCGGTTGGAGATTCAGGGCCATACCGACAGTCAGGGCCGTGAAGAGATGAACCAGCAGCTCAGCCAGTCGCGCGCGCAGTCGATCCTGAACGAATTACGCGGACGGCGCGTGCCGACCTCAAGCTTTTCTGCGGTCGGGTATGGCGAGACGCAGCCCATCGCCGATAACGAAACCGAAGAAGGCCGCGAAGAGAACCGCCGCATAGAGTTTCGCCTGATCCGTCCTGAACCCGTGGCCAACACCCTGACCGGGCTTGAGGCGATGGAAGCCGAGGCCGAATCTGAGGCCGAAATCGAGACACCTGAAACCGACGCACCGGATGCAGGCTCAGAGGACCAGTAAGTTGAACAGAACAGAATTCATCATCGCCACAGCCATTATCCTGTTCGCAGCTTTCTGCATGGGTTGGTTCGCCAACTGGCTGGCCCATCGGCTGTCCCGTGTTCGCCAAAGCGACGTGGCCGATCTTGACCGCATGAGTCAGGAACTGCACGAGGCCGAAGAAACACGCGATCAGGCCATCACATATTTGCAGCAGCGTGAGGCAGAGCTAACCAACCAGCTGACGCAAACCGAAGCCGAGTTGAATGCCGCAATGGAAGGGCTGCGCGCGGCGCGGCAGGAAGCCGAAGAGATGCGCGGGCGGATCAACAACGCAGACTAGGCACCCTACCAGCGGGTCAGCGCGTCTTCATCCTCGTCCTTAGCAGCCACCCATTCTGCTCCGGACGTGGTGATTTCCTTCTTCCAGAATGGCGCGCGAGACTTAAGGTAATCCATCAGATATTCCGCCGCCTCAAACGCATCTTTGCGGTGCGGTGCGGCGGTGGCCACCATCATGATACGGTCACCCGGAGCAAGCCTTCCGTGGCGGTGGATCACCAGAACGTTGCCCAGTGACCAACGGGCTTGCGCCTCTTCCGCGATCTTGGTTAGGGCGCGTTCGGTCATGCCAGGATAGTGCTCGATCTCCATCACATCCAGATCGCCCGAAGCCAGATCGCGCACAACGCCTGTGAAGGTCACGATGGCCCCGTTGGTATCGTCCCCGGCGGCAAAAGCGTTGGCTTCGGCCCCCAGATCGAACGGGGCCTCCTGCACGACGATCCGCATTCTAGCCACCCGTCATGGGCGGAAAGAACGCAACCTCGCGCACACCGGTCAGCGGGGCGTCAAAATCCGAAAGCTCTTGGTCCAGCGCCACGCGCAAGGCCGACAGATCGGCAAAGGCAGCAGCATAGCGATCCTCACGCGCGCTCAGTTCCGCGACCAAATCGCTGACTGTTGCGGCTTCAGTTTCAATCTTCTCTTTCGGCAGTCCGATGCGTTCGCGCACCCAGGCGAAATACAGCACGTTCATCGGTTAGCTCTCCTTCAGGTGGGGCATGGCTTTACGTAGGTAGTCATAGCCCGTGATCAATGTCAGCGTCGCGGCAATCCAGAGCAGCCATAGCCCGATACGACCTGACCAGAACATGGCCTCAAGATGCCAGCGGATGTTGTTCAGGTCCTCGACCTGCCCTGCCAGAACCTGATCAATGGTTGTCGCATCCATGCCAAACGTGGCCATCACAAAATGGTGCTCGAATATCCCCTGCGAGAACAGGATCGCGATCGCTACCATCTGTGCCGTCGTTTTCCACTTGGCCAGCTTGGTGACCTTCAGGGTTCCGGCCACATCGCCCAGATACTCTCGCAAGCCTGAGACAAAGACTTCGCGAAACAGGATCACTGTCGCGGGCAGGACCAGCCATGGTGTCCAGTGTTCAGTCGAATAGCCCACCAATATCATCAGCGCGATTACCACCATTGCCTTGTCGGCAATGGGATCCAGCATGGCGCCAATCTTCGTTTCCTGTTTCCAGGCGCGCGCCAGATACCCGTCGAACCAATCGGTGATCGCCGCTGACAGGAACAGAATCAAAGCAAACCAATCCGCATAGGGACGGGTGAAATACAGAAACATCACGGCGAGACCGGGGGCCGCCACAAGGCGCAGTACAGTCAGAATATTCGGCAGGTTCCATTTCATGGCTTGGACCCTACATCGCCGGTTCAAGACAGAAAAGACAGGGTCTTAAAAAACTGACCCAGCACAAGCGTTTGCTGTCTTAAAAGTCAAAGCGTCGCAGCGGTGGTCACATTACAGGTTTCATCTTGGCACTTGATTGCTTTGGCGTCAGATTGTCGGCTGGCCAACCAGACAACACCCCAGAGCTGACATGACACCGCATATTCAAACCGATCCCCGGTCAAATCTGATCGGCAGCGCCTGGATGGTCGCCGCAATGGCACTTTTCGCGCTGGAGGATGCGCTGCTTAAGGCGGCTTCGGCGTCGATCCCGATCTGGCAAGTGCTTGTTCTCTTCGGTGCGGGCGGTGCAGTAATCTACGCAGCGGTTGCCACAGTACGTAGCACGCGTCTGTTCCAGCCCGACGTGTTGTCGCGCCCGATGAAGGTACGTGTGGTCTTCGAGATCCTTGGACGGCTTTTCTATGTATTGGCGATCGCTTTGACGCCACTGTCCTCGGCTACGGTGATCCTTCAGGCCACACCACTGGTTGTCGTCGCAGGGGCCGCGTTGTTCTTTGGTGAATCCGTCGGCTGGCGGCGATGGAGCGCCATTTTGATCGGTCTTGTTGGCGTTGTGATCATCATCCAACCGACCGGAGACAGCTTCTCGGCCCTGTCAATCCTTGCCGTGCTGGGGATGCTCGGCTTTGCGGGGCGCGATCTGGCCAGCCGCGCCGCGCCCGCAACACTGGGCACTGAGGTTCTGGGGTTCTATGGCTTCCTCTGCATCATTGTCGCGGGTTTGGCTTATCGATTCTGGGAAGGAACATCGCTGCAAACTCTGACGCCTAATGTCAGCCTGCACATGGGCGGGGCGATTGTGATGGGAGTCATGGCCTATGCCGCGCTGATGAAGGCGATGCGCACCGGCGAGGTCTCATCTGTGACGCCGTTTCGCTATTCGCGGCTGTTGTTCGGTATCGGCTTGGGCGTGGTGATGTTTGGCGAGCGATTGGATCAGACCATGTGGATTGGCTGCGGCCTCATCGTGGCGTCGGGCCTCTATATCCTTTGGCGGGGGCGAAAAGCCTAGCCCTTGTCATGGAAGAAGTCATAGACCTTCTGCGCCAACCCGGCTGAAATCCCCTCGACGGCTTTAAGATCCGCCAAATTGGCTCGGCTCACCGCTTTGGCGCTGCCGAAATGAGTCAGCAGGGCGCGTTTGCGCGCGGCCCCGACGCCGGGGATTTCGTCCAGTGGCGTTGCACCAACCGCCTTGGCGCGTTTCGCGCGATGGGTGCCGATGGCAAAGCGATGCGCCTCATCCCGCATGCGCTGGATAAAGTACAATACGGGATCGTTGCGTTTCAGCGCAAAAGGGCGCTGCCCGATGCGGTGGAATTCTTCCTTGCCGTGATCGCGATCGACACCCTTAGCGACACCGACCATCGGGATATCCTCGACCCCGTGCTGGGCCATGATCTCATTCACGACGCTCACCTGCCCTGCACCACCGTCGATCAGCAGCAGATCGGGCCAATGCCCTTTGTCCCGATCCGGATCTTCCTTTTGCAGGCGCGTAAAACGGCGGGTCAGGACCTCTTTCATCATGCCGAAGTCATCGCCGGGGGTTAGATCATCGCCGCGGATGTTGAACTTGCGATAGGCGTTTTTCATGAACCCCTCTGGGCCCGCGACGATCATGCCACCCACGGCGTTGGTGCCTTGAATGTGAGAGTTGTCGTAAACTTCGATCCGGTTGGGCGGCCCGTCCAGATCAAAGGCCTCGGCCACGCCGCGCAGCAATTTGGCCTGCGTGGCACTTTCCGACATCCGCCGGGCCAGCGATTCACGTGCGTTGCGCAAGGCACCGGCGATCAGTTCCTGCTTTTCACCGCGTTGGGGCACCAGGATTTCCACCTTGCGTCCAGCTTTTTCGGACAATGCCTCCTGCATCAGATCGGCATTCTCGATTGCATCAGACAGGATCAACTGCCGGGGTGGTTCCTTGTTGTCATAGAACTGGCCCAGGAACGCTTCCATCGCCTCAGCCTGTGACACATCCGGGCCGACGCGCGGATAGAAATCGCGGTTACCCCAGTTCTGGTTGGCCCGGATGAAGAACACCTGAACGCAGGCTTGACCGCTGTCCATGTAGAGGCCAATGACGTCAGCCTCGGCCACGCCGCGCGGGTTGATGCCCTGAGACGTCTGCACCTGCGTTAGCGCCCGGATACGGTCGCGCAAACCGGCGGCGCGTTCGAACTCCATCGCCTCGGAGGCAGCCATCATCTGCTGGGCGAGATCTTCCTGCACCTTGGTGGATCGGCCTGACAGGAACCGTTCCGCATCCTTGACGCTTTCACGGTAATCGGCTTCCGAGATCAGTCCGACGCACGGCCCAGAACATCGCTTGATCTGATAGAGCAAGCACGGCCGGGTCCGGCTATCGAACATGGAATCCGAACAGTTCCGCAGCAGGAACGCCTTTTGCAGCTGGTTCAGCGTCCTGTTCACCGCGCCTGCACTGGCGAAGGGGCCGAAATAAGCCCCCTTTTCTTTCTTTGCCCCTCGGTGCTTTTTGATCTGCGGAAAAGCATGATCCTTGGCGACCAGAATATTCGGGAAGCTTTTGTCATCCCGCAACAATACGTTGTATTTGGGCTTGAGCTGCTTGATCAGGTTCTGTTCCAGCAGCAGCGCCTCGGTCTCGGTCCGAGTGGTCAGAAACATCATCGAGGCAGTTGCGGCGATCATTTTCTCGATCCGACCCGAGTGCCCCGGGCGCGTGTAGTTCGATACCCTCGCCTTCAGGTTTCGCGCTTTACCTACGTAAAGAACTCGGCTGTCCCCATCCAACATCCGATACACACCCGGCGAGCTGTCCAGCGTTTTCACATAACGCTGAATGCAGGCATAGCCGTTGGCTTGGGTCGACGATTCGGAATCAGTGCTAGCGGTCATGAGTCTGAGATATGATTCTCTGACCATGGCTGCAATCTTGTGCGCTTCAGATCAAGAGAAAACAAATCCACGACTTCTGTGGATAACTGTGCAGATAACTTTAGGGGCATCGTGATTTTCCCTTGAATCCTTGCCTATTCGTTGATCTGCACAAAAAATAGGCAGGAAATTATGGTGTTGTTTTTAAACGATAAATTTGTTGATCTGAGACAAGTGTATGAAAATTAAGACATTTTTGTAACGTTCAGATAACAGGAACGAGAGCAGTGCAAAACTTGCAGCAGATTTACTTATTCTACACCAAGAACATCGGGTGTTTGCCAACCCAAATGTTGCCCACCATCGACGCAAAGAAGCTGCCCCGTAACGGCATGTGCGTCCAGAAAGTATCCCAGCGCAGCAGTGATATCCGACGGGTTCGCGCCGCGCTCCAGAATCGTGTTCTGCCGCTGAGCGCTAAAATGGGCATCACTTTGGCGATGACCCTGTAGCGTTGGACCGGGGCCGATCGCGTTCACACGGATTGCGGGTGTCAGAGCCTGCGCTGCAGTCCGGGTCAAGGCCCACAACCCCATCTTGGCAATCGTGTATGACATGAACTCAGGCGTCAGTTTACGCACCCGCATATCCACCATGTTCACGATCAGCCCAATCGCCAGAGGCTCTCCCTGATCATCAAGCTCCGGCTGCAACCCCTGCTCGGCCATGGCTTGGGTCAGTACGAATGGTGCGCGCAGGTTGCTGTCGAGATGCCGATCCCAGCTTTGGCGGGTAGCTGTGTGAATATTGTCATACTCAAATATCGATGCATTGTTGACCAGACAGGTGATCGGACCACCCAGCGCCTCAGCTGCACGCGGCAGCAATGAGCTGACTTGCCCCTCATCAAGCAGATCGGCCTGCAGGGCAACTGACTTTCGGCCCAGCGCCTGAACCTCATTAACCGTTTCACGCGCAGCCTGATCCGAACTGGAATAGTGCACAGCGACATCCATTCCGCGCTGCGCCAAATACAGCGCCATGGCACGACCAAGGCGTTTACCGGCACCGGTCACCAATGCTCGGGTCATGGGCTCATTCTCCTCGTCAGGTCAGGCTAACAGGCTTGCAACATAGATCACATACAGCGCTGTCAAGATCAGGCCCCAGACGCGTGTGATATCTTTCTTGAAGAACACAAAAGGAACCAACAACAGCGACGCGCCGAGCATCACCCACAGATCGAAACGCAGGAATTCAGGATCGACGGGAATACGCCCAAACAAGGTCGTAATGCCGACAATGGCCAGCAGATTGAACATGTTCGATCCGATGACGTTACCCAGTGCCACATCCGCTTGTCGCCTCAGGGCAGCCATGACGGTTGTCGACAGTTCCGGCAGGGACGTACCCACCGCGATCAGCGTAAGGCCGATCACTGTTTCGCTCACACCATAGTTCCGGGCAATGACGGTCGCATTTTCGACCAGCAGATGCGCACCCATTGGCAGGCCGATCAAGCCGAGGATCAGGTAGATCGCCACCTTCCAATAGGGCATGTCAGGATCTGCTTCCTCAAGACCCTCAAGCTCGTCCTCATCGGCACAAGCTTCACCACAGGCTTTACGGTGCGCATGTGCTTCGCGAAACGCGTTGCCGAGGATCAGAGCCAACGCAGCCAGCAAAATTGCCCCGCTGAGCAGATTAAAGACCCCGCAAAAAGCCAACCCGATAAATAACACCGACGCCAGAAGCATGAAGATGTAGTTCTTGCGGCTGTCGCACTCGCTTGTGTGCAAGGTCGCCAGAAGCGCGGGCAATCCTAGAACCAGCAAGATATTCGCTGTATTCGAGCCCACCACGTTACCCAACGCAATGCCCGGCGCGTTTTCCTTGATGGCGCTGATTGCTATCAGCAGCTCAGGGGCCGAAGTTCCGAATGCAACGATTGTCAGGCTGACGATCAGAGCGGGAACCCCCAACCGCAGGCTGAGGTTCACGGCCCCTCGCACCAGCGCGTCGCCTGCCAACAACAGGATCAGCAGCCCGAGGCCGGAGAACAGCCATGCCGTCATCCACGGCCTCCTTCTTCGCAAGGACACGGGCCTTTGCCGATCCTAAACCGCCCACAACGCGGACATTTCGCAGAACTCAATCGTTTCTGTCCAGGAAAGCGTAGCTTGCCGAACATCGCCAGAACGCCCATGGCGATCAGGAACAAGGTGACTGCTTTGATGATCACTCTACAACCCGAAACGCGCGTAGGCAGCGCGCTCCTCAATACCGGCTATGGCATCCTGCGCCAGCGTAGCGCCGAAGCGCGACCAGATCGGTTTGCGCAGGCCATAGCGGCGGAACCTGACTTTGTCGCCAAACTTCTCCTGCATCTTGGGCTTCAGATGGGCAATACCATCGATCAGGCCCAGCTGTTGCGCGCGACGGGCCAGCCAGACCTCGCCATTGAACAGATCAGCGCTGCTGTCCAGCTTGCCGTCCCGGCGAGATTTCACATGGGTTATGAAATTCTCGTGGATATCGCCCAGCAGCACTTTGAGCCGTGCAATGTCTTCTTTCTTTTCCGGAGCAAACGGGTCGAGCATTGATTTCGACTGACCCGCAGTATGTACGCGTCGTTCAAAGCCCTGACGTGCCAGAAAAACATGCGCGCCAAATCCCGACGATATCACGCCGATCGACCCCAGAACCGAACTGTCATCGGCCCAAATCTCATCCGCTGAAACCGCCAACCAATATCCACCCGAAGCCGCCACGTCTTCGACGAAAGCGTAAACAGGGATCTTAAGCTCTTCCGCCAGTCGCTGGATACGCGCACCGATCAATGAGCTTTGAACGGGGGAGCCGCCCGGCGAATTGATCTCCAGCGCGACCGCAGCGGGCTTGCCCTTGCGAAAGGCTTTCTCCAACACCGGTGCCAGAGCGGTCGCGTTCATCGACCCTCGCCCGGCCATTCCAATGGCACCGGACAGGCGAACAACGGCCACAAGTGGCGGCTTTTTCATGAAGGGCAGGCTGAGTTTCATGGAAGCCGATGTAGAGCGCGCCGGAGCCGTAAACAAGAGACCCGAAGCGCCATAAACGCGACGTGAACCAATTTCACACACCTGATGGGCAAAAATGCAACGCCCTAGCTGCGGATGCGCCAACCGGTTTTGAAGATCCAGCCAATGATCGCGAGGCATATTCCGGTGAAGGCCAGTATGGCCAGAAGGCTCCAAAATATCGGGACATCTGCGATACCATAGAATGACCAGCGGAACCCGGAAATCAGATAAACCACAGGGTTGAACAGAGTGATCGTCTGCCAAAGCGGAGGTAGCATCGAGATCGAGTAAAACGTCCCACCCAGAAAAATCAGGGGCGTCACAACAAGCTGGGGGACAAGCGACATCTGTTCAAAATTACCCGCCCAGATACCCACGATGAAACCCAGCAAGGAAAAGCTGAGGCAGGACAGGATCAGGAAAGCCGCCATGGCAAACGGGTGTTCAATGCGAATGTCCACAAAGAACGTCGCAGTGGCCAGAATGACAAGACCTACAAACAGTGCCTTAGTTGCGGCCGCGCCCACATAGCCAATCACAATCTCGATGAAATTGATGGGGGCTGAAAGTAACTCATAAATCGTACCCAAGAATTTGGGGAAGTAGATGCCAAAGGACGCGTTCGAGATTGATAGCATCACTACGGACAACATGATCAGACCCGGCACAATGAAGGCCCCGTAGGACACGCCTTCGATCTCTTGAATGCGACTGCCGATGGCAGTGCCAAACACCACGAAATAAAGCGAGGTCGACAGGACCGGAGACAAAAAACTCTGCGCCAGTGTGCGAAAGAATCGGGCCATTTCAAACCGGTAGATGGCAGTAATAGCGGACCAGTTCATGCGGGTTCTCCGGACACGAGGTTGACGAAAATCTCTTCAAGGCTCGATTGCCGCGTCTGCACATCACGCAGCACTAAACCGGCCTGTGCAACATCATTGAGAAGAGTGGTGATGCCCGTGCGCTCGGCATTGGTGTCGTAAGTATAGATCAGCGCATCGCCTGCACCGTTGAGCGTCAGTTGATGATCGGACAGAACGTCGGGAACGGATAAAATGGGCTCGGTCAACATGACCTCAATCTGCTTTTTGCCCATCTGCGCCATCAATGTGTCTTTGTCCTGCACGAGCAAAAGCTCACCCTTGTCGATGACACCCACACGGTCGGCGATTGCCTCGGCTTCCTCGATGTAGTGAGTGGTCAGGATGATGGTGACACCAGCCTGCTTCAATTCGGCCACGATCTCCCACATGTCCTTACGTAGCTCGACATCTACGCCGGCGGTGGGTTCATCCAGAAACAGCACCCTTGGCTCATGCGCCAAGGCTTTCGCGATCAGCACACGTCGCTTCATGCCTCCGGATAGTTCCTTGATTGCGTTACGGCGTTTGTCCCATAGGGACAGCTTGCGCAGGATTTCCTCGATCCTGGCGTTGTCTCCGCTATGACCGAACAGCCCGCGCGAAAAGCGGACAGTGTTCCAGACCTTCTCGAACGGTTCCAGCGCGATTTCCTGCGGCACCAGCCCAATCATCTTGCGGGCTGCGCGATACTCGGTCTGGATGTCATGGCCACCTACGGTGACCGAGCCCGAAGTCGGCGTGGTAATACCGCACACAGTCGAGATCAGCGTTGTTTTACCCGCCCCATTGGGTCCCAACAGCGCTAGAATCTCACCTTCTTCAATGTCCAGAGACACACCTTTCAGCGCCTCAAACCCATCGGCATAAGACTTCCGCAAATCCCGGATCGACAATATGGTCGTCATGCGTACCCTCGTTCTGACCCCGCAACCTATCGTGACGGACCATCGTCGAACAGTCCAATTCCGCACAGTGCCATGCGCGTGTGCGCAGGGTTCAGTCTCGTCCCGTCAGGCGACCTAGCCAGCCTGACTTGGTCTCTTCTTCGGCAGCGTCTTCTTGCGGTGGCGGACCTTCGAAATATTCTTGAAGATTGGCGAAGAACTGATCGGCCATCTTCTTGGCAAACCCATCAATCAGGCGGCTGCCCAGCTGAGCCAGTTTGCCACCCACCTTAGCCTCGACCTCGTAGGTCAGAAGGGTGCCACCAGCCTCGCTGGGCGCGAAGGTTACATCAGCGCTTCCCTTGGCAAAGCCTGCAGCGCCCCCCTTGCCCTCACCTGCGATGGTCAGGCGTTCGGGCTCAATCATGTCGGACATGGTCACTGTGCCTTTGAAAGTCGCCTTCACAGGGCCAACCTTTTGCACCACGGTCGCATTATACCCCTCGGTTGGATCACCGGTAATCTCCTGCGCGCCGCTGATGCAGGCTTTCAATACTTCAGGGTCCAGCAACGCAGCGTAAACGGCGGCAGGCGGCGCCTGAATTTCACGGGTATCGCTTAACTGCATCTCTCAACCTCTTTTTAATCCTACGGCAGACCACAAAGACCTAGCCCTGAAACATCGATGCAGGCAACCAGTTTGCACAAACCAAAGCACGGGATCGGGATTCTTCGCTTGCATTCGCTCCGCCCAACAGAAACCCTGCGCCGCAGGAGGAAGACATGCTGCACGGCATACGCATCATCGAAGTCGAAGGGCTGGGCCCAGCCCCCTTCGCGGCCATGCTGCTGGCGGATATGGGCGCCGATGTCATCACCATCCATCGCAAAGGGTCCGCCGTCACTCCGGGTATGCCTGAACGTTCGCTGCTGGATCGCGGCAAACGATCAATAGCGCTGGACCTCAAAAACCCGCAGGACCTTAGCGTTGCAAAACGGCTGATCGCAACGGCTGATGCGCTGATCGAGGGTTTTCGCCCCGGCGTGATGGAAAAGCTGGGGCTGGGGCCGGAAGACTGTCATTACCTGAACCCAAAGCTGGTCTATGGCCGAATGACAGGCTGGGGGCAGCATAGCCCACTTTCTGAGACAGCGGGCCATGATCTCAACTATATCGCCCTTTCAGGGGCTTTATCCTACGCGTCGCTGCCCGGCCAACCGCCTTTGACGCCCGCAACACTTGTCGGGGATATCGGCGGTGGTGCGATGTATCTGGTTGCAGGTCTGCTCGCCGGGCTTCTGAATGCCCGAAGCACAGGCAAAGGCACGGTGGTGGACGCCGCCATCTACGATGGCTCGGCACACATGATGAATTTGCTGATGAGCCTGCGCCAAACCGGCAACCTGTCCGACACCCGAGGTCAAAGCCTGCTTGACGGACCGCATTGGAGCCGAACCTACGCCTGCGCAGATGGCGGCTTCATCTCAGTTCAGTGTCTAGAGCCAAAATTCTATGCTCACTTCCTGGACATCCTCGGGCTCAGCGATGATGCGGAGTTCGCTCAGCAATACGACCAGACCGCTTGGCCCAACCTGACGGAACGGTTGAGCGAAGTCTTTGCCAGAAAACCGCGCGACGAATGGGCGGCGCTATTCCAGGGGACAGACGCCTGCGTTGCGCCGGTCCTAAGTCCACAAGAAGCACGAGATCACCCCATGAATTCGGCTCGCCAAACATGGGTCGACCACGACGAAACACGTCAAGCCGCAGCCGCTCCTAGATTCTCAACCTACAACTGGCAACCGCGGCCCAGCCCCAAACGCGGAGAGCATACAAATGAGATTTTGAACGAACTTCCTCCCGCTTCATCTGGCTAAAAATACCTCGGGGGTGAATTGGCCGCAGGCCAAGAGGAGGCTGGCCCCCTCGCCAGGCTTACCGCCCGCGCACCGTATCGATCATCAATTGAACGTTCTCAGGGTCCGCATCTGGCGTAATACCATGACCCAAATTGAAGATATGCGGTCCTTTTGAGAAGGCTTCGACAATCCGCCGCGTCTCATCGACAAGCGCTTGCCCGCCTGTCACCATATGCGATGAAGCCAAATTGCCCTGCACACACCCATCGACTTGCACATTCGCAGCAGCCCATTCGGGCGACACAGAATTGTCCAGCGCGACACAATCCACACCGGTGGCCTTGGCGAAACCGATGTAACCCTGATCCGCTTCGCGTGGGAAACCTATCACGGGAATGCCCGGATGGCGGGCTTTTATGGCGGCAGTAATCTCGCGACAGGGTTCTACGGCGTATTTCTGAAACGCTTCGCCCTTCAATGATCCCGCCCAACTATCAAATATTTTGACAACCTCGGCCCCTGCCTCGATTTGGGCAGAAAGGTATTCAATTGTCGCGGCCGTGATCCGATCCAACAGCGCCTCGAACAGCGCAGTGTTTTCTTCGCGCAGCGCATGGGCTGGCCCCTGATCCGGGGTGCCCCGTCCGGCGATCATGTAGGTCGCCACTGTCCAGGGCGCGCCTGCAAATCCGATCAGAGTTGTCTCAGAAGGAAGCTCACGCGAAAGAATACGCACGGTTTCATACACCGGAGAAAGCGTCTCATGAATTGCATCAACGGACTTCAGCGCATCAAACTCCGACTGCCGTGTAATTGTCGAAAGGCGAGGACCTTCGCCGGTGACAAACCACAAATCCGCACCCAGCGCCTGCGGCACAAGCAGGATATCAGCAAACAGGATCGCGGCATCAAAGCCGTAGCGGCGAATGGGCTGAAGGGTGACTTCGGCGGCAAGCTCGGGGTTATAGCAAAGAGACAGGAAATCTCCGGCCTGCGCGCGCGTTGCACGATATTCAGGCAAATACCTCCCGGCCTGTCGCATCATCCAGATCGGCGGCACATCCTGCACTTCCCCCGCCAGCGCCCGTAGCAATTTCTTTGTCTCGGCCATTCGTGCCCCCAGTGTTCCGGTTTGGTGCAACGCGTCGGCCCTCAGTGGCAATTTGTCAAGCTCTGCCCCCATTGTCAGGGCAATGTGACGCGACTAAAGCTGTGCACATGAGTCTGATATTGCCTACCCCCGCATCGCCTCTGAAAATCGGCACCCGTGGATCTCCGCTGGCGCTGGCGCAGGCCTATGAAACCCGTCAGAGACTTGGCGCCGCTTTCGACCTGCCTGAGGACGCGTTTGAGATCGTGGTAATCAAGACCACCGGTGACAACCGCGCCATGATCGACGCGGACCGGCCGCTGAAAGAGATTGGCAACAAGGGTCTGTTCACCAAGGAAATCGAAGAGGCGATGCTGAAAGGTGAGATCGACATCGCCGTACATTCGACCAAGGACATGCCCGTCGAACAGCCTGACGGGCTGGTGCTGGATACATTCCTGCCGCGCGAGGATGTGCGCGATGCGTTTATCTCGCCGACTCTGAGTTCGATTCACGATCTGCCAGAGGGCGCAGTTGTCGGGACTTCATCGTTGCGCCGCCGGGCGCAGTTGCTGAATCGGCGGCCCGATCTGAAAGTGGTCGAGTTTCGCGGCAATGTTCAGACTCGCCTGAAGAAGCTGGCCGATGGCGTGGCCGATTGTACCTTTCTGGCCATGGCCGGATTGCGCCGCTTGGATATGAAAGACGTCCCCGCGACTGCCATATCACCTGATGACATGCTACCTGCCATTGCGCAGGGCACCATCGGCATTGAACGGCGCAGCGACGATAGCCGTACCGCCGAGATGCTGGCGGCGATTCATCATGTTGAAACAAGCCAGCGCCTTGCGGCTGAACGCAGCCTTCTGGCCGGGCTGGATGGCTCATGCGAAACACCGATCGCCGGTTTGGCGCAAGTCCAGGATGGCCAACTGCATCTGCGTGGAGAAGTTCTGCGCCCGGATGGATCCGAGGCGATCAGTGAAGAGGCCACCGGGGCGCTTGAAGACGGGGCAAAACTGGGTCAGTCGATGGCCGCCTCTCTGCTGAAACAGGCCGGACCGGGTTTTTTCGACTGGCGTTGAGAAAAAATTTAAACAATTTCAGGGTAATGTGAACTTCTTCACTGTCTACCCTGCCGAATTCGTTAAATATGGGGACAGAAGGTCGATCTCGAATATATCGAAAGTTTTAGCCCGTGTTGTTTTAGATGGTATTCGAGGGGGCGAGATTGATACTTCCGGCGGGGCGCAGTTGATTTTCAACAGCGCCCCGTTCTCTTTTCCAAAGCATATGGCGAAGTACTTACTCTGCACCTTCGCGCAGACCATGATGATGACTAAACACCGGCCGCGCATGAAGCACCTCTGATCGGAAATCCGCCATGCGCCCCGGTAGCGCGCGATAGAATGATGCCAAACCTGGCTCAACCGCCATCGCATGCTTGGCACATTCCTTGCACAATCCAGCGACTACGGTCTGTGACTCCCGTGCGCGTATCGCCTCTAGTAGACCTATGTGTGCGGTCTGCAGCTTTTGAAACGATGCACTGCCTGCAACTTCCCGATCACCGACCAGTACATAAACAGGCTCTGGCTCGCTTTTGCCTTTCAAATCCACGAAGCCCGCCTCTAGCAGCGCAAGATCAGAATTGGTGACACGGCGAATAGAGTCTGAGACCAGAATATCATAATCCACATGTCGGCAGTTTTGTTCGATCCGCGCTGCCACATTCACCACATCTCCGATTACTGTATAATTGAACCGGCGCCGCGAGCCGATATTGCCGACGCAGGCGGCTCCGGTTGCGCAGCCTGTCGCCAGTGCGATGGGAGGACGCCCGCGCATGATGGGCAAAGTGTTGAACTTATCTAGCGCGCCGCGCATCTTCAGCGCGGCCAAGGCAGCGCGGCACGGGTGGTCATCCACGGGCAGCGGTGCATTCCAAAAAGCCATAACCGCATCGCCGATGAACTTGTCGATCGTTCCACGCTCGACCAGAATCTGATCCCCGATCTCTGAGAACAGCGCATTCAGCAAGGCCACCAGATCGGTGGCTGATACAGACTCGGACAATGGCGTGAAGCCCCGAATGTCCGAAAACATCACCGTGATCTCCTGAGATTCACCTCCCAATTGCAGTTGATGCCCATTGGCCTCCATCTCATCGAGGATTTCCGGTGCGACATAATGCGAGAAAGTCTGGCGGATCACCCGCTTCTCCCGCTCGGTCGAAACAAAGAGGTACCCGGCCAGAAGCCCGAAATTGGCCATACCTCCGGCCAAAGGGAAGGTCGCATCAAACAGAACCGACTGGTTCTGGAACGCCAACCAACTGATGGCAATTACGGCCGATGCGGCAACACCGCCTGCAGCAAAAGAAGCGACCGCCCCATAGTTGGACATGACCACTGTGACAACGACGCCCAGGATCACGAACGCCAGCAGCTCAAGTGCAGAGGTAACATCCGATCTGCTCAGCACATCGCCAAGGATGATCTGTTCGATAATCTGGGCGTGAATCGAAACACCGGGAACAGATTCACCCAGTGCCGTTTCGCGCATATCGAACAGGCCCGCCGCAGAGGTGCCGACCAGAATGATCCGTCCTTCTATCTCTGACTGAAGCGTTGGATCACTACCGCTACGCATGACATCATCGGCCGACAGATAGAGGCCAGGATTGTCCCGCCTGTAACGCACCCAAATCTCGCCATTCTCGGTGGTCGGCAGCACAAAATCACCCAGACCAACCTCAAGCATGATGCCGATCTCGTCCTGCGATCCTTCGGCAAAATAAACGGATTCGCCCATGGCCACCCGCAGGGCTTCAACCCCAAGCGCAGGTAATACACCGTTGGGCCCGGACCAAAGCACAGGGACCCGTCGCACCACACCCAAACTTCCTTGGGGCGAAACATTAACACCCCCGATCCCGGCCGCTTCTTCCCCCAATGGCGGTGCCAGAGAGGTCCAATGGGCAACGCTGACAAGGCCAGCTGCGGGGTTCTCTCCGATTTCAACTAACCCCGCCTTCGGTACAATGGCCGAACCGCTATCGGTTTGCCGGGCTGCCACACCCAGAACCACTGGCCATTTCGCAACTTCGTCCCCAAATCTGACGTCATTGTCCAGATCGATCGCGGCCTGATCCACCTGCAATAGTCCGGACAAGGTCGGGTCTTGCAACAGTCGCATCGGAGAGTATCGGTCGGGCTCGGCAAACAGCATATCAAAGGCAATCGCAGCGGCACCGTATTCGCCCAATCGTTCGACCATCTGACCCAACAGGGTACGAGGCCAAGGCCATTGGCCCCATTCTGCCAGAGACCTTTCATCAATATCCACCACGCGGACCGGCAGATCCGGGTTGTAGGCCCGTGGTGAAATCCGCTGCAGGATATCGAAGTAAATCAATCTGGACATTTGAACGGGATACGGATCCGCGACCCTAATGAAGCAGCCCATCAGGATCAGCGCCAAGCCCACAAGCCTGAATACTAATCGATGCCCAATTTTGTCTCTTATCTTACCCACCACGTTCACCTTCCAGGCGCAGGGGAACATGAAAATATATGTAACCTGATGCTACCAACCAGCTATCGCTGAAGCGTTACCTGCCGTCGCCGTTGCCCTGACACCCGATCCACCGATATTTCCACTGGATGCGTTTACGGATGTTCTCGTTTCACCCGAGGCGCTTACACCTGCGCGCGCTGATGTCCCAGAACGCCCTTCGGCGCTGGCTGAGGCCCGGTCTGGCGCTTCGGATCGCCCGCTTTCGCGGGCCGCCGACACCTCAGAACGACCTTGTTCCGTTTGCCGCCGCGCTTCGCGCC
This sequence comes from Ruegeria sp. D6, assembly GCF_056534365.1. Lineage (NCBI taxonomy): Bacteria > Pseudomonadati > Pseudomonadota > Alphaproteobacteria > Rhodobacterales > Roseobacteraceae > Ruegeria > Ruegeria sp. D6. The sequence continues at coordinate 216,509 of NZ_JBQFPH010000004.1, read as the reverse complement.
GCTCTGGCCTTTCAGATTCAATCTTTGGGGCCTGAGCCTGTCTGCCCGAGCACCCTTCGGCACTCACCCGAAACGGTGGCAGCAGTTGCGTTTGCGAGCGTATGAAGGGGAAACCACCTTTTAGCGCTTTGTCATACTGCTCCTGATCTATCGGGCGCCCCACCTGACCGCCCGAACCGGTCGCAAAGAGACTGCACTGTCGGCTTGCCGACCGGCATGACCCGCGTCGGCCGCACATCTGAACGGTGCCCTCGATAACCAGCATCGCGCTTTGGCTGCCGGATGTAATCCACATGTCAAATGTCGTTCCCCGCACGGCCATGGTGGCATCGGGCGTTTTGATCGAATAAGCGCGCTTTCTGCTTTTGCCCGAAATGAAACGGAAACTGCCGCCCAGCGCCTGCACGGTGAAGTTTTTTGCCTTCCTATTGCCTCGCAGCATCGAGACATCCAGGATCATTCGAGCGTTCGGACCAACCGCGATCTTGGTTTCATCTACGAACACCAATTGAACCACGCCTGATCTGTCGGTCGAAATAGTATCGCCTGAAACAACATCCATCCCTTCACGCAAGCGTATCTTTTTACCGGCCCGGATAATATCCGCGCCCGGTTTAGCACTGAGCACTTTTCCGATTGATGCGATGGCCGACGCAGGCAGCGTCGCTAGAACCAAGAAAACACAAAACAATTTCAACCAGGCCAAACCCAAGTCCCCTTCCCCCAAAAGGTACCTACCAGGGTGCCAAACACCCCACGCCCGATATCTGTCGCCTCAGAAAGCTAAATCTGAATAGTTATTAGAGCCTTAAAACTAGACAAATATGCGCCAGAACAGGTGGAGTTGGCAAGGTTTTGCATGTTTTTCAGCATTTCGGGGGTTTCGCACCCCTGCTTCCGGTAGCCCCAGCGCTCCTTCTTGTGGGTTTGATCATCGGTATTCAGAAAAATTTTCCAGACATAGAAAATCGCCTTGTATCTGGATGACAGGCAAGGATATACCGGCCAGCGGAGACGTGGCCGAGTGGTCGAAGGCGCTCCCCTGCTAAGGGAGTAGGCGGGAAACCGTCTCGAGGGTTCGAATCCCTTCGTCTCCGCCATAATCTTTCATTTTATGGCGCAAATACAAAGACCTAAAATGAAACTGTTTTTATGCGTCCCCCATTAACCCCCCCAATTTTCAAACTGAATGGTATGATGACAAGGGTATTGCGACCATGAATGTGTATTGTATTGGTACCGCTATAATTGTTGATAAAGCGTCTGGCAGACAGTTTGAAATCCAAGATTCGGACCTTGATTGGGACAACGTCGGAGGCGGCGCAGGTCCAATGGGTGAAAAAGAACACTATCTGGCCACAGTAGAACACGAAGTCCTGGGCAAACTATCGTGGAGTCTATGGGAATACCCCGTTGGTGTTCAGAACTTTAGCGAAACCGATACAGGCGGACACCGCCTAGTCCAAGACTTTGACTATGGCTTGGAGCATGAAGAAGAATTCGACTTAGAGCAGCTTGAGTACGAAGAAAGAGCGGCAGCAAGGCTTGGCTTTGAATACTTAACCGAGGAAGAGCAAATCGACACCATGGTTGGCTGGTTCAATCGAATGTTCGAAGACCCGCAAAACTCCATGCCATATGCGATTGATAAGGATAGCCCCTATAACTACGAGTACATTTGGGGAGGGCCGTACGACGCCTCAGATGAACTGTTTGGTGAATTTGGTGACATTGCCTCTGAAGAGGCAATTGAACAAGCAGCGAAGACTGTGCAAAACCAAGATGGAATATTCGAATGGGCTCCCAGCAACAACCACCCCGTTATGCGGAAGCGCGACGAAGATGCGCTAGCAGAACAGTTCCAATTTGAGCAGTCTCTTTATGAAATTCGCAGGCGTGCTCGCGAAAAACCGAATCTTACTACGGGGACTGAAAGTGAAGTCTCCGCGCGGCGTGAACTGGTCGAATTAGCGAAAGATCTAGAGCCATTGTTAATGATGGCTTCGGAAGAACGAAGTCACGGTGGGATTGGACATAATCAACCTCCTGAAGAATTTAGAGTTCCCCATAGCTTATCGCTAACACTCAACGTCAATATTAATGTTATTGTTTCTCAGGCGGATGAGACCGAGCCTGACGTAGAAGCTGTTGCGGAGAGCGTTGGTGTTATTCAGGCGGTTTTGGCAGAGCTTAAAGACTTCATAAAAATGACCAAAGATGAAGTTAAGACTAAGGGTGCAAAAACCTTGGCCAATGTAATTGTCTGGGGAATCGGCCTTCTGATATTGAAGGGCATCGTTTGGCTTTCAGTTATGCTAGGCATTCCGCTGCTATAGAGGTTCTCTAAACGCAAGTCCGCTTAGTGTGGCTTTGTGAAAGGATGGTTTGCGCAACCAATTCTCGCAGTTGCGCAATGTCAGCCTCCAAAACGTCACAAGGCTACTCAGAACAGTCATCAACCGATTTTGAGCGTCCATGCTAGAACCATGGATCGTCGAAGTACAACTCCTGTTCCTCTTTGCTCAGGAATCTTTTGAACTTTGCTATGAAAATTCGGTCCGCTTGGCCCTCGAACCACTCAATATCTTCTCGTTTTCGTTGGTACATCCGATGCGACATACCTTTGGGCTTGGTTGCTATACGGTTTACCATCCCTGCTTCCCCGCCAAGCGCACACCTAAGTTTGTTTGCGCGGCGCAACATGCGGTCGTACCGCGATTCTGACTGGCTGGTGTAGACGAGGTTGTAGCATTGGCGACAGAGGAAGTATTTGCCACCTGAGTAAAGTTTGACCACGCGCCGATTGCAGTGCCGTCCACTCACAACACCGGGGCAAAGAAAATAGGGGCGCTGACCACCATAGTTGCAGCTAGCGTGGTCAAGCGGCACCGGCTGAGTTACCGGCTCCCAATCACCACCATATTGGCTGATGCGATAACTCAGGACTAGGCGCGCTGCCTCAGCGCGAAAGCCAATCCGAGCGACTTCCTCACCATCACGCGACCAAATCCAATTCCCGATCCAGCCCGGGTTCAAGCATCCTTCGCGGTGCATCCGATTGACGTCTAGGGAACGGCATTCTTCTGCCTTTTTCTTGTGGGCGGGTCTTCCAGATCCATAACCTCCCATTACCACCAACCCAATTTTTTTCCGAAATCGATAGGCAAGTTTAGGGTCTTCGGGTGTTTTGGGCTTTGGCTTTTCTTGCTAACTGCCGGTTGTTGCACACCGTGTTCCTTTCCTGAGAGTGGTTAGTATTAGTGTCCCGCCAGAGCACCCAGAGGGAGGCCAGAATCGACGCTGACGGGTTCTTTGGTGGACCCAGAAACGGGGCTTGGGTTTTCTGATGGACCCATCCGCGCGGGTGATGGGTACTCTGGTGGTCCGCTTTTTGTTTTTGCCCGCCAAGAGCGCCATTCGTTTGTGGCAACCTCCACTCCCTTGGCGGTTTGCATACGTTTTGTTGTCAACCGCCATTCATGGGCGCGCCGGTTGTACCAGTTGCCGGGTTTGTGCAGGACAATGAACCCCTTTTCCTCCAGTTCAATAAAGGCGCGCTGTGCGGTGCCTTTTGATATGCCCAGCGCCTTGACTGCTTCATTCATCGAAAGACGCACGTTACCGTTGTTACCGCCGTTGAACCGCGTGTGAAGCTCCAACCAGACTTTGACAGCGGCCCCCGAAAGGGACCGCCATGCTTCTGATTTAAGTTGAGCATAAGGAAGCGTCACATACTGACCTTCTGCGTCGCGCCGTTTGCCTTTTGCCGCCATCAGCGATGTCCCCCGCGCAGTTCTTTGTTTGTGCGAAGCCAATGGTTCGGCAGACTGTGTTTGCGTTTCAGGTGACGTTCAAATGGACTGAGAGAGTCAATTTTGGCCTTGGGGTTGGCAATCATTGTTTCTGCTCCCCACTGCTGTGGCCTAGAACAACGGAACTCCGCAGATGGTACCTTGCGTGATATCCGGGATAGCTTCCTCCGTGGGGTTCAATTTCAGTGTCAATGTGAAAGCCCATTTCACGCAAGGAATGGATGTGTGCGGCAAGACGGATTGCAGGGTTTTCAAGCGATGTGATGCCTTGATTTTTTGCTTGCATCAGGTGATGCATCGTTTGGCCGATGCGCCCCGATAGTGTGAACAAGCGGGGGCAATCGCCTCCCAGAAGGATGACGTTCAAATTCATATTTGCCTCATTGATTTGGGAGGCGCGAAGCGATAGGGCTTATGCGTCTAGACTACCCAGCACCCGCGCCAGTTTCATGACTGCGTGGGTGTTGTTTTACCCGGCCAGTGATTTGGCAATCGGTCTATCGGAAAGCCAATCGGATATTGTGCTTTCGGGCCAAGCAACAGCGCGTTTTCCGATACGGACTGGTCGGGGAAACTCCCCCCTGTCCATCATGTCGTAAATACTTGAACGACTAAGGCCAGTGGCGGCTTCAACAGCCGGGCGTCGTAGGTAGCGTTCGTGCATGTCGGTTCCTTTCGTGTCAGTAAGTGACTAATTGGAACCTAACGGGACGAAGAACCTGAAATAGGTGTCACGATTAAAAAGCCGTTTCGATACGGTGTTAGGAATTCGGAACCTTTGGTTTGCGCCCCGGTTTAGAAATTTCTGGTCTTTTTTCTCGAGCAAGATTCCATGCGAAACGAAAACTGCGCACACTTTGTTCTTTGGCCAATAGAGCTTTGGCGTCTTGAAACTTGGGTAGCTTACCTAGGTCCGCCAGTCTTATTATTTCTTCAGACACAGCTCGGGGTGACATATCTCTTTTGGGAGAAAGCTGGTTTTCTCCAAAAGGAAGCGAGTCAGTTTCATCAGCAGTTGATAAACGCGGCCCAATGTACGCAGGTATATCGGCTTCAAAGTCATCTAGAAATTCCAGGAAATCATCATGTGGAAAAATCAAAGGCAAGTGGAGGAACGGGCCATATCGTCGTTGGAGTTCAAGTTCATCGGGAGGTTCGCTCATGTGATTTGACGACTGTGAGGAACCTACAGTCCCAACCGATATATCGATGTGGTCGTTTAGGTTGTCATAAGGATTATCTGAAAAGATTAGAAGGCGAGAAGCAGGTACAGGTTCGCCACTAGCTAGGCAAACCGCAACCTCACTACTCTCTTGCAAATACAGCCATGTGACTTCAAAGTTTTCGTCGCCGAAAAACTCTATATCACCGATGTGACCTTTCTCATCAAATATAGCGGCTATTGTGAAATAAATTTCGCGCAGGCTGATCCAGCCTTTTGGGGCAAACAATTATCCAATCCTAACTAAGCTGTCAGAGTTTTCGGCAATAAAATGAGACCAGTTTTCCATTAGTTTTCTTCGCTTTTCAAAGTAGTCCGACCTGGCATATGCCGCTTCAGCCTTATCTTTCACGGTATGTGCCAAGGCTGCTTCAGATACATCGCGTGGGGTGTTGGTGCGTTCTTGCGCCCATGTCTTAAAGGACGTTCGGAACCCATGTACATCGACATCATAGCCCAGCCCCTTAACCAGCTTTGACAGGGTCATGTCAGACAATGGCTTGCCCTGTTTGGTGCCAGGGAAAACCAAGCCCTTACCTGAACCCAAATTTTGAGCCCTGGACAACACCTCCAAGGCGCCGGGGGATAAGGGAACACGATGTTCTTTCTTGGCCTTCATACGTAGCGCTGGGCGGGTCCAGACAGCGTTTTTCAAATCAAATTCGTGCCATTCCGCCAGACGAACCTCGCCGGACCGGGACGCAGTCAAAACAAGCAGTTCTAGCGCCAATTTGGTGGCATCCCCGGCGCTTGATGCCTTCAGGCTCTCTAGGAATTCAGAAACCTTGATGTAGGGCAGCGCTTTTCTGTGCACTTGCGTCCTGTCCTGCTTGGGCAAAGCGGAAGAAACCGTATCCACAGGGTTGTCCTGCCTCCAACCGTTGGCAATGGCCCACTTCATCACAGTGCCGATACGCTGGCGTACACGCCGCGCTGTTTCAGCCTTTTCTAGCCAGATTGGTTGAAGGACAACCAACACATCAGCCGTGGTGACTTCGGAAACCTTCAGCTTGCCAATGCGGGGAAAGGTGTAGGTTTCGAGTGTGGAAATAAACTGCGCCGCGTGTTTCTTGTTGCGCCAAGTTGGTTCGTGGATCTTATGAACCTTTCGCGCGGCCTCCTCAAACGTAAGTAGGGCTTCAGCAGTGCGCTTGGCTTGCAATGGGTCGCCACCAGCCCGCGCCAGCTTGCGGTTCTCTAGCGCGGCTTCTCGGGCCTCTGCTAAGCTCACAAGGGATGCAGACCCCAAGCCTATTTCAGTGCGTTTGCCGCGAATGACAATACGCTGGACCCAGCGCCGTGCGCCTGATGTATCCACCTTTAGAAACAGGCCATGCCCATCAAAGTATTTACCCGGTTTAGATGCCGTTCGAACGAAGGCAGCCGAAAGTGCTTTCTCTTGGCGCTTGCGCGGTGCGTTGTCGTTGGTAGTACTTTCCTCGTCCGCCATTCCGTCCCCCATTATTGACAGGAATATGTGGGACGGCACTGGAATGTTCAAGAACAAGATAGGCTTTAACTATCTGTTTTATGGTACTTTACGGAACACTGTAGAATTCCGTAAGGCGGACTTCGTCTCCGCCACCCATACCGGGCATCACCTGCGATGCCTGCCATGGTCTGAACGATCTCATAAAATCATCCCACTGAATTCACGACATTTCACGGGCGTTGCACACTACCATTTCTCAAGGCGGATTGGATCTCTCGCATCAACCATTGCACCCTGATGCTGGAGCTTGGTGCGTTCTCTGCAGTACAATTCAGCCCAGGATGTTGGAGGCGGTGAGATATTTATCTTCATCGCCCTAGGGAGCTCAATTTGCCAACCTGGCGCAATCGACACCCGTTACGGATTCAAAAAAAAGGCCGTCCCAGCTGGGACGGCCTTTCATTCACTGTCTCTCGAAAGAGGTTCAGGCAGCCAGCGCGGCCTGTGCTTTGGCGACGATCGCGCCGAACGCTTCCGGTTCGTGCACAGCCAAGTCGGCCAGAACTTTGCGGTCCACTTCGATACCGGCCAGGTTCAGGCCGTTAATGAAGCGGGAATATGTCAGTGCCTCGTCATGCGAACGGACAGCGGCGTTGATACGCTGGATCCACAGCGCGCGGAAGTTGCGCTTGCGGTTCTTGCGGTCGCGGGTTGCGTACTGGTTGGCCTTGTCTACGGCCTGACGGGCAACCTTGAAGGTGCTCTTGCGGCGGCCATAGTAACCTTTGGCAGCCTTGATGACCTTCTTGTGACGGGCGTGAGTTACGGTTCCACCTTTAACGCGGGACATCTCTTAATCTCCTCTTAGCGGTCGTAGGGCATGTAGCCCTTGACGATCTTGGCGTCGGGGGCGGACAGGGTGGTGTTGCCACGGGCGTCGCGGATGAATTTCTTGGTCCGCTTGATCATGCCGTGCCGTTTGCCGGCCTGGCCAGCAAGGACCTTACCGGTCGCAGTCACCTTAAAGCGCTTTTTGGCGCTCGACTTTGTCTTCATCTTAGGCATTTCCGTCTCCTTTCGGGGTTCGGTTTCAGACGCGACTCGGCATGCCATCTCGGCCGGTCACGCGATCAGAAGCGCCGTTTACGCAAGTTCGGTCATACTGGCAAGGGGGTTTGGGCCAGAATCTGCGCTTTTTGCAGGCTGGCTAGGCACCGGGGCGACGCGCGCCGCCCCGGTAGTTTGGATTAATGTTCGAATTTGCGGATTTCGCCACTCTTCAGCCGTTCGGCGTAGGACGCCAGTTCCTGACGTACCACTTTCATCAGGAAGTAGAGCGCGAAGACGTTCACAACCGCCATGGCAAAGATCGCCGCATCCGAGAAGTCGATAACGGGGCCAAGGTTAGCCGCTGCACCGATGACTACGAAGATGCAGAAAATGACCTTGAACACCAGTTCCTTGGTGTGGCCCTCACCGAACAGGTAGGTCCAGGCCTTGAGGCCGTAGTAGGACCAGCTGATCATGGTCGAGAAGGCGAACAGAACTACTGCGATTGCCAAAACGTAAGGGAACCAACTGAACGCGCTGCCAAAGGCGGCTGAAGTCAGGCTGACACCCGAGTTTCCGTCAACCGTTGCGATGGCATTACCGGCTTCGTTCAGCATATAGTTTCCGGTCTCCGGATCGACGATCAGCTGCTGGGTGATGATGATCACCAACGCGGTCATGGTACAGATTACGACCGTATCAATGAACGGCTCCAGCAGCGACACGAACCCTTCGGTGATCGGTTCTTTGGTGCGAACCGCCGAGTGGGCAATCGCCGCAGAACCAACGCCCGCTTCGTTCGAGAACGCCGCACGCCGGAAGCCCTGGATCAATGCGCCGACCATACCGCCAGCGACACCAAGACCGGTGAACGCTCCCGCGAAGATTTGGCCAAAGGCCCAACCGATCTGATCCGCGTTCATCAGGATGATCACCAGAGCCGCAGCCACATACATCACGCCCATGAAAGGAACGACTTTCTCAGTCACGCGCGCGATGGATTTCAGGCCGCCCACGATCACTGCAAAGACGATGCCTGCAAAGACCAGGCCAGTGATCCAGCCCGGGTAATCTCCGACGATGCCTGCGATCTGCTGATGCGCCTGATTGGCCTGGAACATATTGCCCCCACCAAGCGCGCCAAGGATGCAGAAGATCGAGAACAGAACGGCCAGAATTTTACCGCCCGGCAGGCCCAGTTCGTTGAACCCTTTCGACATATAATACATTGGACCACCAGAAACGGTGCCGTCATCATATTCGTTGCGGTACTTTACACCCAGCGTACATTCGGTGAATTTCGACGCCATGCCCAACAGGCCTGCGACAATCATCCAAAAAGTTGCACCTGGCCCGCCGATACCGACGGCGACCGCAACACCGGCAATATTACCGAGGCCAACTGTACCGGACAGCGCCGTTGCCAGCGCCTGAAAGTGGCTAACTTCACCCGCATCATTGGGATCAGAATAGTCACCTTTCACAAGGCTGATCGCATGACCGAAGAAACGCAATTGTACAAAGGCAAAATAAAGCGTGAAGACGGTCGCGGCGATGACCAGCCAACCCACGATCCAAGGGAACCCGGTGCCCGGAAACGGGGCAAAAATAAAGCTGACGAAAGGCCCGGTGAAATCAGCAAAGGCCTGGTTGATTTTATCGTCCAACCCGACCGCCTCCTGTGCGGCAGTGGGGCTCGCAACCAGAGCGGCAAGTGCTGCCAGACTCAGTTTGTTCTGAATATTCATCATAATCTCTCCCCTCAGTTCACGACCGTAACCGGAACATCGGCGTGCATGACAAGGTTCTGGGTCGAACTGCCAAACAGGCGTTTTTTAAACCCATCTGCCGAGGCCCGACCCACAACGATCTGGGAGCCACCGTTTTCAACCGTGATTGCATTCAGCGTTTCCGCCACATCTCCGTGACGGACGATGCCGCGCGCCTCGAATCCTGCAGCCTTCAACGCTTCAACCGCTGGCTCGATGATCCGTGACGTAGCTAACGCAACCTCTTCTTCGCGCCGTTTGTGGCGTAGGGCGTTCTCTTCTGGTGTCTGGAATGTGAAAGGAGACCATTCGATGACGTAAACCGCCAGAAGCTCGCATGAACCGATACGCCCGGCCAAGTCTTTGGCAAAGGCGATCGCGCGTTCTCCGGTTTCTGTCCCGTCCAGTCCTATGACAATTTTCGTTGTCATGCCGTTCCTCCGTTATTGTTGCTTTGGCCGGGGCCCTCGCCCCCGGCAGGGCAGCCGGAACCTGGAACTTGCTTGAGTAGACCGCCCTAAGGGCAAGTATCCCGAAAAAACACGCAAAAACAGAGAGATTATTGCTGGATACAACCCTCAAACTTCTAAGGTACTGTAAATAAATATTATTATATGCCCAAATATTAGGCATACGCTTGGTATCAAACTGAAATTAGTAGTGGCGATCCGGGCTTAGCCCGGATCAGTGTTGTAGATCAGCCGTTCATCACAAGGGGCTATACGTAAGATGTTGGTGGTGCCAGGAACATTGAAAGGGACGCCGGCGGTGACCACAATCTGATCAGTCTCAGCGGCGAAACCACCCGAACGGGCGGCGCGAGCGGCGCTGACGACCGCACCTTTGAACCGCTCTTGTTCAGGGGTTAAGACGCAATGACAACCCCAGCTCAGGCAAAGCCTGCGGGCGGTGCCAGTGGCGGGGGTCATTGCGATGATAGGCACACCGGGACGCTCACGGGCGGTGAGCAAGGCGGTGGTCCCGCTTTGAGTGAAGCAGCAGATGGCTTTGATGTCAGTCTTTTCGGCAATTTCGCGTGCCGCAGCCACGATACCATCAGCGATGGTCGTACCCTTGGCGGTACGCGACGCGGCAATAATCTGAGTGTAGGTCGGGTCAGCCTCAACTTCGATGGCAACTTTGTTCATCGTCTGAACCGCCTCGATGGGATAAGAACCCGCAGCCGATTCCGCACTGAGCATGATCGCGTCGGTGCCTTCATAGATGGCGGTGGCCACGTCCGAAACCTCGGCTCTGGTGGGCATCGGGCTTTCGATCATGCTTTCCAGCATCTGCGTGGCGACAATCACAGGTTTCGCGGCTGTACGGCATTTACGCACTAGGCGCTTCTGAATTGGGGGTACTGCCGAAACAGGCAGTTCAACGCCCAAATCACCCCGCGCGACCATGATACCGTCCGAGGCGTCAAGAATATCGTCAAACGCCTCGACTGCAGCGGGCTTTTCGATCTTGGACAGGATTGAAGCGCGGCCATCGGCCAATGCGCGCGCCTCGAACACATCCTTGGCACGCTGAACGAAGCTCAGCGCCAACCAGTCCACACCCAGTTGGCAGACAAATTCCAGATCGTCGCGATCCTTGGCCGACAGCGCTGCCAATGGCAGCACCACGTCAGGCACGTTCACACCCTTGCGGTTCGAAATCGTGCCACCGACTTCGACCGTGCAATGTGCAAAATCCTGACCGCAATCCTGCACGATCAGACGAATCTTTCCGTCATTGACCAGCAGGCGCGCACCTGGCTCCAATGCGGCAAAAATTTCGGGATGTGGCAGGCAGACCCGGGTGATATCCCCGGCTGCCGGATCAAGATCCAGACGGAATGCGGCGCCCTCCTCCAGTTCTTCCGCATCATTTGCAAACACGCCAACGCGCAGCTTTGGCCCCTGCAGATCAGCCAGAATCGCGATCGGGCTTTCCAGATCCTTTTCGATCTGCCGGATTATACGGTGCCTCTCGCGAATCTCATCGTGGCTGCCATGGCTCATGTTCAGCCGGAATACATCGGCCCCGGCCTCATGCAGCGCACGGATGGTATCATAGTCATTGGACGCCGGTCCCAGCGTCGCCACGATTTTCACATTTCTCAGGCGTCGCATTGATCAGGCTCTCCTCAAACGCGTAAATGTTACCGCAAACATTGCTCAGGCTGCTTATTGCGCAATTCCCTTTCCAACGCAACTGTCCTACACCTGCGACAAACAAGATGACAGGCTCATGACATACTCTCCGTTTTTTGTTCACGGCGCGGATCGCCCGTCGCGTTGGCTGATTACTTGCGACCACGCCACCAACATGGTGCCGCCCGATATCAACGGCGGAGACCTGGGCCTGCCGCGCGAGGATATGGAGCGTCACATCGCTTATGACGTGGGCGCCTACGAGGTCTCTAAACATCTGGGTGAGGTCCTGAACGCCCCCGTAATCGCAGCCAACTTCTCGCGCCTCGTGATTGACCCCAACCGGGGCGAGGACGATCCGACGCTGCTGATGAAGCTCTATGACGGCTCGATCATCCCCGGTAACCGACACGCAGATGCGACCGAGCGTGAGCGTCGTCTAAATATGTGCTACCGGCCCTATCACGATGCGCTGGCACAGCTTGCGGCCTTGCCGCATGCGGTCATCATCTCGATGCATTCCTTTACGCGCCAGCTCCGTGGCCGCGATCCTCGGCCGTGGCACATCGGCGTCTTGCACACACCGGATGAGCGGTTCTCGCGCCCGCTGATTAACCGGTTGAACGCCGAGGATGATCTGTGCGTTGGGGTAAATGAACCCTATACAGGTGTGCTACCCGGCGATGCGATCGACAAGCATTGCAGCAGTTTCGGCCGTCCTAATGCACTGATCGAGCTGCGTAATGATCTGATTGCGGATCATGTCGGGCAACGCAGCTGGGCCGAACGATTGGCCGTTATTCTGCAGGATGCACTGAACGATAGCGGACTATGACGTAAGGTCACTTCGTGCCGCTTCCGATCCTCGAAATATTGTGAGCCAATATACTGACACCCATATATTAAGGGAAAGGAGACGACCATGACTCAGGAATTCCTGACAACTGTCTTCGGCTGGATGACCGCCCTTAACATTGCGGTTTTGTTGTTCAGCACGCTGATGATCATCATCATGCAGGACTGGATCGCAGGCGTACATGGCAGAATGTTCCAAATGGAGCGGGCCGACGTAAAGAGGGCCTATTTCAGGTATCTTGCGAACTACAAAATCCTGACAATCATTTTTTGCCTTGTGCCGTGGCTGGCCCTCAAACTGGCATAAAGCATCAAAACCTGACGTTCCAAGGGGCCTTAAGGCCCCCGCTGTTCGTTGTAACATGGCCCACGGATTGCTAGGTCAGGTTCAGAACGCAAGACAATCATTCGGAGCCCGACAATGGACAAGCAAACTGAAATCGAACTTCAGGCCGCAGCGTTTCGCCGTTTGCAGCAGCATCTGATGCAGGATCGCACCGACGTACAGAACATCGATATGATGAATCTGACCGGCTTCTGCCGCAATTGCCTGTCGCGCTGGTATCAGGAAGCCGCCAATGCCAAGGGCATCGACATGGACAAAAACGAAGCGCGCGAGATTTTCTATGGCATGACCATGGATGAGTGGAAGGCCAACTACCAGACCGAAGCGAACGCAGAGAAACAAGCCGCCTTCAAGGTCGCGTTTGAAGAGAACGTCACGAAAAAAGGCTGACGCCCCGAAAACGAAAAAGCCCGCCGTTTTGGCGGGCCTTTGCTTTAGATTGCGGCCTTTCGACTTTCGTCCAGATAGATCTCGCGAAGGCGTTTGGCAATCGGGCCCGGCGTGCCATCACCCAGTGCCACGCCATCAATCTCAACCACCGGCATGACAAAAGCGCTGGCCGAAGTGGTGAAGGCCTCATCCGCCTCTTTCGCCTCGTCGATGGTGAACAGGCGCTCCTCAATCTCCATCTGCGCCTCGGCAGCCATGCGCAGAACCGCCTTGCGGGTGATGCCGTGCAGAATGTCGTTGGACAGCGGGCGGGTGACGATCTTGCCGTTCTTGACGAAATAGGCGTTGTTGCTGGTGCCTTCGGTGACATAGCCATCTTCAACCAGCCAGGCATCGTCACAGCCAGCCGCTTTCGCCATCATCTTGCCCATGGACGGATACAGCAGCTGCACGGTTTTAATATCGCGGCGGCCCCAACGGATGTCATCGATCGAGATAACCTTGGCCCCTTTCTTCGACGCAGGGCTGTCGGCCAGACCCGGCTTATTCTGCGTGAACAAAACCAGCGTCGGCTTGGTATCCGCTGACGGGAACACAAAGTCCCGGTCGCCGTCACTGCCGCGCGAAACCTGTAGATAGATCAGACCTTCTTCGATGTCGTTCAGCTCGACCAGTTTGCGATGGATTTCCAGAAGTTCTTCTTTGCTGCAGGGTTCAGCCATCTGTAACTCGTCCAGCGAGCGTTTCAGGCGCACCGCGTGGCCTTCGAAATCGACCAGCTTACCATCCAGCACACTGGTGACTTCATAGACGGCGTCTGCAAACAGGAAACCTCGATCAAAGATCGAGACGCTTGCCTCGGTTTCAGGCAGGTACTCGCCATTCACATAAACGGTGCGGGTCATGTTCTTCTCCTCAGCCCCAAAGTGCCGCATTGGGCGGATGCACTCCGGCGTCATCAAAAATCAGGGGTGTGTCGCGGTCTTCTGCCAACAAAAGCGGTCCGTCAAGGTCCGTCACCATCGCACCCTGCGCGACCAGCGTTGCAGGTGCCATGGCCAGCGAACTTCCAACCATGCATCCGACCATGATGCCATAGCCCTCGGCCAGCGCGGCCTTGCGCAGTTCGAGCGCCTCGGTCAGACCGCCGGTCTTGTCGAGTTTGATGTTGACCACATCATATTTGCCTTTTAGCGCAGGCAAGCTGGCCCGATCGTGACAGGACTCGTCGGCACATACCGGCACCGGACGATCCATGCCGATCAGTGCATCATCCTCACCGGCTGGCAGAGGTTGTTCAACCAGAGCAACGCCCAGTCGCACAAGATGCGGTGCAAGATCGGCGTACACTTCAGCAGACCAACCCTCATTGGCGTCGATAATGATTTTGGACTCCGGCGCACCAGCCCGCACGGCCTCAAGCCGGGGCATGTCGTCCGGTGTACCAAGTTTGATCTTCAACAAGGGTCGGAACGCATTTTCTGCCGCCTGTGCCTGCATTGCCTCGGGAGTGTCCAGGGAAAGAGTATAGGCCGTAACTTCAGGCCCCGGTGCGGCAAGTTCCGCCAGCTCCCACGCCCGTTTGCCGGAGCGTTTCGCCTCAAGGTCCCAAAGCGCGCAATCCACTGCATTCCGAGCCGCGCCGGCAGGCAGCAGATCCATCAGGGAATAGCGAGAGAATACGTCGGGCAGGCCGGCAATCTCGGCCTCGACTGAATCCAGCGTTTCGTCATAGCGCGCATAGGGCACGCATTCGCCCCAACCATGATGCACACCATCCGAGATCCGAACCGTCAGGACCTTTGCCTCAGTCCGTGAGCCGCGCGAGATAGTGAATACCTGCGCCAGCCGAAATACATCGCGGGAAACGTCAATCTGCACGCGTTCAACCTTTCATCGAAAGTGGTGTCTGTTGCCGACAGCAAGGGGCGATCGGCAACCTGCTTAGATCACAGTGCGGCCAGCGCATCCACCAGTTTACCAGCACCAAAACGGTAAGGATCGGTTGCTGGGATACCCATCTCGGTCTCAACCTTGGCGATGTATGCGTGTGCGTCGTCTTCGCTCAGATGCTGGGTGTTGATCGACACTCCTGCAACCTGACACTCTGGGTTTGCCACGCGCGCCAGCGGCAGTGCTGTGTCGCGCAACTGCTCCAGCGTCGGCAGTGAATACTCAGGCAATCCTCGCATATGGGTCCGGGTCGGCTCGTGGCACAGGATCAGCGCGTCGGGCTGACCGCCATGGATCAGCGCCATGGTCACGCCAGAATAGGACACATGGAACAAAGAGCCCTGCCCTTCGATGTGATCCCAGTGATCCGGATCATTGTCCGGTGTCAAATACTCAACGGATCCCGCCATGAAATCGGCGATAACCGCATCCAGCGGGACGCCCTGACCCGTGACCAGAATTCCGGTCTGACCGGTGGCCCGGAAGGTGGATTTCATGCCGCGTTTGCGCATTTCAGCGTCCATGGACATCGCAGTGTACATCTTGCCGGCAGAGCAGTCGGTTCCAACGGCCAGGCACCGCTTACCAGTACGCTTGCGGCCGTTTGCGATGGGATATCCTACGGTCGGTACACGGACGTCGTGCAATGTGCAGCCGTGAGTCTGTGCCGCAGCAACCAGATCGCCTTCGTCGCGCAGCAGGTTGTGCAGGCCCGACGCCAGATCATAACCCATCTCCAGTGCTGCGATCAGAACCTCTTTCCAGGCCTCACTGATGACCCCACCTCGGTTGGCAACACCAATGACAAGAGTCTTGGCACCAGCAGCTTTACCTTCGGCAAGTGTCATTTCGGTAAGACCCAAATCAGTCTTGCAACCATCCAGCCTTATTTGACCCACGGCATTCTCAGGACGCCAGTCGCGGATACCAATGGCCACTTTGGCCGCCAACAAGTCGGGCGCATCGCCCAAAAACAACATGTACGGTGTCTCGATCATTGCGGTGCACTCCTTTGATTCTGGCTTAAGCTAGAGAACCGTTTTGACGAGGGTTTCTCAAATTCTTCTTGCCTGCCCGCCCACAGCGGGAAGTTTTTGCGTATTTGGGCTTTCTTGCACAAGATTGTTCGAAGTTTTTAAACTGATCAAACTTTAAGCACCCCATTTTACCAGTATCTTCAATCATGCTGCATACGCATTGCCGCATATGCACAATCACGCTTGCGCAGCATTGCGCAATTTAATATCCCATGACCAACCCTAAACGCAATTT
Organism: Ruegeria sp. D6; assembly: GCF_056534365.1. Taxonomy (NCBI): domain Bacteria; kingdom Pseudomonadati; phylum Pseudomonadota; class Alphaproteobacteria; order Rhodobacterales; family Roseobacteraceae; genus Ruegeria; species Ruegeria sp. D6. Next base: position 200,267 of record NZ_JBQFPH010000004.1, on the reverse strand, counting down.
CCTTACTCTCATGAGGTCCAAATGAGCTTCCGCATCCAACCTGCCGCTCCGGCCCGGCCCAATCGCTGCCAACTGTTTGGCCCGGGCTCGAACACCAAGCTATTTCCCAAGATGGCTGCATCAGCTGCAGACGTCATTAATCTGGATCTAGAAGATTCGGTGGCTCCTTCCGACAAGGATACCGCTCGCGCTAACGTAATCGAGGCGCTGAACACAGTCGATTGGGGCAATAAATACATGTCGGTTCGGATCAATGGGCTGGATACACCCTATTGGTACCGTGACGTGGTTGATGTGCTGGAACAGGCAGGCGACCGTCTGGATCAGATCATGATCCCCAAGGTAGGCTGCGCGGCCGATGTCTATGCCGTGGACGCTCTGGTTACCGCAATCGAGCGTGCCAAGGGCCGAACCAAGCCAATTTCATTCGAAGTGATCATCGAATCCGCCGCCGGACTGGCGCATGTCGAAGAAATCGCAGCCTCATCCCCGCGCCTGCAGGCCATGAGCCTTGGCGCCGCAGATTTTGCAGCCTCAATGGGCATGCAGACAACCGGCATCGGGGGTACGCAGGAAAACTACTATATGCTGCGCGAGGGTGAGAAGCACTGGTCCGATCCGTGGCACTGGGCGCAGGCCGCAATTGTCGCCGCCTGCAGGACTCATGGCGTGCTGCCTGTCGACGGCCCGTTTGGCGATTTCTCCGACGATGAGGGCTATATCGCGCAGGCCAAACGGTCTGCCACGCTGGGGATGGTCGGCAAATGGGCCATCCACCCCAAGCAAATCGCATTGGCCAATCAGGTCTTCACACCGTCGAATGAAGCAGTGTCCGAAGCGCGCGAAATCCTGGCCGCCATGGAACATGCAAAAGCCAACGGCGAAGGCGCGACGGTCTACAAAGGGCGTTTGGTCGATATCGCTTCGATCAAACAAGCCGAGGTTATTGTGGCGCAGGCGGAATTAATCGCGGCGGGTAACTAAGAAAAAGGGGCGCTCAGCTGAGCGCCCTAATCGATCTGATCAGCGTCCAAATACATTGTTTGGTGTCCATGTGAAACGCTCACCCTTCTTTCCTGATTTCATCATCAGGCACGAGGTACCGTATTTCTGAAAATACTTGATTTTGATTGGATACCAACCCGCCTGCGGCACTTCGACCTCGGTGCGTTGGTTGGCTTCGCAGCCCTGACGGCCGTTGACATAGCCGATCTGCTGACCGCCGACCCAGGCGTCAATCCCATCGTTCGACCAGGTTTCAAGCTCGTAAACTCCGGGTGAATCAAACCGGATATATCCGCTGATTTCCGCGGCAACATTGAACGCCTGATTGTAGGTCAGGACAGGATCACCTTCGTTCGTGTCTCTGTAGTCCAAACCTCGGAGGGGCTGACCCGGCTTTGCCTTTTTCAGCAGATGATTGACCTTCGAGAGGTTCTGGATTTTGCGAGGCGGGTTACCTTCCCAACTGTATTTTACGTTCAAGCCGGCTTTTGGGCTGGGCTGAGGGCTAGCTGGCTGTAACTTCAAAGGTGCTGCTGTCGCAGCGCCGGCAAACATTGCCAAGGCAGCCACCAGCGCTCCGGTGCGAAAAAATGTCATGGTCTACTCCCTGAATTTGCGCCTGCTTCGGGGTTAATCCCTGCCGACGATCCTGTTGAGATGACACTAGGCGCTGAACTTTGACCTCGCAAGATGGTTAAAAATCACTTTTTGATGGTCACGCGCGCATATCCTTGGGCGATCCCATCACAACATATGAGGTGATCGAGGTCACATGCGGCAGTGTACCCAGCACCTCGGTGTGGAAGGTTTTGTAGGAGGGCAAATCGGCACATTCGACCCGTAGCAGGTATTCGATCGTGCCGGTGATATTGTGACATTCCACCACTTCGGGCGCTTGTTGCAAGGCCCTTTCGAACCCTTCCTGCGCCGCTTTTGTGTGCTCGCCCAGACCAACGCCGATATAGGCAACGAAACCCACCCCCAGCGCCGCCGGGTTCAGCACTGCTCGGTAGCCGGAAATGATCCCTGCCCGCTCAAGCTCCTGCACCCGGCGCAAGCAAGCGGAGGGCGACAGGCCCACCCGCTCGGCAAGATCGAGGTTGCTGATGCGACCGTCCCGCGAAAGCTCTTGCAATATATGTTGGTTGATCTGATCAATCTTCGCCATTTATTGCAACATTAACCTTAGAGCGCACGAATACGCAATTTCATTTGCCGGATTCAGCGAGAAAATGCAGCCATGACCTACGATATCCTGATGGCCCTGATCGCATTTGCCTTTGTCTCGTCAATCACGCCGGGACCCAACAATCTTATGCTTATGGCATCGGGTGCGAATTTCGGCTTTCGCCGCACGATCCCGCATATGCTGGGTATCGGTTTGGGCTTCACCTTTATGGTGCTTCTGGTAGGGGCGGGTCTGGTTCAAGTCTTTGACCGGTATCCGATTAGTCATACCGTGTTGAAAGTTCTTTCGGTTCTGTATCTGCTGTATCTGGCATGGAAAATCGCCCATGCAGCGCCCGCTAAAGGTGTCGATGCTGCGGGCACCCCGATGACGTTTCTGCAAGCTGCAGCCTTCCAATGGGTCAACCCAAAAGCCTGGGCGATGGCGCTGACCGCGACAGCCGCCTATGCGCCCGACCAAACGATCAATGCGATTCTGCTGGTCGCGCTGGTGTTCGGAGCCATCAACCTGCCCTCGGTCAGCACCTGGACGGTTCTTGGACAGCAAATGGCGCGAATCCTGACGAACCCGCACCGATTGCTGGCATTCAACTGGACGATGGCGGCCCTGCTTGTGGCCTCGCTCTATCCGGTGCTGTGGCCGAATTAGGTTACCTGAGCGGCAGGCAAATTTCGGTCAACAGATCCTCGGGGGCCGTTTCTCGTGGATCGTTGAGATAGATCTCATAACACGGATGGTCCGCAGGTTCTTCGCCAGACTCGGGCAACCAATTGCCAAATAATGTCTGATACGCGCCGTGAAGGCCGGAATAAGGGCCCTTGAAGGTCAACACCGCTGTTTTGCCACCCGGAATTTCAAGGTCTTCCATCCCCTCGGGCGTATCATCACCGCAGAATTCAGCACCTGCAAAACTGCGCAATTCATCCTCGGGCACATCGTCCGGACTGTCGAGATACAGCCCGATCATCGGGCCGACTTGCGGCCACAGTTTGCGGGATTCGCACAGGGCACCAAAGGCCTCAAAGCTGCGGCCAATCTCGGCATACGCCCCTTTATGTGGCAGCGCTATGACTCGGCGAGACGGTTCGGTTCGGGTTGTTACGGGATGCATCGGATATCCTCCGGTTTTGAACATTGGATGGGCCGGCAGTATTTGCCCCGCACGTCGAAACGCGGTGGGGCTGCTGCCGTAGGCCTCGGAAAAGGCCCGCGCAAAGGATTTTTGGTTCGGATAGCCAACGTCGGTCGCGATCCGCGTAACCGGTCTGTCTGTTTGCACCAGCCAGCAGGCGGCACGGTGCAGGCGTATCCGACGGGTGGCCTGCGCGCAGGTCTCGCCAGTAATGACGCGAAACACGCGATGCCAGTGAAACCGCGACATGGCCGCAACCTCGGCCAGGGCGTCCAGAGACAAGTCTCTGGCGGGGTTGTCATGAATGTAGGTCAACACACGCAGCACGCGATCTTCATAGCTGGCAGCCATCAGTATCCTTCCTTCACTTTGCCCAACGGTGATCGCATATTCCACAACCACAAATCTTGCTGAGTTGCATCCCGGACAAGCATTAGTCATATAGCAGGGAACTTCCGCGTTGAGAGGCGTCATGACCCAGTATCTGGATTTCGAAAAACCGCTGGCCGAGATCGAAGGCAAAGCTGAAGAGCTGCGCGCGCTGGCCCGTGCCAATGAAGAAATGGATGTGACGGAAGAGGCCGCCGCGCTGGATGCCAAGGCCGCCAAGCTTCTGGACGAGCTGTATGCCGATCTGACCCCATGGCGGAAATGTCAGGTGGCGCGTCATCCTGAACGTCCACACTGCAACGATTACGTGGATGCGCTGTTTACCGAATTCACCCCACTGGCAGGTGACCGGAACTTTGCCGACGATCTGGCGGTAATTGGCGGTCTGGCGCGGTTCAACGATCAACCCGTCATGGTGATTGGCCACGAAAAAGGCAGCGATACCAAATCGCGGATTGAACGCAATTTCGGCATGGCCCGCCCCGAGGGCTATCGCAAGGCCGTACGCCTGATGGAAATGGCAGGCCGCTTTGGCCTGCCGGTAATCACCTTGATCGATACAGCTGGGGCCTATCCCGGCAAGGGGGCGGAAGAACGTGGCCAGTCCGAGGCGATCGCGCGCTCAACCGAGATGTGCCTAAAGATTGGCGTTCCTTTGGTGTCCGTAATCATCGGCGAAGGTGGTTCTGGTGGCGCGGTCGCCTTTGCGACTGCGAACCGCGTAGCGATGTTGGAGCATTCGGTCTACTCGGTGATTTCGCCCGAAGGCTGCGCGTCGATTCTTTGGAAAGATGCCGAAAAAATGCGCGAGGCCGCCGAAGCGTTGCGCCTTACCGCTCAGGATCTGCACAAGCTGGGCGTTTGTGACCACATCATCACCGAGCCCAAGGGCGGTGCACATCGCAACCGCCCGGCGGCGGTCGAAGCCGTGCGGTCTGCAATTGCCTCGATGCTGGAAGAGCTTGATGGGAAAGACGCGGCAGCCCTGATCAAGGACCGCCGTCAGAAGTTCCTGGATATCGGTTCGAAAGGGCTGGCGGCTTAACCCGTCAGCCACCCAACCGCTGCAACAGAGCCACCGAAGGCTGGCCAGTCACGGACAACCCGTTGGCGCGCTGGTAGGCGCTAATTGCCGCCTCAGTATTCTTGCCGATAACACCATCTGCGCCTTGTGTGTCATAGCCCGCGGATGTCAGGCGGCGCTGCAGTTCTTTACGATCCTCCAGCGTCAAACCGGTCGCATCCGGCCCGAATGACGCTTGGAACGGCGCGCCGCCAGCAATGCGATCAGAAAGATGACCTACGCCGATCGCGTAGCTGTCCGAATTGTTGTAGCGCTTGATCACCTGAAAATTGCGGAACACAGCAATACGTGGGCCGGGCGTCTGCGGTTGCAGCACTGCCGCCGGCGTGCCCGAAACCGTGCCGACTTCACCGCCCCAAGGCTGCCCTCGCACCCAACCGGCACGTGCCAGATAAGCCGCCGTTGACGCAAGTGAATCTGCTGGGTCATCGGACCAGATATCGCGCCGCCCGTCGCCGGTGAAATCGACCGCATAAGCAAGGTAAGACGTCGGAATGAACTGTGTGTGGCCCATCGCTCCGGCCCAGCTGCCGGTCATGTTAGCCGGGGTCGTATCGCCCTCTTGAATTATCTTCAGCGCTGCCACCAGTTGCTTCTCAAAAAACGCTCCGCGCCGCCCGTCATAGGCCAGAGTCGACGTTGCCGAGATCACCGGCACATCGCCGCGCCGTGCACCATAACGGCTTTCCAGGCCCCAAACAGCCACGACGACCTCCTTGTCGACACCGTATTGGGCTTCGATCTGCGACAGGGTTCCTGCATGCCGCACAAGCATTTGCTTGCCAGTGCTGATCCGTTCATCCGAGGCAGCAATCGCCAGATAATCCTCAAGCGAGCGTTTGAATTCGACCTGATTGCGATCGCGTTCGATCACGTCGGGTAGATATCCTGCGCCTTGAAACGCTCGGCTAAGGGTCGTCTGTGAAATGCCCTGTGACGCTGCCCGGTTTTTGAAACTGGCCACCCAGGCATCCCATCCTGCGTTCGGAACCGCACGCATCCGCGAAGCCGGAGCACTGTTGGGTGCGGTGCCTGTGGAACAGGCCGCCAACAGGGTTGAACCAAGCCCTAAGGAAAACACTCTTCGATTAATCATAGTTAAATCTGCTCTTGTTGTGATTTGCGTTCAGAATAGCGCAGCCCGGTCGCTCAAGCCAGCAAAGCGACATCCGAAATCAACTGAATTGGAAGATGGGCAACAAGCCGCTCAGGTCACAAGCAGCCGCAAGCCCTGGGTCACATCCGAACGCACTGCTAGTCGCAATCCAGGCTCATCCCCGGCCTTGAGCGCTGCGATGATCAGACGATGGTAGTGCGGTGGCTCGGTCCTCCGCAACCGACCGTATAGGGCACGCATCGTGGGACCCAGCTGCAGCCAGACAGTTTCGGCCATGGCAAGCATCGCGGGGGCCTGTGCGCGTAGATACAGCGTGCGGTGAAATTCCAGATTTGCACGGATATATCCCACTGCATCGCGTTTCGTGACCATCTCGGCTACTGCCATGTTGATGCTTTGCAACCGGTCAATCAGCGCCATATGCGCGCGCGGCAGGGCCCGGCTGGCCAGTTCAACCTCAAGCAGCGCGCGCAGCGCCGCCAGCTCTTCGATCCGATCGCGCGTGAGTTCCGGCGTTGATACCCGACCGGAGGTGGACAGGAACAAAGCACCTTCTGCCGCCAGACGTCGCACCGCCTCGCGCGCCGGAGTCATCGACACACCGAATTCCTTGCCAATCCCGCGCAGTGTCAACGCCTGCCCCGGGGCAATCTCTCCATGCATGATGCGGGATCTGAGGGCGCGATAAACGCGATCATGGGTTGCCGTATGAGACTCGGCGGGGCGTGAGGTTAACATGAGTTTATGTGATCACAAATCGCGCCGAGGTCAAGCGACGGAGTCGAAGCGATATCTGTGCAGTTCAGCCCCGTTGTCTCGCAGCCAGCGGCGTGGTTCTTTGTAAGGGCCAAAAATACGCTCGACCTGCGCCCAGAACGCAGGTGAGTGGTTCATTTCGGCAAGATGCGCCACTTCATGCGCGGCCACATAATGGAGAACCTCTGTCGGGGCGAGGATCAACCGCCAGGAGAACATCAACCCGCCCGCAGAACTGCACGACCCCCAGCGCGAACGCGTATCGCGCAAAGTAAGGCTACTGTACGACCGCCCCAGCATCGCCGCGTAATCATCGCACGCACCGGTCAGACGATCGCGGGCAAGCTCTTTTAGAAACCGCGCTAGTCGCCGTGCTTCGGCACCGGGCGGAACCCCGATCGCATCGCCACTCAGCAAGACCCTCCGCCCCGATGCAGGAACGATTCGCCGCGCCGTACCCTCGATCGGAATGAACTGCCCTACGCCAACTGCTTCAAGGCTAGGTCGATCCTGCAGGTGCCCGCGGATCCAGCCCTCTTTCTGCTGTGCGAAATCCAGCGCTTCGGCTTCAGCCACCCCTGTCGGGTAGGTCAGCGTAACCCGTCCATCCAATTGGGAAATTCGCAAACTGATCCGCCGTGCGCGCGCCGATCTGCGCAGTGTCAGCGGCACCGGAGGTGTTCCGGGCAATGCGTGTCGCCCCATGGGTGGGCCTCCTTTGCGCAAAGGCTTTGACAGTGCCTGCCGCATGTGGCAGGTGACCTGAATCATTGATGAGATTCACCTGATATCAAGGGGATTTGATATGCCCAAGGAAGAATGGGGCGTAAAGCGTGTCTGCCCGACAACCGGCAAACGTTTTTACGACCTGAACAAGGACCCGATCGTCAGCCCCTATACGGGCGAGGTCGTGGAGCTGGACACCGGAAAAAGCCGGATGATCGCCGCGGATGCTGAAGATGCCGCATCGGTCAAGGCGCGCGAAGCGTCGTCGGACGAAGATATCGTTCTGGATGATGACGATAATGTCGATGTCGAATTGGACGACGATCTGCTAGACGACGATGACGACAGCGACAACGTTTCACTAGACGATATAAAGGACATGTCGTCAGAAGACGAAAACTGATGGATCCCGAGGCGGCCCCGCCGCCTCGACCCGGTCCGCGAAGTCGGTCTGAATTTTTTGCCGATTCCGATTTTAGGACTTGCACTCATCGACGGCGTCTCATAAACGTCCGTCCACCGTTACGACGGTACCTTTATGGGGCCTTAGCTCAGTTGGGAGAGCGCTTGCATGGCATGCAAGAGGTCAGGGGTTCGACTCCCCTAGGCTCCACCACCAAATCTTCAAATGAAATTAACCGCTTCAAGGCGCGCAGGTGTTTTAGCCCTGACCTCGCAAGCGCCGAAATTTCGGGCTTGGTGCTTACTGGGTGCTAATTTGAATTGTTGCGAGGGCTGGCACTCGCTACTTCGCTCGCAGACAATGTGGCTGCAACTGCATTGGGTTTTTCCCTTTCTTTCAATTATATGCACAGATTTTTGGGGCAGGTTACAACCTGTATTCCTTCGCGGTCGCGCGCATTTCCGTGAGCCCGCAGGAAAGCCGGCATTTCCTTTTTGGATGAGTGCACATCGGCTTCAACCACAGCTTAATTCGCTGCCAGCGCCGATCTCAGACATGCCGCTGAACTGAGTCATAAACTATTCACACGTTGTTTGTGCACTGGTTGTTGTTTCGCCAAATCTGCGTCAAACCATCTCGCCCAGCAAAATACCCGTGACCGTAATAGACGCCTTTCCAGCCCCAGCTTTTGCACATTGCGACCATTTCATCGATGAGCGGTTTCTCCAACACGGTATGCACTGTTGGGATATACATTACTTCAGTTGCTATTCGACCTGAGCTTTGTTCGAAATCAATAACTTTCCCGACAACGTACTGAGTTGGTTGCTCATAATTTCCTGCCTCACAGCCTGCCAAAATCGCCGCCACGGGAATGCAAAGCGATCGCAAAAGAACTGAATACTTCATCAAATAGAACTCCTTTGGAATTTACAACAAAACCAAGCCCCGATGAATGCACACGCCTTATCGGTTGGCTTCAATCGCGTTAACAGCTTTGCGTACGGCTTCCAGCGTCAAAATATTGGCGTTGTCACGACCCGTGAAAACAAAACCGTAACGCTGCGCGAGCCCCCAGACGGGAAGACCGAATACTCCCTCCCCGTACGGCGTCGCTGACACCAACCCGACGACTTGAACCCTCCCGTAACATCTCCCGCTCTCACGGGATGAGGTAACAGTAATTTCAAGTACTGCACCGGACACTTCCCCCTGCTCAACAACCTGAAATCCAACTTCACTCAGTTGACCATGAGCGTATTCACGAACTTCCTTCAAGTTTGTCCAGCAACCCTCAGTTGCACCATCGAGGAGATCCACCGCAATGTCCGGGTTTACCGATGGAGACAAGGCGCTGTGCACCCATATTTTGTCGCCCTCATCACCGTACGCAGGTTGTGTCAGTACTGTTGCTGCCATGATTGCAAAAATGCGTTTCATGATTTGACGCCCCATTCTTCAAACTGTTCGGATATTTATTCACACCGGTTTTTTGCGGATGTTCTGCGATGGTGCGCAACACCCACGCAATCGAAATGATGACTTGTGGTTTCGACTGCATGCGAACTCGCGTCAGATTCTTGTTTATTCCTGCCAAATTCGCTGGTTGATGGTGTCAATCATCAGCTGCCAAGCGTTTCCGGCGCGATTTGGCTCGGCAGGCATCGCCGCAATACTGCGCCGTTGATCGCATGGCCGGAAACGCAACGCCACACTGATCGCAGGTGGCAGGTTTGCCACCACGGGCAAGTCCGGTCTTCAAGCGATCGCGCGCCTGATCCGCCTTCATTTTTATTGCCGTTACGGCATCAGATAGGGATTTGCCTTCGCTGTTGCGCATTGCACCACGCCTCAGGCACTCATCACTGCAGATCGCAACCACGTTCAAGGGGTCATGACGGGCAGGCTGCCACCGCCGCGTTTCAAACGGCAAGCGCGTATTCCATCGATAATCAGGGTTGTCGCGTCGTAACTGCAATGAATACAAGGGCGTGGAATGGCCAATTTTGCGCCCACAAATACGACACTCATCGACATTCATTTTGAACGACCCACCTCAGAACTGAGGCTCGTGGTGAGCTGAACAAACACCATGCCAAACATCACGTATATTGAGGTCATCGTAATGACCATCAAAATCATTGCGATGGTACCGACCAGTATATCGGTTTATCTCCACATAGATCGAACGCGAAGCGGATCCGTTCTCGTTTTTTGCGTTAACGCAGCGCCACGCAGCATGTCTTTCGGTAATCGTGAATTGAGGCTCATCGAGGCAGTGGCTGGGATTGCCAAGGGCAACCAGCTTGTCGTCAACGTAATACATCGGAATGCTTTGGCTTTTCCAACGTTCATCTTCTCCCAACGCGCTGTATTCACACAGCAAATAGCCTAATTCTCCCGCTTGGGAGATCGTAGCCGACAGCGATGCCACGATTGCAATCGCAGTTGTGCGAAGCATATGAAACTCCTCAATACCTCCCTTCGGTTCTACCATTTGCACGGCCTCAGAACCAGTGCAGGTTGTTGTCTTTGTAGAACAGGTTCTCGGTATAGCCCGTCAAGACTCCAACGCAGTACCAACGGTGCCATTACTGCGCCAGGCCCTCCGCACAATCCAACACCTTCTCAGCAATTGCACAAACGTATCGACCGGCGAGATACTGGTGGTTCTTTTGTTCAGCATCAATCATCGTATGGCCCCAACGGCACCCAATCGCCCCGCTCGTCGATCGGGTGGGGGTCGTTCGGCCAAGGAGGCATATCATCCTGCGGAACTATTCCGTGATCGCGCGCGTGCGCCGTATCACCGTTATGTGGTCCCGTGCGGTCCGGTTGAGTCGATGCAACCGGTTCCGTTTGGGCCATTTCAACTGGACCCGTGCGGGGCCAGTCGCCCGTTTCGGCTTCTTGCTGTCTGCCCTTCGCTGCGCCCCGAGCCTCATCCCAATCCGGCGCAGTTTTGCCGCGCTGAGCGTCCCGCAATTCAGCCACTTGCGGAAACCGCATTTTCCAAAAATCCAACCATCCCGTCGCCAGTTTGACGCTTCGCGCTTTGGTGCCCGGATTGGTGATCAGAATCACGCCAGCCTCCGCCAATACCCTCAGCACGCGTTTCACAGTGGTGAGGCTGTGCCCCGTCAGGTCCGCGCACGTCTGATTGTCAAAGCGTGTGCCAGTATCATGGCAATATGCGATTTCCTGCATCACTGCTTTGTATTTCGCTTTGGCGCGCACATTCCTGCCGTGGCGCCTGTATTTCGACGTCTCAGGCAGTCGAGGTTTATAACCGCTCCAACGCATACTTCAGTGTTTCATCCGATGAAGGGTTGCTTCTGCCACAGTTGGTCTATTGCCAATCCACGCCATGCGTTTCAGTTGCATCCGGAAAGACCACTACGTTCGCGTCGGCTTTGGCTTTGTACTGCGCCCTCCCGATCGCTGAAAGCTTTCACCTGTGCCCACGTGCTTACCCGAGATCCGTCGGGCAGACGTTGGGTTTTCAGGGGCTCGGCGTAGTACTTTGGATCTGCCCAGCGTAAAACCGTACGCGTGTTTTTGCCCACCATTCGGGCAATCTGGGCAAGCGACATGATCTGGTGATCATTCGCGGGATCAAACGGGTTAAACTGAGGTGTTTTCGACATGACGCAACACTTTCCGGCAAGACAAGCCACTGGGTATGTTGCTTCGACCCTACAGGGCACCCAATCGAATCAAATGTCAACACGCCGTCAGAAATCACCCGATAATCACTCGGTCGGGAGCGCGACGAACCCGCAAAATCCATTCCAATAGTCTTGTCGGAAAAACGGCGGCAATTTGACTTTGCGCGTTCGTGGTTGACGTGATCGGTAGTTAGATCAATCCGCTGCAGACGTCACTTTGGAGTATCGGCATCATCGATTGAGGGAGGAAATCTAACACACTTTGCCAATCTGGATTGAGTTCCAAGGAAACCCCTGAATTACGATCAGAAGTCGGAACCAATTCACGGAAGCGCTGGTTTCCACAATCAAACTCATATTTTGTCAGCATTTCCGCGGTATTTGTTTTGGTCAAAACCCAGTATTTTTTGCCGGATTCCGGAGAACGCTGTGCATACGTCGCGGAAGAACCGTCAATAGCCTCCGATACTGGTTTCCAGCCGTATTGCAGCAATTCCGCCTCGGTTTGGGTTCCGCCTTCCATGCAGCCCGCCAATCCAATTGTGCACAGCGCCAGTGCGCCAAATGTCCTTCCAATCATCAATTCACTTCCCGATTGTCTTTCGTACCCAGTTTTCCAGCGTGGATGTGGTGCAGCAAGCATGGCTTTGCATTTGATAATCTGCCAAAACGTTGCGTTGTGCCGCCAATCAGCCCAGATCACGCACCAATTCAGCCTGCAGGCGGGCAACGGCCTTGCGCATTTCCGGCCAGTATTTCGCCCGGTTGTATGTCTGCATTGTTGCCGATCCCCGGCGGTGGCCGATCAGCGTCTGTATTACCATCAGGTCAACGCCAGCGGCTGACAGCCGGGTGAACGCTAGCCTGCGCAGGTCATGGATCGTGATATCGCGATCAATGCCAGCCAACGCCCGGTGACGTTTGATTGCCCGTGACCAATTGCCAAACGGGCGCAGACCGCCAGACGAAACCGCGAACAAATATTCACCTGCCGCGTCATTCATGGCCTCGGTGACAATCTCACCAGCCATGGCGCAAAGCGGGATCGGACGGTTGCCCGCCTTGGTCTTTGCGCCTTCAATGATGATTGCATGCCCTGACAGCTGCCCGTGTTCGGTGGTTGCATCGGTGACCGCATCCGCTCGACGAAGGCTGGCGATTTCGGAACGCCTCGCGCCCGTCAGCAGGCACATGCGCCAGACCCTGCGATAATCCAGCGGCAGTTCACCGTCTTCCGTGGCTGACCATAATGCCCGGATCTCATCTGAGGTCGGCACCACGCTGCGTGATTGTTCCCGGTGTTGTTTTTGGACGCTGAACCCTGCGAACGGATTGGTGTTGAGGCCGATGTTTTCCTGCAAGACCCAGTTCAGTGCAGTTTTCAGATATGACGTGCCACGGTTGACCGATGCAGGGCCAACGCCATCTGAACGCAGCTGATCTTGCCGATCACGCAGCATGCGGCGTGTTATGCTTGGTACCTGCGCGAGGGGCAGTGACAGCCACTCGCGCGTTGGGATCAGGTTCAGCAGGTATGTGCGGCTTTGGGCGTTGCGCTGCCAACGGGTTTGCTGTGCAGGGTCGAGGTCGGGCGGCATTTCCCCGACGGCCTCCTGCGCGTATCGGTCCAGCGCCTCGCGCAGTGTCAAATCAGCCGGGGCATTGTCACCCATCCAGCTGGTGTTGATTGGGTCATACGGTGGCGGTGGTGTTGTGCGAGCTTCGATCGCGGCCTGTATTTCCTTCTTGCGCTGGGCGTTGTTGCGGGCGTGGGTCCTGGCGATTTCGCGCGCCTCAAACAATCCAGCCTCATCGTCAATGCCAGCTGTCAGCAGTTGCATGCGTCTTTGTTTGCCACCTGTCGAATAACTGTAATACCATGACCCCTTTCCAGTGTCTCGAATGCGCAATGAAAGCCCGGATTGGGTGTCTGGGTAATTGCCCGGAACTCCGGCGCGCAGGTATTGGTTCACGCGGGATTTGGTCAGGCGCTCGGGTTTCCGGCGGGTGCGTCTGGCTGTTTCGGTCATTTTGGTGCTTAATCGGTGCTTACTAATCACGGATTGTTCTGTTGACATATATGGACACCTGTAGCCAGATGCAAACAGTCATTTGCAGCCAAAACCCAAGAAAACCTGAGCTATTTCATTGACGGGCATGGCGATGTGTTGTCAGGGTGGTAATCGGGCATTGGGATGCGGCGCTTGCATGGCATGCAAGAGGTCAGGGGTTCGACTCCCCTAGGCTCCACCAAAACCTAACAATACAACTAGATAGCAAGCATTAGAGCGGTGTGACACACAGGCGTGACACAAAATGAAGCTGCATGCGTATCTCTCACTGTCCAGACACGGCATCTATTACTTCCGTTGGCCACTGCCCGACACAAGACCAAAACCCCACACTAGACCATGCACCACACGTAGGACCCTTCGGGTGTCTTTACGTACTCGACGCCCTAAAGAGGCTGGTACTCTGGCACGGCGTCTTGCAGTGTGCGGCGACACAATAACAAAGCACATAGAAGCATCGGGCATGAACCACGGCGAACTGCGCACACAGGTGTATAAGTACTTTGCGGTAGTACTAGATAAGGCAAAGACGCGTAAGTACAAGGGTCGCAAACCTACGGCAAAGGCAAAGTCGGTTGATGTGATTGCTCTTGCAAGTGAAGGGATCGGCGCTACGGAAATCTCGCGTAGGCTGGGTATAGGTCGGGCGTCCGTGTATCGGATACTTAGTGCTCGACAATAGCTTTTCTTCGAGATGTATAAAGGCTCTTGTTTGGTGCGCATTGCTCAAAACAATCTATCTTCTTTGCACTTAGGGTGCACCAGATTTGTCATAATCTAACAACCTTTTGGCGCCCGCTAACAAGCGGTCGCACTTCAAAAAACCCAAGTAACAAAATGTCCATTCAAATTCTGAGCCTGGTGCACAGCAGTGCAGCGTTAGATCAACTTCAACAAAGGAATGGTTTGAATTGTTATGCTAAAATTCCTGTTGAAATCCGCTTTTTGGGCACTTGAAGCAAGTTACAATACACCTGAAAGAAAAGGCGCCAGAGGTGAACGTCGGGTGCATTCAGCACTCACATCAGTATTGAACGAAAAAGACTATCAGGTCTTGTCCGATTTAACGCTTCCCGTAGCCGGTGGCACTACTCAGATCGACCATCTCCTGATCTCTCGCTATGGCATCTTTGTTGTTGAGACAAAGAACATGTCCGGTCGGATTTTTGGCAGTTCCGACCAACGTAGTTGGACCCAAGTGCTAAAAGGCGGCAAGCGCCGCAGTTTTCAAAATCCGCTTCGGCAGAACTATGCCCACGTGAAGGCCGTCCAAGTCATCTTGGGTATTGAGGAAAGTCTTTTACACAACTTTGTGGTGTTTACGGGCTCGGCCCGACCAAAAACGGCGATGCCAGAAAGCGTCGCTTGGGGACTGCAAGACCTCGGAAGGCTAATTGCAGTCGAGAAGAAGATTGCACTCTCGGACGTACAAGTGACCGCGTACGTAGCGAAACTACGCAACATAGCATTGGAAAACAGCAGGGAGACGAAGAAAGAACACCTGAAAAACCTGGAGAGGATGGCTGCTTCCAAAGTAAAAAGCTCGACAGACAGGCCTAGCGGGCGAATAGGCCGAACATCTTGCCCGAGATGCGGCGCTAATATGGTCAAACGCACTAACAGGAAATCGGGTAGTGCTTTCTTTGGGTGCGTGGAATTTCCCAAGTGCCGGGGAACACGAAAGGCTACTTAGAAGGTTGGAGAAAATGCTGTCCGTTTTTCGGTTCAGCTTAAGCCCTCCCTCAATTGAGCAAATACGGCACGCATTCGCTGAGATGCACAAAAGCGGCACTGATCTACCGGAAAACAGGTAATCTACGCGCGGTGCAGCTTTTGCTTGGCCACACCAAGGTTGACAGCACAGTTCGATATCTTGGCGTTGAATTGGAAGACGCGCTGAATATCGCAGAAAAGATCGACGTTTGAAGATTGAGCGAGCAGCAAGAGTCGTCCGCATTTCGTGATTGGCAATTGTCGCATAAGTGATGACTTTCCACCGGACTTTCGAGCCGAGACGAGCGTCACCATCGTCGTCGATTGAGTTGAATCTCCCGCAAGGATCATCGGGCTCAGGTCAGTAACTGGGGCGTCATCGCTCACTCCCATGTGAGTGCTTGGGGAAGTAAGCAGTCACTCATGTAAAGTGAGGCGAACGTCCCCTTCGAGCCCGAAGCGGACGTATTTTTGCGCCTCTAAGAAGTTATTTTGGAACAAAGGGACAAACTATCTAAGTTACAAAACAGAGTTGATCGAAATTGAAGCCTGAAATCGATTATAGGCTTCCTCGATACACAGGGTTCGCGCAGTCACAAACGAAGCCGCCCACAAAGTGGACGGCCTTGAAGTATCGACACCGATCAGTTGGTCAGAGAAGCATTGCACTCACGCGCCGCTTCAATTGCCTTCTTGGTGCCAGCAAGGCTTAATTCGAAGGCAAAAATAGACTGTGGCATTACAATCATGGTTTCGCGCTCCATCACGTCTGTGACGAAGTCGGGATTGTTGGCAATGAGATAACCGCCTTTGTACCCGTCCGCCAAATTAGGTGGCGCCGCTGTTGTATCGCCATAGTATAATTTGTTGTCCATGAGCAGCTAGACTTTATCATCCTCAAATTCGATGTCTGCCTTTGTAAAAACACCCATGTAGCCAAAATCTTTGTCTGGGGTAAGACCCATTTGAACAACGTTGGTATTTTCATCCACCCGTTCGATCAGGCAAGTATTTCGGCTCTAATCCACAAACATATTCCAGCCGGATTCCTCGCCATAGTTTACGAACTCTGCGTTGTCTTTTGGCAGAATATTTTTTGTCCTTGGCATGTCCTACGGTTGCTCCGCATGCAAGAACGGCAGCGGCAGCAAGGGTCTTAGTTGTCGTTTTCATAGGAACAATCCCATTATAATATTGTAGAATGAAGATATGAGGGAAAACCGAAAACGCGAATCTTCAAACTAAAATGAATGGCTGCGTCCTTTCGAATGGTTTGAAAAGCAGGTGGTAATGAGGCCAACACGTGCGCCATCGACCAAACCAGAAGTAGAAGGTCCAGTCGGTCGCTCTGCAAAATGGAAACTCATTATATCCCCATCCCCCCCAAAAAAACCCGCATCGTTCGGAGGGAAACCAGGTGAACAACGCGGGCGGTAGTTTTGGGGTGTTGGTGTTACGGTACTGATTGAAAGATGGATCAAAGTTCCCCGCGTCACCTCTATCTGGGATGATGGGCAACGCGGGGATTTAGTCTGACCATGGGACTGGCCAGACTAAGTCGAATGTGTGGTTGGCCGCTGTTAGTCAACCAAGTTGGCATGAGCGCAAATTCTGTTCGCTACAGTCAAAGTTCGTCACCCGCCATCTGCACAGCGCCGCCACGTTTTCTGAAGCGGACGTGTAAGCTGGAATAAACAAGTATTTCTCATGCACGCGAGAGCAAACTTTTTGGCGCGCGTAAAATTACTTGATTTGTTGTATTTTAGATTCAAGTATTCGAATGCGTGGCGAATTTGTGTTACCTCTGTTGCTCGCGCATTCGCCAGACTTGTCTGGTTGCCTCCTGGAGACGCAAGTGAGTGGTGTCGCCAGGAGGCCGTTATTCTCGGTTTAATGGGTCTAATGGAAAAGGCTCCCAATTCTACGTGCACGGCAAGTCTATGACCCCTTTGGGAAATTTCTGTTTCATTCGCAGATCTATGGTTCCGCGAATTTGAGAGGTTCTCTATATCTACGGCGACCCAAAAATCCGTGGGGTTCGTCACAAGGAAATATTCAAACATAAACATAAGTCTGGATTTGTTGCATCTGTGTGTGCTCTCTTCGACCGTTAAAGAAGTAAGGGACAGACAGATGAGACGAGCACTGAGAACGTTGAAGATTTGGTCATTCATTTGGTTCACGGCATTAGCGAGTGCTTTTCCTGCCGGCGCGCAAGAGACTGAGGCCGACCAAGAGGCTGTGGAAGTCGAGAATGACGATCTAAAAAATGCAGTCGTTGATGAGATGATTGCGGCTGACGATCTCGAGATCCTACTTGTTCCCCTAACCGCGGAAGAGCTTTCCCAAGTCGCTGGTACTTGGCAGAGTTATGTGCGCTCTCGGCTCGAAGAAGTCGCGCAAGTAAACTTGCAACTTCGGTCGGCGAGCGGAGCTCGGGAAGACAACTTGCGGTCTCAGTTGTCCTCTTTGAACGACTCTGGATCAGAAACTCTCAACAACTATCGTCTGGTACTCGAAGCATGGGCCCTGAAAGGCGCGAAGGCGGAAGATCTAGAACCGCATTCTGACTATATTCTCGCGTTGAAAACGGGAGCCCTAAAAACTACCGACCTTCAAACGCTTTTTCAGAACGCTTGGGCCTGGTTGTTCTCGTGGGATGGGGGCGTAGGCCTGCTGATGGCCGGTCTGGGTGTTTTGTTGGCAGTTTGGGCCATGATGTTCATTGCTCGGATGGTGCGCCGGGTCACTGAACGGGGTCTGAACAAAATTCCAACTATCTCCAGAATGCTGAAACGCTTCATTGCCACCGCCGTATACTGGGCCGTTTTCGTCCTTGGTATACTCGTCGTTTTAGCTTTGTTCGGAGTTAACGTCACACCGCTTTTTGCCGTGCTCGGTGGTTTGTCGTTCATCCTAGGTTTCGCATTGCAGGAAACGCTGGGAAACCTCGCAAGCGGTCTGATGATCATGGTCCTCAAGCCATTCGACACTGGCGACTATATCCAAGTGGGCGGTTCATCTGGGTTTGTGGATGAGATGTCGGTGGTTTCAACCAAGATCAGAACATTCGACAACCAGATTATTATAGTTCCCAACAGCAAGATTTGGGGGGATGTCATTACCAATGTAAGTGCATCCGAAGAACGTCGGGTCGATCTGGTCTTTGGTATCGCCTATTCGGACAACGCTGCCCAAGCAATTGAAGTGCTCAAAGACTTGGTTGCGCATCACCAGCTTTGTCTGAAGGCACCAGAACCTGAAATTTTCGTGGGTGAGTTGGGAGACAACTCCGTCAACATCTTCTGCCGTCCATGGTCCAAGTCTGATGACTATTGGACCGTTTATTGGGATCTGACCGGTCAAGCAAAAGAGCGGTTTGACAAAGAAGGCATATCTATACCGTTCCCGCAACGCGATGTGCATATTATTCCCGCAGAAGGAGCAAAATCATGAGGGCCCTTACGCTATGGTTACTGCCTCTTCTATTTTCCTGCACTGTTGCGCTTGCTCAGTCTGAAGAAATCCTCGCACCGGCTGAAGAGAGAGAGGATCCCGAGTTTATTGCGCCGGTGATTGTGGATGGCGAAGAATTGTTCGTGGTTCGCGGTTCAAGTGCGCTGCCCGCAACCGAACGAGCGAGAAAAATTGAGGAGCGGATCGCTCAAGTCGCCGATGCATCTGCGAAAGCTTCGGTTCAGCTTGAGATATCGGACGCCGAATTTGGGAAAATGATACGCGTTGACGGGCAGATGGTTACGATAACCACCCAAGCTGATGCAGAGCTCGAACAAATGGCTATTGAAGTTCTAGCTGGGCTTCAGTCCGAAGCGATTGAGGCTGCAGTCCTTCAATACCGAGATGCTCGGTCCAATGAGGGCAGAGTAGATAGTGCGATGGCTGCCTTTGCTTGGACAGCAGTCTTTGCCCTCACTTCTTATGCGTTTTTTGCGAAACGGCGAATGTTATTAGACTACTTTAGAAACATCTTGGAAAAGAGAGCTGAAGGTGTTGAGGAAGCCACGAAATCGCTCTTGAGAAGCAGGGCAATCGCGTCGATTATCGTCTATTCAATACACATATTGATGTGGGTCCTGTTTCTGTTCTTTTTCTACTACTACCTTTCATTGGTGCTGCTCTCCTTTGCCGAGACCCAGGGCATTGCCCAGATCCTCTTGAAGTATGTCAGCGAGCCGCTCGTAACCGTCGTTTTGGCAATTGTTGAATATATCCCCAACTTGATCATGCTCGCAATCATCGCAGCTGTGACACGGTTGGGAATTCGAGGCCTCGATCTTTTTTTCGACAACGTCGAGAGCGGTGCTTTCCAACTGAAAGATTTTGAAGATCATTGGATTGCGCCAACAAAAATGCTGTGCAGGGCTTTGCTGATTGTTATCGCGCTGGTGTTTGCCTACCCTTATATTCCCGGATCTGACTCTCGAGCCTTCCAAGGCCTGACTATCCTTGCCGGCATCATGGTATCGTTAGGGTCGAACACGGTCGTCTCGAATATGATGGCCGGTCTGTTTGTCATCTATAGACGCAGTACCAATGTCGGTGATCGAATTCAGGTTGGCGACAAGATTGGGGATGTAACCGAGATCAAACTGATGGAAACACTCATTAAGTCGATAAAGAACGAGATGATTAGCATTCCAAATGCACAGCTGCTCAACTCCGAAGTCGTAAACTATTCGCGCAAAGTGGATGGTCGAGGGCTGTTGGTTCACACGACAGTAGGGATCGGATACGAGGAGCCACCAAAGAAAATCAAAGCGATGCTGATAGAGGCAGCTCATCGTACTCAAGGGTTAAGAAAGAACCCTGAACCTTTTGTGCTTTGGACGCAGCTGGCTGACTACGCAATCAATTACGAGATCAACGCATACACTTCGCGCGGATCGAGCTTGCCTAAGATTTTGTCCGATTTGCGCGAAAACATTGTCGATGTGTTTAATGAAAACGGAACACAGATAATGACACCGTCGTACATTGCGGACCCGCCGGAACCCAAAGTTTCGTCAGAGGAATGGGACGGCAAGCTTGCTCATCACGCTGAATAAACTGCATTCAGCTATAGGTTATCAGTGTCAGTGCTTAAGCTTCGTATTGTATAAATATGTCATTGAGTAGCCATGTCTCCGCAGTCCACAGAGCCGACCATTAGGGACTTGAAACGCTCGTTCAGGAATGGCAACTCAAAAGGAATCAGCGTCACGTGGGAAATGCCAAATGAAAAACCTTTTTCTGACGTGCTGCTTTGGAGCTATTTCTCTAGGATTTGCAGCGTCACCTTCAGCCGCGCAGCCCCGGCTAGGTTGGGCGTATCAGGTTGATGGACTTGCTGCGTTTCAGGGGGACGCGGATTTGAGCGACGGCGGTGAATTCTCTGCAAGCCGAGCATTTCTACGTGCTACCGCACTTTACAATCTGGAAGGAGGAAACTCCATTGGGCTTTCAACCAGCTTCGGCAAGCTGGACTATAGCTTCAGTCAATCGAACAATCAGCCATGGGAGAACATCCGTGACTTTCGCGTTTCTGTTCCCCTGCGATTTCGTGCGAGCGATACAGCAACAGTTTTTGTGTCACCGCAGATCAGGTGGGATTATCAAAGTGGAGCTTCCTCATCTGATGGCAGGACCTACGGTGTTTTTGCGGGTATTGCTTGGCGACTTAACGAGCGTCTGACGATAGGACCGGCCTTTGGCGCGTTCTCTCAATTTGACGATGGTGGTACAGATTTTTTTCCGGCCCTGCTGATCGATTGGGACCTAAATGATCGCTGGAACTTGAACACTGGCTCAGGGATTGGAGCGACACAAGGCCCCGGGTTGACCCTGAGCTATACGTTGACTGAGACCATAGATCTTTCCTTAACCGCACGATCGGAGAGAATTCGATTCAGGTTGGATGGGGAAGGTCTCGCGCAGGACGGGGTGGGCGAGGACAAGAGTGTCCCCGTCGTACTTTCCGTTGGATACAACCCAAATCCTGGAGTTTCATTGAGCGTATTTGCAGGCGCAGAATTTGACGGCCGCCTGACGCTAGATGATGCGAATGGAGCGGAAATTAGTCGTCAGACCTATGAAACAGCGCCATTGGTTGGGCTGGCGTTTAGGGTCAGGTTCTGATCACAGCATTAAGCCTGTTTGCCAATTGTGCGCGGAGTTATTATTGCGTCTGAGTTCGAACGTCCGCTTTGTCCGCAAAGAGGTCTGTTAGCTGGAACGCAGCGAAGGTCTGCACCGAGCCCACTTTGACCGATGCTGCGCGATGCCCCAATTACAGCAATGCGCAGAAACCAGACTTTGCAAAGTCCGGGGTGCGGCCCATAGCAGAAAGTGAACCCCGCTTCGAACAACGACGGCTTTGAAACATACCAATTTGCAAGGAGAAGTAGTCTCGAACCTCACTCTGCCACAAGCGCAACAATAGCTTCTTGAGGCTGGGAATGCTGGTTGTTTGCCTCAAGCGGTTGGTCAAGCTTTCCACGATGCACCAGGGCGAACATTGGCGGAGTGAAATAAAACGATACGACAGTCGACAACAGTACGCCCCCAGCGATTGCAACGGCGAATGGCGGCCAAAATGCTCCTCCAGCTATGATCAGGGGTAGGAAACCACCAAAGGTTGTGACCGTTGTCGAGATGATATGCCGACTTGAACCAGTCACAACACGCGCCATCGCCACCCGGTCGCCTTGGCTTGCGTCAACGTCTTGTTGCAACCCGGTTAAAATTATTATCGCCGCGTTGATCGAAACCCCGATCGAGCCGATGACACCGATAATCGCCGTTATTCCGAACGGGAATTGCATAACGGCCAGCGACAGCATTGAAAGGCCTGCAGACAACACGCACACGACCAAGGTCACGAGCGTCAGCCGGAACGAGTTAAAGGTGAGAACGATGGTCGCAATGGAGAGTGTGACAATCAATCCAACAGAGGCAAGCAGATTGCCCACGGTGTTGGATCGGGCATCACTGTCGCCACCTAAGGACATCGAATAGCCTTGCGGTAACACAAACCCGGACGCATTAAGCGCTTCTAGTACGTCTTGCAACGCCCCTTCGGGTAAAACACCGGGGACGATAAACGCTTGGATAGTGTTTTCGCGCACGCCATCCGTTCGGGTTATGACGCTTTCCGCTGGTTCGATCACCGGCCTGGCTAGTTCCGACAACGGCACAGCAGGGAAAACACTTGTGGCGGATACGGCGGCAGCATTGGGCAGCAGGATGGGCATACTGACAATGGCGCTTAGGTCTGATCGCACCTCGTCACCCAGTCGAACACGCACCGGCAACTGTTCGGTCCCTTCGATCAGTGATCCACCGGTAATGCCAACAAGCGCCGTGTCCAGCTGACCAGCTATATCCGCCACATCCAGTCCCAGCAGACGCGCGTTGACCTCATCAATCTCGAACCGGATTTGAGGGTTGCCGCCGTTCACGCTGGCGCGCGCCTGGGTTACTAGATCGAGATTGGCCATGACTGAACGCACCTCGTCGCCCAGATCACGCAAAACCGTGATGTCCTGCCCCTGAATTTTGACTTCAACCGGTGCGGCGACCGGAGGGCCCTGAACAAGACTGCGAACGATGATCTGCGCATCAGGAAAGTCGGTATCCAGACGACTCTGCAAAGTTCCAACAAGGCGGGCGGCGTCGTCTGCCGTGCCGGTCGTGATCATAGCTTGTGCAAACCCAGGCTCTCGTGAGCGGTTTCCAACGATGTTGTAGTAGAATGCCGGGCCGGACTCTCCGACGGTCCAGTAGACACTTTTGACGCCGTCGTCAGCCAGCAGCATTTCATCGATTTGGCGGGCGGTTGCTTCGGTGGTGGCAATTGACGTTCCACCCGGCATGTCGACTTCGATATAGAATTGGTTGCGGTCGACGCCCGGGAAGAATTGCGCGGTCAGCGTTGGAAAGGCCGCAAAGCCAAGCACCGGCAAGATCAATGCCAACGCGATAGATCGCACCGGATTGGTGACTGACAATCGAATTGAGGCCTCGAACATACGGGCAAGTGGCGGGATGCTGATACCGCGGCTCAGCATTCCTGAGTCTGGGCGATCGGACAGTAGCCAGCCCGCAATCGCTGGAGTCACAGTCAAGGCCACAACCAGGGACCAAGCAAGCATCAGCACCACGGCGATAGCGATAGCACCGACAAAGTCGCCGGCGGGTCCCGGCAGCAAGATCATCGGCGTGAAGGCAAGCGCTGTAGTGACGGTCGACGCCAGCAAAGGCGCGGCCAACCGGCGAACAGCATCTCGCACGGCTGAAAGTCGCTCCATCCCATCCTGCAGACGACATCGAATTTCATCGGTCATCACGATGGCTGCGTCAACAAGCAGACCGAGGGCAACGATCAGACCCGTCACGGACATCTGGTGAATGGGCAAACCGATCATGTTCATCGTCGCCAGGGTCGCCAATGAGACAACCGGCAAAACCAAAGCCACGATCGCGGCTGCCCGAACACCTAACGTAACAAACAAAACTGCCACAACCAGAGCCACGCCAATGGCCATGTTGACCCCAACCTCTGACAAACGATCCGTCGTGTACTGGCTTTGATCAAACAGCAGTATTTCCTGCATGCCCAAAGGTACCGCTGCGGCGCCGGCCTCAAGCTCATCCCGTAGAAAGCCTGTCCAGCGGTCGATCTGCACGCCGTCCTGCGCCAGAATTCCGACCAAAACGGAGGGCATCCCGTTGGCAAAAGCGATTGAGGACTGCGGTTCGCGTGCGCCCCGGTCTACGCTGGCAATATCGCCGAGCTGCACCACTGCACCGTCCGCGTTTTCACGCAGGACGATGCTCCGAATACGATCCAGACTCTCAATTTCTCCGCTGACGCCAATGGTTAGGTCGACATCGGATTGCAGCCGCCCAGACTGAACCTTCCCATCTGCTTCGGCGATCCGCTGGGAAATCTCGGCGGCGCCAAGCCCAAGCGCAGCGGCCTTGTCCATATCGACACTTACGAGCACCTCTTCCTCTGGCTGACCGAAATAGTCGACGGCTCGTGTCGCAGGTATCGCGCGCAATCTGTCACCCAATGCTTCGGCATGACGAGACAGCAAAGTTATCGGGAAGTCGGGGTCCTCGGCCGCAACTGCAATGACAGCGGAATAGGCAGCAATACCTTCGGCATCGAATTCCGGTGGCAATACTCCTGCCGGGAAGTTCTGGCGCGCATCTTCCACGGCGTCCCGAGCCTCGGCCCAAACCTGCTCAATGGTGGCTTCGTCTAGTGTTTCCAGCAATTCAACAGAAACGACCGACACGCCCGAGCGGGAGACAGAACTGATCTCATCCACCTCGGCGATCTTTCGCAGTTCTTCTTCGATTTCTGCGGTAACCAGTGCTTCAACCCGTTCGGGGTCTGCGCCAGGAAACTGCGTGGTTATGGTTGCGAAGAGGTTGGTGATCGTGGGGTCTTCCTGTCGCCCAAGCGATAGGAACGAAGACAGCCCTGCAGACACAAGCACCAAAACGATGAGAGCAACCAGCCGGGGATGGCGAAAGGTTAGGGTTTCCATCAGATCGCTCCGTTACTCGCCAGTGTCGAAGGCGACGCGCTGACCAACGCTCACCCGCTGCGGACCCTGATCGATCAGGACGGTGCCTTCTGGAAACGCGCCACGCACAAAGACGCGGTCGTCTTCGGCATGCAGCACTTCGACCGTCGCCAGGCGCACAGTCTTTTGCGCGTCGGCAACCAGCAGTGTCCATTGCCCGCGCGTTCCTTCCTTCAGCGATGTTGTGGGCACCCAGGTTCCCGCACTTTGGACAGGATCGAGTACATGCACACGTGCGGTTTGTCCGAAAGCAACGTCGGGAGCGTTTTTCAGATCGAACAGCGCAGTGCGGGTTCGGGTCACCGGGTCAATATCGGGCCGCAAGGTTGCAAGCTCAGCCCGGTAGCTTTTAGCTGATATTTCGATCTCAACATCAGTCAGAAGCGCCGGATCAACATCGAGAGGAACACCGATCCGAACCTGCGGCGACACGACCTCGACCATTCCTAGAACCAGCTCGCCCGAGCGCAGAGTTTCGCCGCCGTCCACGTGTCGCGCGGTTATTTGACCGGCAAATGGGGCCTCGATGCCGGATTTCTCAATCCGAACGGTAACATCGCGCAAGGCCGCATCCAACTCGCCAATTCTGGATAACAATTCATCTTGCTGAGAAACGGCTTCGTCCAAACGGGCTTGACTGGTAAAGCCTTGTTCAATGAGTTTCGCGTTTCGCTCGACCGTCTTTCTTGCAAATGCAAGCTGGGCTGCAATGGCATCGCGTGATGATGTCAGACGGTCGCGTTCGACCTCCAGCAGTGCAATGTCCAGTGTCGCAAGAAGTTGACCTTTGGCAACCTTGTCACCCTCATCCACCAGAATTTGATCGAGCGTCCCGTTCAGCTCGAAAGAGATATCTGCCGAACGCTGAGGTTCGACCTGCCCGATGAACACACGGTCGACTGTGTAAGCGCTCTCGGACGTTATCGGCGTCACGGATACCGGGGTCACAGCGGCGGCATCAGGTGCGGGCACCGCCTCCGCTCTACGGGTGAGCTCGGATGCGCCAAAGTGAACGGCGGCCGCTGCAACGGCTATAAAACTGACGGTCACTCCCAAACGCACAGCGCCGCGTAACACACGTGCAAATAGGCTCGGTTTAGTCGCTTCAGTAGATGAATTGGCAGGATTCGGCATTTGGGGACCTCATCAAGTTAGCATCTCTAACATATGTTAGAAGTTCTCACTTTGACAAGAGATACGTGATCTGGCACATGTTGGATCATGAGCAGCATCGAAAAAAATCATTCGACTAGCAGACAAACGGCTGGTCCTTCAGTCAGCAAGAAAGCCTATCATCACGGTGATCTCCGCGCTGCACTGATCGAAGCAACCCGACAGTTGGTAGAAGAAAAAGGTCCGGACAGTTTTTCCGTATCCGAGGCGTGCAGACGCGCGGGCGTATCGACTGCGGCACCTTACAAGCACTTCAAAGACAAGACAGAAATGCTGGTCGCCACTGTCCTTGAGGGAATGGATCGGCACCGAGACAAAATGCTTACTGCGCTGGAAGGCGTTCCTGAAGGATCTCCCGAGCGCATTACTGCCATAGGGATGGAGTATATTGCCTTTGCGTTAAATGAGCCCGGGATCTTCAGACTGAAATTTGGCGGCTTCACAGACCGCATCGCGGATCCCCGGCTGGAGGAAGGCGGCCAGCAAAGTTTCGGGATTCTTTTGACTGAAGTAGCAAAATGTCTCGGTGAACCGGGAATCACAGACGAAGTTCGCCGCCGTGGTTTTTTGTTGTGGAGTTTCGTGCACGGGCTGTCCTTCATTTTGCATGACAAAGGGCTTGCGGAGAAAGGTGAAGAATTCGATCTTCATACCCTTCTTGAGGACGTTTCGGAAAGAATGCTGAGTTGAGCGTTCTCACGCTAAAACGAATTCAACCAAGCACTGATAGCAGACGATCTAAGCCGCTGTCACGCCTGCGCCTAAACGATTGCTCTGGTTCACATAGAAGACATTTTTTGGAAAGCGCCGCCAATGTCGGCTATCCAGAATCGCAAGGTCTCGTAGTGAATGTCGGCTTCGGGTTGAGCCAGTATTACAAGTTAGGGTGTACGGCAGAAGCTTTGTTCCAAAGCCTCCGTTCCGCAACCCGGAGTTATGCAATCGCATTCGTTAGCTGGGAATGTCCGCTGGCGCAAGGATCGTCATTCCCACTCGGTCCGCTACGGCCATGATCGCCGGAATATCTGGCGGTCCATCTGGCGCCGGAATATCTGTCGTACCCTCAGGCATTGTTTCACCAGCTTCAGTAAAGAATGTGTCATGCATAGCGCCGGGGGCGTTGATGCAAAGTAGCCGCCCAGGCCGTTCCCCAGTACATGTAAAGGCGTGCACTGCGCCGTCCGGGACTTTGACGAAATCACCACCTTTTGCGTTGACTGTCTCACCATTCACGAAGAACTCGAACTCACCGTCTAGCACATAGAAGCTCTCATCTTCGCCTGCATGATGATTGGGCGGCGCACCGGCACCAGGAGCCGTCTTTATCTCAACGATTGTGCAACGATTTCCAGTCTCACTGGGAAAGGCGTGGAAGGTCAAAAGGTTCCCAAGAAGATGGTAAACTCGCGGGCGAGGTTCAGTCATAACTGCGACTCCCTTTACTTGAAACACACTCGGCTTATGATACATAAATCTACTTATGAGACAAGTGTTTCGCAAAGGGCTTGGGATTGGCACCTCGTACAAATCAAATCAACCGAACGCGAGAAGCACTTCTTTCGGCCGCTCGAGAATTGATGTCGGAGGGAAAGGAAGTCACGCTAGCAAAAGTCGCTGAACGCGCCAAAACCAGCCGCGCAACGGTCTATCGTTACTTTTCTGACCCAAGTGTTTTGGCTTTGGACGCGACGCTTGATCTAGACGTCACGCCAACGTCAGAGCTTCTCAAGGGATTGGATGACGTCAGGAGCCGCGTACACGTGGTCGCACGCTACTATCTGGATTTTTCTCGGGTTCATGAGGCGCACTTCAGGCAGTTTCTGGCTGAATCACTCAAGGCATCACTTGAGGAAGGAACGGTTAAAATGCGTGGCGCTAGAAGAGTGACGGCTTTTTCTGAAGCACTAGCGCCAATTCATTCATTGATGGAGCCGAAGGACGTTGACGACCTGGCGAAGCGGTTGTCCATGACGACGGGAATGGAACAACTTATCATTCTTGAAGACATTCTGCGTGTAGACGAAGCAACTGGTTACCAACTTCAGGAAGGGTTGGTCGACGCTCTTTTGGATCGGTACTTGCCAAAAAACTGAGGATGGCCGAATTACAGAAATGCGCAGAAAGCAGACTTTGCAAACCTCAACGAACGATCATAGCGAACGTTTGCCGAGACCTTTTGGAGCAGCAGTTATGAGGAACCGGCTGGACAGGCTATTGATCATAACTTGCTGTTCTGTCGAAATCTCGCGCCAGTTGAAGGTCGCTGTGATTGCAAAGTCAGGCGATGGTCACTGTCCTGAATTGGTTTTCGCGATACTGCAAAGCAGATCGACATGTTTGTCCAACCATTCTTCGTTCAGCGCCTCGTGACGAATGAGCTTGCGGAAATAAGGTGCAGCGACTGCCAGTTCTATGAATTGGTCAACCGGAACGTCGGCGGCGATCTCACCCCGATCTATTGCGGCTGAAAGCACGGCTTCAACACTTGCAAACCTGTCTTTCATGAATTCAGTGATCACCAAGCGCGCTTCTGCATCGGTGGACGCAGCAGCGACAACTTGAGGCGCAATTTGGCCCCATGGTGTGTCGTTCAAGGCTCCCATCAGTACTCCGAGTAACCAGCGCAGGTCAGATCGCAGCGGGCCATCTGTTTTGGGTGGTATGTTAGGCGGTGTTGCGATGCGCCTGAATGCTGCATCACGCAGACCGCGCGCATCTGGCCAGTGCCTGTAAAGTGTGCTGCGCGAAATGCCCGTTGCCTTTGAAACCGCGCCATGAGTTACGTGCAGCACGCCCTCATCCATCAGTATCCTTTGCGCCGCATCAAGTGCGGCCTGTCGTGTGGCGATCAGCCTGGGATCTTCTTTCAATCGCCCCTCCTATAGAACATTTTGTTGCGCTGCAGAACATTTTGCCCTAAAAGTATGGTCAGCCAATACCTAAATCGCAAAACTCAATTCCACAAACACGTCTTGTCAAAATGGGAGCGTATCAATGTTCAAAGTGGCAGCAACCCCGCTGGCGGTACTCTTATCGATGGGCGCGACAACCGCTTTGTCCGAGAGTGGCACCTACGAGCTGGATCCTGGACACAGCCAGGTATTGTTCAGCTACGACGACATCGGGTTCTCAGAAACATTTGGAATGTTCTCAGGTTTTAGCGGTGAGATAAAGTTCAACGAAGATGATCCGTCTGCGTCATCTGTCACAGTGTCTATGCCTGTAAAATCTATGATCACGGGCTGGGATGCCCGTTTGCAACACTTCATGTCCGATGATTTTTTTGGCGCGACTGACGGTGACGTGGTCACATTCGCCTCAACCAGCATCGAAGTCACCGGGGACAATTCCGCGAATATTTCTGGCGACCTGACCATGAATGGCATCACCAAACCTGTTGTTCTGGAAACAACGCTTAACAAGTCAGCGCCATACCCTTTTGGCGAAAAGGAAGGCACACCGACCTTGGGGCTGGCAGCAACGGCGACTATCGTGCGGTCTGAATTCGGACTTGGGGCCTTTGCACCAGCGGTGAGCAACGAAATAGATCTCTTGATCAATATCGAGGCGTTAAAAGCTGAATGATGCGTGCAGGGGCACCGAAACCGCGCTGAGCACTCAATCTTTACTTTTGACGGGCTGACAACAAAATGAATGTGCACCTGAGAACATTGGCGGTTGCGACGACGGTAGTGGCATTGATGTGCTCGATGGCGTCCGCGCAAGAGCGCTCTTTGCCGGAGCGCACCTCGCACCGTCCTGAAACGACAAGCGGCGTACCGCATACTCAGATTGGTGTCAAAATTGATGCCGAATTGGCCCAGCTATTGCTGGAGCGAGTTGCTCAATTCCCAGGGGTTACACTTGGCCCCACACGCATATCACTACCTGGCGCAATTGGTTTTCAGCTTGATCCCGACATGTTGTTGTCTCAACCGAGCTCTATCGTCGGTGGGTTTGAATTTGCGCATATGCATCCTGATGGCAGCTTGCACGCTTCGCTGCATCCGGCAATGGCGCGGCGGGCAATTGAGGCTGGCTGGGCCGTAGCTCACCCTTGGGCCAAGCAACGTCCTGGGTGGAGCGGCTTTGTCTTGATATATACACCGACCACACCAGAAGAGTTGGATGTCGTCATCGATCTGGTAGAAAGCTCGTACACCTTCATCACCGGCAAGACATTGGGCTAAGCTCGAATTGTGCGAAAGTGTGCGGGGACACCTGTTTCCTGTCAGAGAGCAGTTTCAGCCACCTTGTTTCTCATAGTCATTTTTTATTAAATTGTCGCCGTGGCGAAGCGCTCGATACCTTCAAGCCATTCACACTAATGGAAGCGGCCGTCCGCTTGTTAGATTTTGCAAAGCTCAGAGTCGAAGTTCCGCTTCGGGCCGCCATCGGTCACAGATGAAGAGAGCAACGGGCTGACACTTTCAGAATGGATATTGCAAAGTGAACCTTTGTTAGTAACGCGAAACGCGCTAACCACTCCACCTCAATTCTAGGTTTCGCCAGCCAATTAGACATTTTGCTCGGCTGTGTGTTTCAACGCAAGTTTTGGAACTTGCCGGCTTAGCAAAATACCCAGGCACATGTTTTAGCCACAAAAATCTATTCGTCTGTTAATTTTGGTTCAGAGGAATTGGTTTAGCTAAAAGGATCACATCGACTGATGAAGCGGAAAATTGCTGCGATCCTAAGCCTCGATGTCGTCGAATATACCAAGCGCATGTCAGAGGATGCTGAGACCACGCTGAACACTCTACAACGCATTTTGGACGATGTGATCAGACCGTTGGTCCATGAAAACAATGGACGAATATTCAAGCTGATGGGAGATGGTGCTTTGGTTGAGTTTGCTGCAGCCACTGACGCAATTAATGCTGCCAGCCAGATTTTCAATCAGATGAGAGATGAAGACGTAACACTTCGAGGAGGTCTCCACGTTGGCGACGTAATGCCAAATGGCGCAGACTTGTTCGGAGAGGCCGTGAATGTTGCGTCGCGCCTTCAATCCAGCGCGCATATTGGAAGTTGTCTCGTCAGCAAGACAGCTGCTGAAGTTGCAGGAACTTCGCTGGCGGTTGCTTTGCGACCAGAAAGCTCGATACGGTTGAAGGGAATTCCAAATCCAGTGGAAGCCTACTCTATTGATTTAGATGGTGACAAAAGACACGCAAAGAACAAGCTGCTGGCTAACTCTCAAGACGTCCGCTTTGCAAAATCAAAAGACGGTACAACGCTTGCCTGGACATCCACTGGAAGCGGAAGAAAGTTACTGGTCACACCAAACTGGCTCAGGCATCTGGAATACGATTGGACGATGAACACCATCGCCGGGTGGTTGCCGCTGCTTTCTGAAAATCACTGCCTTTATCGGTTTGATGGTAGAAACAATGGCTTGTCCCAGCGCGGCGTGCAGGATGTGTCTTTGAATCGAATCGTCGAAGATGTTGAGGCCGTGCTGGACGCAGCCGGGATCGAAAAAATGCCATTGTTTGGTATATCTTTTGGGGCAACCATTGCGGCGGCTTTTGCCGCACATAATCCTGACCGTGTTTCGGGGTTGGTTCTACTCGGTGGATTTGCACAAGGACTCGCGGTGCGTTCACAGCCTGGAATTGCCGCTCTTGGGCAAGCAATGATGGATATGAGTCTTGAAGGCTGGAACGATGAATACCCTTCTGCAAGAGACTTGATGGCCCAGTCTTTTGCTCCAACCGCAAGTCCGCATGACCAGCGCACTTATGCAGAGTTTATGAAAGTGGCAATGGACCATCAGGATTGGCTCAAGATTGGACCACTGGTCGCAGGGGTCGACGTAACCGATCTACTTCCGCGGATCACCTGTCCGGCTCTTGTCATGCACGCTAATCGAGACAGGATGCACAGTGTTGAACAAGGTAGGATATTCGCCTCCGGCATCGAGAATGCGCGCTTTATTGGCCTTGAAACAGCAAACAACACGATGCCAGAGTATGATCCTGCCTGGCCTAAAGCCCTAGTGGAAATTGAGCGTTTCTTGAGTTCAATTTGAGCAGTGTACGTTGTTCTTTGCCAACCCTTTATTGTTCGAAGGTAAGAAGATGCCGTGCGCCCTTTGATTTTCGATACTGGAATTTGAAAACTCTAAGCTTCTCGTCATCGACCGCTTTGTCCTGATCTCGGAAACTGCAAAGTCTTGTCACGAATGTCCGGTTTGAGCTGAGACCGGTCCTCAACAACCATTGAGCCTATGGCAACTTTGTCCGCACAGCAGACACTGATCGCCTCACCCCGAATGACCGCTCTGCGGACAAAGCTTCCGATAAGTCAGTTTGTTGGGATGTGTGATAACGGCCCTAGCTGCCATTTGGCCCGGCCATCTGATGCGACTGTGCGGACCGTCAGAAGAGACATTCGCCACGAGCGCTATATCCAATTCAACCCGAACTCGTGGATAGCGGGATTTTTGCCTGTCGTCGTATTGAGAACAGACACGCATTTGGCGACATCTCTAAATAAAGTGATGACCTCAGCTGAACGCATACCTCAATCTCCGGATCGCACACTTGTTGGCGTTGCGCTGATGCTGGGGTTTTGCCTAACCGCTCCTTTGCTGGATGTGTCTGCGAAACTCGCGTCAACCAGTGTGCCGGTTGGGCAGATTACGGCTGCTCGGTTTGTGGTACAATGCGCGTTGATGGCGCCTTTCATCTGGATAATGGGACTGTCGTTGCGCGTGGCGAAAGGTCAGGTGATGGTGCTGGTATTCCGCTCATTGCTGTTGGTGTTCGCAACATTTTGCTTCATTGCCGCGATCCGGGTGATGCCCCTTGCCGATGCATTAGCAATCGTGTTCGTGGCCCCGTTCATCGTCTTGTTGGTCGGCAAGTTCTATTTTGGTGAAGATGTCGGCCCGCGTCGCGTCTGCGCGGCGCTTGTGGGGTTTGTCGGGGTGTTGTTCGTCATCCAGCCCAGTTTCGCAGCTTTCGGCGCGGTCGCTATTATTCCGGTAGGAACGGCAGTTGCCTTCGCTTTCTACATTCTTGTGACCCGGGGATTGTCGCGTCGGGTGCACCCCGTGACCCTGCAATTCCACACCGGTCTGATCGCCAGCCTGTTTTGCATTCCAGCTCTAATTGTTGCGCAAGGTTCCGGCTCTGATTTGTTTGATCCCGTTTGGCCAACAGACACCGCTCTGTTGTGGCTTTTGGGCGCTGGCTTCTTCGCGACGGTGAGCCACATGATGATGACCTATGCGCTGTCTTTTGCGCCTTCCGTCACGCTGGCACCGCTGCAGTATTTTGAGCTGCCGGTCGCGACCTTGTTCGGCTATCTTGTCTTCAATGACTTCCCGAATACGCTTAGCCTGATTGGCATTGCGATCATCATCAGTGCAGGGCTGTACATGATACATCGCGAAAGGGTGGCGGCCAGACAGTTGGTCACCGAACGCGCCGTACCTCCAATCTAAGGCTACATGCCCGGCCTAAAGCCGACCTACACATCCTGGTCAAGTTGCTGCGGCGAGGCCCTTCGAACCGGACATTCATCAACAACGCAGCATCAGACCAATAATCAACGTGCGACTCGCGGACCTTCTAGATTTTTGAATTTCAGAGAGCGCTGTCGCAGCACGTGTTCACATGCGGCAGACATAAAGCGATGTTGATGCTTGCATTGCCAATCTGGTTATTCAGCACT
The DNA here is from genome assembly GCF_056534365.1 of Ruegeria sp. D6. Classification (NCBI taxonomy): domain Bacteria; kingdom Pseudomonadati; phylum Pseudomonadota; class Alphaproteobacteria; order Rhodobacterales; family Roseobacteraceae; genus Ruegeria; species Ruegeria sp. D6. The sequence goes on along the minus strand of NZ_JBQFPH010000004.1, from coordinate 166,560 downwards.
TCGACTTTTCCAGAATCAAAAGTGCACTTTCTTTGCAACCAAGATCAGTCACGTAATTCGGGCCAACTCGCCATTTGAGTGTATTTGTCGCCTTACTTTTAGTCAAAACAATCAGCGCAAATCTGTGTCACGCCTCTCAAGGTCCAGAACGGCATTGAATTCATTCTCCGGGTCCATCCAGGCAACCAGGATCGCTTCGTCGTCGATGGCGTAAGTTTCAATTTCTGCTGGGGTCACACGGATAAAGCGCTCATTCCCTAAGAATGCGCCGCCATGGGTCTCTCCGAACACGACACGGATCATCCGAGACCCTGGGGCAAACATACGCAGATACGGATCCGCAGGCTTGCCCATGTTCAAAACCTCTGCCTTGCTGCGAACCCATCTTTCGCCAGCAATGCGCTGCTCAGGACTTCGCAAAGCGGAGACTGCGCCTTCTGCAACCGAAGCGATGGCTGCTGACAGCATGATCGCACCAATCGCCATCTGGGCCGCACCTGCGTTTGTCCCGCTGTACTTCGTCCAGGCAGCAAGGCGCATCAAGCGCCGCCTCGGGTGATAGAGCACGTCGACCGCGTCGCCGACCTCGACCGCGTTCCAAAGGTCTACCGGAGCGACTTCTTTTAGGGAAAATGCGCGCGGGTCATCCAAAAGTTGGAAGCGCAGAAAGTAACGTTTCGAAGGTTTCGTACGATGCCGTTCGTTGCGACCAACGTGGCCCTTCTTGACCCACTTGTCGGTCACGCGCGCCTGCCCAGGTCGGCCGGCTCGCTTTAGATACGTCGAATTGAGATAGTGCCGATAGCCCCGCGCGGTGATGATCAATCCTACTACGCCAAGCGCAACCATCCCAAGAAATGGAAGCCAATTGAAGAGAATGTCGGCTACTGGATCTCCAGGTTGTTGTATTTCTTGGATCATGCGACTGTCTCCTGAGGTGGCGTGGCCGCTAGAAGGTTGCCGGGTGGGCGTGGTGTGGAATCCAGCTAGAAAATGCCACGTCTGAATTTGTCCGGGGTGTTGACCTCATATCTATAGGTCAGGGCGGGCCGAGATCGCCAAAAAACGGAGAATGAAGCTATAACTGGATGTTCTTTCACCAGGTCATGGGCATCGGAATTCTCTCTCTGCCCCGCCCACACGTTTCTGGCACAGATATGGGTCATGGTCCTTCGCAGACCAGCGGAAAGACCCCGACCTCTGGGATCTTAAGCGTGCCAACGGTGATTTGGTCATCGCCTTCATCAGCCGTAATCAGCCGCACGGATGCAACAATGCGATCAAACTCAGGATCGGCGAAATCCAGCAATGTGTGTGTGTTCTCCGAGGCCCCCTGCGCCAAAACAATGGGCAGCGCACCTTCTGTCTCTGTCATGCTCCAGTCCTGTCCATCCGCGTGGATCGTCGCGCTGATAATCGCAAGGCCGGGTACAGATCCAAAGCCAAATGCTACCGCAACGCCTGACTCATCAGGCGCTTCGCAGGAAACAAGAAACGTTGCAAAAGAAGGGTTTGCAATGACGCTTGCCACAAGCGCGAGTGCGATTGTTCGTATTACGATTGGTTCCTCCGTTTACGGCCCATTTCACAGCCTAAGACGTTTCGGCCTCAAAATGAACTGCCAACGCACTGCCGTACTTTTGGTGCCTTTCGGGACATTGGCGATTGGTGGCAATTCAAGTGAATGCCGAAACACTGAAATGTCAGCTCCCTGCTCGCATTGTGAGTCCAATTTCCGATAAGTGCTCAAATGACTGGTTTTGAGGCCGCGTTTCAGCCACTGAATTACCCTCCTGTTTTGGCGCTGATAATCGTCAGGTCATCAAGCATTCAATGGTCGCCATGCCGCGAAACATCCAGCAAGCCGCGATAAGAAACCGTTTGCCTATGTAGATGCCCCCAATGACCGCCGCTTACACGGGCAGTCCAATTGGCGAGAACCTGGTGCTGATTTCTGTCCTCGCCTGGCGCGAAGCTCTCGACATTCAGGTCTGAAATCGCTTCTACACGAGCTATGGCGCCAGAGGGCAAAGTAACCGACAAGCCCCTCCTCCGATCCAACCCGCCGCGGCATCCGCATCCCGTACTGGCACTTGGGGGACAAGACGAACGGAGATCGGCTCGTTCCCACGCGCGGCGCGCATATTCGTTTCGTGCTGAATTTGTGCCAACATTCCCGCGGCTGCGCTGCCGACGAAATTTTCGTCCTCATTCGATAACCTGTGACTATTGCGCTTACGGCCAAGTGCTTTTTGGAAGAAATGCGTTAATCTCGATGTCATTAAATTTTCTCAGGCATAATGCTTTGTTGCCTCCGCCCAATCCGTGCCTTCGTGGTTGATCATTTTCGCCAACCTGTTCGGGCAACTTAACGCCAAGGTGGGTGTTCGTCGAGCGATGTGAGAGTCTGAGCAGCGACCTGATAGAAAATCCAAATTTGTCAGGTTTGAAGGTCAACAACACCAAATTGCACGATCAAATTACCTGTTCTGGTTCAAGCATAACTGACTGAACGGATTATACGACTATTAGATAAGCAGACACCACCACAGAAAAGTTGAACGGCAGATTTGTCCTGCATCTTGCCCATTCATACGACGCACAGCAAAGGGAGCTCCATCCTGGAGCGGTCGTTCATGGATCTTGCGACGAAGGTGCCAGAAGAGCCCAACTTTGACGTTCACAAAATAGGAAGAAAAGCGGCTTCGTTCTCCTTATTATCCTCAGGAAATGGATCTATAAAGTAAATCTGTTCTAGCCGAAACGAGCCGTCCACGCTTTCCTTGTTATGTGCAATGTGCTGGGGTGTATCCCCTTGACATACGGTAGTCGGATTCCCATATCCTTTGTATGAAACAGACAACCGTTCGCCAGTTCTTCCAACAGTTCCCTAACGATGAAGCCTGCCTTGAGCATTTGTTCAACGTGCGCTTCGGTCAGGGTCACGAGTGCCCCAAGTGCAAACGTGCTGCGAAGTGGTATCGCCTTAAGTCCGAACAGGCTTTCTCGTGCCAGTGGTGCGGCCACCACATTCACCCGATGGTGGGTTCGATCTTCGAAAAGAGCCGCACACCTCTGCAACTCTGGTTCTATGCAATTTTCCTTTTCACTACATCCAAGCACGGCGTCAGCGGCAAGGAACTGCAGCGTCAGCTTGGCGTGACCTACAAGACCGCGTGGCGCATGGCTGCGCTGATCCGTGAGCACATGGCCGCAATCGACAGTGACGAGCCTGTGGGCGGCGCTGGTGAGGTTGTAGAGGTCGATGAGACTTACTACGGCGGTGTGACTACCGGCATGGACTGGCGCGAGCGCAAGGCCGTTGTCATGGGCATGATGGAGCGACACGGTGACGTTTTGCTGAAAGTCATTCCTGACCAGACCAAAACGACAATGACGAACACCGTTCACAAGCACGTCGCGAAAGGCTCAGAACTCCATACGGACGAGCATCGCGGGTATCGGAAGTCGTTTCTGCCCGCTGAGTACACCCACAAGACCGTCAACCACTCTGAGGGCGAATACGCCACCCCAGAAGGCGTCAGCACCAACCAGATTGAATCCTTCTTTAATCATCTGAAAAAGTCGATTGCTGGCACTCATACCAGCGTGTCGCACAGGCACCTTGAGCGCTACGTCAAGGAGTTTGAGTACCGCTTCAATCGTCGGATGCGTCCTGAGACGATGCTTTCCGAGTTGCTTTCGCGGTTCCCTGAGTTGGACGCTTAATCACAGCGTCCAACTTGTCGAGGTCTCCGTCTGGATCGGCCTCGTGTTCTTTAATGAACTCGCCAAGTTTTCCTTGTTTTTTCGCCTCAGTAAGATTCATAAGGAACCCCAAGTCGAATTGACATTGCATGCTCGGAAACGCCAAACAGCGATGCCATTGAAGATACCGTAGTGCCGGGTTTACTCCATTCCGAATTAACCAAGTCTCTAGGCATCAGAAGGTTGGCGGCAAACTTATTTGCCTCTGTCTCTTCGGATGGGCCAATCAGCGTGTTGTGGTACTTTCCGACCTTGGTGCTCCTATACGCCCTGTCGTCATCTACCCCATCACCGACCAAATGTCGGTGCAACATGTAGTGACCGAGTTCATGAGCAAGAGTAAACCTCTGCCTGGTGTATGGGTCTGTCGCGTTGATGGTTATGAGGAAGCCGTTTCCGATCTTCTCAAGCATACCTGAGATACCATCAGCCAAAAAAGCTTGCTTTAGGCCGACGCCCAAACGCCTTGGTAAGCCGTGCACATCAACCGGAAGGCTTTTTCGAGCACTGGTCATCACATCCCATTGTTCTGCAATGTTCATCAAGAGCCTCCTTTCTCGTCCTCTTGCGCCCCAGCTAACTGGTCTGCGATCTCGTCTGTTACAGCCTCGGAATCCATCATTTCCCGATATGCTCGCATCACATCAGGGAGTTCTTTTTGCAGATATTCGTTGGCAGTACGCTCAGCCACTTCCTCCGCAACTCGGGTCGCTTCTGCCGTCGCTTGCGCTCTAGCGAGAGCCCGAAAATTGAAGAAAGCAAACAATCCTCCTAAAACCAATATAAGACCGATAGCGGCCAATAGCAACGAAACTAGGTCAAGCCTACCCAACTGTGCGGCGGCAGCGGTGGCATCAATGTACTTCGACAATTCTTCCATACAGCACTCATTTCATGACCGCCGAATACTGTCCAGAAGATAACGTATGCTGAGGGGATACACCCCAATGTACTTATCAGACCAATCCCCGTGCACGCTTTTGATTAAAAACGGTTGCTTCAGACGAGAGCCTTCTATTTCCGCAGTTCCGCACGTCAGCCTGCTTGGGTCGAAGGATGCATCTGTTCCGAAAGATATCAATTGTAGCTCGATGTCGGGAGTGGCGTATATGCCAACGAAATCAGAGTGAGCCTTCGATAACTCTGATATCATTTCTGGACGTTTGAGACACTCGGTTGCGGTGCTTATCGCCATGCAATAATCATTCCTGGCTTTGTAGTCCTGACAAAAGCTGCGTATAAATGCTTCCCTGCTCCTGTGATCAGGCCCAGCGAATTCCGGTCGCTTGAACGTTCTCACAAGCCTTTTCCAAAGGGTCAATACTACTCCACGTACAGCTATGTGCGATTCACGCCCTTTAACACTGGACGACCCGTCGAAAGCGTTCAACGAATGAATGTTGGCTTCGTCCGCCCCTTGGTGATTGAGGTTGGTCGCGGCGAAAGGTCGGATTGAAAGCCGACTAACCGAATGGCTTCAATGTCCGGTCTCGTGAAATTTTCTGCGCCAACGAGAGGACGCTGCCGCAGATGCGAGGAAATGCTGCGTGAGCAAAAGCGGCGTCAACAAAAGGCGACTTTGTCCCGCAATCCAGACACTCCGCCAGATTCCCACAACCGCAGTGCAGAGAATGTTCGGTTTGAGCCCATTTTGCCGATTCCTGCAGTGTGCACGAATGACCGCATAACAGATGCAGTCAAGGGCCCAGCATTCGCTTGGCAGCTAAACGCAGTGCTTGATGGGTTAATACGGTGTCCCCGAAAGCCAAATGCTTAGCGAAAATAATCAAACTAGCGGCTGATTAAACATAGCTTCGAATCCCACGCGCAATAGATTTAACTTAACATCGGAGACGCTATCATGACTGATTCAGGTGCAATTTTCTTTGGCTATCATGCTGACCCATCGCGCTCCAGCTCATTGCAGGCTGCTGCCTACACCGAGCACAAGTGGTTTGACACTGACCTTCGCTCCATCCTCTCCAAAACTTGGCAATGGGTGTGTCATGTCGAGAAAACACGAGAGCCGGGGTCCTTTGTAACGGTGGAAGTTGCCGGTCAACCTATTGCGGTTGTGCGCGACAAAGAGGGTAAGCTTCGCGCCTTTTACAACGTATGCAAACACCGTGCCCATGAACTGCTATCAGGCGAAGGCAATACAACACGGATTATGTGCCCCTATCATGCCTGGGTCTATAAACTTGACGGGCAATTGGCGCGTGCGCCACATACTGAAAACCTAGAAGACTTCAACAAGGATGAGATTTGTCTCGATGCTGTACAGGTTGAAGAATTCTGCGGTTTTGTTTTTGTCAATTTGGATCCGACGGCTGCCTCTTTGTCAGAGCAATCCGGAAACCTGGAAACCGAGGTGCGCCATTGGGCGCCGGATGTGGATCAACTCACTTTTGGCCACCGTCTGACCTACGACATCAAGTCGAATTGGAAGAACGTCGTGGACAATTTCCTTGAGTGCTATCATTGCCCTACGGCCCATAAGGATTTTTGTGACCTCGTGGATATGGATACCTACAAGGTTACAACCTACGGCATCTACTCCAGCCATATGGCTGACGCAGGCAACAGTCCAAATACCGCCTATGACGTCTCGAACGCCACGGTGAAAACTCACGCGGTTTGGTGGCTCTATCCCACCACTTGCCTGATGCGATATCCCGGACGGTCCAGCATGATCGTGTTGAACATCATACCTGTTGGGCCAGATCGGACGCTTGAAACTTACGACTTCTTCCTTGAGACGCCGGAACCCGACGCGATGGAGTTGGACGCAATTCGCTATCTGGACGAAGTTCTTCAGGTCGAAGATATCAGCCTTGTCGAAAGTGTGCAGCGCGGGATGAATACACCTGCGTTCACCCAAGGTCGGATCGTCAATGACCCGGACGGGTCCGGCAAGTCCGAGCACGCCGTTCATCACTTCCATGGCTTAGTCTTGGACGCTTACGCAAAAGGTGCCACGTGACGCGGCCAAACATCCTTGTGGTCATGGCGGACCAATTGGCTCCGCATTTCACAGGGGCGTACGGGCATAAGGTCGCCAAGACGCCACATCTTGACGCGTTGGCCGCGCGCGGCATGCGCTTCGATGCAGCTTACTGCAATTCCCCTCTCTGTGCGCCTTCACGGTTTTCCTTTATGTCGGGTCAGCACATCAGTCGCATCGCAGCTTACGACAATGCATCCGAGTTCAAGGCTTCGGTGCCGACATTTGCGCATTATCTGAAATCGCTGGGCTATCGTACTTGTTTGGCAGGCAAGATGCATTTTGTCGGACCGGATCAGATGCATGGGTTTGAGGATCGTGTGACAACCGACATCTATCCTGCTGATTTTGCGTGGACCCCGGATTGGGAGGCCCCGGACGAGCGGATCGACAAGTGGTATCACAATATGCAAACGGTCAAAGAAAGCGGCGTTGCCCACGCGACTTTCCAGATCGACTATGACGACGAGGTCGGTTTTGCTGCCAAACGCTGGCTGTTCGATGCGGCCCGAGACAAAGCGCTTGGCAATGACGCGCCTTTTGCGATGGTTGCAAGCTTCATTCACCCGCACGATCCATATGTAGCCCGACCAGAATGGTGGAACCTGTATACGGATGATGAAATTGACTTGCCCGCGTTTGTGCCCGCGTTGGAGGATCAAGACCCCTTTTCACGACGTTTATTGGATGGGATCGAAGCGTCTTATGTGCCACTGACCGAGGAAGAAGTCCTGCGCGCGCGCCATGCCTACCTGGCAAACGTCAGTTACTTCGACAGCAAAATCGGAGAGCTGGTTCAAACCCTCGAAGAAACAGGCGAGTTGGACAGCACCATTGTGATTGTCACAGCCGACCATGGCGACATGCTGGGTGAACGTGGGCTGTGGTACAAAATGAACTTCTTCGAGCACTCAGCACGAATTCCATTGGTCATGGCCGGACCAGGCATCGCTGTTGGGGCCGCTCAAAATGCAGTGTCACTGGTTGATCTATTGCCGACATTTATCGACATCGGTGGCGGTGATGAGACGATGATCGGAGAGCCGATCGACGGTCGTAGCCTTATGCCTCTGGCTCGGGGTGAAGAAGATCCAGTTGATGAGGCGATCGGAGAATATTGTGCCGAGATGACGGGCTATCCTGTGATCATGATCCGGCGCGGGCCCTTGAAATATATTCATTGTGATAGCGACCCACCGCAGCTCTATGACCTGAGTGCTGACCCGATGGAAACGAAGAATTTAGCTTCGGACCCAAGCTACTCCGACGCGAAAACTCGTTTTGCAGCTGAAGTCGTCGTGCGTTGGGACGGCAGTGCTTTGCGAAAGAAGATAATCGCCACACAAAAATCGCGCCGTGCATTACATGCCGCGATGGAGGCCGGTGCCAGCGAGCCTTGGGACTACAACCCGCCGTCCGATGCAAGCCAGCAGTATGTACGCAACAATATGGATTGGACAGTGGCTGCACGCCGCTACCGCTATCCGCCATTGAAGGATTGAAACCAATGATGCTGAACGGAAAAGTTGCTCTCGTGACTGGTGCCCGCGGTGGAATCGGGCGCGCGATTGTCGCTCGGTTTCTAAGAGAAGGCGCAACGGTATTTGCCGCTGACCTCACACCGGAAGGGTCGTTAGATCAACACGACGACGACGGCAGTCATTTTGTTAAGCTGGATGTGACTCAAGAAGCAGACTCGGTTGCGGCGATGGATCATGTGCGCGCCGCACACGGAAAGTTGGACATCCTAGTGAACGCGGCGGGGATTGAGATCGAAAAAACGGTTGAAGAGACCACGTTGGAGGAATGGAATCAAAGCTTTGCGGTTAATTCCACGGGCACGTTCCTGACCTCGAAATACGCCATCCCATTGATGCGCGAAGCGGCGAAGACAGGGAATAGCGCAAGCCTTATCAATTTTGGCTCCTACGACGGGTTCATCGCAGATCCAGGGCTTGCGGCCTATTGCGCGACCAAGGGTGCAGTTCACGCTTTGACCCGCGCAATGGCTTGCGATCATGGCCCAGAAGGTATCCGGGTGAATGCCATCTGCCCTGGCTATATCGACACTCCAATGCTGCAGAGCTTCTTCAACGGCGATGGATCCGGCGGAGGAGGTGGCAACATTGAAACGCTGCAAAAGGCCGTGCGCGATGTTCATCCAATGCGGACCTACGGGACGCCCGAGGATATTGCAAATTTGGTCAACTGGCTTGCCTCGGACGAGGCGCGCTATGCCTCTGGCCAGTTGTGGGTTCTGGACGGGGGGCTGTCTGCACAAGTGCAGCAGATGAAGCTCTGATGCCCAAGCCAGTCATTATCACTTGCGCGCCGACCGGAGGCATCCATACGCCGTCAATGTCTCCGCATCTGCCGATTACACCGGCCGAGATTGCGACGGCCAGTATTGAGGCGGCCCAGGCAGGGGCATCAATCATTCACCTGCACGCACGGCACCCGGAGACAGGAAAACCCGATCCCCGACCTGAGCTGTTCAAGCAGTTTCTACCCGTAATCAAGCAGTCCACCGATGTTGTGATGAATGTCTCGACCGGCGGCGGCTTGGGGATGTCGATGGATGAGCGGCTGCGGGCGGCGACATCTACCAGCCCAGAGATGGCATCGCTCAACATGGGATCCATGAACTTTGGTATCTTTCCGATGCTGCAGAAATACACCGAGTTTCAGCACGACTGGGAACGGCCATTTTTGGAGATGACGGAAGACTTTATCTTTCCCAACACTTTCAAAACAATTCGTTACGCCATCGAAAAACTTGGTGGAGATCACGGCACCAAGTTCGAGTTCGAATGCTATGATCTTGGACATCTCTACAACGTCAAATGGTTCGTGGATCAGGGCCTGATTAAACCGCCATTTTTCATTCAGATGGTATTTGGCATCTTGGGTGGCGTTGGCGCAGATGCCGACCATCTGACCCACATGCACAACACAGCCGATAAGCTGTTCGGAGCAGAGAATTACGAATGGTCGGTCCTTGCCGCTGGTCGTCACCAAATGCCATTTGCGACCCAAAGCGCCATGCGGGGCGGTAACCTGCGTGTCGGTCTCGAAGACAGCCTGTTCATCGGCAAGGGTGAGTTGGCAAAATCTAACGCGGAACAGGTCACGCGCATCCGATCAATCGTTGAAAACCTTGGCCTTACGGTCGCGTCGCCAGCAGAAGCGCGCATGCGGCTCGCACTAAAAGGCGGCGATCAGGTTGGCTTCTAAGGAGATGCATATGCAGACGAACATGTTGATCAACGGTGAAATGGTCGAAGGGATCGGAGAGGCCTTGGACGTCCTGAACCCTGCAACAGGCGAGGTAGTCGGTGCTGTAAAAGAAGCCAGCGATGCACAGGTCGAGGCGGCGGTGCGCGGCTCAGCAGAGGCATTTGAAACCTTTTCGGTTACGACCCCTGCAGAACGCGCTGCAATCTTGCTTCAGATAGCTGATGTTATCGAGGCGAACAGCCAGGAGTTGGCAGAACTTGAGAGCCTAGATGTGGGAAAACCCTGGCCATCGGCTCATGATGATGAAATGCCGCTGACGATTGATGTCTTTCGCTTTTTCGCCGGGGCTGCGCGCACCATGATGGGGTCTGCCTCTGGAGAGTATGTCGCGGGTCATACGTCGATGATCCGGCGCGACCCCATTGGCCCTGTCGCAGCCATCGCCCCTTGGAACTACCCGCTGATGATGGCGTCCTGGAAGATTGCTGCACCAATTGCGGCAGGATGTTCGGTGGTATTGAAACCGTCCGAGATCACGCCGCTATCTACTCTGCGACTTGCAGAATTGTTACAAGATGTTCTGCCAAAAGGTGTGCTTAACGTGATCCATGGTCGCGGACCCGGCGTGGGGAATACCCTGATGAACAGCCCACAGATGGAGGGGATCAGTGTTACGGGTTCTCCGGCGACAGGCATGGCTGCAATGCGGGCTGCTTCCCAGAAAATTAAACACGTTCATCTGGAATTGGGCGGCAAGGCGCCAGTCATTGTCTTTGATGATGCTGATCTCGATGCTGTGGCCGAGACGATCCGATATGGCAGCTACTTCAATGCCGGTCAGGACTGCGCACAGCCTTGCCGCGTGATGGTTGCAGACAGAGTTTATGACAAACTTGTGGCCGCGATTGCCGGTCAGGTTGGCCAGATCCAAATCGGTGCACCGAAAGCTGAAGGAACGGAAATGGGCCCGCTTGTCTCTGCGGCTCAGCGGGATCGTGTAGCGGGTTTTGTTGATCGCGCACACAGCAGCTCTGAAATCGTTTCCGGTGGGGCCTCTGGCGAAGAAGACGGCTTTTTCTACCAGCCGACAGTCATCGCCAATGTCGACAACACTGCAGAGATTGCCTGCAATGAGGTTTTTGGACCCGTTGTAACTGTCTCTCGGTTTTCTGCGGCAGAAGATGCGTTGAGGATCGCCAACACCGGAGCTTACGGTTTGGCCTCATCGGTCTGGACACGAGATGTTGGGAGAGCAATGCAAATGACGTCCAAGTTGCGCTATGGATTCACCTGGGTAAACACGCATGGGGTTGCGACCCCCGAGATGCCTTGGGCCGCGATGAAGGGCTCAGGCACGGGCAGCGATATGTCGGTCTATGCGCTGGATGCTTACACCGCAGTCCGTCACGTTATGGTGGCACACTGATGCGGTTAGCTGGGAAACGCGCCTTTGTTACCGGCGGCAAACAGGGCATTGGTCGCGGCATCGTTGAGGCCTTCGCAGCCGAAGGTGCGGCTGTCGCCACCTGCGGGCGCGGCCCTAAGCCAGATGATCTACCGGATCACGTAGCATGGTATACGCTGGATGTATCCAATCCCGAAGCGGTTGCACGTACTGCCCGAACAATCGGCCTGGTAGATATCCTGGTCAACAACGCCGGCGTTCAGGTCGAAAAAACAGTGACCGAAAGCACAGACGCGGATTGGGATTTGGTGATGGGAGTAAACGCACGAGGCGTTTTTAACTGTTGCCGCGCCTTTATTCCGAAAATGTCTCAGGGTGGTTCGATCATCAACATTGGTTCGATCTCGGGCAATGCCGCTGACCCATCGATGGCGCTCTACAATGCTTCAAAAGCGTTTGTGCATGGGCTTACACGCTCTATCGCGGTGGACCATGGACCTGCGGTGCGCTGCAATGCAATCTGCCCGGGATGGATTGAGACGGGCATGCTGGACGCAGCATTCGAACTCGCCCATGACCCAGAAAAGGCTAGATCAGACGCGCTGGCACGCCATGCGGTCAAACGCTTTGGTAAGCCCGCAGACATTGCTGCGATGGCTGTTTGGCTAGCTTCTGACGAGTCGTCTTTTGCGACTGGCCAACTGTTCACTGTAGACGGTGGTATGACTGCGGCCTCCCCCCTGAATCCGGGACTGTTCTGATGTCGGAAATCGAAAGAACCGCCATTCTCGGAGCCGGTGTCATCGGGGCAAGCTGGGCAGCGCTGTTCCTCGCGTCGGGTCGCAGTGTGACTGTATTTGATCCCGATCCGAACGCTGAGGCATCCGTCCGTAAATACATTGAAAAGGCGTGGCCTGCGTTGGAAGAATTGGGCCAAGTTGGCCACGCCACCCGAGATGCGATCACCTTTGCACCGACCGCAGCTGAGGCCGTGCGAAACGCGCAGTTCATTCAGGAGAATGTGCCCGAGCGGTTGCCGATCAAACATTCCACCTATGCGGAAGTTGAGCCAGAGTTGGGTGCTGATGCAATAGTTTCAAGCTCAACATCCGGCTTAACACTCGAGGCTCTCCAACAGGGATGGCGCGATCCGAGTAAGCTCATCTTAGGTCATCCGTTCAACCCGCCACATCTCATTCCGCTGGTCGAGTTGACGGCGAACGACGCAACCGGTTCAGATGTTCTGAACCGAACAGAGACGTTCTACGAAGATCTGGGTAAAGTCACGATCCGGATCAAGAAGGGCATGCCCGGACACGTCGCAAACCGCTTACAAGCTGCAGTATGGCGCGAGGCCGTCCATATGGCGATTGAAGGCGTTGCGAGCGTCGAAGACATCGACAAAGCGATGTGGGCCGGCCCGGGATTGCGGTGGGCCGCGATGGGTCCGACGACGCTTTTCCACCTGGGTGCAGGCGACGGCGGTCTGCGGGCCTTCTGTGACCATTTCAAGGATACATTCAATGGCTGGTGGGACGACCTGGGCAACCCTCGTCTTGATGAGGATGTCATCAATAAACTGGTCGATGGCATTAACGATCAAACTCAAGGGCAAAGTACCGAAGAGTTATCAGCGCAACGCGACAAGATGCTTACGGCGATGCAAAAAGCTACCCAACACCTTCGGACTTAATATCAGGCTTGAACATTGGCCACGCGCGGAACTCGAATGGAGTACGGCCTTCAATACGGTCTGCAGTTGGTGTGAGGCCAAAACGGCTTCGATATGCCCGGCTGAAATGAACTTGCCCGTTAAATCCTGATGCTTCTGCAATCTCGCTGAATTTCAGCTCTGTTTGGGTTACTAGTCCACGCGCGCGATCAAGGCGTATGTCACGGTAGTACTCGATCGGCGACTTCTGGACATATTGCCGAAACAATCTGCTAAGTTGTCGTTGCGAAATCTTCAACCTCGCTGATATTTCAGGGATCGACAAAGTGGCTTCCAAATGTGCCTCCATCAAGTCGATCGCGTCCCTTACCACCCCAGAGGTGACATACCCCAGTGGCTCCACGTCTTTGGGGTTCTGTGATTGGCCCTCACCGCGTACATTGTGATGAAAAAGATATCGCGCAGATGCATTGGCGATACTCTCACCATCGACAGAGTGCACAAACCGCAAACCCAGATCAGTCGCTGCGGAACCCCCGCAACAAGTGAACATCTTTCCATCCATAACAATCATGTTCTCTGACACTGTGGTATCATGGGCCATTTCAGCAAAGGCATCGATGTGCTCATAGTGAACCGTCGCTGTCTTGCCTTTAAGCAGTCCAGCAGCCGCAAGAACAATCGCACCAGTATCCAAGCCGCCAACGATTGCTCCGCACGCCTCCCACTTCTGAAGGGCCACCTTAAACTGAGATGTTCCGTGACGTTCAGGTGACCAACTTGTACTCACCAGAACCAACCAGGGCTTGCGCCCCGTCACGGCCGCCAATGGGGCAGTGTCAACGACAAGGCCGCTGCTAGACTCAACTGGTCCACCGAGGTCCGAGACATAGGTCCAAGAAAATCGAGCCGAACCTGTCAGGTAATTGGCTATTCTGAAAGGATCCACGAAAGACGTAGTCGCCGAAACATTGAAATGCGGACTCACCAGGACAACGATATCTAACTTGCGATCAATTGGATGGATCATGGCCGATTCTGTAAAATGGCGTCCAAAATTGTCAATAATGAACTTATCACTGGTTCAAAAAAGTCCAATTACTAAGGCAAACACAGCATAAACAAGTGGAAAATACCGGGGGAGATCAGCGCTCATTAAGTTTCTGAAATCCAAAAACCGACATTCGTTCTACCGCGGCGAAAGTCCGTTTTGGCCGCTAGAAACTTAGTGTTGTTGCGAGACAACGAGATCACAATTCGGGATTCCGCGTCCAAGCGCAGTCATATCAATCTTTCACAGGCCAAAGCTTCTGATTTGCAAGGCATTCTGCAAGGCTCACATCATTAGCGCCAACCCATCAAATCTTAACTGGTCTCCCATCCGCCTGGATCATCTCATCACCGCCTGAGAGGCCTTCAACAATTACGCTACTTGTGGCTGTTTCGATTGCTGTTCCATCGACAAAGCATACGTAATTCATCTTGTTCGGATTGTTTGTGCTTATGCTGGCTAATGCAAGCGGAACGCCTTCTAGCAAGGCCCGGTCGTCGAAAAGAACCAGCTACTTGCCCCGCCATAATAGTCACCCGCTGTCGTCGATACCTCTAAAGGGTAGAGGACATAGTTATCAGTACCGTCTATAGTGGTGAACGTGGCCTTATAAAAAACTCGTTCTCCGCCAATCGTTTGCTGGGTTGTATCGCTTGAGATCTGCTGAGGTAAGTCACCGGATAACTTTGCACGATTTGCCCGATAGTTTGCACACGCACCATTTTGGTGCCAGATCAAATCCTTCCGAAAGTCTCTTTGAGTTCTGCGACTTGTTCTGCATCCAGTAGGCGGGTTGGCAGGCCGCGCAGTGTCACGAGCAGCTTGGCTGTTTCTTCTAACTCTTCTGCTGCAGAGACCGTTGAAAACAGATCCTCTCCCGATACGACGGGACCGTGATTGGCCAACAGAACCGCACTATATTTGCCATCCAGATCGCGGATCAAATCACCGGACGTCGGGTCGCCCGGCTTGACGTATGGAACCAGTTTGACTGTGCCGACACGCATAACCACATATGGCGTAAGCGGTGGAATACAGTCGTCAGGATCGGTGTCTTCCAGACAAGACAGTGCAGTGGCCCAGGTCGAATGCAGATGCACCACTGCACCAGCTTGTGGCCTCGTCTCATAGAAGGCTTGGTGCAGAAAGACCTCCTTGGTCGGCTTGTCGCCGGAGACGTGGTTGCCATCCAAATCAATCTTAGCGATGCGCTCGGGGTCGATATCGCCCAAGGTGGAATTGGTTGGTGTCATGAGGATGCCGTCGTGCAGACGTGCAGAGACGTTGCCAGCAGTGCCGACGGAAAATCCGCGCGCAAACAGCGATGCACACAGGTCCGACATCTGCTTTCGCAGCGCCTGTTCTTTAGAACTCATTTGCCGGCCTCCATCATTTTGAGCGCCCTAGCGAAAAAGTCCGGAGCGCCGAAGTTTCCAGACTTTAGAGCCAGCGCAATGGGTTCAGTTTTTCCAACGCTCAAGACTGGTACGCCCGGGTCGATCTCTGGCCCTAGTGACATGGCCGGTGATCCCAGTGCCTCAGAGACAGCCTTGGCGACAGCTCCCGACGTCTCCCCTCCGGCAACCACCAATCGCTTGTAGCTCTTCTGAGCAAGCTCGCGCGCGGTATCTGCAAAGAGATTGTCCAGCTTTTCCGCCACGGCTTCTTGGCCAAATTGACCTTGTACCGCGCGCACATCATCCGGGCTTCCCGATGAATAGGCGAGCGGTGCCTGACCCGGATGCGTTTCAAAGAAATCCAGAAGCGTTTGCATAGTCACATCCCCGGACATAACACCCGGAACGTCAATGGCGAAGGTCGGATGGGATTTCGCATGAACATCGATCTGACCACGGGTCGCACCTGAGCAAGACCCTGCAAGGATAGCGGCGGGCCCAGCGATACCCGTGAATACACTGCCACCTCTTTTGGACGAAGCTTTTCTGACGAAGTTCTTGGGTAGCCCCAGCGCTATCCCAGATCCCCCAGTAATGAGCTGGGCATCCTTCAGAGCCTCGCCCCAGGCCAGCAAATCCTCGTCCGAAATCGCATCACCGATCACAAAGCGTTCGTCGACGTTCCGCAAAGCAGTAGCAATCGCCTCTGGTCCTTGCGTCACGGCGTCAATTGAAACCAACCCAACCGCTTCTTGGATCTGATACTGCAACCAACGCTTGATGTCGGCATCCGTCATCGGAGTAAGAGGGTGATTTTCCATCCCGGACTCGTTCAACAGCTTGCCGAGCACAAATAGATGGCCGTGATAGATGGTGCGCCCCGTTGTCGGAAAGGCTGGACAGAAAACCACCTTTTGCGCGCCCAGTTCGTTGGCCAACGCTTCCGCAACCGGGCCGATATTTCCCTGCCTAGTGGAGTCAAAGGTCGAGCAATACTTGAAGATGAACTGGCGGCATCCTTGATCTTTAAGCCATCGCAGGGCTCGCAGGCTGTCCGCAACAGATTCTTCGACAGGTGCAGTGCGGATCTTGAGTGAGACGACGCCCGCTTCGATCTCTTTGTCGGCCGGGGTATCCGGAATACCTGGAAACTGCGCGGTTCTTAATCCACCTTCCGGCTCGACGCCCTTTGCCAATGTGTTCGCAATGTCGCTCGCACCAGTGAAATCGTCCGCTATGACGCCGATTAGCATATCTTAATGTCCTTCGTCGGCCCTGGATCCAGCCTATGGATGTGCGTTGCTGCTCCGACGGGAAAAATCTCGCGCACAAGTGGATCATGGCCGGGCACGATAAGTCGAGGATGTGAGGCTAACTTCTCGAGTGTCTCGAAACCATCCATCATGTCCTGCAGGTCGACAACGATGGGAAAAGCTTTTCGCGCCATGAAATTCTCGTAGTAATGCGAGGCATCCGAGGCCAGAACCATCCACCCGGCTGCTGTTCTTACACGAACACATTGCAACCCCCGCGAATGCCCGCCGATACAGTGTACGGTCACCCCATCTGCTATCTCGGCCTCTCCGTCGTAGAACACGACCTTGCCTGTATAGAGGCGCTTTACGACCTCGCAGATATGGCCCGCCGAGAAAGGCGCGCGTAAGTGGTCGTGGCACATGCAGGGACCTGTGGCGAAGGCCATTTCCGCCGATTGCATGTGCAACTTCGCATTTGGGAACATATGCAGCCCCCCAGCGTGGTCATAATGGAGATGGGTCACGATAACCTCGGTCACCGCTTCAGGCATGATGTCTAATGGGCGCAAAGCCTCGCGTGGGTCCATCGCAATGGGACGACCACGGGCGGCTGCCTCGTCGCCGTCGTATCCGGTATCGACCAGAATAACTTTGTTGCCACGCTTGAGCACCCAAACGAAATAGTCCATCGCGTGAGGTGCATCGTGATTGTCATCCAATATGAAGCTGTCGCGTCGAGTGCGGGCATTGCGATCCGCGTATTTCACGGCGTGAATTTCCCAATCGTTCATCGGATGACCTCGGAATACTGTTGAACAGTCTTGGTGGCGATCATATCAGCCACAGCCGTATCGAAGGACTGGAAATGCGCGCTTTCTAGGTGGGCGGAGAACGCCACGCTGTCATCATAAACCTCATAGAGAAAAACTGTCTCGGGATCGTCGCCTAGGCAAACGTCAAACTGCTGGCATCCGGGTTCTTCACGCAAAGTGGTTGAAGCGTTTTCGACCATTAGCGGCAAAAAGGTTTCTCTCGTACCGGGCTTGAGAGTGTAGGTGACGGTAACCACAAACATCAGACGGAAAGTCCTTTCAAACGTGAGAAAGCGCGCTTTGCCACGGGCAGTTGGCTGAGGATCAAACCAACGTTGAGCACAAGTAGAATGGCCGCACCGGGTCGCGAAAAGAAGACCGAAAGATCCCCGTCCGACAAGAACAGCGATCGGCGGAAAGTTTCGTCAAACAGGCTTCCCAGTATTACCCCAATGACCAATGGTGCGATTGGGTACTTCATCAGGTTCATAAAATAGGCGACGGCGCCGACACCAAGCATCAGGTAGAGATCATTGATGCCACCACCGACGCTGAAGGACCCGATTGTTGTCAGAACCATCACAACCGGCAAGAAGATGGTCTGCGGTATGGCGAGTATTTTGATAAAGACCCGAGCAGTGAACAGGCCCATCAAGAACATAGTCAGGGATGCCAGCACTAGGATTGCGACTACGCGCAGAATGATCTCGGGGTCTATCGTGGGGCCCGGGATCACGTTGTTGATCTTGAAAGCCCCCATCAAAGCCGCGGCGGGTGGTGAACCGGGAATGCCCAAAACCAAAAGCGGGATTAGCGCGCCCCCAATGCAGGCGTTGTTTGCTGTTTCAGAGCATAGCAGACCTTCCAATGACCCTTTTCCAAACTTATCGCCCTCGGCAGATACGGTCTTGCCGACACCGTAGCTGACCCAACCGGCGACATCTTCGCCGACGCCAGGAAGCGCTCCTACCCCGGTCCCAATCACTCCTGACCGACCAATGGTGGGCAGGTAGCGTCGGATGGAGCGTAGGTTCGGAAGGATGCGACCTTTCAGGGCCAGAACTTTCCCGGCCTCAACATGCCTCAAGCCGTCGATGATTTGGGGGATGGCGAAGGCCCCCATCAAAACGGGCACAACCTGAAACCCGCTCAACAGGTAAGACCAGCCGAATGTATAGCGCGGCTCAGACAGAAGCGGATCGAGCCCCACCATAGACATTGCAAGCCCGATCAGACCGGCGATCCATCCCTTAATCACCAAGTCTTCGCTCATTAAAGTGCCAGAAAGCAGAATGCCGAACAGGGCCAGCAAAGCTTTCTCCGGGCTTGCGATGTTCTTTGAAACCAAAAGCAGCGCCCAGACAAAGATCAAAAGCGTGATGGTCCCAATAACTGTACCTATGAAACTGGCCGTCGTGGTCAGCCCTAGTGCTTCGCCCCCTCGACCCGCTTTGGCCAGAGGGTAGCCATCCATGGCTGTCGCCGCACTAGCCGCCGTGCCCGGAATGTTCAGCAGGATTGACGGATAAGAGCCACCGTAAATCGCGCCGACATAGGCCCCGAGCAAAGCGATAAGCGAATAGTCCAATGGGATTTTGTTGCCGAAGAAACCCGTCAGGATCGTCACTGCCAGCGTTGCGGTCAGGCCGGGCAATGCGCCGAATGTGATGCCCAGGAACACGGATGCGATCAAATACAGATAGGTCAGCGGGTCTACTGCCAGGCCCACGAATGCGGTCCCAAATCCAGCCAGTTGCGAAAGGATAAAGTCCATCCGGTCAATCTTTCCATAGCGGACGAAGCGTCACGTAGTAGTGGTATTCGATTTGCTTGAAGATCAGTCCCCCGCGCGCGGGCACGTTCTGTCGGAAAATAAAGGCCATCGCGCAAACGAGGATCAGCGGGGCCAATATTGCGACGACTGGCACTAACCGCAAAACGCGTTCGGAAGCCGCTTTGGTCAACACCACAAGTGATAGCGAGACCCATAGGGCCAGTGTAAACCAATCATCACTGTGTGCATTCCATTCCGCCTGCGCGGGAAACACGGCGAACGCAAAAACCCCGGCAGAAACAACTGCGATACAGGCTACCAAAGCACGCCGCGCGTGACCGCCGTAGTAGCCGTAAGTCAAAGCTGTAATCAGTAACCCCGAGCACAATATGAAGTCCACTCTGGGAACCAGCCCGACGACGTATGCAAGAAGGATCAGGCCTATTGTTGTTGCTCGATAGGCTTCCGACTTATCCCATCCAATCCCCAAAGCCGTGAGTGCGTTCTGGGCTCCACCTGAGCGGATCGAATTAGCCAGCAAGACGAAGGACAACACAAGCAATCCACAGAAGATGAACAACGGTACAATTGCAGCCGAGTTGTACCAGTCCGACCCACTTACACCTGCGCGGTTTTCACCCCAAAGTGGGATGTCCAACGTCTTCCAAAGGAAAAAGACGGACACTGTTATTAGAACAATCGCAGCCCAGAAATCGCGGGTCCGCATGACCAGTGTTTCGTCGATTTTGTCCATGCCTGCCTCCTAGATGAAAGGGCGCGATCAGACGCGCCCTTCCAAAGTTGATCGGATTAGGGCTTCTCGATACCCAGCGAGGCTGGATCGACCGTGGCAGCGCCCAAATCTTGCAAGGTATAGGCAAAAGTAGCCTCAAGGTTCGCAAACAATTCTTGAGCTTCTTCGCCGTGTTGACCACCGACATCATAATTGTTTGCCTCAGCCCATTCAGCGACGGTATCGGATGCAATCGCCTGCTCGAACGCATCGCCGAGGGCCGCCTTCACATCATCTCCAGCCGAGCTGTGAACGGCGAATCCGATGGCTTGTTTTAGCGGCAGATACTTGTCGAGACCGTCATAGATGCCAAAGGCAGATGGCACTGTAGCTCCGGCAATCTGCGCATCTTCCGGTGTCAACATCGCAAGTGGCTTCAATTGTCCGCCTTCGATCAAAGGAGCTTGTTCAGCCAGCGAAGTCACAACCAACGCAACCTCACCTGCTATCGCCGCTTCCTGCCCGGGCGCTGAGCCTTTGTATGGAACAAACTTGAACTCTGCACCGGACCCTTTCTCGATGGCGAGAAGATTCAAGTGGTGGATCGAACCCGCGCCGGACGCGGCAGCGGGAATAGTTCCAGGAGCGGCTTTGGCAGCGTCGACCAGTTCTTCCAGAGTATTGTAAGGGCTGTCCGCCGGAACTGAGATCAGATCGGGTGATCCGCCAACAATAAACGGATACCAAAAGTCAAATTTCTTATCCCAACCACCCTGCACAGCAGCGGTGACGTTCGATTCAGACAGACCAACCAATGTGTAGCCATCGTCTGGTTGGTTCATGACGTAGACCATGCCGTTGGAGCCTGCGACCCCACCGGTTTGGTTGATCACATTGATCGAGACTGGAAGGTGTTTTTCCATTTCGGCCATGATCATTCGGTTGATCGTGTCCGTGCCGCCACCGGCCCCCCAGACCACAGCTGTGGTGATATCACGGTAAGGGTAATCCTGCGCGGTAGCAGCCCCTGAAATCCCGGTTGCAATCACGGCTGCGGCCGCCAACTGCCCTAACTTCAGTTTCATTTCCAAGTCCTCCCAAACATCTTTGCGTTTATTATTGCATTTATTTGCGTATACATTAAAGAATGCGTTGTCAACGGACTGTAGTGAAAGCTGCTATCGCGCTATGAATGCGAAACGGGAAGGAA
This sequence comes from Ruegeria sp. D6, assembly GCF_056534365.1. Classification (NCBI taxonomy): domain Bacteria; kingdom Pseudomonadati; phylum Pseudomonadota; class Alphaproteobacteria; order Rhodobacterales; family Roseobacteraceae; genus Ruegeria; species Ruegeria sp. D6. The sequence goes on along the minus strand of NZ_JBQFPH010000004.1, from coordinate 145,241 downwards.
GCGGGCTAAGATGAAGAAAAGTTATGATGTGGCAGTGTTCCACGGGGACGGAATCGGCCCGGAAATTATGGCCCCTACGCTTGAAATTCTGCGTCAGCTCTCGCGCGGCAGTCCTTCCTACGAACTGGTGTTTACAGACGCTCCAGCGGGCGCAGCCCACTACGCCAAAACTGGAGAATCGTTTCCGACTGGTTCACTTGAAACTGCACGCAAGGCTGATGCGATTCTGCTATCTGCAATGGGTTTGCCGGATGTTCGCTACCCTGACGGAACCGAGATTTCACCACAGATCGACCTGCGGAAGCAGCTCGGCCTTTTTGCCGGCGTGCGTCCGGTAAAGGTTAGCAGCGGACAAATGACCCCCTTGGCGCTGCCTCCCGGAAAAGAGATCGACTTTGTCTTGATACGCGAAAGCACAGAAGGACTGTTCTTCACCCAAGGCGCTGGAGAAGTTACCGAACACGAAGCACGTGAAACTCTGCTGATCACTCGTGAGGTGTCCGAAAAACTGTTCCGGTTTGCGTTTGAACTCGCCCAGAACCGCAAAAGAACCGGGCGCGGTCGGGGTCGAGTTACATGTGTCGACAAAGCCAATGTATTCCGCGCCTTTGCGTTCTTCAGATCGATGTTTGATGCAGAAGCTGCAAACCATCCCGAATTGCAGGCAGACCATGCTTATGTTGATGCCACCGCTCTATGGATGGTTCAAAAACCCTGGGAATTTGATGTTTTGGTCACTGAGAACATGTTCGGAGACATTCTCTCCGACCTTGGCGCCGGCCTTATGGGCGGTCTTGGATTGGCTCCTTCAGCAGATATCGGGTTGAACCACGCCGTGTTCCAACCCTGTCACGGCTCTGCTCCGGACATTGCGGGACAAAACACTGCCAATCCTTTCGCGATGATCTTGTCTGCGGCAATGATGCTTGAATGGTTAGGGTTGACCCATAATCATCCAGAACTGTCCAAAGATGGCGAACGTTTACGGGAAGCCGTGGAAAAGGTGACTGAGAGCGGTCAAAACCTGACGCGTGACCTTGGTGGCACCGCCGGAACGCAGGACGCAGCCTCATCGGTATTGGAAGCATTGCTGGCATGAATACTCAACAAGCCATCACGGTCGCGTGCGTAGGTGCGGGGTACTTCAGCAAGTTCCACTACGAAAGCTGGTCTCGAATGCCCGGAGCGGTTCCGATTGCATCCTGCAACCGTGACATCAAAAAGGCGAAAGAAACAGGACTGGCCGCTTACGATGATCTGTCAAAAATGCTGGAGGCGGAAAAACCAGATCTCGTTGACATCATCCTCCCGCCTGTGGCGCAGGCCGATGCCATCCGAACGGCGCTGCACTCTGGAATAAAGTGGTTGATCTGCCAAAAACCTTTCTGCATGTCGTTGCATGAAGCTGAGAAAATTGTTTCAGAGGCCGAAGCGGTAGGAGCAACTATTGTTGTACACGAGAACTTTCGCTTTCAACCTTGGTATCGCGCGATCAAAGAGGCGATGACCGAGGGTCGAATTGGTACACCTCTACAAGCTACTTTCCGGCTTCGGCCTGGCGACGGACAAGGACCACGCGCCTATCTTGACCGGCAGCCGTATTTTCAGGACATGCCGCGTTTCCTGGTTCATGAAACAGCAGTTCACTGGGTCGACACATTCCGATTCTTGTTCGATGCGCCCAGCGCAGTTTATGCGGACTTGCGCCAAGTGAACCCCATTATCGCAGGTGAGGATGCCGGCTATATCCTGTTTGATCATCCCAACGGTTTGAAAGCTTTGTTCGATGGGAACAGGTGTCTTGACCACAGCGCCAAAAACCTGCGTCAAACTATGGGTGAAGCCCTCATTGAAGGAACAACAGGATCATTGGTTCTTAACGGCGATGGTTCAGTTGAACTCCGCGCTTTTGGAAAGCAGGCGCAGCAGCAAATTCTACCTCCAAGCGATCATAATGGATTTGGCGGCGATTGCGTCCACGCCTTGCAAAGTCACGTCGTTTCAGGCCTTGTAAAGGGTACGCCGCTGGAAAACACGGCTCGAGACTATTTGGACGTGATCCGCATCGAAGAGAGCATCTATCTCTCGGCTGCTGAGGGACGAAAGATCAACCTGGAGACGCCGTGAAGGGTCAAGACGCAAAAACTCTTTCCAATACGCAACGCGCCGTTAGGGATTTGCGGCAGATGATCCTGTCCGGCGAACTTGCAGCCGGAACGGACCACCTGGAGTCGGAACTCGCCGAAACCCTTGGTATGTCCCGCACCCCGATACGGGAAGCTGCGCTGATGTTGGAAAGCAAGGGGTTGTTGGAGATGCGGCCCCGCAAAGGCGTGCGGATACTGCCGGTTTCATCAGACGATATGCGTGAAATCTACGACATCCTGACGGAGCTCGAGAGCCTCGCTGCACAACGCGCTGCCGAAGCGGGTTATTCAGAAGATGAACTTTCGGTACTTGCTGGATCAATTGCGAAGATGGACCGAGCCATCGAAGCCGAAGATCTTGAAGCCTGGGCCGAGGCCGATGAGTTATTTCATCAAGAGCTCGTTCGGTTGGGCGGCAACAAACGGGTCGAAGCGATTGTCGCCATGATGAGCGACCAGGTGCGCCGCGCGCGCGCAACGACCTTGTTCATCAGACCTCTGCCCGTCAAATCCAATGAAGACCACCGGGTTGTTTTCCATGCTATTAGTGAAGGTCGACCGGATGTCGCCCGTGAACGTCATCGAGAACACAGGCTGCAAGCCAAGGCTATGCTTTGCGAGATACTCGAAAAGCATCGGCTCAACAGCCTCTGATCTTCTCGTATCCGGCCATTAATCATCTAAAATATCTGCTTATTTTCGGTACTAAAGGCGCTCCGAATACTTGTCTACCACGGCAACCCGCAGTTGCCTCCGGCTGCTCTGATTTTCTTTTTTTCTAGTCGCTCAAACAATCACTGCATCGATTGGGGTTGAAATGGTACGATTTCGCATTAATTTAGTTCGATATCGTACTATTGGAGAGTCAAGATGCCAAACCGAAGACGTTTTCTCAAGATTCTAGGCGGAGGCACAATACTGGCGGCAACGGGCGCGGCTGGGTTTCTCACGACACGTACACCCCATGAAGCTTTAGCTCCGTGGACGCCGAAACCGTATGATGACCCACGCAAGGCTGCTATGTCCTACGCAATTCTCGCCCCCAATCCGCACAATTTGCAACCTTGGCTGATCGAGTTGGTTGGGCAAGACAAGGTGCGGATCCACCGTGATACAGATCGCGAGCTTCCGGAAACCGATCCTTACCACCGCCAGCTCTATATTGGCCTCGGTGCATTTGTTGAAACGATGGTTCTGGCAGCAGGTGCCCACGGGTTTGATACTGAGGTCGAGTTACTGCCAGAAGGGAATGACGGACCTATCGCAGAAGCGATGTTTGTATCTGGCGGGGCATCCGATCCACTCTCAGATCAAATCCTCAACCGACATTCAAATAAAGAACCGTACACTGAACAGCAGCTCTCTGAGGCGGAAATATCGGTCCTTGAAAACTATGCCACTCTGATTTCCGATGAGGATCTAGTGGCCCGTATTCGAGACCTCACAAAACGCGCTTTTGAAATCGAAATGCGAACTCCACAGACTCTTAGAGAATCCGTCGACCTGATGCGGATCGGCAAAGCAGAAATCAACGCAAACCCAGACGGGATTGAACTGCGTGATCCCATGCTGGAAACGCTGCGACTTACCGGCCTATTGGACAATGAGACCCTGATGAACGTTGATCACCCAGGCACTCAGGCGCACATGCAAGACTACTTCGCTATGCTAGACGCGACACCGCAGTACGCAGTTCTCACGACAGCTAAAAATACGCGAAGCGATCAAATCGATGCCGGGCGTCAATTGATGCGTTTTTACCTGAAGACAACCGAAATGGGCCTGGGCGTGCATCCGGTCAGTCAGGCCCTTCAGGAATATCCTGAGATGGCCGATGAATACGCTCTGGCGCATGAGCTTCTTGCGTCACCGCGCCACACGGTGCAAATGTTGCTGCGTTTGGGGTATGGACCTGAACCAATTGCCACACCCCGCTGGCCGCTGGAGACACGAATTCTGAATGAATCCTGAAGATGAGACCAACGAAGTTTACCGGTTCTTCACCGAGGTCGGGATCATCAATCAGTTGATCTCGACCAAGCTGGAAGCGTTCTTGCCTGGTAGAATGACGGCGACTCAATTCGGAATTTTGGGCCATCTGGTACGGCGTCCCGAGGGTGAAACTCCACAGCAACTTTCGAACGCGTTTCAAGTGCCTAAAACTTCGATGACGCACATGCTCTCCAGTCTTGAAAATCATGACCTGATTACTCTTGAAGCCAACCCCAATGACAAGCGTTCGAAAATTGCTCGGCCTACACCGCAAGGCGCGGAGTTTTTGAAAGCTTGTATGGAGCGGATGTCGGAATCCCTGGCTCCAGTTTTGTCCGAACTCGGGCCTGAACCGTTCCATGAATCATTGCCTAATCTGACGCTCATACGCGAAACTTTGGACAGCGAGCGCGACTAGTCGAAACCTGCGCCAGCCGAAGCAAGCAACCAAATTTTCAGAACATCATGCAATCCGCGCCCGGCGGGAGCGGTGGCGATCCTTCAGGCAAAGTGGGTGTGTAGTCAAATGTCACAATCTTCGCGCCACCGTCGAATGCCACGAACAGTTGGTTGGATCCCGGCCTAATGGCGATGCCTTCTGGATCGGTTCCGAATTCTAACAAACTTTGCTGGGCGAGAAGTTGGCCATCTGCCGTGAACTCATACAGGCTGTTTGACCCTTCCCAGTCATCAACAATCAACATGTGGCCGGTACGCGGATCAATCGCGATCCCCTGCGCCTCACTCAAGGGAGGAGAGAACTTCATGGTATCCAACCTCGCCGTCAAAGCACCCGCTGAGGTGAACCACGACAACCGTTCGGGGTCATCCTCTACGGTCACGATCTGTCCCTTGGCGTTGATCGCAATTCCTTCCGTATCCGCGAAACCACCTTCCAATTCGAAGGGTGCTCCCAGGCGTGATCCGTCCTTGGTGACACGTTGAAGACTGCCGAGACCATCGCCCAGCAACAAGTGATCCCCTTCAACAGCAATTGCTTTGATCCGAAAGAGATCGCTGGATATACGGCGCAATTCATCACCTTGCAATGTAACGAGAATTGCCTCGGGCCCCTCGTTCGCAATCCACAACCCACAAAAGGTCGGATCGTAGTCAAGACTTGCGGGCTGATAAAGTTCATAACGCCCTGTTTCGCGAAGCTGCAATGCCGTGGCCGGGGTCGACACAGCAAAAATCACTAAGGCGGTGGTCCTCACAAACACTCAGGATGCTCCGAAAATCTGCGTCAAAACTGTGGGGCGGAATCGTAACACGTCAATGCTAAGAGCACCTAAACTTCCAAAATCAGAGAGCATCATTTTACCTGATCAGAGACTTATAACACGGAAACTGGTTACGAGCGGTGTGGTTCAACGCATCTGGGTTCTGCCATAGTCCGTTGGAACTAGGGGTGTGTCGAAATCGCAAACCAACAACATGGCGCTTGTGAGAGTTACGAAATCAACACTAGCGAACGAAACAACCTCAGGCTTCATAGAACAAACTTGCAATCGCGTGCTCGCGCGTAGTCACCTAGGGCATAGGGTTGGAGAAAGCCAATGGCGCTGTGGAAGTTCGTGATTAGTGTTTATTGCGCGCTGTTTCTTGTCGCTTGCGCTCCGAAAACCCGCACGTATGAAAAGACGGTATCAGCTGCGCTACCGGCAAATTCCAGCACGGCTCTGGGTCAGGCGGCCAATCGCCTTGGGGATCCTAAAGACGGTCGGTCAGGCATCAAGCTGATCAGTGATGGAGAAGAAGCACTCGTATCACGGCTGTTGTTGGCCACTGCGGCCGAGCGAACGATAGACGCGCAATACTATCTTCTGCACGACGACCCAACCGGTCACCTGTTCGCTGCCAGTCTCTTGCAAGCGGCGGATCGGGGTGTTCGTGTTAGGCTGTTGTTGGATGATATGGATACGTCCGGCTACGACGCGATGACCGCTGCGTTGGACAATCACAAAAACATTGAAATAAGGCTGTTCAACCCGTTCTGGCGAGATCAGAGCCTTTTGATCGCGGGTCTTACTGATTTCAAACGCATCAATCGCAGAATGCACAACAAGTCCATGACAGCAGACAACGTGTTCACGATTGTGGGTGGGAGAAACATCGGTGCCGAGTATTTTTTGGCGCGGGAAGAAATGAACTATGCTGATCTGGATGTGCTGGCCGCAGGCCCAGTTGTACGCGAAGTGTCACGTAGCTTTGACGCTTACTGGAACAGCGAATTCGCTGTTCCGGCTCGCGTGGTTGTCGGAGAACCCGAAGAATTTGACCTGAGCGATGCGCGCAGCAGGTTGCATGAGCTCGTCGAGGAAGCGAAACAAACGCAGTACGGCGCAGCGCTCAGAAAGTCGGCAAAAGAGAACTTCGCGGATGGCGCCCTGTTACTGGATTGGCTGCCAGCGAAACTTTATGCTGATCCGCCTTCAAAGGCCGCGGGCCTCGAGAACTCAGGTCCCGTTCTTGCATCTCAATTGCTTCCGTACTTTGAGAATGCCAGCAGTGAAGTGAACATCGTGTCCGCCTACTTCGTTCCGCGCAACAACGGTGTGAAATGGCTGACCGAACTCGAGAACCGCGGGGTCGACGTAAAGGTTGTAACCAACTCACTTGCATCTAACGACGTCGCACCCGTTTACGCACACTACGCCAAGAAACGCCGAGCACTACTACGCGGTGGAGTAGAACTCTACGAGCTGCGACCCGACGCTTATCAAGTCCAACGCCGCGGTATTAACTGGGCTCAGTCCAGGTCAGGCCTGCACTCCAAGGCATTTGCAATTGATGACCAGTACTTGTTCGTGGGTTCATTCAACTGGGATCCGCGATCTGTCAACATCAACACCGAGATGGGAATTCTGATTGACTCGCCAGCATTGACTGCGCAGACGATGGGAGCCTTGGACGACGCACTACCCGCATACACATATAACGTGACGCTCGAGCAAGCTGGCCAGCTTAAATGGACGACAAGAGCCAATGATGGCACCATTCTTGAGTACCAATTCGAGCCGACAGGATCGGCCTGGGATCACATAGTTGCCGGGTTATTAAGTATTTTACCAATTGGGTCCCAGCTTTAGGTTTCTGCAAACTACCTGATCGCTTGGCCGTCACCGGCGCCTGCGAAGATGGCAGCAAAAAAGAAATAGGACATCAGTCGCAGATATTTCCCAATATCCAATTCTTAATACAGACTAGATATTCATTTCATCAAATGCTGGCGGGAAAATGCCTGCTACCAAAGTCAATGGCCATGTTCATTATTCCAGGGAAGCTGAACGACAACGGGCAAGTCCCGTTTTCCGGTTACGCAAACAGTTACGTTCAGCGTGCCGCGCCTTAGTGGATTTTTGCGCTTTGTGTTTCATTTCTAGCGATCGTCTAATCTCGTAAGATGCCGAAGGTAGATTGTTTTGAATAACTATAGCTGATTATTGTGCATCTTCAGTGAGAAAGAACAATTCAATGGGCTGCGCAAGGCCACGTATTTCGTGATCCCCACAGCTAACGAACATGCTCGGAGCAGCACTTGCAACGGCTGACGTAGCCAACACTCTCCGACCAATTGCTTTTGTTAAACCTTCAATTCGGCTTGCAACGTTCACCGCCCCGCCCAGAACTGTGAAATCAAGCCTGCCGGGGCTGCCGATATTACCATAGCTGACCTGCCCAACGTTGATTCCAATACCAACATCCAAAGGCGGTTTTTGAAACCCGTCTCGTCTGGTGTTGAGAGCGTTCAAACCACTCAGCACACTCTGCGCAGCAAGAGCCGCCATTCTGCAGCGGTCGGCATGGTCTTTTTGCGCTTCAATAGTAAAGATCGACAGAATGCCATCGCCCATGAACTTGAGGACGTCTCCACCGTTGTCCTCTACGGCTTTAACCACCAGATCAAAATAGTCGCTAAGCGTGTCGAAAATATCTTCTTCCGGAGAGGTCTCGGAAAGTGCCGTAAAGCCTCGCAGATCAGAGAACATAACCACGGCATCCAAAGTTGTTCGCTCTCCGCGCTTTATATTGCCGCTCCAGACGGCCTCGGAAGGTCCATCTCCTAAATAAGTTCGAAGCAGACCTTTAGACGATTTTCGCATCGTGACAGGTTCCAAGGCGGAAGAAAGGGCCGGTAAGGCCGCTTCAATCAGCCTAAGATGTTCGGGCGAGAATCCATCCTTTGCCTGAGTAACGAACGTACATCCATGCAGCGATCCATCGCCGTAATAGAGCAAAGTAGCGTAGTAGTCAGTGCCACCCTGCTCTGCAAATTCAAGATAGGATGAATGCTCTGTTTCCGAGTCCAGTCGCCGGAGACTTTTGTGAAGTGGCTTTCTGTTCGCAAGAATATACTCGAATGAACTCCCGACATAACCATCTGTCAACATCGTCTCATGCGTGACGTCGTAGCTGTCGGTGCCTTCAGGCGTCCAAACTACCCCCCAGGCAATAAGCAATGGGTTGGCAAAGCGCTGGCCAATGTTTGCCCGCCATAGCGGCACTCCGGCTTCGATCAAGGAGGAACAAAACTGTGACACCACCTTTACAGGATCACCGGAGCGACGACCTTCTGTAATCATCCATTCGGTCAGTCGAGTGACTTCTTCCATGGACCCAATTTAGTCGCTTGGAAACGATGAGCAAAGACAATTGGATTGGCAATGTCGGTTGCTGTTGTTGAGCAGCCTGATCAGACCTGTCCAAATTGATGCTCGGGCATCAACGGAATGTATTCCATCGGGAAGATGGTTTGTAAATTTAGATCCCGCGCGGTTCCAAACAGACCTATTTGAAGATTGCAGCCCTCTCTTGGGAAACCTTCAATAGAAACCAATCTCGCTGACATCTACGCGGGCCTCGTGATCTCTCCCGTAGGCTACAACTCCAACTGAGGTGATTTCGTCAGCAACGGGAATAGCGCGCAACATGGCACCTGAAGCCTTGAAGCCTGAGAGAGGTAACCAGACTTCGGTCCAGTTGTCAGAAGTTGCGAACGCGGCCTGATAGTATTGCCATGGAAGCACCGTGCCACGTGTCCTGAGGTGGACGAAGTATTGCTCGCCATTCCCCCGTACCAACAGCCTGACGCCCGATACACCCTCATCTGGTCGATCAGACAACTTGCGTCGGAACTGGATAAAGCCGCCGTTGTTTTTTGTGCTGACGGTTCCGGTCAACCGGGCGAACGCAACATCACGTTCCGAACGAAACTGCACCTGTCCTGAAGAAACTCCTCCCATGACGGTGTCGGCAACGTAGTCCCAACTCGTCTCCGGCGACTTGGAGAAGTCTTCTGCAAGATTTTCATCAGCCTGTGCCATTATAGATCCGATGATAACAAGACCTGAAACAAGCCCAGCGAAGTTTCCACGCATATCGTTTTTTCTCAGTTCAGTATTGCAATAGAAAAATTCAAGACATTGGCAAATGCGACCCATGCAAAGTACGGCAGGAAGGCTAGTGCGGAAACCTGATCCGAGCTCCTGACCAGAGCGATGAACATGACGATGACAGCCAGCAACGCGGCAATTACAACAAACGCAAACCACGGTAGTTGCAGTATGAAAAAGATTGGGGACCACGAAAAGTTTAGACCCATCTGTGCCCACCACAGCTTCATGGCAGTCGAGCTTCGGTCTGTTTCGAACTGGCGCCAACCCGCCATGGCGATCAAGACATAAAGCACCGTCCAGACCGGGCCAAATATCCAAATTGGTGGATTGAAAGCAGGTTTAGAAAGCTGCGCATACCAATCGCCAGGCGCGGTCAATATCCCGATCAGGATGCCGCCTCCCAACACGAGCGCAAGAAATGCTATGCGGACCATCCAATTCGACATTGTGGGATAGCTTTCAGCAGCCCTTGGTCGTTACGTTGACAAGCGCTTCGGAAGAGAAGGTCGCAGTACTGGTCTCATCCGCGTCGGTATATGACACCGTGGCGCCTTCGATCTCCGACTCCGTTACGGTGATTTCGCGTTGCCCGATCGTGTCGTCCACATCGATGGTAAAGGCTAATTTGTCCCCGGCTGCGAGGGAAACGATCTCAAGTTCAATTGTATTCTGCCCGTCCACGACCGAAGGAAATTGACGCAGTGCATCCGCACCCTCAACGAATTCGAGCGGTTGGAATACCTCTACACCCGCGCCTTTTTCGGTAACGTCGAAAATCAGACGTCCAGCAGATTGCGACAAGTCAATTTTGACGGTCGAGGTTTCTACTTCGCACGTTCCTACATTTGTCAGAACAAAACGGTCTTTGGGTGCGCCTTCTATGAAGCGAATTTGAACTCCGGCTTGAAGCGAAGTGGCTGCAAATAGTCCAAGGGTCGCCGCAAGAATACTCTTCGGGAGCATATTTATCTCCTTCCTTATTGGTTCTTGATAGATACGCTTCGGCGGATCTCTTGGATCAGACTTATGCCCTTTGACTATGGTGGTTTAGCTGACAGGCCCTTTCGAAGTTCCATGCACCGCTGTCAGAACGACGAAGTCAAAACATACCATTGTCATTCTCGCTGTTTGCTGGAACTTCCTGAAGAACGTCCCAGTGTTCGACAACCTTGCCATCAGCATCCAGGCGAAAAATATCGATCCCTGCGTACTCGAGACCATCGGGCCAGATTTGATGGCAATGCAGAACAACGTGATCGCCTTCAGCAAACGCACGTTTGATGTCCACACGCTTTCCCGGGTATTCGGCGGCCATGCGCTCGAAGTACTCAACAAAGGCTTGCTTTCCGTCGCCAACATGCGGGTTGTGCTGCGTATAGGTATCACCAACAAAGGTTGCTATGGCCTCCGCAGGTCGACACTCGTTGAACATCATTTCGTAGAAAGCGATGACGTTTTTCTTGTTTGTTTCGAGGTCCGGCATACTGATCTCCAAATCGACGTTTGCACCGCCCAAAAAATGTTGTCCCACGCAAGTCTTGGAAGCAACCCGGCAAGGACCTCAATCCCTAATCGGCAAGAAGTTACCGGCTTGATTTTGCGTTGCGATTATTTCGCGAGTTAGCCACTTATTCGGTTTCTTCAAAGTCTATGTGAATGTGATTTCCATCAGGATCGGCCACATGGATTTGCACCATTCCAGCCCCCGGGACATCAGTTTTGCGATACTGGATCTGACTCGAGATCAGTTTTTCTTCGAATGCGCTCAACCCCGTGGCTGAGAGCGCAAAATGCTCGAGCTTGAGCCTCACTTCAGAGCCAACGTTAGGTGTTCCTTCGTGACCCACAAGATGAACCACGGCGTCATCACCCGCATACAACCATGCTCCGGGAAACGGAAAATCGGGGCGGGCCCCGGGTTGCAAACCTAGGACATTTTCATACCAAGTAACCATCTCAGGCAACCTAGTCGTCACAATATTTACATGATCCAGCCGTTCAATTCTCATTAAAAACCCTCAAGCACAAGCTTTCCTTTGGCCTTGCCGCTTTCGAGGATAGCATGCGCTTTCATTAAGTTTGTAGCATTGATCCTACCAAGTGTATCGGTCGCTGTGGATCTGATCTTTCCATCGTCTATCATCGCGGCGACTCGATTCAGGATTTCGCTTTGACGATTCATATCTCCAGTCCCAAAAAGCGACCGAGTGTACATGAACTCCCAATGCAATGAGATCGATTTGGGTTTAAACGGCGCGATGTCGAAGGTTTCAGGATCATCGATCAACCCAAAGCGACCTTGGGGCGTCATCACCTCTCCAGCTTGGGAAGCATAAAGCTGGGACTGGTTTGTTGAATAGATGAAATCCACGCTGTCGATACCGAGAGCCTTGAGTTGTGAGCCAAAAGGTTCCGCGTGGTTGATGACTTGGTGTGCGCCTAGCTCTCGAACCCAGTCTTGTGTCTCGGGTCGGGACGCAGTTGCAACCACCGTCATGTCAGTGAGGGCCCGCGCCAATTGAATGGTGATAGACCCGACACCGCCTGCGCCACCAATAACCAGCAACGTCTTGGTTCCGCCGGAAACGGCATTTTGGACTCGCAAGCGGTCGAAAAGCATCTCAAAGGCAGTAAGCGTCGTTAGCGGCATCGCAGCAGCTGCTTTTGCAGGTATGGATTTTGGCGCTGACCCGACAATACGTTCATCCACCAGATGAAACTCGGCATTGGTTCCCGGCCGGTTTATTGCCCCGGCGTACCAAACTGTATCTCCCGGACTGAAAGTCTCAACCGCTTCGCCAACGGCTTCGACGACCCCTACTGCGTCCCACCCTAGAATATCAGGTGCTGGACCTGCAGGAGCACGGTTTTGACGAATTTTCGTATCGACTGGGTTCACTGACACGGCCTGCACCTTCACCAACAAGTCGTGCCCTTTTGGCGTCGGTTTGTCGGCCTCGAAGTCGATTAAGGCGTCCGCCCGATCAATCGATCCTGTCTTAAGGTATCCCACGGCTTTCATAACGTGCTCCTTTGTCCGGTTCTTTATCAACCGATGACTGTCATCTCATTTAGCGTGAATTCTGCAACGGCGCCTTCTGTTGCTTCCAGGTAAGCCGCAAGGTGCTGAGCACCCATGTGGGTTTGCCAAAGCTCCCGGCTTTCCCAACTTTCGCAGAACACGAAATGAGCCGGATTGTCGTTGTCCTGATGCAAGTCGTAGTTAATGCAACCCTCTTCGGCACGGGTTATGTCGATGAGCTTCATAAGCTCAGCCTTTACGAGGTCGATCTTGTCGGGGTTGGCTTTGATGTTGGCGACGATTGTCAGCTTGGCCATTGGAATAGGTCCCATGTGTTCTTGAGCGATGCGCAAGATTTACGCCGCAGTTCTTTCGGGATAAACAGGGCAAGATCGAACATATAATCCGGAAATTCCGTTTAATGCTTTTAGACAATCTTCGCTTGTTTCTGACCATATCCGAGAAAGGCAGTCTGGTGGCCGCGGCGCGCGAGACAGGGTTGTCGAGTACGACAGTGTCCGAACGGCTCGCGGCTCTGGAGGCACATTACGGCGTGGTTTTGTTCAACCGCACCACCCGTTCCATTAGCCTGACCGAAGAAGGCCGGACACTCGCTAATGGAGCAAGAAACGTTCTCAGTGAGGTTGCGGACCTGGACACACTTGTTCGGCACGGCGCCGAAACTCTGTCTGGTCCAATTCGCATAAGCGCGCCCATTGACTTGGGACGGAGCATTGTCTCCAAGGTTATTGCCGAATTCACCGAAAAGAACCCTGCCGTCTCAATCGAACTGTCCCTCTCGGACGGTTATGTCGACCTCGTAGGCCAGGGTTTTGACCTCGCCGTTCGCTTCGGCAACATCACAGACAGCTCGCTCAGGTTGCGAAATCTGGGAAGCTACCAACGTTTCGTTTGTGCGTCCCCAAGTTACCTGGCCTCATTTGGAACGCCTGAAAAACCAGAAGATCTATTAAACCACAACTGCTTGGTCATGAGGTTTGGCGACATGATCGACAACGTTTGGGAGTTTGGATCAGGACCAAATGCCCAGCGCGTTTCGGTAAAGGGAAATCGAATAGTCAATGATGGTTCACTCATCCGCGATTGGGCGATTGCAGGCCATGGGGTCGTATTGAAGTCCGAGCTGGATGTGGGCGACGATGTTCGATCTGGCAGACTTGTTTCTGTCTTGCGCGACTTCCTCCCACCGCCGAAACCTTTGCAAATGATGTTTCCACCGAGCCGGGCCCAACCACGTCGCATAACAGCCTTAGCTGAGCATTTGCGTCGCAAATTTGGTGTGAGTTGAGGCCGCAGGGGAAGACACTAATCTGATAGCTGCTATGTCTGCTCAATGAATTTCAAAGTCGCATGTGCTAGCTCAGTGCCAGCATCTTCTTGGATGAAATGCCCCGCTCTAGGCACAAGGATATGATTTTGACCAACTGCCCCAGGGACCGACTTTTGGAACAGTTTGTCTACGCCCGCCATAACCCTGTCGTCTTCTCCAAAAACAGTCAGAAACGGAGTGTTGAGGGTCTTGAAGGTTTTCCATGCGGCTCGGTTGGCTTCTGAAGCTGGATTGTCGGGCGAGTCGGGCACCAACACTGGAAACTCTCGAGCGCCTGCCAGATAGCGCGCATCTGGGAACGGAGCGTTGTATGCTGCGACTTCTTCATCGGAAATCTTGGATGATGTGCCGCCGAATACAATGCGTCCCGAATTAAATTCAGGCACGGACTGCGAGTATTCCCGCCATGAAAGAAATGCCTCACTCAAGGGTGCGTCACCGGTGGGCAAGGCCGTGTTTGCCACAACTACGCGCGAGAACCGCTCGGGCATACTCGCAACCAACCGCAAGCCTATTAGACCACCCCAGTCCTGGCAAACCAACGTGATGCCCGTCAGGTCAACCTTCCGCAACCACTCGGACATCCAGTCTACATGGCGTTGGTAGGTGTAGTCGGATCGCTCTGTTGGTTTATCCGACCTTCCAAACCCAATCAAATCAGGAGCCAGAACTCGATGGCCAGCGTCCTTGAATAACGGAATCATGCGCCGGTAAAGGAAGCACCAGGTTGGCTCTCCATGCATCAACAATACTGGTGATGCATGAGCCGGTCCCTCGTCCAAATAATGCAGTCGCAGAAGACTTCCCTCGGTGTCATCCACATCAAGATAGTTCGGGCCAAAGTTGAAATCTGGCAGCCCGTCAAACCGATGGTCCGGTGTACGAAGGAACTTCATCGTGAACTCTCCAAAAATGCCGACGGTCTTGGTCCAATAACAGTGATCGATAAAACAAGAACGGTCCAGTTCCAGCGTATACCGACTTCAGGTTTGGTTGAGTTGGACACATTACTTCGGTCCCTCGCGGAGGAGGCCCTTTTTGCAGACGTTTTGAATCCGCGCCCAAAAATTTGGTCTCAAAAACCTTATATTGCGAGTTCTTCTGTACGGATCGCCGAGAGGCGGCTCAGAAGAAAATCGCAAGCCCGGTCATTGAGACAACCAAGAAAAGGAGAGTCATAATTCCACCGGAGCGAACGAAATCCACCACCCGGTAGCCTGCCGGGCCCATGATCAACGCGTTCACCTGGTGTGTTGGGATCAAAAATGAGTTGGACGTTGAAATTGCTACTGTGAGGGCAAATACAGCCGGGTTACCACCCGCCGATACCGCAATAGAAACCGCTAACGGCACCAGCAGGACGGTCGCACCTACGTTGGACATGACCAGGGTGAATGCCGTTGCCAAAACGGCTATTCCTGCTTGCAACGACCAGATCGGCCAACCCTTCAGGAGGGCCAACACATGCGCGGCAATCCAATCCGCAGTGCCGGTGTTCTGGACTGCCTGGCCCAACGGGATCAGTGAAGCGAGTAGAAAAACTGTACTCCAACTAATCGACTCGTAAGCTTCGTCAATCGAGAGCACCCTGCTCAACACCATGCCAACAGCGCCAATTAATAGGCACAACGACAAGCGCAGATCTGAAAACAGAATTAGGCTCAACGCTATTAGGAAGAAGGCGAGCGCCCATCCGACCTTGTGGGGCCGCAACTCTTCCTGGGGAAAGTCCGAGGTGACAACGACGAAATCCCTGTCCGACTTCAGTCGTGTCAGACGGTCCCACTGCACGTGAACCACACACGTATCACCGGCCTGCAAAGGGACTTGCCCGATATGCGTGGCTGAATGATCCTCGGTTTCAACGTGGCTCAGTGTTTCTTCTCCGCGCTGAATGGCCAGCAGAGACAAACCATGTGTCTGACGGAGGCGCAAATCAATCGGAGTCTGGCCGATCACTGAAGAACCGGGCGGAATAACAACCTCGGCCACCCCGGATTGGGTCGCGGCGAAATCATCCGCAAAGACATCTAGTTGGGGCAGGATCTCTAATCCGTAAGGCTCAGCAAACTGATGCTCAACCACCCGACGCAGGCCAAGCACTGCGAGCCGCGCCGGGGCTTCGATCTTGGTATCAGCCATCGGCGCGATGACCTTGTGGCCACGATAGGACGTGCCAAGAATGTACATGTTATGGGCTACCATTAGATCCGCGAGCGTTTGCCCAATGATGATCGAGCCTTCCGGGACACGTATCTCGAACATATCAGCCCTTAGCCCATAGGTGTTTTCGACATAGGTCTGCATGGACCGCGCTGAGCTTGCGTCTTCTCCACGATCCCGCTGCGCAGGGAGAACCCAACGACCAAAGAGCACAAAGTAAAGCACCCCAGTCAGCACCAACATCACACCGATAGGCGTGACTGAAAATAACCCAAATGTCTTCATTTGCTGGTTAGCAGGAAGGGATGAGTTTGCTGAAACAATCAGGTCATTCAACAGGATCAGGGGCGATGACCCGACCAATGTAATCGTACCACCGAGTATCGCGCAAAACCCCATAGGCATCAGCAATCTACTCATCGGGATTTCTGTACGTGCTGAGATGCGGCTGACAACAGGAAGGAAAAGCGCAGCAGCTCCGACGTTCTGCATGAAGGAACTGATGACACCAACCGTTGTTGATATTATGGGGATTATCCGGGCCTCTGTCGTGCCACCATTCTTGAGGATCAAGGCCGCAACCTTTGACATAAGTCCAGTCTTATCAAGCCCCGCCCCAATTACCATAACTGCGATGATGGACATCACAGCGTTGGAGGAGAAACCTTCAAAGAGCTTAGATACATCGGCTAGATTACCCAGCCCAGGGAGATAGCTCAGTGCACCAAGCAGCACCATTACGAGAATTGCTGCGACATCAATCCGTATGATTTCGGTAACAAAAAGTAAGACCGTAAAAGACAATAGACTCAGCACGGCTATCATTTCGTACGTTAGTGTTGGTAATTCCATATCTTACTCCCAAACTAACGTTACCTGACTACCAGCAAATACGAAGGACCAACTCTGCGCGGCAGATAAGGCCAATAGACATTGGGCTTGCTTACGCGGCTCGCTTTTTCGGGCGCGGTATCTGCTGAAACCTGGATTCTGCCAACCCAAAGAGAGGTAGATGACAAATTCATAAGCCTAACTAAGCATCACAATGCGAAATGAACTTTCACACTTTCTAAAATACACACAAATGGATTTTCCGTATCGTTATCATTCATATCCAGTCAATTATACTTGCCAAGTAGGGAACGCTCTGCGCGATGCCCTCACGACGGCTCAGCTCTGCATTGCTGTCCTCGCCTTTTAGGCCGTCCAGCACGATCCTGATCTTCTCTACTGCGGAATACTGTTGCGGGTCGCACCGCGAAAGGCTGCATTGAGCTGGAAGCGGCAGACTTCAAGCTTCACGTGAGCCATGATCATGGCATGAATCCAACTAAAATTTGCACTGTGCAGAATTATCTTTGGATGCCAAATTCAATGGGCGGCTGTTGCACCCAAGGCTTTGGTCCAAATACGCAATTCTTTAGACGAAATGCAAAGCTATTCGCGCCCCTACAAACCGCTGTAGGTGCGCTCATAACGCTGCAATACCGACATTGATTTCATTAAAAAAATCTTGGAAGTTCGCCCATAACTCTGCGCGGTATTTGCGCATAAGTCTGCACGATTTGCCCATAAGTTTGCATGCTACATAGAACTCGTTGAACAAACAGGCTCTCAGGTTTATCTGCGATGCCCAAATGCAACTTACTCCCAATAACTAGCAGACGAGCGCCAAGTGTTTGCTTGGCCATCCCAAGCACTGGCGCTGACGCATGACGTGGGATTTATTCCGTCGCAATTGGATCCATGGACGTTTGCGAGGACAACGCGTTGACGCCCAAAATCAGCAACAGTCCAGCCTTGATTGAGCAAGGAATGAGCCTCCTCTTCTACCAGGAAGTGCGACATGCACCCCCCGTTTCGCAAAAAAGAGAGGCGGCGCTTGAACACGCAAGACCGGACTCATTCAGAACCCAATCGCGTTGTGGGTCTCCGTCGAGATCGACCTTTTCAACCGCACCCCAATCTAAGTCAAATTGAGCGTCGTTGAATTCCGCACAGGCTCGTGCCGCCAGATCAACCTTCGCCTGCAAACCGGGCGGAAGGCGCGATACATCAGCCGCGACATCTGGTGAGGTCCAAACAAGGCCCGAAGCAAGCACAATCCCGGCGACCAAACACTTCATCTGACGCGCTATTTGGAAAGCTGGTTGGCACAAGGTATCAATTGCACTGATCATATCGGTAGTCCCCATATTCCAGCCAGTTTGCCGAGCCTTCGTTAAAAATCAGAAACTCGGACCTGTCCTCCCCAAGCAGGGCCACGACAAATCCGGCTGGCGGCTCAGAATTTCCGAAGTAACTGTATGCAGTCATGGCTCTGATCGACTCGCCGTTGACTGTTACTCGCGCGTCCCACTCTTCCCCCGAGTTGTCCAAAATTACGGGTTCGATCACGCGCTTTATCGCTCCGCCACCACAATATACGATGCCTTCGGGGGGTTCGTAGGAGGACCGCTGGCTAGGATCTGAATCGCAGGCGGAACGAAGGGACCGAATTGCCGCGCTGGAACCTTTCAAGTCAAAGATTCCGTAGCTGACATCTTGATCAATCATCGACAGGTTAACAGATGCATTGGCCGCAAGCTGGCCCAGTACAAAACCATAGTCCTCTTGACTATTGAAACTGACTTCGACGGGATAGTTATCAACGATCTGTACGGCAGCGTTTTCTGCGCCAATCTGAAATGCTCCAACTTCCGTGGCTCCGTTCTTCAAGAAACGAATGGAAAGCCCCTGCTTGTCCGTAATGTCCTGGCTGTCCTCATATCCAGCCGGAGCAAAGCGAATACGGTTACACTGAAGTTCCAGCGTCATGTTTCCGGTTTGAATAAATGCATTGGGAATAGGCCCAGAGTTGAACGACCACTCCGCTGATGCAGTGGTCGCCATAACCATCATTAGCGTCCCAGTGGAAATCGTTTTGAAACTCATTTTCTCTCTCCATGGTGTTACGGTTCGCACTGTCATTCAGCCTGAGATTCCGGCCAATTGCCCCGGCAACCAGGTCAGGAAACAGGTTCGCCGTATTCGTTTGCGCCTTCTTCCGAAGGGCGCGTCAACCACCAGATCATCAGAATGGACAGAACCAATTGAAGAATTGAGACAACAACAATACCGGTCACGCCCAGTACTGCCGCGGGTCCTCGTAATGCATCGGGGTTTTCGGTTCCTTGCTCCAATACCGAAAAGAACGCCACGCCACCCAGCATAACAAAAAGCGTTGTAAAGCTGAGCGCCATCGGCAGCAGCAAATACCAGCCAGGTCGTCCTGTATCATGCAGCCTTCGCCAACCGGCGGCCAGCATAGGTATGAGAACAGCCAGTTGAAAAACAGAGGACAGAACCCGAGATCCTTGCCCTGTCTCGGGGTTAGTCCCGAATAGGATCGTATCGAGCACAGCCAAAGCAGCACTCACGAGAACCACAAACAAGAAGAACCACCAGTATTCTGAACGTATAGCCCGGCCGGAGAACTGGAAGTATTTTGAAAAACACGTTTTAACGGCCTCACTAAATCCCATTTTCATTCCTTTCTTAATCTCTGTGCGGCCTCAAAACGTTTCGCCACCTAGAAGAACAAACTCGCCTGTATGGATGCTCTCACTTACCTTTTTGTTTGAATGCAGAGGCCTATCGTACGAGAGCGTAGAGAAATTTACGCGCGGAAAAAATGTTGATTTATGAAAAAATAGATTCAAACATGCGAATTCGACACAACTTTCATTTTACCTCCGTTGATGTCGCTGTCGCCCGATTTGTCGGGCCCTTCCGACTGCTGGAGTGAGTGCTGGCGGTCGGAGGTCCTCAAACAAAGATCAAGCATTGGGAGGACGCGATGCTGAAACTTAACGTACTCCCCCTCTTTCCAGAGTTTGCTCTAGCTTTCGCCAGTGTCGTCATTCGGCCTTCACACGTTGTTGGCGGCCCCGATGGTCAACGAAATGTTGTTCCGCCGAGCAAGCCCCACGCGGCAAGTTTTGGGAAAGATAATCAAAGGATCGAGGTAAGTTCTATTGGCTGCGCAGACGCGAGAGCTTCAAGTAAACGCATCCAATTTCACTAATTTCAACGGACCCAGAGGGAGAAGAAAATGACCAACAAGATGGTGATGATTTCAGGCGCAACTTGTTTCGCAATGCTTGCGGCCTGTGACGACGCGAGTACATCCAGTGCGTCCGCCGAGCTCACACCGGCTCAGCAAGCATGTTTGCGAGATGTAGCCAAGACGACGAACAATTCGCAAGTCGTTGTGCTCTCATCCGCGTTCAGCGAGGCTGGAACACAAGTCACTGTCGGTGTTGGCGAGGATCGTGCTCCTTGGAATTGCATTGCCTACAGTGATGGCGCGACCGCTGGTATCGAGTTCCTGGGCGACGAAGGCGCATTGTAGTCTGTTTGCTGTGTATCTCGAAAGCACCAGTCGTGATCAAATTTGAATAACGGCAAGCTCAGACATTCAAACCTCGTAATAGGATTAGGCTCTAACATTCTCAATCATGCAAAGGTTGTAGAAAATGCCCGTGACCAACTCGGTTGTAATTGCGATCATTTGCACTTTTGTGGCCATTGTTTCGGTTCCAAAATACAGCATTGCACAAACCTGGGACATAGCATCACAGCACTCAGTCAACGGCGTAACGGTGTATGATACGGATGAGCTGTTAACTTTTGCCGGTCAATTGGCCTTCAATCGGTCAGGGCGCATCACAGCGGTGGAGGTCGCATCAACGATCACTCAGATCTACCGAGAAGACGGTTATTTTTTGGCTGAAGCCTGGCCCGGTCCTGATGGGCAGAGCATAATTGTTAATGAAGGGCGCATTCAAACCATCGAAATTGAAGGTGTAGATACGCGTACGTTCCAAACACTAGAGAAGATTTTTCAGCCCCTCACCACCTCCTATCCCATAACGCTGAAACGATTTGAGCGGGCAGTGATGCTGGCCGAGGACATACCTGACTTGGAATTGTCGACCGAACTTGATTACCCGGATCAGGCTGGTGCTCGGCTGAGAGTATTGGGAGAGCCACTGCGAAAACAAGCCGGTAGTGCGACACTCGACAACCCTCCGCGTGAGCTTGGAGAAGCGCTTAGTTTTTATGTCGTACAAGAGTTTTATTCGACGCTGACCGTCGGAGATTTGCTGCGATTTGAGGGATCAGGCAATTACAATTGGGACAAAGACGATGAACACTCATTGTGGGGCGCTCTTACCTATCGCACGCCGCTGAACAGCAATGGTCTATACGGTGAGATTTTTTATGGGAACGTCAACGCAAAACGCGACATTTCAGGGGACTTTGCCAGAACAGATATTGACGGCGAGAACTTCACCGTTGCGATGGGTTATCCTGTGATCCGCGATGTTGCTCGTTATGGATACCTGCTTTTGGATTATCGCCTTTCAGAATCGGATTCTGTTAGCGGTGGCGTTCCATTGTCCAGTGACGCAAGTGTTGTTGGCCTTACCTATCTGTACGGGCAAAACTATCCAAAGGGACAAGCTCTGGAAGCGGGGCTAACCTTATCTTTTGGTGACAATGACAACGACACGACAGACGCGAGTTTTGACGACGGGGACTCTTCTTTCTGGCATCTACGAGGCGGCGTCGGATACGAAAGCCCACTTACGGGCTTGTCGCCCAACACAGCTTGGCGCACCGAGATCTGGGGGCAGTACACAACAGACCGGCTGCCCTCTGTTGAAGAGTACTTCCTTGGTGATCGTTACGCTTTGCGCGGATATCGGTTTGACGAAGTAGACGGTGATTCCGGGATTTCTGCGATATTCGAAGTATCTCACTCCTACTTCCCCAGCTCTCAGAGCATTCATCGGCTAACGCCCTTTGCCTTTTTCGACGTGGGTTACATCTCGAACAATGACCCTGCGAGTTTTGAAGTTGATAATGCTACACTGGCATCCACAGGTCTGGGTTTGGACATCGAGTTCAAGCGAAACCTATTTCTGTCCGGATACGTCGGTGTCCCTTTGAGAGACGGCCCTTTAACCGAATCTGGCGATCCTGGCGCGTATCTTGCTCTGACAACAAGTTGGTGAGGATGTTATGAAACGGAACCGCATTGTTTTACTTACTGCAGCTTGTTTGATTGCAGAACTGGCCGCTACTCAGGTCGTTGCCCGCGGAAATCACTACGGGTGGTGCCGAGGCGTAGGGAACCCGCACCAGTCGAGCCAAGGATGCGGGCAGGCTGGTGGGCAAGGGGCAGGTAATCAAGTTACTGGCCCAACTCAGCCGGTGGCAAATCAGTTGCCGCCTAAGGGAACGCAGCAAACACCCACGTCCGTTACTGTTCCAGTCCTTGCTCCGGGCGCGGTTCCGAACGCAATTCCCGGTCAGGTTCCTATTGCGACACCAATAGCGGTTCCTGGTCAGGTTCCCACACCGATAGTAGCGCCGACGCTAACTCCGCCTTTGGCACCAAACGCGACACCAAACCGAGTTCCGACAGCCGTTCCCAATCAGGTTCCACCATTGGCTACCGGTCCTACCGCGGTGCCGCCGCAAGTTCCGACTGCAACTCCTAATCAAGTTCCGATAGCTATCCCTGGCCAGGTTCCGCCTCAACCTACCGGCCCAACAGCGGTTCCGCCACTTGTGCCAACCGCAACGCCAAACCAAATACCAGTCGCAGTTCCTGGTCAGGTCCCACCTCAGCCTACGGGTCAAACTGCTGTGCCACTGCTCGTCCCGACTGCAACACCAAACCAGATTCCGGTCGCAGTGCCCGGCCGTGTTCCGCAACCCAGCGGCACTACAGCGACACCACCGCTTGTCCCAACCGCAACCCCCAATCAGGTTCCCACGGCGGTTCCTGGTCAGGTTCCACAGTTGACACCGAAACCGACGGCAACTCACGTGGCAGTCCCAGGACATCCGAAACCACAAGGCGTCGTGACAATCATGCGCCCTAGGCCGAGGCCGACAACCGGTACTATCCAGCAACCTGGCACAACACAAGTGACCCACCATTTAACCCACCAAAGCAATGCGAAGAAACATGATCACGTCGCAGCAACACCTGGACGACATGACCCGCACGACCTACCGAGATTCCGCAACGCGGCGGCCAAGGAAGACTGGGAATGCGTTGCCAGCGGATTTGGACAGCGCCGGTATGATGCTGGGCGAGGCGTATTGCTGAACAACGGAGCGTTGCGGCACCTCGGAAACGTGGACGCTATGGCAAGGGATGTGCCTGCAAGGCATCCAAAACATTCTGGATGCATTATTTCGGTCAAACGAAAGCAGCGCTGAAGCTCGCATGGTAGGTTTTACTCGGACAATGAGATTAGTCGACCAATAGTTCGTCAATTGTCATCTGGATAATTGGATTTCGTATTGCCCATATTCCCTGGCGTTTACGTTGGCTGACGTAGCCCAAAAATGCTCTGTACCTAAATTTGCCTCAATTAGGCCAACAATCTAAAGTGCCGCACTTCCAAGAAGAGCCTCCGACCATCTGGGACGGTCAGGTCGGGCAAGCGAAACTTTGAACGGCAACTTTGCAATGTCAGCTTTCTGCGCATCGCAGACCTTCGCGAGAATCCAAGTTTCCTTAGAGTGGCCCTTTGCGGGATTGAGAAATGCAAAGGGTCGAAACCACAACGACTAGGCCAAAACTGATTGAATTCGTCGCCAATGCCGACAATCGCGCAGCGCAAAACTGTGGGCGAACTGCGCAAATTTATGGGGTGTGCGAAGTGTTATGCGCAAACCTACAACCGCTGTAGGGACGCGCATAACGCTGCATTCCTATCATTGATTTTATTCAGAAAATCTGGGTGTCTTCGCCCATAATATTGCACAGCATTTGCGCATAAGTTTGCACGATTTGCCCATAAGTTTGCACGGTTCACCATACGCGCTCAATTGTCGATTGACCTAGCGTAGCTCGATCAACTTGAACGCACCAAAACTCAATCAAAAGTGCATTTCAACTGGAATAATTCAACCCAAAACCGAACAACACAACTCAATTGCGAGGTTGTGGTAGATCCCTTTCAATGTAGCGCGGCTCGGTTGGCCTTCTCCAGTCAGCCAACTTGTATTTTGGCGACATACAAGCTTTTGCGGCAAAGGCGGCATCGATTGCTTAGCGAGTGAACTTCATCGGATTCTTCAATGCTCGATATCCCGCTTTGACAGAGCCGCTACGAGGACAGGCGCCAAAACAAGCGCCGCCAAGACCCTAAAAATATGATGCACGCCGACGAACGCAACATCTCGACCAACGCTCACCGCGATGATTGACATCTCCGCCAAGCCTCCAGGTGAATAGGCTAAGACAAGTGCGACCGGGTCTGTCTCCAACACGTTCGCAACAGCCAATGCGCCTGAAAAGGCCACAGAAATCTGGAGAGCGACAACCATGGCCGCTGCACCAAGAGCTGCGATCAGTGCTTTGATGGGCACTCCGGAAAACCGTGCACCAACATTAATGCCTATGAAGATCTGCACCAACGCAGTCACAGAAACCGGAACCTCGAATTCTGTCCATCCCAGCAAGTGGACGGCCGCGCTGAATATCATCGGCACTACCACAATAGGTGCCGGCAGCTTCACCCTACCCCGTGCTAGCATTCCCACAACAATACATCCGATGATCCAAATCCAATCGGTGAACGTGATCGAAGCCAGCTGTGTTTGCGCTTCGGGTGGAATGACTTCGAAGTCTGCAATCAGGTTGATTAGTAGCGGAATCAGCAAAATTGCTAATGCAATGCGCAACGCATGAACGATAGCGACACGAGCCTGATCCGCACCCTTTTGCTCGGACAGCAACACCATTTCGGCAATGCCACCCGGCATTGCGCACAGAGAAGCTGTCAATGCATCAAAGCGCGAAATGCGTCGTAATAGGTAGAAACCCAGGACGTACATTGTTCCAAGGGCTAACAGTAAGAAGGCCAGCGACACCCACCAGGCACCAAAAGAGGAAAGCAACTCGTGCGTAAAGGATGCTCCTAACATCACACCTACAGTTGCTCTTACCAGGTCCAACATAGGGCCCGGTAGTTTGACAGGTAACTGCTTCAACGACCCGGCGATGGTCACCAACATTGACCCGATCATCCACCCCAGTGGAATGCCTGTAAGCGATACAAGCCAGCCAGCAACTGCTGCCGTGACTATGATAGCACCATGCTGTGAGAACTTGGCAAAACTCGAAATCAGACCAATCGCTTCTTGCTATGCAACACGCCGTCCGCGTCGCCGTAAACCCAATCACCAGGATGGAATTTAACCCCACCGAAGGTCACCGGCTCCCCGATTACGCCCCATCCACGTTTCGCGCTTTTGACGGGGCTGGTCGCTAAGGCGAATACCAGAGTGTCCATTTGATTGATTTCGGCACTGTCTCGAATTGCGGCGTTCAGGATGAGACCAGCCCATCCATTTTTGATCGCAAGATCAGCCAACATATCGCCAAGAATTGCAATTCGCGTTGATGCTCCGCCGTCGACAACCAAGACGCGCCCCTCACCGGGTGTTTCCAGTTGCGCCCTAAGTTCCGTGTTATCTTCGAAGCACTTCACTGTCTGTATGTGCGCCGCAAAGAATGGTTTTATCCCGAACTGCCGAAACGGCAGGTGGACAAGTGTAAGCTCTGACGCATGGTGATCGATAAGGTCAGCGGTTTTCATGATGGATTACATCCTTCCGAAAGTATCTTTGAGTTCTGCAACTTGAGCTACATCCAGCATTCGGGTTGGCATACCTCGCAGCGCCAAGAGTAACTTGGCTGTTTCTTCCAGCTCTTCTGCTGCACAGACCGCTGAGAACAGATCCTTCCCTGAAACGACGGGGCCGTGATTAGCCAACAGCACCGCACTATACTGGCCGCCCAGTTCGCGGATCAAATCACCGGAGTTCGGATCACCCGGCTTAACGTATGGAACAAGTTTGACCGTGCCGACGCGCATGACCACGTATGGTGTAAGCGGTGGAATACAGTCATTGGGATCGGTGTCTTCCAGACACGACAGAGCAGTGGCCCAGGTCGAATGCAGATGCACCACTGCACCAGCTTGTGGCCTCGTCTCATAGAAGGCTTGATGCAGAAAAACTTCCTTGGTCGGCTTGTCTCCTGAAACGTGGTTTCCATCCAAATCAATCTTGGCAATACGCTCTGGGTCGATATCACCCAAGGTGGAATTGGTTGGCGTCATGAGGATTCCGTCATCAAGGCGTGCGGAGACATTGCCCGCTGTCCCGACGGAAAAGCCACGTGCAAACAGCGAGGCACACAGTCCCGACATCTGCTGCCGTAAAGCCAATTCTTCAGATCTCATTTACCGACCTCCATCATTCTGAGCGCTTTAGCGAAAAAGTCCGGAGCGCCAAAGTTTCCAGACTTCAAAGCCAGTGCAATGGGTTCAGATTTTCCAACGCTCAGGACTGGCACGCCCGGGTCAATTTCTGGCCCAATTGACATGGCTGGAGACCCCAGTTCCTCAGAGACAGCCTTGGCGACAGCTCCCGACGTCTCTCCTCCCGCCACCACCAATCGCTTGTAGCTCTTCTGAACAAGTTCTCGTGCTGTATCTGCAAAGAGATTGTCCAGCTTTTCCGCCACAGCCACCTGACCGAATTTGTTTTGGATCGCGCGCACATCATCCGGGCTTCCTGATGAATACGCGAGCGGCGCCTGACCCGGATGCGTTTCAAAGAAATCCAGAAGCGTTTGCGTGGTCACTTCCCCGGACATGACACCCGGAACATCGATGGCTAACGTTGGATTGGATTCCGCATGAACATCGATCTGCCCACGGGTTGCACCTGAACATGACCCTGCAAGGATAGCAGCGGGCCCAGTGATACCTGTAAACACACTGCCACCTTTTTTGGACGAAGCTCTTCTGACGAAGTTTCTGGGTAGCCCCAGCGCTATCCCAGATCCCCCAGTAATGAGCTGGGCATCCTTCAGAGCCTCGCCCCAAGCCAGTAAATCCTCGTCCGAGATCGCATCACCGATTACAAAGCGTTCGTTTGCGTTCTGCAACGCATCAGCAATCGCCTCTGGCCCCTGCTTCACGGTGTCAACTGGCACCGACCCAACCGCTTCTTCGGTCTGATGCTGCAACCAACGCCTGATGTTGGCATCCGTCATCGGAGTAAGGGGGTGATTTTCCATCCCGGACTCGTTCAACAGCTTGCCGAGCACAAATAGATGGCCGTGATAGACGGTGCGCCCTGTCGTCGGGAAAGCCGGGCAGAACACAACCTTTTGCGCGCCCAGTTCATTGGCCAGCGCTTCCGCAACCGGGCCGATATTTCCCTCCATCGTGGAATCAAAGGTCGAGCAATACTTGAAGATGAACTGCTGGCATCCTTGATCCTTAAGCCACCGCAGGGCTCGCAAGCTGTCCGCAACAGCTTCTTCGACAGGTGCAGTGCGGCTTTTGAGCGAGATCACACCCGCTTCGATCTCTTCGTTGGCCGGGGTTGTTGGAATACCCGGGAACTGAGCCGTTCGTAATCCACCTTCCGGCTCAACGCCCTTGGCCAAGGTGTTCGCAATATCACTCGCACCGGTAAAATCGTCTGCAATGACACCGATTAGCATTGAACCACCCTCACTGATTGCCTTCGACGCGCCGTCGGATTTCGTGAATCGCCGCCTGTGGACTGGTCAACACTGGAATCTGCACTGTCTTACGGACATCCTCAACGGCGTCAGACATCGAAAACTGGGCTAGAAGAATAACGTCAGCGTCGTTGATACTTGATGCGGTTTCCGCAATCAGGCGATTGTGTTTTTCATCATCACCCGCTTGCTTTGCAGCCAACGCGCCAGAGCAATAGTATAACGTGATCTCCGCATTGCTGCCGCGCGCCCTAGCAGCATCTAGAAATTCCTCTTCCATACCTGCCGCAGCTGGAGGAAAAGAATAAATCATTGCGATGCGATCACCGTATGAGAAAGCCGCATCGAACATCGCTTCATTCGGCTTCATGACTGGGATGAGCGCCTCGAAATTTGCTCTTTCGATTGCGGCTCCGAATGCTGAGCACGTGAACAGTACACCATCTGCGTCAGCGCCTTCCGCATACTGGCAAAGGTCTACGATGCGCCGGAAAAGATCATCGGACAATTCGACTTGCTTAGACCTGTCTAAAGACAACCCCTCTTCTAGGATCGTAATGGTTTCTGCTTCCGGCCAGTGCTCGCGTGCTGCAACTTCGATTGGATCAATCGCAACGCGGGTTGCATGGATCAACGCTAATCTTGGTCGTCTCATAATTGCTCCAGCTCAAGACGGGTGACGCCGCAAGGAGCGACGCCACCAGTTGATGTGGGCACGCTTGCCCACCGGGAGATCCAATCACGCCGGGATCGTTTCCTTGGAGACCATTTCGGCCACAAGCGTCCCGAAGGTGTCGGTGTTTACGGTGCCACCAAGGTCACGGGTGCGCGTTGCAGGATCATCGATGACGGCATCAACTGCATCTGCGATGGTTTGCCCAGCCTCCATAAGCTTCGGAATTCCTCTCTGCTCGCCGAGCCATATGAGCATCATGGCAGCAGAGAGAATAAGTGATGTCGGGTTCGCAACGTTTTGCCCTTGGATGTCCGGGGCGGAACCATGCTGTGCTTGCGCGCAGCATAGGCCAGTTTCGGCGTTTGCATTAATCGATCCAGCGAGCCCCAAGGACCCCGACAATTCAGAGGCAAGGTCCGAGAGAATATCGCCGTAGAAATTAGTCGCGACGACAACATCATATTCGTGCGGTTTTCGAACCAGCAGGGCTGCAAATGCGTCGACAATCAACTCTTCGGTTTCGACTTCAGGGTAGTCCTTCGCCACCTCGCGAAAGCATTCCAGAAACAGGCCGTCGGTCATGAGAAAAGAGTTGGCCTTGTGTATCGCGGCGACTTTCTTCTTCCGTTGCATGGCCAGTTTGAAAGCCTCTCTGCAAATCCGCATTGATCCGTGTCGCGTAATTTTGCGAACCGACAAAGCCATGTCCGGATCGGGCATCATTTCTCCGACGCCTTTGTACATGTTGCGGTCAGGATAGAATCCCTCCGTCGCCTCGCGCATGATCACAAGATCCATCCCGGGCGCTTTGTTTGGTAGAAAGTCACGGCTGCGGGCCGGCCGCACATTCGCATAAAGATCGAGGCCGATACGGAACCCGGCCGAAACATTACGACCTCCTTCAACGACCGGCGGGTAGTCCATATGGGACTGCGTCCCTAAAATGACCCCATCGAACTCAGTTCGTGCACGTTCCAACACGTCGTCACGCAGAGTGATACCGTGGTTCCTGAGGCTGGTAAAACCGGACTCTTCTTCTTCAAACGTCAATCCCAGATCGTACTTCTTGTTGGCGGCCTCAACGACTTCCAAAGTCGCCGCCATGATTTCAGGTCCGATGCCATCGCAGGGCAATGTCATGATACGCATCTTTTGTCTCCTTGTTGGCCGAAGCCAGTCATTCTTGAAATCCGGTGGGTTTAATCCCCCACCGATGCCTCTTCGTCATGGCGCTGCGCATCCATGCGGTCCTTAACCCGACGGCCAACAAACATGGGCAATACGAAACCGGCGATTGCGATAAGCCAGAGGATTATTGCGAGGGGACTTCCCACTAGCGCCAACCAATCCCCGTCCGAAATCGTCATTGCGCGGCGAAGGTTCACTTCCATCTGGTTGCCAAGAAGGATGCCCAAGATGACTGGCACCAGCGGCACGTCGAGCTTGCGTAGAAGCCAGCCTGCAAAACCGAAACCAACCATGAGCATTACATCGAAGGTGGAGCCCGTTATCGAGTAAATCCCAACGAACGAGATCATGGCGACGACAGGCATCAGAATGCGCGTCGGCACCAGCAACACGCGCGTGAACAACCCGACCAACGGAACGTTCATCAAAAGCAGAATGATGTTGCCGATGAACAAGGCCGCGATCAGCCCCCAAACCACGTCCGGGTTCTTTGTAAAGAGCAGTGGTCCCGGGGTAATGTTAAGTTGCAGCAAAACAGCCAACAGAACGGCGGTCGTCCCCGAGCCCGGTACGCCCAACGAAAGCATCGGCACCAACGCGCCTCCAGCGGCCGCATTATTGCCTGCCTCCGGAGCTGCAACACCGCGCGGATCGCCCTTTCCAAAGGATTTCCCATCCCGGTCGACGCTTTGTTTCTCCAGTGAGTACGCAAGGAATGACCCCAGCGATGCTCCGGCACCTGGCAAGACGCCTGAGAAGAAACCAAGACCAGTGCCGCGAGCGATTGAAGGCAAGCAGCGCTTGATCATGCCGAAGTCTGGCAAGATGCGCCCAACTTTCGTCGCGCCAGCTGATCCAACGGCACCGCCACGATGATGTTCGAGAAAAATCAACACTTCACTCAAGGCGAACAAGCCAACGATAGCGATCAAGAAGTCGATGCCATCGAAGAGGTGGATTTCACCAAAGGTGAAGCGCTGCGACCCTGTTTGGCTATCACTGCCAATCATCGCGATACCCAGCCCTAGTGCAGCTGCGAAAGCAGATTTGGCTTGGTTCGTAGAGGACACACCACCCAGTGTCGCAAATGCGACTGTAAAGAGGACAAAGTACTCAGCTGGTCCGAAAAGCAGCGCGATTTTGACCAACTGTGGCGCCAAAATCACCAGGCCAATTGTTGCGACAAACGCCCCAAAGAAAGATGCGATGCCACCCAAAGACAAGGCTTCGCCGGCCTGACCGTTCTTTGCCATCGGATATCCATCGAGGCACGTCATCATCGCGGGTTCATCGCCCGGGATGTTTAGCAAGATCGAACTAATTCGACCTCCGTACATGGCGCCGTAGTAGACACTTGTAAGCAGGATGAGAGATGGGATGGGCCCAAGACCGAGCGAGAAGGCAATCGGAATGAGGATCGCGACCCCATTTGCCGGGCCCAAGCCAGGCAATGCTCCCATCAAAGTGCCGAGGAAGCATCCAACGACAGCAAGGAACAGATTTTGCGGTGACAACGCAACCGAGAATCCATCAACAAGAAGTGCAAGCGTTTCCATGGCGACCCCTCAGAACCCCAATGGTCCTTCGGCCAAAGCAAGGCCTAGGATTAGGTGAAAAACGACGTAGATACCGATGGCTGTCAGCAGGCCTACGACGAGCGACCAAAGCGGAGTGGTTCCCAGTCGCCAGGTTAGGTAGGCAGTTGCAAAGGTTGTCGCGATAACAAACCCAATCTCGGAAAGAGACCATGCGTATAGAAACATCACAGCAGTGGCGAACAATATCTCGGCAAAGTCGCGCAACCCTGGCCACTTAGGCTCTTCATCCGGGCGGATTATGAAGTAGAGCGACGTAAGGCCTAACACGGTGCCCACGATGTAAGGAAAGGCGCGCGGACCCACGACATCGACCATGAAACTGTCTTTGATGATCGATGCGGCCCAAATATAGAATATCGCAAGGGCCAGCCCGAAACCGCCGAAGATGCGGTCACTCATAGTTTCCTCCCAGATTTCCGGAATTTATTTTAGGTGCCCAACCAGATGCGACCGGTTGGGCAAGCATGACATTTATTGGATGATACCGATCTCTTTCGAGAGCTTGGTCACGTCCGCAATACTGCCCTCAACAAAGGTGTACATGTCGTCGCCAAAGTTGTTGAACGGCTCAATAGCAGCTGCTTCGAGCTCTGCCTGGAACCCAGGATCCTCGGTCAGCGTAATGATCGCGTTCTTCCAGAACTCTTTAGCTTCGTCAGTTGCACCAGCCGGCATGTAAAGGCCGCGCCAGTTCGCGCCAACGACGTCGAAGCCTTCCTCCTTTGCAGTAGGAATATCCGGATAATTCTTCAGACGCTCAGGAGCCAGGATCGAGATTACCCGGATATCACCCGACTCTAGGAAGCCCAGCATCTCGGAGAAATCTCCAGACAGCGCCTCGACCGAACCAGAAAGCAGGCCGGTCATGGCTTCACCGCCACCATCGAACGATACATATTTCATCTGGGTAACATCTTCGAGGCCAGCTTCGCGGGCGACCAACATGGGCTTGATGTGGTCAAAACTGCCCACAGACGAACCACCCGCGATCCCAACTGATTTTGGATCAGCGACAATGTCATCCATCATCTGAGACAGAGAGGTGTATTTGGAGTCTGCGGGAACAGCGATGGCTCCATATTCAGCTCCGAAAGTCGCAAGAAAGTGCACGTCATCCTGTTGGGCGCCTTCGTAAATGCCCTGCGCAATTCGAGCGCTGGTACTCATAGAAGCCGCAACGATAAGGTTGTTGTCTTCGTTGCGCTCTTTCGTGACATGCGCGAACGCAACTCCACCGCCCCCACCGCTCATATTGGTAACCTGCATCGAATCCTCGATGATCCCGAGATCGAAAAGATACTTTGCTGTTGTCCGACAGATGAAGTCCCATCCGCCACCGGGATTTGAGGGCGCAATGCATTGCGGGCTTTCAGCTTTGAATTCGGCGGACGCGCCAGTCACGCCGGCAACGGCTGCCGCAGCAGCAATGGCGCCGATGCGAGTAAATTTCATGAACACGGGTAATCCTCCCCAGTTTTCCAAGTGTTTTTCAGCGCGAATCCCGCACTGGCTATTTTGATTGCATATTGATGCGCAAAAAGCCAATCTTATTTTGCTTTTTTTAATCAAAAAAACCAAAATGATCGAACGAGCTATTTCCCGACACCTTTCAAGTATATGTTTTATTATGTGTTTTCGAAGAATCGGCACTCACCTGAAATGAAAGAACTTCGCTCAAACAGTCATAAAACCAATCCAATTTACGCGAACATCATCGTCTCAGCAGTGTAAAATCCACCTTCCTTTGGCTTTTTACGTGTAGAAAACCTAAAATTTGGCTGTATGTTAGCTGTCAGATGCAATCTACGTAGGTGAGAGCGGCAAGAGGAGTCAGGCGTACCGATGCGAGCCAGCGAATTGTCAAAGAAGATATCGAACCGTCTTTTGCATGATATCGTTGCGGGTACACTTGAAGGTGGCCAGCATATAAGCGCTCAGCAAGTCGCCGACAGGTATGGCGTATCCAGAACCCCAGTGCGCGAGGCGCTTATATCCTTAGAGGAAAAAGATGTTCTCATCCGCCTGGAAAACCGCGGGTACTTTGTGGCCGACAAGTTGCCTCCAGCCATCAAAGAAAACCTGGATACTGTCGACCCGAGCGAACTGGACGAATACCAACTGCTTGCAAACGATTGGCTAACAAATGAAATTCCAGAAGAAGTTACTGAGCAGTTCTTAAAGCAGAAGTACGGCTGGACTAAAGCTAAGGTCGGAGAACTGTTGATCCGCGCTTCTCGAGAAGGTTGGGCTGAACGCAAAGAAGGCTACGGCTGGCGGTTTCTTCCAGTCGCAAAAACACCCGAGGCATTTGATGAGATTTACAGGTTCAGAATGGCGATAGAACCAGCCGCCATGCTGGAGCCCTCGTTTGAACTCGATCACAAAGTCCTGGATGAACAGCGGCGCATTCAGCAGGGAATGCTCGATATGGATATGGACGCCGTTAATGGAGAAGCGCTGCTAGAAAGCGGGGCTCTATTCCATGAGGAGCTCATCAAGTTGTCCGGAAACCCGTTCTTTCTCATGGCACTCCAACGCGTGAATAGAATGCGACGCCTTATGGAGTACCGAGCCGAAGTGAACCATCAACGATTGATAGAACAATGTACTGAGCATCTTGAAATCCTTACACTCCTGGAATCCGGTAACACCGTGGATGCCTCCTACAGAATGCGGCAACATTTGAGTGGCGCACTTAAGCGTAAGTCTCCGCTGGCATGGAGTTGGGCTACGGACACTTCAACACCGAGGAAAGCAACATCATGAGCAATGGGAGCGACGGTCCAAACGGCCGCAACCGAGTCGCGCTTGTGGCGCATGATCAGATGAAAGACACAATGGTCGAGTGGGCCAAATCCCACAAAACCGCATTGAGCAAGATGGAGCTTTTTGGGACTGGCACGACCGGCGGGCGAATTGCAGATGAAGTCGGCGTACCTATCAAGCGTCTCAAAAGTGGTCCGCTGGGAGGCGACGCTCAAATCGGCGCTATGATTGCCGAAGGGAAGCTCGACACACTGATCTTTTTCATTGATCCACTATCAGCGTTGCCACACGACGTCGACGTAAAATCACTTCTTCGACTGGCTACGCTGTACAACACTGTTCTGGCTATCAATGAAGCGACTGCCTCGAAGGTCATAAGCGAGGCTTAGTCCAAACGAAGCGACTGCTCCACTAGGAACTATGATTGCTTTGGGCTTGACGCTGACGTTCGCCTGAATATCGCGAGCGATTGCTATACGGACGAAGGGGAAATCCTACCGCTAGGTTGAATTTCCACTCACCGTGGCTCAACCAAACAACGGTTCAAAGTTGCATAGACATTTCGTGCCAAGTCATTCCTCCATGATCAGAGGTTGATGGACGCAGATAGTTGTACCCAAATCTCTGATAAAGCGGGACGTGATGCTCTTTGCACATAAGGTAGATCGCGGATTTGCTCATTTTTCTCATGCGGCCGACGAATTCTGTCATCAATGCCCGCGATAGGCCTTGTCCTTGATGCGCCGGATCCACGACGAGAGACAAAATAACGACATTTGGCGCGCCGGGGTCATGCCCTACAAGTTCTTTGAATTCCTCGTCAGACATTTCGACGTCGTATGCACATCCGCAATTCACAAAGCCGACGATCTCGCCTTCGACCTCAAGAACAAGGAAACCATCGGGATAGACCTCGATTCTCTTTGCTATCTTTTCGAGGGTAGCCGCTTCGCCGCCTTCATAGGCATCAGTCTCGATCTCAAAGCATCGAATTGCATCAGAGGGTTGAGCGTTTCGAAATCTGTTCATGCATTTACACTAAGAACGATGGGTCAAGTTGTATAGCCGCCGTCGGTATTGCTAGCACCATTGCTCAATCTGCGCTCGGCGCAGACACTCTCTGCACCTACCCCTGGCGGCGGCTTTGCGGGCAATGTTGCCCTAGGCGCGGACACATGCTTTTCATTCCACAACAACGCAGCACACCCTTGACCGTAATCAGTTGCACATTTAGTCAAGTTTGATCTGCCCGCTGGGACGACCCGGCCAAGCAAGGGCGTTTTTTTCAGGACGACCTGGCAAATTAGAGGTCGAACATGACAACTAAAACCAAACAAGCCAGGAAACTGATCGAGGGTAGACCTGCCCTAATCGTAATCGACATTCAAAAGAGCACATTTATTGATGACAGCGAAGTACGCTCCATCGACAACATGCCGGGCTACAAAGATCGCATGATCGCTGCACGTGATTTGGTTGACGCCGCGCATGAGAGCAAAGTGCCAGTCATTTTCATCCAAGAAGTCCATCGTCCCGATAGGATAGACTTCGGCCGTGAGCTGGATGGTGACGAAGACATACACTGTCTCGAAGGTGATCCAAGAACGGAAGTTGCAAAAGATGAGATGGGATATCGCAAAGGTGACTACATCGTACCGAAGCGACGGTATTCTGCATTTTTTGGCACCGATTTCGAAATCCTGCTGCGCGGTTTAAAGGTAGACACACTTTTGTTGTGCGGCGGGCTGACAGATGTTTGTGTGCACTACACATTCGTCGATGGCCACCAATCAGACTACTTCTGCCGCGTAGTAGAAGATTGCGTTGGCGGGTCATCTGTCCAAGCCCATGAAGCTGCTCTCAAAGCAATGGAGTATCTACAAACCGGCGCTGTTCAGAGCCGAAAAGCAGTGATCAAGGCCATCTCGTCGCTCTAAATTGCAATCGAAACGTTAGTGCCAGTTGGGATGCATAGTTTGTCGGGTGCAGAAACGGGCGGAGATTTTTGTCGCTTGAAGGCCTTGGACTTGCCCATTTGATGCAGAAGGTATCCACACTTTCATTACAAACCTTTGAGTTTGCGACTATAGCCCTTGAAAACCTCGATTGCATCGCAATCCAGCCGTCGGGGCGTATAGTACGAACATGACTAGAGATTTTTTGGCTAACGCTCATACAGTCGCTGATGCCCTGACTTCTGCCCAGCAGATATCCAAACTTTCCTCAGAGGCAGATCAGCTAACGCTCCAATCTGTCAAAGCCAACAGATTGGAGCGTTAGCTGATCTGCGTAAGAGAACGCCGAAAAAGCCGTAGGCTCATTAGTAACAAAGCAATTCCCAACAACGTCATCCAAACGAATTCCGGCCAGACAGTCTCAATACCAGCGCCTTTGAAAACAATAGCCTGACTTGCTGACATGTAGTGGCGTGACGGCAAAACCAAAGTACCTGCCTGCAACCACGCTGGCTGACCTTCAATTGGGGTCTCTCCACCTGACAGCATTAGCATTGGCAGCACAATCAACATGACCAGAAGCGCGAACTGCGCCATAGAGCGTGCAATGGTTGCCAGAAACACCCCAAGCGCCGTCGCAGTAAAAAGAAACAACGCCGTGCCAACCAAAAACAACATCTTGGATCCAGCGATACTGATGCCCAAAGAACCCTGCATCACAAAGGTTAGTGAAAGACCAGCCGCGACCAAAACCACTGCTGCATTCGCCCAAATTTTGGCAATGGCAATGTCAAATGGAGCAAGCGGCATGGCAAGGAGATGTTCAATGGTCCCGTGCTCTCGCTCTCTAATCATTGCCGCTCCGGTCAATATAGTTGTGAGCCACATGATCTGGCCGATCAAAGCAACGATACCAGCAAAACGTACGGTGTCTCTGTTTGGGTTGAAGGCGCTTCTTAGAATGACACTGATTGAGGGAGCATCTACTAGATCGATACCTATTGCATAGCGATGTATTTCAGCGCTCAAGATACTGGTGATGTAGTTTGCACCAATACCGGCCTGTTCCATAGCGGTTGCGTCAATAAGAACTTGAATCTCCGGACTGCGCCCTGCGCGCAGATCCTTTTCGAATCCGGGGGGCACAGCCACAACGAAAATAAAGCGCCCGGCATCCATGTAAGCAGGTCCTTTTCCGGGTTCGATTTGGACGACCGGTTGGAACTCTGGTGGAAAAAACGCTGTGGCAAGTGCTCGAGAAAGTGGCGAGTCGTCTTCATCCGCAAACGCTATCGAGGCGTTGTTTACAGAACTTGCCACTCCCGTTGCTTCCATGATCGGGGCCAGCGTGAAAGACCAAACCAACAATGCCATCATCACCCAATCACGGCGCAGGCTCATCACTTCCTTCAAGCCTAGCCAGAATATGCAGTAGAAGCGCCGCATTCACTTCTCCTGAGCCCGAAGACAGAGGGCTGCGATCAGTGTCAGAACGGGTCCGAAGCAGGCTAGGGCCAGAATGTCTGGCGCAAGGGCTTCCCAACCCAAACCTTTAGTGAAGGCACCAACGTTTAGGTGTAGGAAATATGAGGAAGGCCAAAGAGAGCCCACCACTTGTGCGCCCCCTTCAAGCGTTGAAACAGGTTGCAACAGACCTGAGAACTGGATTGTTGGGACAACTGAGGCGATGGCAGTTGCAAATGTTGCGGCCACCTGACTGGATGTCATTGTAGCGATCAACAGCCCGTAGGATGTCGTTGCCCAAACGTAAAGAAAGGCACCAACAGCCAAGGGGAAAGGATTTCCTTTTAACGGCACCCCGAAAAGAAGAACGGTCATTCCGGCCAAAAGCAGAAAATTTGCGTAGGCGATCAAAATGTACGGAATTTGTTTGCCGATTAGAAATTCAAGCCGCGTGGTTGGTGTCACGTAGAAATTGACAACTGACCCCAGCTCTCGTTCCCTTGCTACGCTTACGGCAGTCAAAACAGCTGGCAGCATAATCAGTAGGATAGCAGGCATTGCCGGAGCCATCGCGGCGATGCTTTCAAAGCTCTGATTGTAGCGAAACCGGGGTTCGATCCTGGCGATACCTATCTGGCTTTTGCCGTTGTTAAGGGCAAATTCCGCGAGAAATGATTGGTGCAGTCCGGAAACATAGCCTTCAACCGTCTCACCCTTAAATGGGATAGCACCGTCTACAGTCGCAAGTATCTGGGTCGGTTCACCCGTACTCATCTTTCGGTCAAAGTCAGGTGGCAACTCAACAACCAGAGAGACCTCACCTGCCACTAGACGGTCGCGCCCTTCGCTGGCGCTTTGCAGCGGCGATGTGGCTTTAAAGTAGGACGATCCGGCGAATTCAGCCGAATAAGCACGACTCTCCGGCCCTTGAGAAAGGTCAAGTACAGCGAATTCAAGCTCATCGATATCCAGCGTAATTCCAAAGCAAAAAACTAACATTAGAATAGCAGAGCCCAGAAACGCGAAAGCCAGACGCACCGGGTCGCGAGCTACTTCAACGGTTTCGCGCCGCGCATATGCCAATATACGAGAAAACGCTCCCCCCCCGGCGTGGGATTTGGTTCTAAAACCCACCTTTGGCGAGACAACAGAGACTGGTTTTTCTGCTGCTTCCAATATCGAAATGAAGGCGTCTTCAAGGTTTTCCGCCCCTTCAACAGCGATCAGTTCAGCCGGAGTACCTTCCGCTAGAACTCTACCAGCATGCATAAAAGAAACGCGATCACAGCGTTCCGCCTCACCCATGAAATGAGTGGACACAAAGATTGTAACCGACTCGTTTCTAGAGAGCTCAATCAGCAAGTCCCAGAAGGAATCGCGTGCCTCTGGATCCACACCGGAAGTTGGTTCGTCGAGTATTAGCACCCGCGGACGGTGGATCACTGCTACGGCTAGCGACAGTCGCTGTTTGATCCCTAGGGGCAGTGCCGTCGCCAACGTATTCCGGTGCTCCTCGAGCCCAAAGCGCTCAGTGAGTTCCGAAACGCGTTGTTCACGGTCGGCAATTGCAAATATCCGCGCATGCAATTGTAAGTTCTGATGTACCGACAACTCGCCATATAAGGAAAAGGCCTGACTCATGTAGCCTATTTCACGCCTCATTTTGCGATCATACGCATCGACAGGATTGCCAAATAACAGTGCTTCACCTGAGCTGGAAGGTAACAAACCAGTCAACATCTTCATTGTCGTGGACTTGCCGCAACCGTTTGATCCTAGAAACCCGAATATCTCTCCGCGATTGATTGTGAAGTCGACGTTGTCTACGGCCGTGAAATCACCAAAGCGTCGTGTAAGTCCACGCGCAACTATCACTGGGCTAGATTCTATCTGTTCATTCTTCTCTTTTTTCCCCGCCGGTTCGACGGGCAACTTCCGTGCTCTCAGACGCCGATATGCTACTTCGAGGTCGACATCACTCCCTTTCAATTCAGCGGGCTTCCCCTGAAAGATGACTTGACCCGCGTCCATTGCGACAATCCGGTCAAAACCGTCGGCTTCTTCCATGTACGCCGTCGACACTAACACCGACAGTTCAGGGTTTCTTTCTCGGATTGCGTCAATCAAAGCCCAGAACTGCCGACGCGACAACGGGTCGACCCCGGTCGTTGGCTCATCCAAAACCAATAGTTTGGGGTCATGGATTAAAGCACAGCAAAGGCCTAGTTTTTGCTTCATCCCACCCGAGAGCTTGCCCATCAGACGGTCTTCAAACTGCGCAAGCCCTGTCGCAGCCAATAGCGCTGCGATACGTTCGTCCCGCTCTGAATGCCCTTGAGCAAAGAGACCTGAGAAGAACTCAAGGTTCTCGCGTACAGACAGCTCCGTATACAGGTTTCGACCCAGCCCTTGCGGCATGAACGCGATGGCTGGGCAAATGCTGTGTCGATGACCAGAATCGCCAATCGGGCCGCCTAAAACGTCGATACTGCCGGATTGCAGTTTCTTTGCGCCGGTGATCAAACCAAGTAGTGTAGACTTTCCCACCCCATCCGGCCCGACAAAGCCAACAAGCTGGCCGCCTGGCAGTTCTAACGAAACAGAATCCAATGCGACATGCTTGCGATAACGGTGCGTAACACCTGAAATGTGAATATCGCAGGCGTCATCCTCTACTCTCATTCGAACAGCTCTTCTGGGATGCGTTGTTCAAGCGCCTCAGGCCAAGCAGCGGCTGGGTTCAGCCGGATCACCGCGACACCGCGCAGACCGGTTTTGACGTGCTCAATCCGACTTTCAATCAAGTCTATTGGGATACGGACGCGAACGCGAAAAACCAGTTGCTCTCGCTCATCCAGGGTTTCGACCTGTTTGGGGGTGAATTGTGCCTCGGGAGAAACAAAGCTCACGTATGCAGGTATCGCATATTCCGGCAAAGCGTCGAGCACGATGCGAGCCTCAGCTCCAATGGGCAAAAGTCCGGCTTCACGCGCCGGAAGAAAAACTTCCATGTAAACATTCTCAAGGCCAAGAATAGTCAGGATCGGTTCGCCCGCGCCAACCACCTCTCCGGGTTCTGCAAGCCGGTAAAGCACGCGTCCGGGCAAAGGTGCCACTAGAGCGCTGTCTTCAATCTGTGCCTCAATTCTGCGCACTTCCGCCTCAGCGGCAGCAATACGGCTTTCTGCGGTTGCAACTCGGGCTTTGGCGGCGCCCAATACTGCTGTTGCAACCTTATGAGTGGTATCGCGATCTTCAAAAATAGTTTTGGAGATGTTTTGTCCTGCCAGCAACGCCGTGGCACGATCAAGCTCTTGCTCGGCCCTACGCTGTTCGCTTTCGCGTTGCACTACGAGCGCTTCTGCTTCGGCCCTTGTCTGATTTGCCAAGGCTACTTCGGCTCTAGCCCGGTCCAGGGCGGCAGATAGCTCATCTATGTCCATTTCGGCCAGGATTTGACCGGCTGCAACCATACTGCCCTCTGTTGCCGTTACCTTCGCAACCCGACCTGCATTAGTTGGTGCTATTTCGACTTGTTCCGCTTCAACCCGCCCGTTTCCTTGCACAAATCCGACCGGCAATTCATCGCCATCCTCGGCAACAACGACATACAGCAACGCACCAGCAATTACTAAACCAGCCAAAATAAGAAAAACCGATAGGTTTTTGGTCATAGCGTTTCACCTGAAACAGGGTTTCTGGCGCAGAGTTTAGTATCTTAAGAGACTCAAAGCCTTGTTTTGGATCAAAACCGATCCGGGCATCTCAATTCCAAGCAATTGTTTGTATGAACACTGGTTTGGGTGTTGCAGGCTCTTTCGCGGTAGGTCGGAAGAAGTAGACGTGAAGCGTTTTTGCTATCAGTTTGGTATTGAAGAGGGTTTTTCTAGCACGCAATTGCAGTCGCGACTGACCTGCTGCGCACTACAGCGAAAGGAAGCATTATGACCAAAACACTGAGAGCTTGTTTGTCTTTGTGGTTGGTTGCAGTCGCTCCTGCGTATGCGCAAGAACCTCCTCGCCTCGTTTTGCAGCTGACCGTTGACGCGTTTCGGGGCGATCTGCCGACACGCTACTTTGAGAATCTTGGAGAGGGTGGCCTTAAGTACTTACTAGAAAACGGTGTACACTATGTGGACGCCCATCATTGCCATGCCAATACAGAGACCGTTGTCGGGCACGCCACTTTGGCGACCGGGGCAACACCGGCAGTGCATGGGATGATCGGAAACATATGGTTCGACAGAACCTTGGACCGCGTTGTCTACAACGTTGAAGACAGCACCGCTCCGCTTCTTGGAGATGGCGCTG
Organism: Ruegeria sp. D6; assembly: GCF_056534365.1. Taxonomy (NCBI): domain Bacteria; kingdom Pseudomonadati; phylum Pseudomonadota; class Alphaproteobacteria; order Rhodobacterales; family Roseobacteraceae; genus Ruegeria; species Ruegeria sp. D6. The sequence continues at coordinate 103,595 of NZ_JBQFPH010000004.1, read as the reverse complement.
GCGTCAATGACGATATTGAAATTGACCCGACACAGGCGGCAGCTGGCACAGATGGGCGGTCACCACGCGCTATGCTTGTTACGACGCTTTCGGACGAATTAAGCGCCTCCACTGCTGGTGCGGCCAAAGTCTTTGGAGTTTCAATCAAAGATCGTGGGGCTATTACAATGGCGGGACAAAGCGGCAAAGCCTTCTGGTTCTCAAAAGCCGCAAATCGTTTTGTCACAAGCTCCTATTACTACGACAAATACCCGGATTGGGTTTCCGCATGGAATGACGCATCGCCGAGCGCCTCCTTTGAAGGAACCTCTTGGGAGTTGATGCACCCAAAGGAAACCTATCTCTTTGGCGACCGCGACAACCAACCATGGGAGACGGATGTCGCCGGGTTCGGCACAACCTTTCCTCATCGCTACTCTTCGACGCAAAATGGGTTTGACCCGCTGGAAAATCCCTACTTTACGACCTTTTTGACACTTAGTCCCGCTGGCGACGATCTGACGGCGCAATTTGCCAAACGATTGATTGATGCCGAGGGTATCGGGCAAGACGCGGTAACGGATTATCTGGCGGTTAGCTTCTCGTCCGTGGATTACGTCAACCATGTGTTTGGCCCTTCCAGTCTTGAAGCCGAGGATACGATATACCGCCTCGATCAGACTCTCATGAATCTCTTCGCGTTTATCGACGAACGGATTGGGCTGGAAAACGTTTTGATCGTTCTATCGGCGGACCACGGCACCACCGATGCGCCGGGCTATTTGGAGAGTGTTGGCATCCGAACTGGCCTTGTTGCTCCGGACACATGGGACCCGACGGAACAGATAGCCAAGCTTAAGGAGCGGTTTGGGATCACCGGGAAATTGCTTGAAGGTTATAATCACCCCTATCTCAATATCGCCCCCGAAGTATTGGCTCGCAGTGATATTGATTTACCCACGCTGGAGTCAGCTATTGCAGAAGAGCTTCTATCCTTTCCCGATGTGGCATTCGCCGTCCCCAGTACGGCTATCGAAGCAAACCTCCTACCCGATACCGACATCATGCGCTTGGTCCGCAACAACTACCTCCCCACCCGATCCGGGAACATATACGTAGTCTTCAAACCCGGCTGGTTCATCGCAGACTTCGATGGTCTGTCCGTCACATCCACCCACGGGTCACCGTGGCGCGGTGACACACATGTGCCGATTATCTTTGCTGGAACGAACTTAAAACCGCAACGGGTCGCACGCCGTGTTTGCACGACTGCTCTCGCATCCACTCTGTCTGCATTATTGAGCACGGCACGTCCTAATGGTGCGAGCGGTGAAGTGTTACAAGAAGTCTTGGATTAGACCGCTGTGAAGCGCGAGTCCTGATATTGAAGCAAGCTAGGCAAAACCGCGACGGCATCGTCCACAACGCGATCCTCATATTCGTTGCTTCTTGGCGACTACGGAAACCGCCCAACGCAGCACTCTTTAGCGTACACAAATGCGGAGCAGACCTTCACGGAACATATCGTTCCGGCTTCGGAGACTGAATACTCTCCAAATACTCAGCAATATCGATAAGTCTGGAAGGAATACGCGTAACCAAACCATTCCCCGTATCGAATTCGACAGTAGGGCCGTCATTCAATTCGGTGATTATAGGCATGTCATCGCGAGGTTCTTGAACTTTCAAATAACCGTCCAAGATCGACATGACCTCCAACATGGGCCACACACCCCCTCTGCGTTCGGAAATCTTTGTTAAATCAGCAGGCACTGTTTTCAAATCAGCTGCGTCAGGTCCTTTTCCAGATGCATCGATTCCGTGACATCTGGCGCAATGCTCAACAAAGAGGTCTTTGCCAAGGTTCGAAAACTCATCGGCCACAGATATCGTTGCAACCGAAGAAATGCCCATGCTTGCAACGATCATAAAGTACCTCATAATCCGGAGGTCCTTTGCTAAACGAGAGTACACTACAACAAAAATGGACCGACATCTTCCGCCGGTCAACGTCGGTCCTTTAACACATAACGTTCGCTACCCGCTTCGGGCAGCAAGTAACCAGTGATGCTTACCTCAGAGAACAGCAGCGGCGAGCCCAATGCTACCGCCTCGGTAATTTTGTAAGCACGGTCGATACGGTGCGCGTCTTTTTACTTCTTGTGATCGCAATTGCGCCCAGCACTAAGGCACATGCAAAAGCTTGAGGAAAAGAGATGGCTTCGCCAAAAGCAAGATATCCAACGGCAAACATCGTGGGTAATTCGATACTTCCGACGACCGCAGTTTGGGACGCTCCAATAACAGGCGAGCAAATCGTGTAGATGAGCTGAGGCACGAAAGCGGTCACCAGACCAATACCAACAATGAATAGCCAATCGGATTGTTCGCTTGGGAGAAGCTCTCCAACCTCAGCACCAAGGATGAGCGGGGCGAGGCCAAGAACAGACCCCAGAGAAACTGACGCGATACGTGCCAACGGCGCAATCCGTGACAACCTGTGTACTAGGACGCAGATTCCGAAGCCAAACCCAAAAGGGGCAGCAAGGGATAGCAGCAGCGTTGGTAGATGTTCCCCAGCCACTGACGCAGGCGAGCCAGCAAAGACAGCTGCCACCACAATCAGACTAGCGGCCAACATGGCGCGTCGCGTGGGTGCATCGCCAAACACAGCCCAAGCGACAACTAAGGTGAACACCGGATAGGTCATGTAAAGCACACCCACTGTCGATGCGGGCAGCTTCTCCAGCGCCGTTACATATCCGATCCAACCAAGCCCCATTACGGCTCCGGCTGAAAGACCCCAAGTGATCTCTCGCCATTCTTTTCGATGCACAATGAGAACAGGAAGCAGAAGAAGAGCCGCAACAATGTATCGGTAGAATGCGACCGCATAGGGTGCAACGCCCTGATCGGTCAGGCTGCGGCTGAAGTAGGGAACCAGCCCGAAACAGATTGAAGCAAAAAGAACACCAATAACCGCAAATGCGTAAGGTATGGGCGTTCGATTTCGCGCAGATGTCGTGGCCATAACCTGGAGCTATCACGCATTTGCATCTTCGTCTTTAGAGATTCTACGAATGACTGCTTTGTCCCGCACACCGGTCGTTCACTGAATTTTTCTGAGCGACCGCACTGAGCCCAAATTGACCGATGTTGCACGATGTCCCAACGACAGAAATGCGCAGAAAGCGGACTTTGCATATTTTATGAGAACCGCACGAAATTACCTTTCACGAAGTGACGAACACGCTGCCACACAATCAGGCAAACCTGCCGTTCGCAGGTTTCCAACAGAATCTCTGTGCGGAACCTGGAATTGCTTTAAGGTTGCGTAAACACCGTTGGTTCCTCACGTGAGACGAAGTTATCCAAAACAAGATTGAAAGTGAATTGAATGAAACGCCTGTTTCCATCTCTGCCCGAGAACGCAACACTGGGAAGTGTTTATCAAGCCTTTCCGGACAAGCTTTCTCCGCTTTGTGCGTACGAAAGCTTGGTGATGAGGGGAGAGAGCGACCTATCGGTCGCCCAACGTGAATTGATTGCAGCCTATGTCTCGGGCTTGAATGCTTGTGCCTATTGCCATGGCGCACACATCGTTTTCGCCAAAGCCTATGGCGTTGAGGTCGAGACAATCGAGGCACTGATGGAAGACCGCGATACGGCGCCCATCGAGGATCATCTTAAACCGTTACTAGCATACATTGAAAAGCTCACCGTCTCGCCATCACGAATGACGGAAGCCGATGCAAAAGCGGTCTACGCCGCAGGCTGGTCGGAGAGTGCGTTGTTTGATGCTATCCAAGTGTGCGGTGTCTTTAATCTCGTGAACCGCTTCATAGAAGGAACAGGTGTTCAAAGTCCTGGCAACGACCCAAGACAAGCGGACGAGGCCACTTTAAACCGATGCCGCAGCGACACCTTCTATATCGATTTCGGCCGGGAGAATGGCCTCGACATCCCTTGAATTGATGTTGTTCTAAAGTTCGAGCCGCCGCGAAAAGCTGGGACAATAAAGCGGCAGAAGCGTCCTTACGTCCCGAGGTTAACCAATTCGTCGATACCAGTCGGCACCTTCAGTTATTTTGGTAGATCCATGTTCAAGCCTTAATGATCCGCTCTGCTTTTCGTAGATAACCCATTTTCTGATAAGGTTTGGAGACTTGTGGGCTTTGTAAGGGGGGAGAGTTGCTTAAGTTTGACGCGGAGACAACGAGATTACTTGAAATCGCCTATCAAGGAGCTGAATTGACGCGGCGAAGACAAGCTTCATTTGATGCGCTGTGCCCGGCTCCCGGTGAAACTATTTTGGACATCGGTTGTGGCAACGGGATGTTAACAGCGGAGTTGGCCCGCGCAGTTGGCTCGGATGGCTATGTCATCGGGATCGACCCAAGCGAGGATATGACAGCAGCCGCAAGAGAACGATGCAGCAACTACGCAAACGTGGAGTTTCGTGCTGGTGCCGCAAATAGCTTACCTATTGAAGATGAGAGTGCTGACAAGGCCGTCTCGGTACAGGTCTTTGAGTACATCGAAGACGTAGACGGTGCATTGGCTGACATGCTGCGGTGCGTCAAACCCGACGGGCGCCTCGTCATCAGCGATCTACACTTTGGTAGCTTGATTTGGTTCAGCGGCGAGCCTGACAGAATGCAAAAGATGCTGACATCCTGGAACCAGCACTTTGTGAGTGGTTCCGTTCCGGAAAGACTGCCTGCACTAATAAAGGCCCACGGTGACCACGTGGAAGATGTCTTGTCGTTCACAATGACAGATCACCAGCTAAGGCCTGATGGTCTCGCAATCATGATGATGCACCTCATGAAGCAATACGCTGTCGCAAATGACCATGTTGATCCCAACATAGCGCAATCGTGGTTCGACGAGCAGCTCAGCCTTGCAAAAGTTGGACGCTTCTTTTTTTCGATGACCCAATTTATCGTCGTGGTGCGTAGAAAGGGGTGATCAAGCGAAGTAACTCGGCCTAGTTTCTTCCACGGGCTTCTTTAAAGTCGCGGTTCAAGAGACCACGACTGGTGTAACAATCGCCCTAATTGGTTCTGCAATTCTTTTGTCCGTACTTAATTGTCGTCGGTGAAGCCCCAAGGAAGTGCCAGACGTGCAGGCATTGATCAGACGTTCGAACGACCGCAGCAATAGAAACCTTATGTGGCGAGCCCAAAGATACTCTTGAAGATGACAACGGGATGTCAAACTGATCGCCGCGCCCAAGTCGCTGCAAACTGCCTTAACTCCGATATGCCATCACGTGGTGCATGACCAGGTTAAGAACTTCAACATCGTTCTGGTTAAATGTCTGGTATCGGAATTTGACCGTTCCCCGGTCTGGCTTCGAACGTGATGGTGTAATTGCCTCAACCGTGACGCACACGCTGATCGTGTCACCAGCATACACTGGAGCCAGCCACCGTACATCGTCCATACCATGTCCACCCAGGTTGGTGCCGGTAAGTACACCAGTGTCGCGGAACAACCTGAAAGTAAGCGCTATTGTCTGAAATCCACTGGCGATGAGACCACCGAAAATCGACTCTGCGGCAGCCACTTTGTTAACGTGGAAGGGCTGCGGGTCATGAACCAGTGCGAAGTCAATAATCGCTCCCTCGGTCAGCGTAACGCCACCGGTTTCGAAGGTTTCGCCAACCGACAAATCGTCGATGTATTTTCCGCTGGCCATGGCAAAAGTATAGTTTGATGCACTCTCAACCGTCAACGCGGAGCCACGCTCGGCAGCCACTAATGCCGCATTGTCATTCGACCATGGTAAAGATCGTAATTGAGAACTGAGCCAATGGTCGTTCACCTATGCCGCGGCGACAAAAAGGTGCGCTTCTTGAGGTACGTGCAATACGCTTTCTTTGTCATATTTAGACAAAGCGTCTGCAACCTCTTCCACGACCTTGTTGGTGACGTCAGCACCTGCATCCCTAAGATCAGTTTCGATTGGCAGCGCCATGATTTGCGCACGAAGATCAATAAATCTTCGCTCTAGTACCAACGGCTCGTAACGAGCTATCTCGAAGCCTGCATCGACCAATAAGTTCGAAATGATGTCCCCATCTCGAAACGAAAAAGGCGCTCTGGCCTTTGTTGCGGCATCTGTTCCAACATGCCGTTCGAGAGCTTTTGCAAGCGCTCCATTGAAGGGCGACACTGCACGCCAACATGTCAAAAATAGCTGACCGTGATTGCGCAAGATCCGATGAACTTCCTGCAACGCGGCGGGTTTGTCGGGGAAGAACTGAAGCCCCTGTTGTATGAAGGCATAGTCAAACGTAGCATCTCCGAAAGGTAACTCGGTTACATCTGCTGCATACCACTCGAGCACATGACGACAATCCGGCTGATTGGACTGCGCGACCTCAATCATGGTTTCGTTCAGATCTACGCCAACAACCCGGCCTTCGCCCGTCAGTTTCCTTGCAATCTCTCGCGTCAAAGCCCCGGTGCCGCATGCGATGTCGATAACACAAGTGCCGCTTCGAAGCCGAACCTTCTGCATTGTTGCTTCAGCCAATGGGCCGAACATCGCAGGCACACTATGGTTGTTGTACTTCTGCGCAGCCTCTTTGGTCAGCCGGAAATTGTCCGTCATCAAAATATCCTCCTAGCGACGCGTCAATAATTGGACCACCCAAAGTGACCCAAAATCGTAGTCTCACGAGGTTTCAACCGGAAGGCTCTCATCGGCGCTCCACTCAGCCCATGAACCATCGTACAGGCGGGACTTTTCGAACCCCATTTGGCGCAGCGCAAGGAGCCCACAAGAAGCAGCTATGCCACGGCCGCAATAGGCGATGACCTCATCGTCAGTTTGAATTCCCTTGTCCTGATAGTGCTTGAGAAGCTTGGAATGATCCGCCAACTTGAATGAACCACGTTCCTTTAGTTTAGCTGCACGTTCGGCAATGGGTATGTGTGCCAAATCCGGATCGATGTTCGATATCGCCGGTATGTTGACGGCACTTGGGATGTGTCCCGAGCGACCTCCCCATGTGTGAACTCCGTCGCCTCGGAAGAGGTCGTTTGGTAGAAAGTCCACAATTCTGACTCCGGGCTTATCCATCGCATCCAAGACATCAGCTTTGCGGGCAATCCAATTGCTCTGCACTGTTGGTTCAAAGTCACCATGCTCAACGGTTAGATCGCCAGTTTCAGTGGGCCGACCTTCGAGTTTCCATTGCTGCAAGCCGCCGTCCAAGACCTGCACGTTTTTATGGCCATAGTGCGAGAGTGCCCACCAAAGACGCGCAGACGCCAATGGAAGCCCGGAGTCATCGTAGACCACGACATGACTGTCGTTGGAAACACCCAACTCGCACATCTTTTTCCCAAAATCCGCTGGCTCGAGCAACATATCGGGAGTGTTCTGAGTGCTGTCTGCAAGCTCTGTCGACATACCGACATACACTGCGCCAGGAATGTGCTCGGCTTGGAACTCGCTCCTATCGTCATAGGCCACGCCCTTGCCGTTTTCCTCCCTAAACTTCCAGCGAACATCAATGAGGCGTAGTTTCGGTTCAGTCAGGTTATATGCCAACCAAGCCGTATCAATGAGTGGGCGAGTTTGGGTTGTCATACCTACGTTCTCCTCTAACCGGACGCGGGTCGAGCCGTATGCAATAATCCCCAAAATTGCTTTCGGAGTCCAATTTTGGGAAATCGGGATTTGATGAAGCAACAATGTTTGAACGGCATTTTGATGATTTCATGAGACTTGCGAAAAGAACGGATGCAGAAATCATGGCACCTCGTAATGTCGATTTCCTTTGACTCGTTTAAGTCTAAGCATGCTCATATAGCTCACTGACGGACTGGTTTGGTAAAGACAGTGGAAGGTTTGGATGCTTGAAGATCGGTACGGAAGCCCGCTAACGACCACATCACAAACTGCGCGAGACGCTTATGTTAAAGGCATCGACCGTTTTCTGGGTGCTTTTGATGATGTTGAAGAAGCTTACCGTTCTGCAATGCGGGCAGATGATGGCTTTGCTATGCCTCATGTTGGGCTTGCGCGCTACCTTGTTACTGTCGGGCGTGGACAAGATGCAAAGCGTGAAATAGCCGTCGCAAAAGAACTTTCGCATGGCGTCAGCCCGCGCGAAGCCGCCCAGATCGACATTATCAGCGATCTCATTGAGGGGCGTGTACCGCAGGCCTATAGACGCATCCGAGATCACGTCGCAGACCATCCACGAGATATTTTGCTGGCACAGACATGTACCAGCGTATTTGGCTTAATAGGGTTTTCAGGTCAGGCTGGACGCGAGGCGGAGCAGCTTGCGTACACAACCATGTTAACGCCTCACTATGGCGACGACTGGTGGTTTCTCTGCCAGCATGCGTTTGCCCAGATGGAGGCCGGACAGATTGGCCCGGCCGCGGAAAACATCGAGCGCGCGCTTGAGTTGAAGCCAGACAGCGCACACAGTGCACATGTCAGGGCCCATCTCTACTATGAGAACGGGGAAACGGACGCTGGCTACGCTTATCTACGCGAATTCTGGCAAGACTATCCCTTCACAGCGTATCTGCACTGCCATCTCAGTTGGCACGTCGCTCTGTGGGCGCTTGAGAGCGGCGATGTGGCGGGTATGTGGAAGCTGTTCGATGATTATGTTTCCCCCGACCGACCTCCTGCGCCACCACTGAACGTTCTGACTGATAGTGTGGCAATTGTTCACCGCGCCTTTTTGGCTGGCGAGCAAATTCCCCAGGAGCGTTGGCAACAACTCAGTGACTATGCTGTTCAGTTCTTTCCTTCACCTGGCTTGGCTTTTGCGGATGTTCACGCTGCTCTTGCGCATGCGATGGCTGGAAACAGAGAGCGTCTGGAATCAACCATTGACGGCGCAAAGGGACCCGCAGGCCCCACCGTTGCTTCTGTCGCAGGCGCATTCCGTGCGTTGGCGGATGGAAATGCGGATGAAGCGATTGAGAAATTCGTAAGTGTCATGTCTGAGCACGAACGCCTTGGCGGCAGCCGGGCGCAACGCGACATTATTGAGTTTTCATTGGCGCATGCGCTGGCAATTTCGGGACAATCGAATGAAGCTCGACGCATTCTCAACATGCATCGACCGCATACCTCTCACGACCATGCAGTTGCCACGCTAGAAGGATAGGGTGCCCGCATTTTTGACGCCCGCAATGAGCGCAAATTTCACGTTTTCAACGCCACTTAGAACGGAGGCTGCCGCACGACGTTACCAAGCCCCAAAAGTGATAGTTGGCGGAAAAGACCAATCTGACTGCTAACATCAGCTTTCTCAAAAGCCCGTCTTAGGATTGTGCGAGCGGTGTTTGTGGTCTTGTCAGTGAGCTACTGTGGAGGGATTGGACGGCGCGTCACTCACGCGGCCAACAAGTTGATCAGTCGCCAAGAAGAGTGCTTCGATCAAATGGAGTTCATATAAGATGGGTCTATGCCTTGGATCGGCTTTGATGTCGCTAGTATCGAGAAACAGCCCATTGTGGTAATCTCCTACCTTTAATTAGGGGGTTATTGTGATGGAATACTATGATCTAGGTAGCTACAGCCGAAGGATCACAACCTCGTCGGACGAAGCCCAGCTTTGGTTTGATCGTGGTTTGGCTTGGACTTACGCGTACAACCACGAAGAAGCGATTGTATGCTTTCAGAATGCCGTGGCTGCCGATCCAAATTGCGCAATGGCGCACTGGGGCATCGCCTATTGTATTGGACCTAACTACAACCGCTCAAAAATCCAAATTCTCCACGCTCAGAGCATTCTTTTGAATGAATTCACGACGCGGCTCCACCACATCACCCATGAGTTTGGTGAACAGATCATCGGCCTCGACCATATCATCCACGCGTACCTGCAACAGGGTCCGCGCGTCCGGGTCCAGCGTTGTTTCCCAGAGTTGATCGGGGTTCATCTCTCCCAAACCTTTGTAGCGTTGCAGCGACAAGCCCTTTTCGCCTTCTTCCAGAATCGCGCGCAGCAGGTCGAGCGGGCCGTGTATGACTTGACCCCGATCACGACGCACCAACGTTGCGGGGGTGTTGTAGACCTCTTGCAGGCTCTGGGTGAAACTGCCGGTTTTACGGGCCTCACCCGAGCGCAACATGGGGCCGTCCAGTGTGCGCACTTCTTCCACACCGCGCAGGATGCGCGCGAGGCGGATGCCGTGATCCTGTGTGATGCGGCCTTGCCAGCCGCGTTCGTATTCCAGTGCAATCAAGTCAAGGCGCGCCGCGACCTTGTCGGCCACGCCCTGCAAATCGGCATCAACAGCGCCGGGCACGAAAGCACCGGCTACAGCCGCCTGCTCCAGAATATGGCGTGGATAATGCGTTGGGAAGGCGTCCAGCACACGCTTCAGCTGGCGCGCTTCATCCACTACGCGGGTCAGGTCCTGGCCGATGATTTCCTCGCCCGAGCCTAATTTAAGTACTGCGCCTTCGACGCCCTGATTGATCAAATAATCATCCAGCGCAGCCTGGTCCTTCAAATAAACCTCTGATTTACCTCTAGAAACCTTGTATAGCGGTGGTTGAGCGATGTAGAGATACCCGCCCTCGATCAACTCTGGCATTTGCCGGTAGAAGAAGGTCAACAAGAGGGTGCGGATATGCGCGCCGTCAACATCTGCGTCCGTCATAATGACGATTTTGTGGTAACGCAGTTTTTCGATGTTGAATTCGTCGCGGCCAATGCCGGTGCCCAACGCCATCACGAGGTTACCGATCTCTTGGCTCGACAACATCCGGTCAAACCGCGCCCGTTCCACGTTCAAGATTTTGCCACGCAAAGGCAGAACAGCCTGAGTCAGCCGATCCCGACCGGTCTGGGCAGAACCACCAGCCGAGTCCCCCTCGACCAGGAAAACTTCAGTCTTGGACGGATCTTTTTCAGAGCAATCCTTCAGCTTACCAGCCAGATAGTTCACATCCATCGCAGTCTTGCGGCGGGTCAATTCGCGAGCTTTACGGGCGGCCTCGCGCGCTAAAGCCGCCTCGATGATCTTACCGACAATCCCCTTAGCCTCATTCGGGTTCTCTTCGAACCATTCAGCCAGCTTCTCGTTCATCAGACCTTCGACCGCCGGGCGAACCTCAGAGCTGACCAGCTTGTCCTTGGTCTGGGACGAGAATTTCGGGTCGGGCACTTTCACCGATAGCACGCAGGTCAGTCCTTCGCGTGCATCGTCACCGGTAAAGCTGACCTTTTCCTTCTTCGCGATCCCGCTGGACTGAGCATAGTTGTTGATCGTCCGGGTCAGTGCACCACGGAAGCCAGCCACATGGGTGCCGCCATCGCGCTGCGGGATGTTATTGGTGAAGGGCAGCACGGTCTCATGATAACTGTCGTTCCACCACATCGCGATTTCCACGCCGATATCGTCACGCTCGCCCTTGATATAAATCGGTTCGGGCATCGCCGGGGTCTTGGACCGGTCGAGATATTTGACAAACTCTTTGACGCCACCCTCGTAGAACAGTTCGGTTTCCAGCCGCTCAGCAGGGCGTTCGTCGATCAGAATAATCCGCACGCCTGAGTTCAGGAAAGCCAGCTCGCGCAAGCGCTTTTCCAGCGTCTCAAACGAGTATTCGAGATTCGAGAACGTGTTGGTCGAGGCCAGAAACCGTACCTCGGTTCCCGTGCGATCACCGCACTCGCCGACGACTTTCAGATGTTCCGCCGTCTCACCGCCCTCAAAACGTGCCACATGTTCTTTGCCGGCCCGCCAAATGCGCAGTTCCAGCCAATCGGATAGCGCATTCACCACCGAGACGCCCACTCCATGCAGACCGCCTGACACCTTGTACGAGTTGCTGTCGAACTTACCGCCAGCGTGCAGTTGGGTCATGATGACTTCAGCCGCTGAAACGCCTTCCTCGGGGTGGATATCCACCGGGATTCCACGTCCATTGTCGCTGACCGAAACGCTGGAATCCGCGTGAATTTTTACAGTCACATGGTCGGCATGACCGGCCAGTGCCTCGTCAATTCCGTTATCGACAACCTCGTACACCATATGGTGCAGACCCGAACCATCATCCGTATCCCCGATATACATACCGGGACGTTTGCGAACTGCCTCTAAGCCTTTGAGAACTTTGATGGAATCAGCGCCGTATTCTTGGGGTGCCTGTGCGTCTTCGGACATGCCGTTAGTACCTATATTATTTTGGTAACTTATACGTTTTCTGGTGGGGATTGTCACGCGCTCCCCCCATATTTTGTGGTTCTGATCCGCTTAATTTGCGGATCAAAGCCGATCAAGGTCTGCTGCAATATCCTCGGCGATTTCTGCCGCGTTCACATCGTCCCGTTCGGCTGACAATCGCAACCCCAGAAGGTCGGATTGATAGCGCGCCGCCAAGCGATCCGGGTCATGACTTGGCGCGATTTCTCCGGCCTTCTGCGCGCTGCGAAAGAGGTCCGCAAAACAAGCTTTCATGTCAGCCATGTGGGTTTGCGCCTGATCAGCCAAATCATGGTCTTTGGCTTGCAATTCCGCATAAGTCTTCGCCAACATGCAGGCTTTTGTTGGCAGTTCCGACGCCTCGATCACACGACGAGGTTGCACCTTAAGAGCACCAAGCGGGCCCAATTCCTGCGCCAAAGCCTTCATATTGGCAACCCCTTCCTGAGTATACCGCTCTAACGCCAGGGCGTAGAGCGCATCTTTCGACCCGAATGCCGCGTAGAAGCTGCCCGGTTTCAGCTTCAGCTCTCGCTCGAGATCCTTAAGCGACGTCCCCGCCCAGCCGTGACGCCAGAAAATATCTCGCGCCTGCGCGATAAGCGCGTCTCGGTCATATGAGGGTTTGCGGGGCATCGTTTCACCAATTCTTGAACGTTCGCTCAAATATATACTTGAGTGATCGCTCAAGAAACCCTAAATACGACTCATCGCGCCAGAAACAGGAGTTTTGACATGGCCAATTTCCCGTCTCACGACCTAGAAACCGCCCCGGAAGGGTCCAAGCCGCTGCTTGAGAAATCTCAGGCTGCATTCGGCCGCCTGCCCGGTCTTCATAAAGTAATGGCCGAAAGCCCCCAGCATCTGGAAGGCTATCAGGTTCTGCACGGCCTGTTTCTGCAGACCGATTTCAACAACGACGAAAAAACCGTTGTCTGGCAAACCATCAATGTCGAAAACGAATGCCATTACTGTGTGCCTGCGCATACCGGCATCGCAAAGATGATGAAAGTCTCTGACGAGATCACCGAGGCGCTGCGCAACGAAACTCCGCTGCCCACGGCCAAGCTGGAAGCGCTACGCACCTTTACCCTGCAAGTGATGGAAACCCGTGGAAACCCGACTGAGGAACAGCTGCAGGCCTTCTTTGACGCTGGCTATTCCCACCGTGCGGTCCTGGATGTCGTACTGGGTCTGGCACAAAAAACCATGTCGAACTACGTCAACCACATGGCCAAAACCCCGGTCGACGAAGTGATGCGCGGCTTCCTTTGGGAACGCAAAGTCGGCGAGCCTGCCTAAACGCTGACGACCGAGCCCTCGTCGCCTTCGGTAACGACCAGTGTTTGGGCTCGATCCCCCAATTCCGCAAATAGCTCAGGCCCGGTGCCCGTCATCCAGGCCTGTGCACCCAGCGCACAAATCTCATCATACAACGCAGCGCGCCGACCCGCATCCAGATGCGCGGCCACCTCATCCAGCAATACAATAGGAGGTGCTCCAACCATCTCCGCCAACGCTCGCGCGTTTGATAGGATCAACGACACCAGCAGTGCTTTCTGTTCACCGGTCGAGCAATCTTTGGCTGGAACGCCCTTGGCGGAATATACACCATACAGGTCTGATCGATGCGGGCCGACCAAAGTCCGCCCGGCGGCCAGATCGCGAAACCGGCTTTCATCCAAAGCTTCTCGCAAGTCTTCCGCCGTCTCAGGCATTGCACCTTCGGTTTGAACCAATTCAAGATCCGCTGACGGAAAGGCCGTCTCAGCTTTATCCTGTGCTGAGCGCAGATACTCCAACGCACTCAACCGCGCGGCGTGGATGCGATGCCCCATCTCGGCCATCTGCCCTTCCAGCGCCGCGTACCAATGGGCATCGCGAACTTGTTCTTTCAGCAACCGGTTCCGCTCGCGCATCGCTTTTTCATAGGTCAGAGATGCCTCGGCATGTGCCGGATCAAAACTCAGCGCAATCCGGTCGAGGAACCGCCGCCGCCCTTCAGCCCCTTCGATCCAGAGACGGTCCATCGATGGGATTAACCAAACTACCCGCGCCAGCTTTCCCAATTCAATCTGGCTTGATGTTTTCTCATCAATCCGCACTTGCCGCGCCGCACCACCTTCGGACCAGGTTTCAATCTCGAAATTCTGTCCTTGCGCATTCAATAGCCCAATCAGCTTCCACCCCAGCGCCTCGGGGCGCCGTGTCATCTCAGCGGCGCTTGCCCGCCGCATCCCGCGCCCGGGTGAAAACAGAGAAACCGCTTCCAGGATGTTGGTCTTACCGGCACCGTTCGGCCCATGGATCGCCACTGGCCGCCCGTCCAACGACAGGCGCGCCAGCTTATGAGACCGAAAATGCGAGACCGTAAGCTCGGTCAGGGCCAATCCCATGACCCCTCTCTTTCGTTAGAGATCACCCAGTCGAGGCAATCAGACGCGCATCGGCATTACGACGTATACTGCGCTTTGGTCGTTGCCTTCGCGCATCAGTGTCGGATCACCCGCCGAGTTGAACATAAACACCGCATTTTCACGATCCACCTGAGACGCGATTTCGAGCAGGTATTTAGCGTTGAACCCGATCTCCAGGCGCTCATCCCCGTAAGCAACTGCCAGCTCTTCCTCAGCCGCACCACTGTCGGGTGCATTCACTGACAGAATCAGCTTATCCGCATCCAACTGCAGTTTGACGGCCCGCGACCGCTCGGACGAAACTGTCGCCACACGATCCACGGCCTGCGCGAATTCAGCCGCGTCCACTTCTAACTTGCGCGTGTTACCTTGCGGGATGACACGTGTGTAATCCGGGAACGTTCCGTCGATCACTTTCGAGGTGAGCGTGATGTCAGGCGTTGCAAACCGCACCTTGGTTTCACTGACCGAGACGGCGATGTCCATCTCGTCATCATCCAGCAGCTTGCGCAGTTCGCCCACGGTTTTGCGGGGCACGATCACGCCCGGCATATCCGCTGCACCATCCGGCAGATCCGCATCGATCCGTGCCAAGCGGTGACCATCAGTCGCCACGCAACGCAATACCTTGCCGCCCTCGGAACCATCCGCAACGTGCATGTAAACGCCGTTCAAATAATATCTCGTCTCTTCCGTGGAAATGGCAAACTTCGATTTATCGAACAGCCGGCGCAACAATGCCGCCGACGCCGTAAAGTTCGATTGGTATTCTGAAGACGCCATAACCGGGAAATCTTCTTTCGGCAGCGTCGCCAGAGAAAAATTCGAGCGCCCCGCTTCCACGGTCAACCGCCCAGCTGCACTATCTGCGGTCAGGGTCACCAGCGCCCCATCGGGCAGCTTGCGTACGATCTCATGTAGCGTTGTGGCCGCAACAGTCGTAGCGCCCGCTTTCTCGACTTGCGCGGGGGCCTTGTCGACCACTTCGATGTCCAGATCGGTGGCACGAAACAGCGCCTGATCGCCTTCGGCCTCGATCAGCACGTTGGCAAGTATGGGAATCGTGTTGCGACGTTCGACAACTGACTGGGCCTGCGAAACGGCCTTGAGAAGGGTGCCGCGTTCGATGCTGATCTTCATACCCTCTGTTCCTTTGACTTGCGTGCCGAAATAGGCGGGACTGGCACGTTAGCGTCTCAGCCCTGAGGCACAAGGATTTTTTACGGATTTCTGGGTCGGATTGCCTCGGTGGTCAAGAGCAGCGCGCGTGAAACACTCCAGATCATTCTCAACCGTGGACAATAGCGCACAAGAAAACACCCCGAACGCAATAGTCCGGGGTGTTTTTCAAGGATTCAGTGCGGTTTAGGCTTCCAAGGCCCGGCGCAGCATCTCAACATCTTCGGCAATCTGGCCATCGGTCAACTTCAGCTCTTCGATGCGCTTCACGCCATGCATGACCGTGGTGTGGTCGCGCCCGCCAAATCGACGGCCAATCTCAGGCAGCGACCGACTGGTCAGTTGCTTGCACAGATACATCGCCACCTGACGCGGACGCGCATAGGACCGCAGGCGTTTAGGGCCGATGATATCGCTGAGGCGGATGTTGTAATAATCCGAGACCTTGCGCTGAATCTCTTCGACCGTGATCTTACGCTCGGAGGCGCGCAGTACATCGGCCAGACAATCCTGCGTCAGCTCCATATCGATCTCGCGCCCGACCAGCGAGGCAAAGGCGAACAAGCGGGTCAGCGCCCCTTCCAGCACGCGCACATTGGTCGAGATGCGGTGTGCAAGGAATTCCAATACACCATCAGCAATGGTCAGATCGGGATAGGTGCTGCTGTACTGCTGCACTTTGTTCTGCAGGATTCCCAGACGCAATTCGTAGTCTGTGGGATGAAGATCGACGACAAGGCCACATTGCAGGCGTGACTTTACGCGGTCTTCAAGGTCCTTGATCTCGCCCGGCGCGCGGTCGGCCGAGATGATGATCTGCTTGTTCTGATCCACCAGCGCGTTGAACGTGTGGAAAAACTCTTCCTGCGTCGAATCCTTGCCAGCGATGAACTGCACGTCATCGACCATCAGCACATCGACCGAACGGAACAAGTGCTTGAAATCCATCATGCGGCGTTCACGCAAAGCCTGCACAAAGCGATACATGAACTGTTCTGCTGACAGATAAAGCACATTCAACTCGGGGTGCTTGGTTTTCAACTCCCACGCAATCGCGTGCATCAGGTGGGTTTTACCCAGTCCAACACCACCGTAAAGAACAAGCGGATTGAAAGTTACCGGTCCGCCCTCGGATACGCGGCGAGCTGCGGCATGTGCAAGTTCGTTGGGTTTGCCAACAACAAAGCTATCAAAGGTAAACCGTGCATCCAGTGGCGCAGCCTGTAGTGCTTCAAGCGCATCGTTGGCTGTATCTGTAACAGCGGGCCGGGTTTCTGGCGCGGGAGATGGCTTGGGCTCTTCCACCAATGTGGGACGGGCTGACGAATTGGCCGCTGTGCGAAACGCCAAGCGCTGAACCTTTTCGCCCGATGTGTTCAGCTCATAGAGAATAAGGTCCGCAAAATTCTGACTGACATAGTTGCCCATGAAGTTGGTCGGCACCGAGAACACCGCTACACCATCCTGCAACTCCTGAAACTCCAAGGGTTCAATCCAGGTGGTAAAATTGTTCTTCCCAACCGCCTTCATCAATTTGCTACGCAGTTGTCCCCATTTCTCTTGTGTCATTCGGCGCCTCACGCATCCCATTCATTATTGGCCTTAAGGCCTTTTTTAATGTGTCCCGAATTACGGGCCTTTATGGCGCTCACACACAAGGGAACGTTTCGCCAAACCTGATGGTCTGGCGGGTACGCTCGAATATCATCGCAGTCCAATACAGCACGGCCCCAAAATGGGGGCACACCCGGAATCCGGGATGCGCATGATATTCCAATTTATCGACAGGGCCAGGATCTTCGGCTAACCCGAGACCCAGAGCAGATCGTCCAACTGACCGAAGCCAGCTTTCGAACATTCGTTCCTAAATCTTTCCGATGCCCGTCGGTCAGATCCTTGGAACAGCCTGTCCCCCCAAGCGAGTGAATCGCTGATTAAGTCGTAGCAAGAGCCCAAGGGTCCGGGCAACGAAACTCTGATATTGACTCGGGGTTCTGGGCGAAAGAATCTCTCGGCTTCGTGAAGACGCGGCTTTCCGGCAACAATGAAAAAGGCGTCGCAATCAGCGACGCCTTTTTCGCAAATCAACGCTTGACGCGTTTTCCCAAAGAATCAGCCCAGCGCTTTGACGCGCGCCGACAGGCGCGACATTTTGCGGGCAGCGGTGTTCTTGTGGAAGACGCCTTTGGTGACGCCACGCATCAACTCGGGCTGAGCGGCGCGCAGGGCTGCGGTAGCCGCGTCCTTGTCGCCGGATGCGATCGCTTCTTCAACTTTGCGCAGGTGGGTACGGATGCGCGAACGACGCGCTTTGTTGACGGCGAAGCGCTTTTCGTTCTGACGGGCGCGTTTCTTTGCCTGGGGCGAATTTGCCATGTGTCTCTGACCTTTTGTTCGGTACGGTTATCTTGGGTTGTGCGCCACGGACATATCCGCACCGGATCAGAAATCACGAGTGTGAGTCGGGCCAAGCGGGCCGCACGCGCATGTATGACGGCGGTCTCTATCCAAGTTTGGCAGGTTTGCCAAGCTGATTCTTCCAGTATGTGATGAGGGAAAAAGGCGGGGTCTGCCCGCCTAATATCACTAAGCGACGATTATGATCACTTGTCGCGGAACTGAGCCGCACGTTTTTCCAGAAACGCGGCCATGCCTTCTTTCTGGTCCTCTGTCGCGAACATCGAATGGAACACCCGACGCTCAAACAGCATGCCTTCGCTCAGCGGCAGCTCATAGCTGCGGTTCACAGCCTCTTTGGCCGCGATGGCCGTGATCTGCGATTTCTCTGCAATCTTCTGCGCCGCACCGGTTGCCTCTTCGATCAGCTTTTTGGCGGGCACAACCCGACTTACCAATCCGGCGCGCTCGGCCTCTTCCGCGTCCATGAAGCGGCCTGTCAGGTTCATGTCCATCGATTTGGACTTACCAACGAAGCGGGTCAGACGCTGACTGCCACCAAGCCCCGCGATGACGCCCAGATTGATCTCGGGCTGGCCGAACTTGGCGGTGTCGGCAGCGATGATGAAATCGCACAGCATCGCCAGTTCACAGCCGCCGCCCAGCGCGTAACCGGCAACGGCAGCGATGATAGGTTTACGGATCGCGGAAACCCTATCGTTGGCGTCTGCAAACAGATTGACGTCGAATACATCGACAAAACTCATCTCGGACATTTCCTTAATGTCCGCACCGGCGGCAAAGGCCTTGTCCGAGCCGGTGATGACGATGCAGCGCACTTTGTCATTGCTATCCGCATCTTCCAGCGCCTCGCACAGCTCACCCAGCAACTGGGTGTTCAGCGCGTTCATCGCATCGGGGCGGTTGAGCTTGATAAGGGCGACGTGGTCTTCGATTTCGACGATGATCGTCTCAAAAGCCATGAGGTGTAAGCTTCCGGTTGTTCCGTTCAGGTACGATTCCTTATCACGCGATTTCGCTGGATCAAGTTATCTTTGGCATTGCGCGCAATAGAAGGATGAGCGACCGGACTGGGTGATTCTCTTGATTTCAGCGCCACAACCCTCGGTTCGACAAGGCTCTCCTTCGCGGCCGTAGACGTCGAAACTGTGTTGAAAATATCCAAGTTCTCCATCGGCTTGGCGGAAATCACGCAGCGATGACCCACCCGCTTCAATCGCGTCCTGCAACACTTTTCTGATGATCGGCACAAGGGCCGCAACGCGTGGCGCAGAAATCTGTCCGGCTTTGCGACGTGGCGACACCTTGCCGCGATAAAGCGCTTCGCAGACGTAAATATTACCCAAACCGGCAACGATTCCCTGATCCAACAACGCTGATTTGACCGGGCTGTTCTTGCCTTTGAAGGCGTCTATCAGGTGCTGTTCGTGAAAATCATTACCCAACGGTTCAGGACCCAGAACCGATAGCAGCTTGTGCTGCTCCGCCGTTGCCGTCGGCAGCAGGTCCATTGCCCCGAACCGGCGCGGATCGTTGAAGGTGATGCGTGCGCCATTAGCCATATGAAACACCACGTGATCATGTTTCTGCGCCATCGGATGCTCATGCGCATACTGTCCGAGCGGATCGCCAGAGACCGTCATCCGCCCCGACATGCCCAGATGGATCAACAACGTCTCGGCACTGCTGAGATCCGCCAGAATGTACTTCGACCGTCGCCGCAGCCGATCCACCCGTTGCCCCGTCAGCCGCTCGGCCATGCGAGCCGGGAAAGGCCAACGCAAATCGGGGCGATTCACATCCGCCCTTTCGATCACTGCGCCCTCCATTGCAGGGCTCAGGCCGCGTCTTACTGTCTCGACCTCGGGCAATTCGGGCATTACAGGGCTCCTATTCCAAAGGGCCGCATTGTGCCCGCCTCTTATCGCCCTATAACAGAGGCGAAATTCGACAAACGGCAAGGCAAATGCCCGACACAAACGACAAGACCACCCATTTCGGGTTCGAAACCGTGCGCGAGGCTGAAAAAGCCGGCCGCGTACAGGGCGTGTTCAATTCGGTCGCCTCGAAATACGACGTGATGAACGACGTGATGTCGATGGGCATCCACCGGGTCTGGAAAGACGCGATGATGGACTGGCTTGCCCCGCGCGCCGGTCAGCGGCTTCTGGATGTGGCGGGCGGCACCGGCGATATCTCGTTCCGCTTTCTGAAGCGCGCAGGCCACGGCCATGCTACCGTGCTGGACCTGACCGAGCCGATGCTGGTCGAGGGCCGCCAGCGCGCCGAGGCCGACCAGATGTCCGACAGCCTGAATTGGGTGGTGGGCGATGCGATGGCGCTGCCCTTTGAGGATAACACCTTCGACGTCTACACCATCTCCTTCGGCATCCGGAACGTCACCCGCCCGCAAGAGGCGCTGAACGAAGCCTTCCGCGTGTTGAAACCCGGTGGACGCCTGATGGTACTGGAATTCAGCCAACTACCCAATGACGGGCTGCAAAAGCTCTATGATCTCTACAGCTTCAACGTCATCCCGCGCATGGGCAAGCTGATCGCCAATGACTACGACAGCTACCAGTATCTGGTGGAGTCGATCCGCAAGTTCCCGGATCAGGAGACATTCCTGAACATGGTCCGCACCGCCGGGTTCGAAAACGCCAAATACCGCAACCTGAGCATGGGCATTGCCGCACTGCATTCTGGCTGGAAGATCTAGATGCGCGGCCCTCACAACATCATCCGCCTGATCCGCACAGGCGCCACACTGGAACGTACCGGTGCCATGAACGTCGTATTGGATGCATTCGAGGCACCGCGCGCCGTACGTATTCTGGCGCATACGCTGGGCAAACCGTTCCAATGGCTGGGCTACAAGGGCGACCCCGAGATGCCGCCCGCCACCCGTGCCCTGACCGCATTAGGTCCGGCTTACATCAAATTCGGGCAGGTGCTTTCGACCCGCCCCGACGTGGTGGGAAATGAGCTGGCCGAGCAATTGCGTGTTCTGCAAGACAAGCTGCCGCCCTTTTCCAAAGCTGAAGCAATGGCAGAGGTCGAGAAAGAGTTAGGCCAACCGACGTCAGAGATATTCAGTGAGTTCAGTGAACCCATCGCCGCTGCCTCGATTGCTCAGGTTCACAAGGCCAAGCTGACCAGCACAGGCGAAGACGTTGCTGTCAAAGTCCTGAGACCGGGTATCGAGCGCGCCTTCCGCAAGGATGTAGACGCGTTCTATTTCGCCGCGCGTATGGTACAACTTTGCGCCCCCGGAGCGCGCCGACTACGCCCGATGGAAGTGATCGAGCATTTCGACGGCGTAGTACGCGGCGAGTTGGACCTGCGTCTGGAAAGCGCCGCCGCCTCGGAATACGCTGCCAATACCAAGGATGATGCTGGATTCTGGCTGCCCCCGGTGGTCTGGTCGCTATCCGCCCGCCGCGTCATGACGCTCAGCTGGGCTGATGGCATTCCCTTGGGAGATAACAACGCGCTGGACGCTGCCGGACATAATCGCCGCGATCTGGCTGAGCGCGTGCTCCGCCTGTTCCTGTTGCACGCGCTTCGCGACGGCTATTTTCACGCCGACATGCACCAAGGCAACCTCAAGGTCGCTGCGAACGGGGACATTATCGCCTATGACTACGGCATCATGGGCCATATCGATGAATACACTCGCCGGGTCTATGCCGAGATTCTCTTTGGTTTCATCCGCCGCGACTATAAACGCGTGGCTGAAGTCCATTTCGAAGCAGGCTATGTGCCTGCCAATCAGGACGTCGACGAATTCGCCCGCGCCTTGCGCGCGGTAGGTGAGCCGATCTTCGGCATGGACGCCACCCATATCTCGATGGGTCGGCTGCTGAGCTACCTGTTCGAAGTCACTGAACGCTTTGGCATGGAAACCCGCACCGAGCTGATCCTGCTGCAACGCACCATGGTGGTGGTCGAAGGCGTCGCCCGCTCGCTTGATGATCACATGAACATCTGGGAGGTCGCCCGACCGGTGGTCGAGGATTACATCAAACAATCCATCGGCCCCCGCGCCGCCCTGCGCGATTTCGGTAAAACCGCCCTGGTGCTTGCCCGTTTCGGTCCCCGCTTGCCCGGTCTGGTGGAAAATGCCCTGATTGCCCAGACCCAAAAAGACGACCCAAAGACACCGGGTTTCATCGCAAACCTTCTGCCAGCAGCGATCGGCGCGGCCGCAGGCATAGCCGCGACGCTTGTCATCTTCGCACTCAGCTAAACCAACCCGACCGCTTCATCTGGCCAAAAATACCTTCGGGGGGAATCGCGCCCCGGCGCGATGGGGGGCAGACAGCCCCCCCTTGCCCCGGTCCAACTCAGAGCCGCTCGATGGCGAGGGCAATCCCCTGACCTCCGCCGATGCACATGGTGATCAGACCTTTCGATCCGCCAATACGCTCCAACTCATACAATGCCTTAAGCGTGATAATCGCCCCTGTGGCGCCCACCGGATGGCCCAGTGCAATAGCCCCACCGTTCGGATTCACCTTTGCAGCGTCCAGACCCAATTCCTGATTGACGGCCAGAGCTTGCGCCGCAAACGCCTCGTTGCTTTCGATCACGTCGAAATCACCCGCAGACAAACCCGTTTTTGCGAACAGGTTCTGCACAGCTGGAACCGGGCCGATACCCATCACCTCGGGTCGCACGCCGGCATGGGCATAGCCAATCACGCGCGCTTTGGGTTTCAAGCCCGCCTTTTCTGCAGCATCCACTGTCGCCAATACCATCGCCGCCGCGCCGTCATTGATGCCCGAGGCGTTGCCTGCCGTCACCCGCCCATCTTTCTGGAATACCGGGCGCAATCCGGCCAGCGCCTCGGCAGTGGTGGCCTTGGGATGTTCATCGACCTTGAAGTCGACCTTGTCGCGCTTGACCTTGACCTGCACCGGCGCGATTTGGCTGTCGAAATACCCGGCCTCAATCGCCGCAGCCGCACGGGTCTGGCTGGTCAGCGCAAACGCGTCCATCTGTTCGCGGCTGATCTGGTGTTCATCCGCCACATTCTCGGCGGTCACCCCCATATGCCCGGTGCCGAATGGGCAGTTCAGCGCGCCCAGCATCATGTCGAGCGATTTGACATCGCCCATCTTCGCCCCCCAACGGGCCTGCGGTACGACATAAGGGCTGCGCGACATGCTTTCGGCACCGCCCGCCACGGCAAACTCGGCATCGCCTAGCATCAGCGCCTGCACCGCCGACACTACTGCCTGCGCCCCCGAACCGCACAGCCGGTTCACGTTCATCGCCGGAGTCCCGTTCGGAATACCTGCCTGCATTGCGGCGACTCGCGACAGATACATGTCGCGCGGTTCGGTGTTGATCACATGACCAAAGACAACATGATCAATCTGCGCGCCTTCAACGCCCGAACGCTCCATTGCCGCCTCGGTCGCCACGGTCGCCAGATCGATCGGAGCGGTCGAGGCCAACGCACCGCCAAAGGTCCCGATGGCTGTGCGCGCACCGTCCAGTATTACTATGTCCGTCATGTTTTCTCCTCCAAGTCTCGCGCCCATTATGCACCTGCAGCATGATCTTCATATTAGACTCACTGTCACGCCGGAATTGACATTACGTTGCGCAACACCCATGGATTCCGTCATGACGGAAAACACAGACGATATTCTGACGCGCCTGCCCGCCCGATTGAAAGAGGCGCGCCGCGCCAAAGGCCTGTCGCTTGAGGCGGTCGCCAACCTCAGCGGCGTCTCCCGTTCTATGGTCAGCCAGATCGAGCGTGGCGAAAGCAGCCCCACAATTTCTACCCTGTGGAACCTGACACGCGCTCTGCAGGTGGATTTCGCCGGACTTTTGGAAGACGCCAAAACGACCGACCAGATCGAAGTGCTGCGTCAAGCAGAAGTGCCCAGTATCGACAATATGGGCGAGAAATGCCGGATTCGCATCCTCTCTCCCCCCGAAGAGGCCGGAGGACACGAGGTCTATGATATTCAGTTTCAGGCCAATGGGAGCCTGAACAGCCAGCCTCATGCGCGCGGCGCACGAGAGCAACTGACTGTGCTGGAAGGCGCCGTCCGTGTCACTTCGGGAACGGCATCCAGCGATCTGAAACAAGGGGATACCGCCCGGTATGCCGCCGATATTACGCATTCGATAAGCGCTGAAAACCCGGCCCGCGTTTTCCTGATCGTAAAAAACGCCTGAACGGGCAAGATTCCGCCTTCACGGATATTTTTCCCAAATACTGTAATTCTCCTATTTGGGAATTTCATCCGCTATGTTAGACGTGCGACTCAGATTAACGGAGGTCGCCATGGCTGAAGCATTCCTGTCCCATATTTCGGATACACTCGCGCAGATTGAGGCAGAGGGTCTGTACAAGCGCGAACGGATGATCACCTCGCCTCAGGGCGGTGAGATTACGGTGGGCGACAAGCAGGTGATCAACTTGTGCGCCAACAACTATCTGGGTTTGGCCGATCACCCCGCGCTGATCAACGCCGCCAAAGGCGTCATGGAGCCCAAGGGGTTCGGCATGGCCTCGGTCCGGTTCATCTGCGGTACGCAGGACATTCATCGCGAACTTGAGCAGAAGCTGGCAAAGTTCCTGAACAAGGACGATTCAATTCTGTTCGCTGCCTGCTTCGACGCCAATGGCGGGTTGTTTGAGCCATTGTTAGGGCCCGAAGACGCCATCATCTCTGACAGTCTAAATCATGCCTCGATCATCGACGGGGTACGGCTGTGCAAGGCAAAACGCTATCGCTACATGAACAACGACATGAACGACCTCGAAGCGTGGCTGAAACAAGCGCGCGAGGACGGGGCGCGGCATATCATGATCGCAACCGATGGCGTGTTCTCAATGGATGGCTATCTGGCCAATCTGCCGAAGATTCGCGAGCTGGCCGACGAATACGACGCCATCGTGATGGTCGATGACTGCCACGCCACCGGCTTTATGGGGCCAAACGGAGCGGGCACACCGGACCACTTCGGCGTCGACGTGGATATTCTGACGGGAACTCTGGGCAAGGCACTTGGGGGGGCAATCGGCGGTTATATCGCCGGGCCGCAGCCAGTGATCGACCTGCTGCGGCAGCGGGCGCGGCCCTATCTGTTCTCAAACTCGCTGCCGCCGTCCATCGTTGCCGCAGGGCTTGAGGCAATCCGTCTGGTTGAAGAAGGTGACATGCTGCGCGCCCAATTGTTCGGCAATGCCAAGTACTGGCGCGCCGGGTTAGAGAATCTGGGCTTCGACCTACTTCCGGGCGAACACCCGATCATCCCGGTCATGCTGGGTGAAGCGACCCTGGCGCAGGATATGGCATCGCGATTGTTTGACGAAGGCGTCTATGTTTCGGGCTTTTTCTTCCCTGTCGTGCCGCGTGGTCAGGCCCGAATCAGAACGCAGATGAATGCGGCTCTAACACGCGACGAATTAGACCGGGCGCTCGCGGCATTTGGCAGGGTCGGCAAAGAATTGGGGATAATCTGATGCGGCCCAACACGATGAAAGCCCTTGAGAAATCCAAGCCCGAGGAAGGTCTGTGGATGGTGCAGGCCCCAGTACCCGAGATCGGCCCCGACGAGGTTCTGATCCGCATCAACAAGACCGGGATTTGCGGCACGGATATTCATATCTGGAACTGGGATGAATGGGCTGCGGCCACCGTGCCGATCCCGATGATCACCGGCCACGAGTTCGCGGGTGAAATTGTTGAATTGGGTCGCAACGTGACAGGGATGACGGTCGGCCAGCGCTGTTCAGGCGAGGGGCATCTGATCACCCCTGACAGCCGCCAGAGCCGTGCGGGCAAGTTCCACCTTGATCCCGGCACGCGCGGTATCGGTGTGAATGAACAGGGTGCCTTTGCGCAATACCTGAAACTGCCTGCCTTTAACGTGGTGCCCCTGCCTGACGACGTACCGGATGAGATCGGGGCGATCCTCGACCCGCTGGGCAATGCCGTGCACACTGCACTCAGCTTCGATCTGCTGGGCGAGGACGTATTGATTACTGGCGCAGGCCCTATCGGCATCATGGCCGCCGCCGTTGCCCGTCATGCCGGTGCCCGGCATGTAGTGATCACCGATATCAACCCCGACCGCCTGAAACTGGCCGAACACGTGGTACCAACGGTACGCACAGTTGATGTGTCCAAAGAGGATCTGCAGGATGTCATCGCGGAACTGGGCATGACTCAGGGCTTTGATGTCGGGCTTGAAATGTCGGGCTCGCAAGCCGCGCTGGACCAGATGGTCGAAGCGCTGGTGATGGGCGGCAAGATCGCACTGTTGGGGATTCCGCCCGGAAAATCTCCGGTGGACTGGTCGCGCATCGTGTTCAAAGCTATCACCATCAAGGGTGTCTATGGGCGCGAGATGTTCGAGACCTGGTACAAAATGATCGCCATGTTGCAGAACGGGCTGGATGTCAGCCGCGTAATCACCCACCAGTTCGCAGTCGATGACTTTACTCAGGGATTCAAGGCCATGAAATCCGGTCAATCAGGCAAGGTGGTTCTGGACTGGACCTAACGCTCTGGAACCGTGCGGGTTTTGTCCCTAAACAGGGATAAACCCGCGCGTCTGGAGGAGCACATGGGCGACAAAGACAGGTATACAGAACGGGGAATCGAAGAGTCTCTGGTCACCGATTTCACAGAAACTCACCGCAAAAGCTATGGGGATTTTCTGCAACTTAAGACTCTGCTGAACCTGCAAAAGACCTTTCAGGACCCGGCCCAACCTGATGAGATGTTGTTCATCATCATTCATCAGGTCAGCGAACTGTGGCTGAAACTGATGCACCATCAACTTGTCGAAGTCCGCCGGTTCTTGCAGCAGGACGATTTCGGTCCGGCGATGAAGAACCTCGACCGGATCAAGGCGATCCAACGGCAGTTGATCGCCGCGTGGGAGACGCTACTGACTATGACTCCCGCGGACTACATGACGTTTCGGGACGCATTAGGCAGTTCGTCAGGCTTTCAAAGCTATGGCTATCGCCAAATCGAGTTCATTCTGGGCAACAAAGATCCCGCGACCCTGAAAGTGCATGCGCATGACCCAGAAGTGATGGAGATGCTGAACGCGGCTCTTACCAAACCCTCGCTCTATGACGAAGTGCTGCGGATGCTGGCCCGGCAAGGGTTTGACGTGCCGCATGATCTGATCGAGCGGGATTACGCAAAGCCCTATTCCGGCGATCCGCGTATCGTCAAAATCTGGGTCGAAGTGTTCCGCAACACGGAGCAATACTGGGATCTTTACGCGCTGGCCGAAAAACTGATGGATGTGGAATCTCTGTTCCAGAGGTGGCGATTCGATCATGCAACCGCGGTTGAGCGCGTGATCGGAATGCAGCCCGGAACGGGTGGATCTAGCGGCGTGGCCTTCCTGCGCAAAGCGCTGGAGTTGCGGTTTTTCCACGACCTCTACGACGTGCGAACCGAACTGATGTATACTGGGGAATAGGCCATGCTGTATCGCGGATTCACCCAAGAAGAGCTTGAGCAGGAGTATTCTCCAAGCTCAATGATCGGAGGCGATCTGACGCCATATCTAGCCAGCTATTCAGCCCTCAGCGCACAGGCACGGTCTGAAATTAGGATGCAGGAAAACCGTTCCTATGGCGACAGCCCGACGCAAGTTCTGGATTTCTTCCCCGCACCTGGCGCCAACGCGCCTTTGCATGTCTTTATTCATGGTGGCTATTGGCAGGCGCTTAGCCAGCGTGAGTCGGCCCCTATGGCACCGGTATTGCATGAGAACGGGCAAGCCTTTGCCACGCTGAATTATACGCTCGCCCCCGATGCCAGATTGGGGCAGATGGTCGAAGAATGCCGTACCGCCTTGTTGTGGCTTGCGTCACAGGCCGAAACACTGGGTTTTGATCCATCAAACATCACGCTATCGGGTCACAGTGCAGGTGCCCATCTGGTTGCGATGGTGATGGCGACGTCTTCGAAGGCGTTTGCACAGGCCGGTCTGCGGGTGCGCAATGTGATCCTGATCAGCGGGGTCTATGACCTTGTTCCGATAAGCCTGACCTCGGTGAATGATCCGCTGCAACTGACCAAGGTCGAGGTTCACGATCTCTCACCCTGCCTCAACCTGCCCGCGCCAGGACCCCGTTACAGGGTGACAGTCGCCGAGCGGGATACGCCCGAGTTTATCCGCCAAAGCCGTGACTATGCTGAACTACTGCGCAAGGCCGGACATTCGGTCAGTTTCGATCTGCAGAAGGGCAAGCATCATTTTGACATCATCATGCCTTCGGGCACGTTTCTGTCGTCGCGCACGGACTAACCTAAATGAAAACAGCGGCCTAGTGGGGCCGCTGTTTTAAGTTTTTTTCTAGATCCGGATCAGTCCAACGTACGCGTGACCTCTTCGCGTTCGAAAATCTCGATCACGTCGCCGGCGCGAATATCGTCGTAATTCTCGAACGCCATACCGCATTCCTGACCCGACTGAACTTCGGCCACTTCATCCTTGAAGCGCTTGAGGGTCTTCAGCGTGCCTTCGTGGATCACCACGTTGTCGCGCAGCAGGCGTACGCCAGCCGAGCGGCGGGCAACACCTTCGGTGACCAGACAGCCAGCAACTTTGCCGACGCCGGTAACCTTGAAGACCTCTTTGATCTCGGCGTAACCGATGAACTTTTCGCGAATCTCGGCGCTCAACAGGCCGGATGCGGCCGCTTTCACGTCATCCACCAGATCGTAGATCACCGAGTAATAGCGGATCTCGACGCCCTTCTGGTTCGCAGTGTTCCGCGCCGATGCGTTCGCACGCACGTTGAAGCCAAAGATCGGTGCACCAGAGGCTTCGGCCAGGCCGACATCCGTCTCGGTGATCGCACCAACACCCGAGTGCAGAACGCGTACGCGCACTTCGTCGTTGCCGATCTTCTCCATCGCCTGAACGATGGCTTCGGCAGAGCCCTGCACATCCGCTTTCATCAGAATAGGCAGCTCGGTGACGTTTTCGTCTTCCTTCGCCTTCTGCATCAGCTGTTCAAGGGTGGTCGCGGCACCGGCGGCGGCGCGTTTGTCCTTGGCGGCTTGCTCACGATAAGCAGCGATCTCACGGGCCTGCGCTTCGGTCTCGGTCACGTTCAGAACGTCACCTGCTTCGGGCGTACCGTTGAGACCCAGAACCTCGACCGGAACTGAGGGGCCAGCTTCTTTGACACGGTCGCCCTTGTCGTTGATCAGCGCACGGACCTTACCGTACTGCTCACCCACAACGAAGATATCGCCCTGACGCAGCGTGCCGTTCTGAACCAGAACGGTGGCGACGGGACCACGGCCCACATCCAGCTGCGCCTCGATCACGGCACCTTGGGCGGCGCGATCTGGGTTGGCTTTCAGTTCCAGAATCTCGGCCTGCAGTGCAATGGCTTCCAGCAATTCGTCCAGACCCTGACCAGTCATGGCCGAGACCTCAACGTCCTGAACCTCACCCGACATCTTCTCGACGATCACTTCGTGCTGCAACAAGTCAGTGCGGACTTTGTCGGGGTTCGCGTCGGGCTTGTCGATCTTGTTGATCGCCACGATCATTGGCACTTCGGCCGCTTTGGCGTGGTTGATCGCCTCAATCGTCTGCGGCATCACCGCGTCATCAGCGGCGACAACCAGAACCACGATATCCGTGACCTGAGCCCCGCGCGAGCGCATTGAGGTAAAGGCCGCGTGTCCCGGTGTATCCAGGAAGGTCAGCGTGGTGCCACCATCGGTTTTCACCTGATAGGCGCCGATATGCTGGGTGATGCCACCAGCTTCGCCGGCAACAACACGCGCGTCGCGGATCGCATCCAGCAACGAGGTTTTGCCGTGGTCAACGTGACCCATGATGGTGATGACCGGCGGACGCGGCTGCAGATCGTCATCGCTGTCTTCGACCTCTTTGATGACGTCTTCAACGTCCGAATCGGACACACGCGTGACCTTGTGGCCAAATTCTTCGATGATCAGTTCAGCGGTGTCAGCATCGATGGTCTGGTTCTGCGTGACCATCATGCCCATCTGCATCAGCGATTTGACAACGTCAGCGACACGCTCGGCCATACGGTTGGCCAGTTCCGAGACCATGATCGCCTCGGGCAGCTGAACGTCGCGGATCACCTTTTCCCGCTCGACCGTGCCGCCCATGGCCTTCTGGCGCGCACGCTCCTGCTTGCGCTTCATCGCGGCCATCGAGCGTTGGCGATTGCCTTCGCCGCCAGTGGCCTGACCAAGTGTCAGCTTGCCCGAGCGGCGGTTGTCGTCACGGCCCTTGCCACGGCCACGCTGCTCACGCTCGCGATCCTGCTTGCGCGGTGCCGCAGCAGGTGCAGGCTTGCTGGATGGGCTGCGTGCGGCCTTGGGCTCGGCGGGTGCCGGGGCTGCGGCAGCACGCTGGGCTGCTTCCTCGGCCTCTTTACGCTTGCGTTCTTCCTCTTCGGCCTTGGCACGGGCACGCTCTTCAGCTTCACGCTGCTCGCGTTCCTTGGCCTCTTGTTCGGCCCGGCGGCGTGCGCGTTCTTCTTCGCGCGCCTTTTCCTGCGCCTCACGGGCAGCGGCCTCTTCAGCCTCGCGCGCTTTGGCGGCTTGCAACGCCTTCATACGACGCGCCATTTCCGCATCGGAAATACCCGCTGGGCGACGCGAAGGATCACCCGAAGGTGTCGCACCACCACTTGGTTTGGTCGCGCCCGGCTTGGGTACGACCACGCGTTTGCGTTTGGTCTCCACCACGACATTCTTGGTGCGTCCGTGGCTGAAACTCTGTTTCACATTTCCGGGGCGTGCCCCGCCACGAAGACCCAATGTCTTTTTGCCGTCACTATCGCTCATAAAGCTTCTTACCCTTCCGAGCGGCCCTTGCCGCCGTCATCCTTTTCGCGCAAGCCACGCAGGCGCTGCGCTTCCTCTACAACACGTTTGGCGAGTCCGCCAGAGGCCAAGGCCGCATGAATCACGGTTTGGCGCCCAAATGCCGCCCCAAGCTCGTCTGCGGTCAGCCAGCCGATGTATTTCCCGAAGTGCGGCGTGCTGAGTTTCGACTTGCCGCGCCCCGATCCATCTGAGGCCTGAATCAGCACCTGGGCCTCTTCCCGGTCCAGCCACGACTTGACCTTTTCATACCCGGCGACCGCGTCACCGGACTTGCGCGCCAGACTGATCAGCTCGATCACACGACGCGCCACCTGTTTCTCGACCTCATCGGTCAGGTCCTTGGCGGCACTCACCTGTGCCTTAAACCCGCGCGAGAACAGTTTCTTGTTCACCGCCTTGTCCAGCGCCGCACGATCCGCCGCCACGTAAACCCCACGCCCCGGCAATTTCGCCGCGACATCGGGAAAAACCTGACCATCCGGCCCCGTCACAAAGCGGATCAAGCCATATTTGGGCTGAACCTCGCCCGTGGCGATGCACTTGCGTTCAGGGCCTTCCGACCGATCCTTATGGACGCCACCGCGACCCATGTCAGCCACCCGAGGCCTGAGATCAGGCCTCGACCTCCTCATCGGTTGCTTCGCCGTCTTCTTCGGCCTGCTCCAGCTCGGCCGGATCAACCCAGCCCAGCATGATGCGCGCGGTCATGACCAGATCCTGCGCTTCTTCCAGCGTCACGCCGAAGGGCTCCAGTACACCATCATCCTTGATGCGTTCGCCATCGACCGTGGTCCAGCCACCGGCCAGTTCCCAGTCGGCGCAGGTTGCGAAGTCTTCCAGAGTCTTCACATCATCCTTGGCCAGCGCCTCTACCATCTGGGGTGTCAGGCCCTCGAATTCAATAAGACTGTCCTCGGCACCCAGCGCACGGGCTGCATCCAGCGCCGCCTTGGCCTGAGCTTCCAGGAATTCGCGTGCACGTGTCTGAAGTTCTTGCGCGGTACCTTCATCCACACCGTCGATGACCAGCAGTTCGTCGATTTCAACGTATGCCACTTCTTCGAGGTTGGTGAAGCCTTCAGAAACCAGCAGCTGAGCGAAGAATTCGTCCAGATCCAGCGTTTCCATGAACAACTGGGTACGAGCCTCGAATTCTTTCTGACGGCGCGCCGATTCTTCGGCTTCGGTCATGATGTCGATGTCCAGATTGGTCAGCTGGCTGGCCAGACGCACGTTCTGACCACGACGGCCAATGGCGAGGCTCAGTTGCTCCTCGGGAACCACAACTTCGATCTTGCCAGCTTCTTCGTCCAGAACCACCTTTGAAACTTCGGCGGGCTGCAGAGCGTTGACAAGGAAAGTCGGCTGATCTTCGTTCCACGGGATGATGTCGATTTTCTCTCCCTGCAGCTCGTTTACCACGGCCTGCACGCGGCTGCCGCGCATACCAACACAAGCGCCGACGGGGTCAATCGAGCCGTCATAAGAAATCACGGCAATCTTGGCGCGCGAGCCGGGATCACGAGCAACGGCCTTGACCTCGATGATGCCGTCATAGATTTCCGGCACTTCCATCTTGAACAGCTCGGCCATGAATTCCGGCGCGGTGCGCGACAGGAAAATCTGGTGGCCGCGGACCTCACGACGAACCTCTTTGATGTACGCCCTCACGCGGTCATTCGGGCGATAGCTTTCGCGACCGATCTTGTCATTGCGGCGCAGAACAGCCTCGGCACCGCCCAGATCGACGATCACATTGCCGAACTCTTCACGCTTGACCGCACCGTTGATGATGGTGCCTGCACGATCCTTGAATTCTTCGTACTGACGATCACGCTCGGCTTCGCGAACCTTTTGCAAGATGACCTGCTTGGCGGACTGAGCAGCGATACGGCCCATTTCCACGGGCGGGACTTCTTCAACGAAGACGTCACCAACCTCTGGCGCCTCCATGTACTGCTTGGCCTGCTCGACGGTCATCTCGGCCTGATAGTTCTCAAGCTCTTCATCCTCGACCACGGTGCGGACACGGGTAAAGGTCGCCTTGCCGGTCTTGCGGTCGATGCTGACGCGGATGTCCATCTCGGCGCCGTAACGGCTCTTGGCGGCACGGGCGAGCGATTCTTCCATCGCTTCGACAACCAGACCGGGGTCGATCATCTTTTCGCGGGCCACGGCCTCGGCGGTCTGCAGCAGCTCCAGCTGGTTGGCTGAGGTGATTGCCATCAGTTCGTCTCCTCTTCGGACCCTTCGGTCTCAATCTCGTCGAAAGCGTTTTCGTTCAGGGCACCGGCGTCTTTGCGCTGGCGCAGCATTTCCTTGATCAGATCATCGGTCAGGACCAGCTTGGCATCGCTCAGCCAGTCGAATTGCAAACCGATGGTGATCGTCTCGTCTCCCTCGGGGATGTTGATCAGAACCTCATCCCCTTCGATCCCGGCCAATTCGCCCTTGAAGCGGCGGCGACCGTCGATCAGTTCTGCGGTTTCGATCTTGGCCTCATACCCTTCGAACGTCTCAAAATCTTTGAGACGGGTCAGAGGACGGTCAATTCCGGGGCTGGAAACTTCAAGCGTGTAGGCGTCCAAAATGGGGTCTTCGACATCCAGAGTGGCGCTGACCGCATTGGAAATCTCGGCGCAGTCATCCACTTCGATGCCGCCATCGGGCTTGTCTGCCATAATCTGCATCGTGGTGGTCTTGCCGCTCATCAGCCGAATGCGGACAAGCTCATACCCCAGATCCTCGATCACAGGGGTGATGATCTCGGCCAGTCGCCGGTCGATGGCAGCTTTGGCTATCAGGTCGTTTGTCATTCAGGTTCTCTACCCTGCTATCGGGCACAAAAAAACGGGCGCGCGGCCCGTCGAATTTTCCGGTGGAGCCCCGGACCAGAAGTCCAACGCGCCGCTGTTGCAACTGCATATACGCAGGAGTTCCTGAGTCTGCAACCCCCGGCGCAAATCGTGATCAAATTTACGCCAGCCACCACCGTTCGGCGATGCGCCCATCATCCAGCGCAGCCCGGCTGATCTGGCGCGGCATACCGACATGAGAGGCCATCGCCAACGCCATCTCGGCCTCAGACGGATGATATCGCAGCCCGCGTTGCGCGGTTAGCTCCTCACCAGCCGGGAGCGCTGCGATATCTACATATCCATCGCGCAATGCTTCGGCCCGCACCCCGGCGTCCGGGATCACGATAATCTCAAGCGTATCAACCCATCCTGCCGTTCCGCTTTTGTAGTGATTGGACACCCTGTGTGCGCGGAAATGACGTTCATCCTCGGCCCGCTCAACCCGGTAGCATCCTGTGCCGTTGGCCTGAGCCAGTGGCGTCACGCCCCCTCGCGCAATGACAAACCGTGACCCAGCCAGCAAGAATGGTAGTCCCGGGTTGCCCTCAGCCAATTGCAACTGCACACGATCAGGTGCAATGGCCTCGGCCTGACCAATATCTTCCAGAACAGCTAGAACATCGTTCACGTCCAGCTTGGTGCCATCGTGGAACACAGCATCATCGCGCAGGTCAAAGTTCCAGACCCGCGCATAAGCATCGGTCTGCCAATTTGTAGCCAGCTCTCCGCGCAGGGTACCATCCGGCGCGATCTCGGTCAGGCTGTCAAAGACTGCGCCCCGAGCCACCTGTTCCAGACTGTTGTCGCGTGGCACCGCCAGCCGCAAGGTGCCACCCTGTTTCGGCGTATCGGCCAGAGACGCTCCTGTCGCCGCCAGCAAAGCGGCGGCGGCGCCCGAGGCAAATAATGCGCGACGGTCGATGCGAGTCATACCGTTTCCTCCGACACGCGATCCATGATCCGAACCAGTTCCGCGCTGATGCCCGGTTCTGACAGGGCGTGACCGGCTTGCCGCACCATCTTCAGTTCGGCATTGGGCCAGCGCTCGGACAGGTTCCATGCAGCCTGCGGTGGGCAGATCATGTCATAGCGTCCCTGAACGATTTGACCGGGAATATGGGCAATCCGGTCCATCTGATCCAGAATTTGCCCGTCATACTCTAGAAACGCCTTGTTCGTGAAATAGTGATTCTCAAGCCGCGCAAAAGTTCGCGCGTATTCGCCGGGGCTTTCCCCGACCGATCCGTTGGTGTGGATCGAAGCCAAAGCGTTTTCCCAATGCGACCACGCGCGGGCATAGAGGATCTCGGTCGCGCGGTCGCCCGAAAACAGGCGCTTGTTGTAGGCCGCAATTGCGTCATTTACTTCATGCTCGGGCAAGAGAGAGGTGAACTTGGCCCATTGTTCAGGCCAGAATTTGCCCGCACCACCGCCATAAAACCAGTCCAGCTCGGCCTGTGTGGCCAGAAACACGCCGCGCAATACCAGCCGATTTACCCGATCTGGATGTGTTTGGGCATAGATCAACGCCAGTGTCGCGCCCCAGCTGCCGCCAAAGACGATCCAATCTTCGATGTCGAACAATTTGCGCAGACGCTCGATATCCGCCACCAGATGCCATGTCGTGTTGTTTTCGACCGACGCGGTTGGCCGCGACCGACCACATCCGCGCTGATCAAAGAGAATCACCCGATAGGCATCCGGGTTGAAATACCGTCGCATCGCCGGACTGCAGCCGCCGCCCGGCCCGCCATGCAGGATCACCACTGGTATCCCATTGGGATTACCGCATTGTTCCACATAAATACGGTGCCCATCGCCCATATCGACCACGCGCTGATCGAACGGATCGATCGGCGGGTAAAGATATTGAACTGCGCGCTTTTGGTCCGGGTACTTATCCATTACGGCCCTATATAGTCCTTAAGCGTAAAAGAGCACACGGAGACAGGAATGCAAGCGCATCCGAACACGGTTGACCCGTCCGAGATCGCAAAATTCGAGGCGATGGCTGCGGAATGGTGGGACCCGCATGGGAAATTCAAACCTCTGCACATGCTGAATCCGTGTCGCCTGGATTATATCACACAGCAGATCGCAGGCGAGTTCGACCGTGATCTGAAAGCTCCGCGTCCCTTCGAAGGCTTGCGCCTGCTGGATATCGGCTGCGGCGGCGGGTTATTGAGCGAACCGATGGCGCGTTTGGGCGCCACGGTCGTGGGCGCCGACGCCGCCGAAGGCAACCTGCCTGTCGCTCGCATCCATGCCGAGCAATCGGGGCTGCAGATCGACTACCGCCACACTACCGCCGAAGACATGGCCGCCGCAGGCGAACAGTTCGATGTGGTGCTGAATATGGAAGTGGTCGAACACGTCGCTGATCCGTTGGGTTTCCTGACCGCATCGCAGCAATTGCTGAAACCGGGCGGGTTACTGATCTGCTCAACCATCAATCGCAACCCAAAATCCTACGCGATGGCCATCATCGGGGCCGAGGTCGTCATGCGTTGGCTGCCGCGCGGCACGCACGAGTGGAACAAGTTCATCACCCCGGATGAGCTGTTCGACCTGCTGCGCCAGGCCGGGCTGGATCCGGTGGACCGCAAGGGGTTCGTCTTCAACCCGATCCTGTGGAGCTGGTCGATCTCGGACCGGGATTTGAGCGTGAATTACGTGACGGCGAGTGTGAAGCCTAGGTAGGATGGGTTTTCAACCCATCTTGCAAGCGTTTTCGATCTTAAGCGATGGGTTAAAACCCATCCTACGCTTGATTATTTTACGGCTAAACGGTGAAGGTAAAACGCTGAGGCAAAACCAGCTTCGTCCAACGAGTGTTTGAGACGCCCATTTAGAAAAACGCGATGTGGTACGCCCGGGTCGCGCCAAATGTCGATCCCGGACGCCGCATCTGCATTGCAGACAACGTCCCCGGGCTTGGCATCCTTCCATTCAGGAAGTCGAAAAAGGTCATCCCGGTCGGGTCGGGCTCGTCGAAGACTTTTTGACTCAGCAATGTTCAGCGTGCCGGATTTGTTTGCGATCCACAGGATCGAGTAGTCCTGCTCAATCGGTGTGATCTTGTCTCTTTCGAACAGGTTGACGGGATAAAGTCCCCCTTGCCCTAATTCGAGATTTTTGAGGATATCAGCCACATCTGATCGGATCGCCAGAATTCCAAACAAAGTGATTACAGGAGAATACTCCCCGTAGTGAGGCTCAAAATCATGATCTTCAGGAGCAACCTCTTGAAAGAAATCCGGCAAGATATCCTGCTGCTCCAGCGGCTCCCCGTGGCGCTGCCAACGATACAGATTCGCATGATAACCTGATCCGGGTTGCCACCTGAAGGCCTTGAAGCGTTCACTTGGTTCTTCAGGAAAATCATCGGGGACAAGCGCTCGGAATGGCCTCTGCAGGTCCATCCCGACGGTAATGTCTGAAACCCAAATTTCGTCCGTCATCTTTTACGATCCTTTGGCGCAGTTGGCGTAAAGCCCCTACTCCCCCTCCAACTGCAACCGCAAATCCCGAAGCACGGGCAGCGTGCTGCGCACCCGCTCCAGCCCCAGCTCTCCGACCACGCGGTTGATCAGCGGGGCAATCGAGGAAATCGCCTGATCGCGTGCGCGTCGGCCTGCGGGGCTGATGGCGACCATCTTGCGGCGGGCGTCGTCCCAGTCGGGGCGGATGTGGATATAACCGGCCCATTCCAGCTTGGCCAAAGTGTTGGTCATCGCCCCGCGCGTCACATGGAACGTGTTGGCAAGTTGCGCCGGGGTGCGCTCGTCGCCGACAAACACCAGATGGTTCAGCACCGAGAAATGCGAGATTTCCATGCCCTTGGGCAGCACCCGGCTCAGCCGGTTGCGCAATAGCTGATCGGCGGTCAGGATCTCGCTGAACAGCGTGACCGCAAGGGCATTTTTTTCGTCAGTCATGGTCCGGTTCTGGATCAGGGTCCGTCAAAGGGGCGGACATGTGTTAGTGAAGGCACGCGTCGTCGCGCCTCTGTAACAGACCTATCATCCAAATCAAAAAAGTGAATGCCCGGATCGGTGCCTGCGTCGATCAGCACCTCTCCCCACGGGGCGACAACCATGCTGTGGCCGTGTGTATATCGCGTCTTGCCACGAGTTTTAGGGTGCTCACCCGTTTGTGCCGGAGCCAGCACCCAGCAGCCGGTCTCAATGGCCCGCGCGCGTAGCAGCGCTTCCCAATGGGCCGCACCAGTGACCGGCGAAAACGCCGCCGGGACAGTGAGAATCCGCGCGCCTGCCTGCGCCAAAGCGGCATACAGGTAGGGAAATCGAATATCATAGCAGATGGTCAAACCAACCTTGCCGAAATCGGTGTCAGCAATCACTGCTTTCTGGCCGGGGCGGTAGTTCTTCGATTCGCGGAAGGTCTCGGATTCCGTGACCTGCACGTCGAACATATGAATCTTGTCATACTGCGCCACGATCTGCCCCTGCGGGTCGATCATGAAGCTACGGTTGGCAAAGCGGCCATCGGTATCATGCGTTTTGATCGCTAGTGACCCGATCAGCAGCCAAACACCCAAATTGGCGGCCTGTTCGCCAAGGCCCGCCAGAGTGATATCGTCCTCTTCATGCTGCAAAACCTCGCGCTGCCGAGTGGTGCTGGTTGAGACGCAATTCGTGACTTCAGGCGTCAGAATGAACTGCGCACCTTGCGCAGCCGCATCGGCCATCATGGTTCGCACCATGTCCAGATTCTCGGTCGGATCATCCGACGCGGTGATCTGCAGCAAAGCGGTTTTCATCAAGCCGCCAGCAGGCGGTCCAGCTTGCCCTGACGTTCAAGCTCGTAAAGATCGTCGCACCCACCAACATGGGTGGTGCCCACAAAAATCTGCGGCACAGTGCGTTTTCCTGCCGCGCGCTGGATCATTTCAGGTTTGCGTTTCGGATGCATCAGCACGTCGATTTCCTTGAATTCGACGCCTTTCTGTTTCAACAACCGCTTGGCCGCATGACAAAAGCCGCACAGCGGCGAGGTGTAGATTTCTACCGGCTTCATATTCCGTCCCTTTGGGTTTCGCACATTCTTGGGCGAATTAGGCATCCTTGGCAACGCGCGCCAGTACCAACACGAAAATATGATTTGCCCCTGACGCGCGACAGACACGCGCGCAGGCGTCCAACGTCGCACCCGAGGTCATAACATCATCGACCAGAAGAATATCCCGGCCTCTGATCATGGGAGCACGTTTTCGGTGCAGGGATATGGCGTTGGACAGCGCGAGGGATCGCTCAACAGCAGTTTTTCCATCCAGAACAGGGGTGCGTACCGTGCGTACCAGAAGATCGGGGCAGACACTCAACTCCGCTTCCCGGCCCAGATGCCCCGCCAGCAGCGCCGATTGATTGTAGCGACGCTTGATCAGCCGGGTCCAGTGCAGCGGAACCGGCGCGATCAGCATGTTCGGGTGCAACAGCTCTTGCCCGGCTTGGGCCATCCAGCGGGCGGCAGGGCGGGCCAGCTCAGGCCGATCCCCGTGCTTAAAGGCAAGTATAAGTGCCTTCGCGCCCCCCTGATACAGCAACGCTGCCCGACCATGCTGCCACGCGCGCGGTGCCCTGAGGCAGTCATCACATTCAATCCGGTGTCCGTCCTGCGCGCCGGGAAGTGGCATGCCGCAGCTTTCGCAGACGGTGCCACCGATGAACGGCGTGTCGCGCCAGCATGCGCCGCAGAGGCCGAAATCGGATTCGGTCAGTGCTCCGCAGGACAGGCAACGCGGTGGGTAGATCATCTCGACAGCGGTTTGAATCCCCTGACGAATGCGATACTTGCGGCTTATGAAGCTTCCGTCCGACACTACACCCTCTCTGTTTGACCGCGCCGTCCTTGCGCTTCACCGCAGCCGCGTGCGGGACGAGGCGCTTTTCCTGCACCGTGCCGCCGTTGACGAAGTGCAGGATCGTCTGCCCATGGTTAACAAAACCTTTAAGGCGCCCGCCGTCGTGACCCCCTTCCCCCATATCTGGGAGGGGTTGTGGCCCGAGGCTCGGGTGATTGGGGATGAAGATGTTCTCGACTTGACGCCAGGTGCGCATGACCTCGTGATACATGCGATGGCGCTGCATTGGGCAAACGACCCGGTCGGCCAACTGATCCAATGCCATCGCGCCATGAAACCCGATGGATTGCTACTGGCGGTATGTTTGGGGGGTGACACCCTTCAGGAATTGCGCGCCGCTCTGGGTCAGGCCGAGATAGAGGAGACCGGCGGTCTCAGCCCCCGCATCGCCCCCATGGCCGAGCTTCGTGATCTGGGGGGGCTGCTACAACGGGCCGGGCTGGCTTTGCCGGTCGCCGACAAGGCGACGCTGTCCGCAGAATATCGCGATCTGGTGCATCTGATGCGTGATCTGCGTGCGATGGGGGAAACCAACGCTTTGGCGGATCGCCTGAAACACCCGACCCGACGCGCTGTTTTTGACAAAGCGCAGGACATCTACGCCGGGCATTACGCATCGCCACAGGGCCGCCTGACGGCAACCTTTGAACTGATCTGTCTGACGGGCTGGACCCCCGATGACAGCCAACCCAAACCTTTGCGTCCGGGATCCGCCAAGATGCGGCTGGCTGATGCGCTAGGTACGGATGAGGGCAAACTGCCCGATTGACGACCGACCTTTTCCCTATATCTCAGGCCAGACACCACAAATCAGGAAGCTTTCAATGTTTGATGCCACTCGTCCAACCCATGCCCCTGCAGACCATCCCAAGGTCAAGATGGGCCGCGTCGGCATCCTGCTGGCTAATCTGGGAACTCCAGATGACTACAGTTATTGGCCTATGCGGCGGTATCTGAACGAGTTCCTGTCGGACAAGCGCGTGATCGACTACCCGGCGTGGAAGTGGCAGCCGATTCTGCAAAGCATCATTCTGACCAAGCGGCCTTTCAGTTCGGGTGAGGCGTACAAGTCAATCTGGAATCACGATAAGGGCGAAAGCCCGTTGATGACGATCACCAAAGATCAGACTGCCAAGCTGCGCGCAGCGATGCAGCAGCGGTATGGCGATCGGGTGATGCTGGATTTTTGCATGCGCTACGGCAATCCTTCAACTCCGTCGAAGGTCCGAGAGATGGTAGAAGAAGGCTGTGATCGCATCCTGTTCTTCCCGCTCTACCCGCAATATGCCGGTGCCACGACTGCTACAGCAAATGATCAGTTCTTCCGCGCGTTGATGAAAGAGACATGGCAGCCTGCCAGCCGAACTGTTCCGGCCTATTTCGACGAACCTGCCTATATCGATGCGTTGGCGAGCTCTGTCGAGCGCGCCTATGCAGATATGGAGACAAAACCGGATGTCCTGGTCTGCTCGTATCACGGGATGCCCCAGCGCTATTTGCAGCAAGGGGACCCCTATCACTGCCACTGCGTGAAAACATCAAGGCTACTGAAAGAGCGTCTGGGATGGACGGATGATCAGCTGATCTCGACCTTTCAATCGCGCTTTGGACCAGAAGAATGGCTGAAGCCCTACACCGTTGATCACGTGGCTGATCTGGCGCGTCAGGGTAAGAAGAACATCGCCGTCATCGCACCTGCCTTCTCTGCCGATTGCATTGAGACGCTGGAAGAGATCAACGAAGAGATCAAAGAGAGCTTCGAAGAGGCAGGTGGTGAATCGTTCACCTATATCCCTTGCCTTAACGACGATGATTCGCATATCGCCGCGCTGAGTAAGGTGATCGAAGACAATCTGCGTGGTTGGTTAGACTAATCGCGCTTTCACCAGACACGAAAAAAGGCGGTGGTTTGCACCACCGCCTTTTAAGTGCATAAAGTCTCGTCGACTTAGCTTGCTGCAACAGCTGCGGCAACAACAACCAGCAGGATCAGCGGC
This sequence comes from Ruegeria sp. D6, assembly GCF_056534365.1. Classification (NCBI taxonomy): domain Bacteria; kingdom Pseudomonadati; phylum Pseudomonadota; class Alphaproteobacteria; order Rhodobacterales; family Roseobacteraceae; genus Ruegeria; species Ruegeria sp. D6. Next base: position 61,775 of record NZ_JBQFPH010000004.1, on the reverse strand, counting down.
AGGATGATGCCCTGCGACGAACCTTGGGTCTCTTCGACAACAACAGGTGCTTCAACAACCGGCTCTTCCAGGTTGCCAGCATATGCGGTCGAAGCAGCAGCAGTCAGAGCAGCAGCGAGAACGAGTTTCTTCATATTAACCTCCAGAATTTGCGCGATTCCCAATAGCGAAACCACGCATCTAAGACTTACCTCGTGAGTTTTTCTAATCAGCAATGCAGGCGGATTGCAATTGCAACTTGTCTCGCAAGCGGGTTCGTGCGCGAAAATGTCGTCAAATTAGCAACACTTGCGTGCCGACCTTGGCCATAGAAAACAGTTCGGCGATGTCATCGTTGAACAAGCCAATGCACCCGTTCGACGACCGGCGTCCAATTTTACGCGTATCGTGGGTGCCATGGATGCGATAATACTTCCAGCTCAGATATAAAGCGTGTGTTCCCAGCGGGTTATCAGGACCCGGCGGAATATAATCCGGCCATTCAGGGTTGCGCTTCTTCATCGATGGCGTCGGTGACCAGCTTGGGCCTTCCACCTTGCGAATGACACTGGTGCGTCCGCGACGGGTCAATTCCTCGGTCAGAGGCACCGAAGAAGGGTACAGTTTGTATACGGATTGATCATCTGACCAATAATGCAGCGCTCTGGATACGGTATCCACCAGAATGGCACCGTTTCTTGTGTTCGAAAAATAGGGCTGCCAGTCCAGCGCACGGAATCCCGACACATTGCGGCGTACCGGAGCTTCGGGTTCCGGGGCGGGGCGTAGCGGGTCGCCCGGAATATACTGAGCCAACGCAGGCGAGGCCAAGCTAGCGGTTGCACCGGCCAGGAATCCCCGGCGCGTCGATGTAAGAATATGTTTCTTGACCATGGAGATCGGTCCTCTGCTAACAGCAAATGCAAAATCTAAGGCATTTTATGGCCAGAATGCTTCAGTCGCAAATCAAACCGGCAGAATCACGCAAGGTTGGGGCATTGTAGGTTTGCTCCGGGCGGTCAAGCAGGCTATTTCCCTTCTCGACACAATATTTAGGCCGATCATGACACGTATTCTTTCTCTACTAGCGATTTGTTTTGTCGCACTTGCGGCATGTACCGATTCGGGCACATCCGCTATTGGCGCCGATGGCAGGCCGCTGCCATCTGTGTACAAAATTCGTGGCAACCCTGAAAAGCTGCAGTTCAGAATGCTGGATTCGGTGAATGCCTTGCGGCAAGCATCTGGCCTGCAACAGGTCCAATTGAACTCGCAACTGAATGCAGCTGCCGCCACTCATGCGAAAGACATGGCGCGACAGAATCGGCCATGGCATTTCGGTTCGGACGGTTCGTCTCCGTTGGATCGCGCGGCGCGCGCCGGTTACTTCGGTACATTCCTGGGTGAAGCGATCTCGGAAACCTTTGAGACCGAGACCGAAACGCTGGCCGCATGGATGCAGGAACCCGGTCCTCGTGCTGTGATCATGGACCCGCGCGCCACCCAGATGGGGTTCGCCTGGCACCAAGAAGGCGGTGGCAAGATCTGGTGGACGCTGGAAATGGGATCCGGCGGCTGATCACGCCAGCTAAAGAAACAAAAAAAATGCCCCCGACAAATCGGGGGCTTTTTTTGTTGATAAATGGGCCAATCAGGCAGCTTGCATCGATTGCGCTTCAGTCAGAATGGCATATAGCTTTACCGGGTCAGGGTTGGCCCGCAGCTTGGCGCAGACCGATTGCTCGCGCAGCGTGCGCGAGACCAACGCCAGCGCCTTAAGGTGTTCAACCCCCGCCTCTTCTGGCGCAAACAGGGAAAACGCCAAATCGACCGGCTGACGGTCGACCGACCCGAAGTCGATGGGCTTTTCCAGCATGACAAACACGCCCGAAACCGATTCCAGTTCGGAAAGCCGTGCGTGCGGAAGTGCAACACCATGTCCAACACCAGTTGGGCCAAGGCTCTCCCTCTCAAGCAGGCTGTCTACGATCGTCTGAGCATCCAGCCCAAGCGTCGCGGCGCCCACATCGCCAATTTCCTGAAACAAACGCTTCTTGCTGGAAGCAGCGGACAGTACACGCACCGCTTCTGGCTTTAGAATGCTCGAAAGCTCCATCATTTTGCTCCTAAGCCGTGCCCCCGGCTATTCGGGGGCAGGCCGATTTGTCTTGCCTGTTACGGATCGATCCAACCGATATTGCCGTCCTCGCGGCGATAAACGACATTCAATCCGTCCTTGTTCTCATTTCGGAACACCAGTACCGGAGCACCAGCGAGTTCCATCTGCATGACGGCTTCACCAACACTGAGCGATGGGATCTTGGTTTCCATCTCAGCCACGATCATAGGCTGCAGCGATTCGGGTTCGTCTGCCGTCTCCGATTCGTCAGAGGCGAGGATATAAGAGGACGCGCCAAAGAGTTCAACCGGCTCGGACCGATCCTTATGGTGGTCTTTCAGGCGGCGCTTATAGCGTCGCAGTTGTGTCTCCATCTTGTCGCAGCAGCCTTCGAATGCCGCGTAAATCTCGGTCGCGTGCGCCTTGGCCTGTGCGGTCAGGCCGGTCGACAGATGCACGGTGGTTTCGCATACATATTCATGCGCCGAACGGGAAAAGACGACATTGGCGTCTGTAGGCCGCTGGGCATATTTGCCCACGACCTCGCCCAGTTCGGTCTGCACATGGGTCTGCAGGGCCGCACCGATGTCGATCTGTTTTCCGCTGATTTGGTAACGCATGTGATCTCCTTCACAATTCACACCCATTCTGACGTCGCGTAACGCGACTGACTTGTTTTTATCGGGTGGGGGGTATCGGCATGTTCTGCGGTTGCCGTTGGCCCGGCCCTTCAACGAAGGGAGATCGAGATCCAGTTTGGAACCGAAGAAATGCCATATGCCAATTGAGCCAAGAGGTGAGGGAAGAGTCAATCAAAACAGGTGTGTATATACGTGATTTCCGTCATGCATCAGGCGCATCTCCGCACAACCTTATGAAATACGGAAGTTTTCACCCAGATAGACCCGGCGAACATTTTCGTTTTCGACAACTTCATCGGGCGTGCCTGACATCAAAACCTGGCCGTCATGCAAGATATAAGCCCGATCCACAATCTCCAGCGTTTCCCGGACGTTATGATCCGTGATCAGTACTCCGATGCCACGCTTTTTCAGATCGGCCACCAGATGCCGGATATCACCGACACTGATCGGATCGACACCCGCAAATGGTTCGTCCAACAGCAGATATTTCGGATCGGCGGCCAGACAGCGCGCAATTTCGACCCTTCGGCGTTCCCCGCCGGACAATGCCAATGCAGGCGCTCGGCGCAGGTGTTCGATGGAAAAGTCCGATAGCAGCTCTTCCAGCCGCTCCTTGCGGCGATGGGCATGTTTAACCGTGATATCTAGAACCGAAGCGATGTTGTCTTCAACGCTCATCCCGCGGAAAATCGACATCTCCTGCGGCAGATATCCGATCCCCATCCGGGCACGACGATACATCGGCAGGGTCGTGACGCTCTGCCCATCAATCGTGACCGTGCCTGCTTCGGGGAAAACCAGACCCGCGACAGAATAAAAAGTGGTGGTCTTGCCCGATCCGTTCGGGCCTAGCAACGCCACGACCTCGGAGCGGTTCAATTCCATGGACACATCGCGAATGACGGTCTTCTTGCGATAAGACTTTCGTAGCTTTTCGATCTTCAGACCGGAAGAACCTTCAGCGATGGAGAGTTCGGGCTGGTTCATCAGTTGCCACCTTGTTGCAGAATGGTTTTGACACGCCCTGACATCGTCGCAGTTCCCGTCGTCAGATTTGCAATCATCTCGTCGCCGCTGATGATACTTGGGCCCTGCGTCAGCAACACGTTGCCCTTCATCTCAATCACGCCGGAATCGATGGTGTATTCTGCCCAATCGCCCTCGGCTGCGTCGGGCGGACTGACCAGAACCACGTTTTCGGTGGCCTCCATCCGTTCGATGGCCGAGCGTTCTTCGTTATAGATGACAAGAACCCGGTCTGCCGTCAGGCGCATCTCACCCTGGATGACAATGACGTTGCCGATAAACTCGGCCGATCCATCTTCCTGATTCACGTTCAATGTCTCGGACGTCACCTCGACTGGCAGCGTCGGGTCGGCATTGACAGAGCCGAACGCCACCTGAGCCTCTTGTGCAGAAACAGGTGTGGCTCCGACAGCCACGGCTAGACACAAAAAGGCGACACGTAAATCGAACACAAGTTATCTTTCTGCTTTTTGCGGCTCATATATCAACTTCACGCCGCCTGTAAAAAGAATATGAACCGGACCGTCCTTTTTTTCGGTCCCAAACACCATTCTTCCGGCAGTAAAGTCGCCAATCGGACCGGTCCCGTCAATCTGTCCCGGGCTATCACCACGTATTTCATCCAGCGACGTATTCAACAGGTCGGTGGTGACCTGGATGCCGTCTCTGGTGGTGATGACCACATCCCCTGCAAACGTTGCAGTACCCTTGTCTGGCCTGATGATGCCTGTGTTGGATTCGAGTGTGATCTCGCCCCCATTGCTTAGTCCAAAGCGGCCCTGCACTTCGGCTGCCGTCGGTGTGTCGCCATCGCCACCCTGACTGGCCCTTCGGGCTTCGACGCGGATTTCCTCACCCTTGCGGGTGACACCTTTATAGTCGGGCCGCGTGACCACCTGATCTGTCAGCCGGTCGTCAATATCCTGATCACTGAACGGCACCGAGACATTGGTGTCGACGCTGCGAGAAAGAAGAAAGACAGAAGACAGCAACAAAATCGCCACAAGCGGTAGCAGTACCTTCAGGAACTGCACCCATCGGGAATGGCGATCAACTTCAGCCATCTTCCTAACCCAATCCTACACGCAGACAGTCATGTATGTGCAGCAGACCCAAGGCTGGGCCATTTGTGTCAGGATCAACCACAAAGAGTGACGTGATCTTGCGATCGTTCATGATTGCAACCGCCTCCTCCGCCATGGCACTTGGCGCAATGGTCATTGGGTTTTCGGTCATCACCTCTTCGGTGTTTTTGCTCAATAGTCCGTCCATGTTCCTGCGCAGGTCGCCATCGGTCACAATACCCAGCAAACGACCTGCATGATCAGTGACTCCCACAACACCAAAGCTCTTCTGACTCATGACCAGCAGCGCCTCGCTCATCGGGGTGCCAGCGGTCACCAAGGGCAAATCTTCATGCATCAGATCACGCACAGTAGACAGTTGCGCCCCCAACTTTCCACCGGGGTGGTAAGCGCGGAAATCTTCGGGTTTGAAATCCCGGTACTTCATCAGCGCAATCGCCAGCGCGTCGCCCATCGCCAGTGTCAGCGTCGTCGAGATTGAGGGCACCATCCCAAAACCACAGGCCTCTCCCAGTGACGGGATAAGCAGATGCACATCCGCCTGTTTCATCAAGGTGCTTTCCGGCTTGCTCGACAACCCGATCAGCGGAATTCCAAAGCGACGCGTAAAGGCCAGTAAGTTCGCCAGTTCCGGCGCTTCACCTGAGTTCGAGATCGCAAGGACCACATCGCCTTTCGAGACCATGCCCAAATCACCATGGCTGGCTTCGGCGGGATGGACAAAATAGGCGGGTGTACCAGTGCTGGCCAGAGTCGCCGCGATCTTGTGGCCAATATGGCCGGATTTGCCGATACCACTGATAATAATGCGGCCAGTGGCCTGCAGGATCAGTTGCACGGCTTCGGCGAAATGCTCGTCCAAGCTTTCGGCAAGGACCTCCAATGCGCGGGCTTCGTCGGTAACGACCTGCCGGGCGGTTCTGAGGAATGCTTCGGTGTCAGTCATGAGTGCGCAAAAATATCGGTTTCGGGCCAGCCTGCGAGGTCAAGCTTCGCACGCATCGGCAGGAAATCAAAACACGCCTGCGCCATTTCGGTGCGGCCTTCGCGGGCCAGACGTCCGTCCAGTGCATCCCGCAGTTGGTGCAGGTACAAAACATCCGATGCCGCATAGTCCAACTGGGCATCAGTCAGCGTTTCAGCGCCCCAATCGCTCATCTGCTGTTGCTTCGAGATATCGACGCCGATCAGTTCCTGACACAGGTTCTTAAGACCATGACGATCAGTATAGGTGCGCACCAACCGGCTGGCGATCTTGGTGCAATAGACCGGGGCGGCCAAAGCGCCAAAGGTGTGATACATCGCAGCAATATCGAAGCGGCCAAAGTGGAACAGCTTCAAAACATTCGGATTTTCCAGCATCGCGCACAGGTTCGGCGCCTGCGTCTGCCCAATCTCAACCTGAACGATATGGCTGTTGCCGTCCCCTCCTGACATCTGGATCACGCACAGGCGATCTCGATGCGGGTTCAACCCCATGGTTTCACAGTCAATGGCCACAACCGGGCCCAGATCCAGCCCGTCCGGCAGGTCATTTTTATACAAGTGGTTCGCCACGGAAATGTCCTTTGTGCGCTTTCGGCCCCGAGATAGGCGGTTTGGCCCGCAAACTCAACGCCGTCCTTGGAAAAGCGGCACCCTTGACCTTGTGGCCAACACTTGAACTATGGATCGGCGACACCGCGATTGAGAAATTCCGACAATGCTCAGCATCCTGAATAACCGTACCTACAGACACCTGTTGGCCGCGCAGGTCGTGGCACTGACCGGAACCGGGTTGGCGACGGTGGCCCTTGGGCTCTTGGCTTTTGATCTGGCCGGAGAGTCCGCAGGGTTGGTTCTTGGTATCGCTCTGACGATCAAAATGATCGCCTATGTCACCGTTGCCCCGCTTGCTGCTGCCTTTGCCGAGCGGCTGGATCGTCGCCGGATGCTGGTCGCACTGGATCTGGTGCGCGCTGTGGTCGCGCTCTGCCTGCCTTTCGTGTCCGAAATCTGGCAGGTCTACGTGCTGATCTTTGTGCTGCAATCCGCCTCAGCCGGATTTACACCCGCGTTTCAGGCCACCATCCCGGATGTGCTGACCAACGAACAGGACTATACCAAAGCCCTGTCCCTGTCGCGGCTGGCTTACGATCTGGAAAGCCTGCTGAGCCCGATGCTGGCCGCCACCTTGCTGCTGTTCGTCAGTTTCGACAGCCTGTTTCTGGGCACCTGTGTCGGTTTTGTCGCCTCGGCCCTGCTTGTGGTGTCTGCAACTTTGCCCTCACCCAAACCATCCCAGCCGCGTGGCATCTATGACCGCACAACGCGCGGCATTCGAATTTACCTTAAAACCCCGCGCCTGCGGGGCCTGCTGACGCTGAGTTGGAGCGCGGCCGCGCTCAGTTCGATGGTCATCGTCAACACGGTCGTGATCGTGCGCGGCGATCTTGGTCTTTCTGAAAGCGCCGTTGCCATCGCGCTGGCCGGGTTCGGTGGCGGTTCGATGCTCGCGGCATTTGCACTGCCACGCCTTCTGGATCACATTCCAGAGCGTCGCGTCATGCTGGGTGGTGCATCATTGGCGACGGGCACCATGGCAGCAGCGGCGCTGCTATCTGCCACCCTACCGATGACGCTGGGCTTACTGACAACGACCTGGCTATTGGTCGGCTTTGGATACTCCAGCACGTTGACGCCCTCGGGCCGCCTGCTGACCCGATCCGCCCACCCCGAAGATCGACCCGCTGTGTTTGCCGCACAGTTCACTCTGTCTCATGCTTGCTGGCTGGTGCTTTATCCCCTGGCCGGGTGGCTGATGACCCGATTTGGCGCAACTGTGGCGATGGCCGGAATGGTAACTGCCGCGATTCTGGGTCTGGTTCTTGTGCTCATTGCCTGGCCACGGCGCGAAGACAATGCAGTGGTCCATAACCATCCTGACCTTCCACAGGATCACCCCCACCTGTCTGGGCCAAAACCTCATGCGCATCCGATCATCATTGATGAACTGCATCCCCGTTATCCGCACCAGCCTTGAGCCCGAACACCAAACTACCCTAAACCGAGGCGAAGTTGCCTGAACCCGGAGCCGCAATGGACCAGCTTGACCGACGCATCATCGCCGCTTTGCAACACAATGCACGCGATTCGACGACCCTCATCGCCTCTAAGCTTGGCGTCGCCCGAACAACGGTGCATGAACGCATCAATCGCATGGAGGAGCGAGGCGTTATAGTAGGGTACTCGGTTGTCTTGCGCGAAACCGAAGATACGCCACGCGTTCAGATCATCGTTCTGCTTGAAGTGCAGCAGAAAGAAACCACACGGATCATCAAGCGGCTTGAAGCTTATCCCGAGGTCAAACTGTGTTTGTCAATCAATGGCGAATTTGACCTGCTGCTTTCCGCCGAAGCGCCACGGATCGATGATCTTGATATTCTGGTCGACGAACTTGCGCGCATCCCTGGCGTGTCGCGCACCAACACCAGCGTGGTCTTCGGTCGAAAGATTGATCGAAACTAAGGCACGCTAACTCTCTGTAAACAGGTAACTGGATAGCTTGGCCCGGACTGATCAGAATCCCGGACCGGCAGAATGCCAATTCAAAACCTCCTGATTGCGGCGCTTATGTTTTTGGCGCAGGCCGCAGACGCGGCAACAACGGCAGCTCTTTGTGATCGCGCAGCGCAACGGGCTGCGCTGGCCGAGGGCGTTCCGCTCGATGTCCTAAAGGCAATTGCCCGCATTGAAACAGGCCGCACGCTGGACGGGGTACTGGAACCCTGGCCCTGGACCATCAATCGTGAAGGACAGGGATATTGGTTTGCCTCCGAGGTTGAGGCAAAGTCTTACGTGTTCGACATCTTCAAATCCGGTGTACGCAGCTTTGATGTCGGTTGCTTTCAGATCAATTATCGTTGGCATGGTAAGGCTTTTCGCTCGATCGACGCGATGTTCGATCCGGATGAAAACGCAACCTATGCAGCACGGTTTCTGGCCCAGCTTTATGCGGAACTTGGATCATGGCCCGCCGCTGCCGGGGCTTACCACTCGCGCACGCAGCACCTCGCGGCCTCATATTCTGACCGTTTTCAGACGGTCCTGGCGCAGCTGGATGGCTCGGGCACAGCCCACGAACGCGATCCATTCACCGCATCTGCCAGCCCACTCATCCCGCTGAACGCTCATCCGGTCGGCCAGAACGCGCTGGGTTCACTGGTTCCCGAAACCTCTACAGCCACCGCCTTTATCGCCTTCAATTAGGAGCAGATAGTGCCCCGTATCGATCCCCGCACCTTGTTCTCCCCGACCATATTGCTGGCGCTGGCGCTGATGGCGGTCATCGTGATGATGATCCTGCCCATGCCAGCCTGGGTACTGGACGTGGGGCTGGCGGCATCCTTTGCGCTGGCGATACTGATCTTCACATTGACGCTGTTCATCGAACGGCCACTGGATTTCTCATCCTTCCCGACGATCCTGCTGGCCTCACTGATGTTGCGCTTGTCGCTGAACGTGTCCTCAACCAAGCTGATCATCGGTCAGGGGCACACCGGCACCAACGCCGCTGGTGACGTGATCGAAGGTTTCGCCCAGTTTGTCATGGGCGGCAGCATCTTTCTGGGCCTTGTGGTGTTTGGCGTTCTGCTGATCGTGAACTTCATGGTCATCACAAAGGGTGCGGCCCGCATGGCCGAAGTGGGTGCCCGGTTCGCGCTGGACGGGATGCCAGGCAAACAGTTGGCCATCGACAGTGATATGTCGGCTGGAGCCATCGATCACCAGCAAGCCAAAGAACGGCGCGAGCGCGAGCAGCAGGAAACCACCTTTTTTGGTTCGCTCGACGGCGCGTCGAAATTCGTCAAAGGCGATGCGATTGCCGGGTTGCTGATCACACTTCTCAACCTCGTGATGGGATTGGTCATGGGGGTCATCGTGCATGGGATGCCGGTATCGTCCGCCTTCGAAACCTATGCAATCCTGACCGTTGGGGACGGGTTGGTGTCGCAGATACCAGCAGTGATAATCTCGATTGCGTCCGCCTTGCTGTTGGCGCGTGGCGGTACGCAGGGTGCAACCGACAATGCGATCTTCTCGCAGCTTGGACGCCACCCGGCGGCGTTGGGCACCGTAGCGGTTCTGATGGTGCTGTTCGCCCTGGTGCCTGGATTGCCGTTCTTACCGTTCATTCTTGGGGCCGGGGTACTGGGCTATGCGGCTTATTCAGGCCTCAGAAAACGCAACGCCAGCGAGGCAGAGGCACAGACGCCCGAGGCCGAGTCTGACACTCCGGTTTCACAGGCCATCGGTGATATCCTTGACCTCGACGACGTTCACTTAGAATTCGCCCCCGATCTGGTCAGCATGGTGCTGAATCCCGGTACCGGCCTTGACGCGCGGATCGCCAACATGCGGACCTATGTCGCCTCAAGCTTTGGGCTTATCCTGCCCGAAATTCGATTGACTGACCGCGCCGATCTTCCGACCGGAACTTATGTGATCAAAGTACAAGGGGTCGAACAGGCGCGTGGTGTTCTGAATTCTGAACTTGTGCTCGCACTGGTACAGGACGGGCACGACTTTCTACCTGATGGCACCGATGTGATCGAACCCGTCTACGGTGCCCCGGCGCGCTGGATATTGCCCAAGGACCAGGAGGTCGCCGCACTGAATGGGGCCACCATCGTCACCCCTCCTGAAATTCTGGCGACCCATCTGCTTGAGATCATCAAACAGAATTTCTCGCGCCTTTTGACCCTGAAATCCCTTCGCCGCCTGCTGTCCGAGATGACGCGGCTTAGCGATCCGACCCGAGCTGAAGCCAACCGCAAAATGCTGGACGAATTGATCCCAGACAAGGTGCCGATCGACACACTGCATGCTGTTCTGCGGCTGTTGCTAGACGAACGGGTCTCGATCCGGAACATGGCGCTGATCCTTGAAAGCGTGGCTGAAGCACGATTGACCACCACCCAGCCCGAAGGGATCTGCGAACTGGTCCGCCAGCGGCTGGGCTTTCAACTGGTTGCCGACATGAAGCGCGAGGACGGCTCGATCCCTCTGATCCAACTCGCGCCGGAATGGGAGGACACATTTGCCACCTACCAGATCGACGCCGCGAACGCAGGTATCGACGTGGCACTACCGCCCAACCTGTTCAATAAGCTGGCCGATGGGGTTGTCGATAGCGTCGCAAAATCAGCAGATCACGGGTTGTTCCCGGCGGTCGTAACCACGACCCGCCGACGCAGATTGCTCAGGACCATTATGCACGCGCGCGGCGTCGCCAACCCCGTCCTGTCTTTTGAAGAGATCGGGCTTGAGGCGCGCCCCGCCTTGGTCGGAACGGTGCCCGCGTGATCTCAGTCCCGTCAGAGCTTTTGCCACATCTGGGGCAAAACCTGTGGCATCTGTTCGCCGTATTTCTTCGTGTGTCCGCATTGGTTTCGCTGCTACCGGCCTTTGGTGAACGCAGCGTCCCTGTGCGGGTCAAACTGGGCGTGGCAGTTGCTTTCACAATGATTGTCATTCCCGCCATACCCGCATCGGGTGTTATGCCGGGCTTTCACAAAATGATTGGATTAATCACCATCGAAGTCTTGATCGGTCTTATGCTCGGCATCGGGTTGCGCCTTTTTGTCCTTGCATTACAAACTGCAGGTTCAATCGCGGCGCAAGCGACATCCTTGTCTCAGATCCTGGGCGGAGCGGCCGCAGAACCTGTCCCGGCGATGGGGTATCTGCTGACGCTGGCCGGCTTGGCGCTGGCGGTATTGCTTGGCCTTCATATCCGTGCAGCGCAGTTCATGATCCACAGCTATATGCTGTTTCCGATGGGCGCGCTTCCAACTGCGCCTGATCTGTCGCAATGGGGCGTTGCGCAAGTCGTCCGCAGCTTTGGACTGGCCTTTGCGCTGGCGACGCCCTTTGTCATCGCATCGCTGATCTACAACCTCGCACTGGGCGTAATTAACCGCGCCATGCCGCAGCTCATGGTCGCTTTTGTCGGTGCCCCAGCAATCACTTTCGCAGGCCTTTTCCTGCTTTTCGCCGGGGCACCATTGATCCTGGCAACCTGGTCTGACGCTTTGTTTACCTTTCTCCAAAATCCTCTGGGAGGGCTGAGATGAGCACATCAGACGACGACAGTGATAAGTCATTTGAGGCGACCCCGCAAAAGCTGGAAAAAGCCCGCAAAAAAGGCGAGGTGGCGAAGTCCAATGATCTGTCGGTGGTGGCTGCATACATGGGACTGCTCGTCGCATTTTTGCTCACGGGTCAATTCACGGCAGAGCATCTGGGGACTCTGTTCGTGGTCTTGATCGACCAATCAGATCAATTCGCAATCTTGCTGACCGTCGGACCCGCGACATCCACCGTCGCCGGGATTCTGAGATCAACTATGGCACCAATCGCCGCGTTGTTTATCGTTCCGGCAGTCGCGGTGTTGCTCAGCCTGATCGCCCAGCGCGCACTGATCTTCGCGCCGGAAAAGCTGAAACTACGCGGTTCACGCATCTCGATCGTCTCAAACGCAAAGAACAAGTTTGGCCGGGGCGGGTTGTTCGAATTCGCCAAGAGCTTTGTTAAATTGTTGATCTATGGAACATGCCTGACCCTATTTTTACACGCCCACCTGCCCGAGATTCTGACAGCCAGTGCAGCCGCCCCGAGATCCTCAATTCTGTTGATGATGAACTTACTCAGCCAATTTCTGTTTATCGTCATAATGATCGCGCTGGCGATCGGCGTGATAGACTATCTGTGGCAACATGCCGAACACCTTCGCAAAAACAGAATGTCACGCAAAGAAATTCAGGATGAAACCAAGGATTCCGAGGGTGATCCGCACGTCAAACAGCAGCTTCGCCAACGCGCGCAGGACATAGCAACCAAGCAGATGATGGCGGATGTGCCCAAGGCCGATGTGGTGATCGTCAACCCGACGCATTATGCGGTTGCGCTGAAATGGTCGCGAGCAAGTGGCAGCGCTCCGGTTTGCGTCGCCAAAGGGGTAGATGAAATCGCGGCAACAATCAGGGCCACGGCCGGAGACGCAGGCATTCCTATTCATTCCGATCCACCAACAGCACGCGCATTGCACGCGACCGTCGGGATCGGACAGGAAATTACCGAAGAATACTACCGACCCGTTGCAGCAGCTATTCGGTTTGCCGAAGCCATGCGCAAACGAGCGAAGGGCCAGGTCGGATGACGCAAGATCGCATGGACAACCTTTTGACCGTCGCCGAAGCTGTTTATCAACGGGAACACCAAAAATTGCACCCTTTGTTGCAGCGCGAAGCCCAGTTGCTTCAGCAATTGACGCGTCTGGATTCTCAATTAGCCGAAGTAAAATCGACGAGTTCACAGTCGGATGGCTATCAGGTCACCGGCGCAGACCTGTTGTGGCACGGCTGGGAATCTTTGACACGGCGCAACCTGAACACCGAGTTGGCGCGCCTGCGATCACAAAAGCTTGCGGCAATGGAAGAATTGCGTGGGGCATTTGGGCGCAAACTGGCCGTTGCCGATCTGTCGCGCCGCCTGCAAGAACACAAGCGACGCGTGCGACAATCTAAGGCTCACGAATCGTAACCGGAACCCGTTCAGGTATCCTGTCGGCTGACACTCATGATCAGAACTTGCGAGACATCTTCGCCCAGATCCTTTCTCGCAACCTCCAGCAACGCATTGCGCAATGCCGTCAGGTTGTCTGACCGCGTGAATGCGCCGTCGAACCCGCCGATATTGGCGTGGTCAAACAGAACTTGCAGAAACCGGTCCCTTAATTTTGGCTCGATCTCATAAAACGCTTCGGCAATCCCCGGCCTCACCTCAAGGCTGAGGGACATGGTGACGAGCGCCGATATCTCGTCCTCGGAAACCACGGGGACCACGAACTGTTTGGTGAGTTTCAGATACTCATGTGTTTCTGATTGATCATCTTTGCCGGGCTTAGTTTTGTTTTTCTTGTCTTCATTGGGTTTTTGCCCAGCCTCCGCAAGATCTTCAGCTTCCCCGGAAGGGGACAATAGGATCCGGGCGCCCGCACCGGCAGCCAGGCCGAAAACCAGAAAAACGATCGGTAGTAGTTTTCCCATCAGCGCGGCCCTCAGAAAGGTAGCAAGGTATCAAGTATCTGTTGTCCATAGCGTGGTTGCTGCACATCCGTGATCTGCCCGCGGCCACCATAAGACACCCGCGCTGACGCGATCTTGTCATAAGTGATTTCATTCTGGCGCGAGATATCTTCGGGGCGGACATAGCCCGAGACCAGCAGTTCCCGAAGTTCGAAATTCACCCGCAGTTCTTGCGATCCAGAAATCGAAAGCACACCGTTTGGCAACACGTCGACGACCGTTGCCGCCACGCGCAAGGTCAATTTTTCTTTGCGTTTGACCGATCCCTTGCCTTTGCTGACCGAAGCCGAGTCAATTGAAACGGCATCATCAAGTGAGGCCCCTTCAGGTAGTCGTTCACCTGCGCGCTGAGGAAGGCCGAAGAGTTCCGGCACCGCAAGACTTTCTGACCCAGCCCGCGACCGGTTGGTGTCGTTGGATATTTCCGCCTTTTCATCCAGCTCGATCACGACTGTCAGAATATCCCCTTTTTTCATCGCCCGTTGATCACCAAGCAAGGAATGCTGACCGCCACTCCACAAAGATGACTGATCAACGGTTCGCTGAGGCTGGCTGTGCAAAGGTAGTCCGGGCCACAGCATCGCAACATGCTCAGGCGATTCCGTGTTTGGTGTCAGGCTGGGCGGCTTGCCAAGGTGGTCCAATCGTCCACACGCCGCAACACTCAGAACGACAAATAGCAGGGGTTTCGAAAGGCTCGGCATCATTTAACCTCAACTTGTCCATCGGGACGGATTACGCCCGTCACTGTTGTGCGAGACGCCAGATTCATGACACGGATACGCTCGCCTGCTGCGCCCCGCCCCAACGCGCGGCCTTCGGCAGTGATCGATAGCGCGACGTGATCGAACACCAGCGTCACCAGATCGTTTCGGTCCACGATCGCAGGCGGACCGACATCGGCAGGGCGGATTGGCTGATCTGGATAAAGCGCAACACGTGCCTCCTGACCGATAAGATCCTCTGGCCTACGAACCGCCCCATTGACCTCAGAGGTTTTGACTTCGAGGTCGGATGAGACAATGACCTCTTTGGCGCGGATCGTGCGGGTCGGCACAACGATCTCGGCCAAGCTTGGCATCGGCGTCAGGCATAGTATGAGGGTTAACAGACGCATCACCGCACCTGCGTGGTCGCGCCCATCATCTGGTCGACGGCGGAAATAACTTTGGCGTTCATTTCATAGCCACGCTGCGCTTCGATCAGTTCCGTGACCTCGCGCACCGCATCGACTGAGCTGTCCTCAAGATAGCCCTGCCGCAATGTGCCCAGCCCATCTTCGCCCGGGGTGCCGACAACCGGAGCGCCCGAGGCTTCGGTTTCCTTGAAGAGGTTGCTACCAATGGCCTCAAGACCCTTGGCGTTCGAGAAGCTGGCCAGCGTAAACTCGCCCAGCAACTGCCCCTCGGCCGTATCATCGAAATAGGCATAGACCTCACCCGCCGCATTGATCGAGATCGATCTGGCATCGTCTGGAATGGTAATTTCAGGGGCAACGGCAAAGCCATCAGAAGTTACGATCAGACCTTCGGCCGAACGTTTCAGGCTTCCGTCTCGGGTAAAGGCGGATTGGCCATTCGGCATGGTGACTTCAAGGTAACCTCGCCCTTCGATGGCGATATCCAGATCACTGCCCGTTGCCGAGAGCCCACCCTGTTGCAGCTGTACGGTGACGGCGGCAGGGCGCACGCCCAACCCCAGCTGTATACCTGTCGGAAGGACCGTTCCATCCGAGGCATTGACCGCCCCGGCGCGCACCATCTGTTGATAGTGCAGATCGGCAAACTCGGCCCGGCGGGTGTTGTAGCCGGTTGTATTCATATTCGCGAGGTTGTTTGAAATTGTCTCAACCCGCATCTGCTGTGCGGTCATGCCCGTAGCCGCGATCTTCAATGCTCGCATGTCGTATTCTCCTTCCGGTAATCAGCGCATCAATGCCTTAAGCGCCCCGCGAACCCGTTCGTCTTCGGCCTCAAGAAAACTCTGCCCGAGCTCGTAGGCCCGCTGAATTTCAATCATCCGGGTCACCTGACCAATGGCATTGACATTCGATCCTTCGAGGAACCGATGCAGCACGACCGGCTCGCCCACCGGTTCCACCTGCCCGCCTGCACGAAAATGTGTGCTTCCTTCGCGCACCAGGTTTTCGGGATCGGCGACGTTGTAGACACCGATCTGGCTCAGAAGTTGTCCATCGACGCTCATCGTGCCGTCGCTGCCAACATCGATCGTTGCGGCGTCGGGCGGGACAAAGACCGGCGCGCCATTGCTGTCCAGAACCCGGTGCCCGTCCATCGTCACCAGATCGCCCTCAGCATTGGGTGAGAAACTGCCGGAACGCGTCAGGCGGTTCCCTGCGGGCGTTTCGATCATAAAGAACCCGTCCCCTTCGATGGCAAAGTCGAAGGACCCGCCTGTCTCGGTCAGCACACCTTGTTGCAGAGAAGTGTTTCGAACCTGCGCACGGCTGAGCGATAGTGAAGGATTGCCCGGCATATCCCGGACGAATTCGGAGAACACCAGCCCCTGCTGACGATACCCGGTCGTGTTGGCATTGGCGATATTGTTGGCCACCATTCGCATCTCATCCATGAGACCGGATTGGCGGGACAAGGTGACATAAGCGGTGTCCATTAGCGACCTCCGGCAATAAGCGGGACCAATGTCCCGGTAAAAAACGTAACAAGGGTCTGGGTCATGAAGCCCATCGACATCCAGAACACGACCACGATTGCAATCAGCTTAGGCACGAAGGTCAGGGTCATCTCCTGAACCGAGGTCAAGGCCTGAAACAAACCAACTGTAAGGCCCGAGATCAGCGCCACCGCCAGGATCGGAACCGACGTGATGACTGCAACCCAAAGCGCCTGGCGCACGATGTCGTAGAACAGACCTTCGCTCAGCATCGTTCAGACCGGCATCCGCAAGATTTCCTGATAGGCTTCAACGACTTTGTTCCGAACAATCACAGCCGTTTCCACTGCCAACTCAGTCTGCGCCAGTGCCTGAACCAAAGCGTGCGGGTCGGCCTGCCCAACCATCGAAGATTGCGTGACTTGCTCGCTTTGTTTCAGCGTCGCCACGAAATCCTGAAACGAGGATCGCAGCCCTTGCGCTGTCCCCTGATGTTCGGGGGCGGCCTGCGTTGCTGGGCGCGCACCCGTATAATTCTGTGCGGCGGTAAGTGAGCGAACATCCATTCTGGTATTCCTTTATTTTCGGAGTAGATCCATCAGACTTGATGACATCTGCCGGGTCTGGTCGAACATCTTGAGGTTGGCTTCATAGCTGCGCTGCGCCTCTCGGGCGTCTGCTATTTCGATCATCAGATCGACGTTTGATCCTCTGTAATGGCCAGTCTCATCAGCCATAGGGTGGCCAGGATCATAAATTCGGCTCAAGTCGCGACGATCGAGTTTGACGCGCCCCGCCTGGACCATCTCTATTCCGTCCCGTTCGACTGTCTCAAACGGGACTGTCTTACGCCGGTATCCGGGCGTATCGGCGTTCGAGATGTTCTCGGACACATGACGCAACCGCGCTGCTTGCGCACGCAGTGCGCTAGCCGACGCGTCCAACGAGTAGGAAAAATCGCTCATCGTGAAACCCCCTATGCCCGGCCCAGACTCGTGCGCAGCACACCGATTGAAGACTTGTAGATCGCTAATGCCCGGTCATGTTGTCGCTTGACCTCGACAGCTTTCAGCATCTCTTCTTCCAATGAAACACCATTGCCATTCGGATCGCTCGAAGCCGCGACCGTGAATTCAGCCCAAGGCTGAGCGCGCACATCACCATTCAGATGACCCGTCCGAGTCGCGGTCATCGCGACCTCTCGGCTCGTGTTTTCAAACGCTGTCTGGAAGGCTTCAATATCGCGGGGCTTGTATCCCGGCGTATCCGCATTGGCCATGTTGCGCGCGACAACCGCTTGCCGTTGTCCGGCATGGGTTGCCATTGCGTACGCAGTCTTAAAGACGTTCAGGTCATTGAACATCGGGGCTTCTCCCTCGATCAATTTCAATCAAGGCTTAACCCCGATTCCTTTAGAAACCGTTTTCAACAAATCTATTTGGAGGACCTGCGATGGCCGATCTCGATCCGATGCGTCTGAAATGCGAATTCGATAGGATGTCGGCGGTACACCATATCGGGCGTGTGACCGGTGTTGCGCGCGGCGTGGTTGAAATCGATGGTCTGACCACCCAAGCCCGGATCGGGGATCATCTGACGCTGCGCCGACAAAAAGGCCCGGACCTGCCGGGCGAGGTCCTGCATGTCGAATCAGGCGCGATCCATATGCTGCCAGCCTCCGCACCCGATGGCGTAAGCCTGGGGGATCAGGTCTCTCTCGACCAGATGCCTGCCTTTGCGCCCGGAATGCATTGGCTTGGGCGGGTGATCGATCCGTTTGGCAAACCTCTGGACGGCAAGCCCCTACTGCCTGGCACGCTTGAACGTGACCTTATACAGGCCCCGCCAACCGCGGTATCGCGCAAGCCGCTGGGTGGTCGTATGGAAACCGGGTTGGCCATCCTCAACACGATGCTGCCCATTGTCCAGGGTCAGCGAATCGGCCTGTTCGCTGGTTCAGGCGTTGGCAAATCGACACTTCTGGCGACGCTTGCCCGCTCCGTCCAGGCGGATGCGGTGGTCGTTACATTAGTGGGCGAACGCGGGCGCGAAGTGAATGAGTTTGTCGAGAACGCCCTGGGTGCCGAAGGTCTGAAACGATCGGTCGTCGTGGCCGCAACCTCGGATCAATCGGCCCTGATACGCAGACGGTGCGCATGGTCGGCCATGTCGGTGGCGGAATACCTGCGGGATCAAGGGTTAAACGTTCTGTTTCTGGCCGATTCAGTTACCCGCTTTGCCGAAGCGCACCGCGAGATTGCCGCCGCAATGGGTGAGGCCCCATCGCTACGTGGCTACCCGCCATCGGTCACGCCGCTGATTGCAAACCTGTGCGAACGCGCGGGTCCCGGAACTGCCGATCAAGGTGACATCACCGCAGTCTTCAGTGTACTTGTCGCTGGTTCTGACATGGACGAACCCATTGCGGACATTCTGCGCGGCGTCTTGGACGGACATGTCGTGCTGAGCCGGGACATCGCCGAACGCGGGCGCTTCCCAGCGATTGACCTCAGCCGATCCGTATCACGCAGCCTACCAGGTGCGGCGACCGCAGATGAGAACCAGTTGATTACAGAAACCCGCAAGCTGGTCGGCAGTTATGAGCAATCTGAGGTGATGATCAAAGCCGGTCTCTATGCCGAAGGAACAGATCCTTTGTTGGATCGCGCCGTCCGATTCCACGAAGAGCTAGATAGCTTTTTTGCGAAGGCCGATCCCGATGGTATCGAAAACAGCTTTAATCGATTATCTCTGATTTTAAGGCGCGCTGGTGTAAACCCGGTGTCGCAGTCTTAGAATTCAGAACAGTTTTAAGTGTTAGGACCACCTTAACACCTGCCCTGCTAGGCCAGTAAGCGGGTGAATAGAAGGTGGTGGAGATGGGTGCGCAATCCAATGCGGCGCCAATCATCATCAAGAAGAAACGTGTATCGGGTGGCGATGCTCACCACGGTGGTGCGTGGAAGGTCGCGTATGCGGACTTTGTCACTGCCATGATGGCGTTCTTCATGTTGATGTGGCTGCTGAATGCAACGACCGAGACGCAACGCAAGGGTCTGGCGGATTATTTTTCGCCCACGATTCCGGTCAATCC
Organism: Ruegeria sp. D6; assembly: GCF_056534365.1. Classification (NCBI taxonomy): domain Bacteria; kingdom Pseudomonadati; phylum Pseudomonadota; class Alphaproteobacteria; order Rhodobacterales; family Roseobacteraceae; genus Ruegeria; species Ruegeria sp. D6. Next base: position 42,066 of record NZ_JBQFPH010000004.1, on the reverse strand, counting down.
GGTCTCGGGCGGTGGCGATGGTGCCTTCGGCGGTGACAACATGTTTTCGGAAAAAACCATGGTTATGGATGGATCAGGTGCCAGCAATCGGAACCCCACCGAGGCGAAACAGGCGCGCGGATCAACCGGCGTGGATGCGAAAGGCGGCGGTAAGGGTGCGTTCGAAGATTTCTCGTCGCTCGAGGCGCAGTTGTTGGGGCGCGCTGGGGAAAGCCTTGTGTCCGATAAGATGCGCAAGCACATCGTGACCCGCGTCACCGACGAAGGGCTGGTGGTCGAGCTGTTCGCCACTGAGGATCAACCGTTGTTCGAATCGGGGACAGACACGCCAACCCAAATGATGCGCGCGCTGGCACTTTTGGTAGCGCGGTCTTCTGATCTGGTGACAAACGCAATCGCGGTAGAAGGGCATGTGCGGTCTGCGCCCGTCGTGTTGGCGAATAACCCGGTCTGGGATCTGTCGACCGCGCGGGCGCAAAGCACCCGCCAACTGCTGCAGAACAAAGGCATCCAGCCACAGCGGTTGGACCGCGTGACTGGGCACGCGGACCGAGAGCTTTCGGATAAAAACCCCATGGCGATACGCAATAATCGGATTGAGATCATCTTTTTACGCAACCCTTAAGGGGTAAAGGATAGACAGCATTTTAGCTGTTAGCCGGCTGTTAAGGGCCAGTGCGGTACGTGTTGCATCAACGAATGACGCAACGAAAGGGCGTACCGATGACCATATCCTCTTCGCTGAATGCCGGTGTGGCAGCGTTGAAGGCCAACGCCAACAGGCTGGCCACGATCTCCGACAACATCGCCAATTCATCGACATTTGGCTATAAAAGGGTCGAGACCGACTTTCACTCCATGGTCACGTCTGGTCAGGGCGGCAGCTATTCGGCAGGCGGGGTCAGAACCACCAGCCAACGCCTGATAGATCAGCGCGGATCGTTGGTAACCACCAACAATTCAACCGATCTGGCCGTGCGCGGTAGAGGCATGCTGCCTGTCCGTCCCAGTTCGCAGATCGCGTCAGGTTCAAATGAGATGCTGCTGACCACGACAGGCTCATTCCGCACCAATGAGGAGGGGTATCTGGTCACACAATCCGGCCTTGTACTTCTTGGCTGGCGTGCCAATCCAGATGGCTCGATCCCCAGCGTCCCGAGGGATACGCCCGCCGCTCTGGAACCCATTCAGCTAAGCGTCAATCAGCTTTCGGGCGCCCCCACAACATCCATGAACCTGCGGATGAACCTGCCTGCAACAGCGACCGACGCTGGTGCTCCGGGTGACACGCAGCCCTTGTCGGTCGAGTATTTTGACAATTTGGGCAAGTCTGAAAGCGTCGATATCGAATTGGTCCCCACCGTTCCTGCAACCGGCAGCAGCAATGAATGGACCATGACCTTGCGCGATTCGGCCTCGGGCGGCGCTGTCATCGGAGAATATACCCTGACCTTCACCGATAGCCGTACAGCCGGTGGAACACTAGCCAGCGTCACCGCCGTGACCGGCGGTGCCTATGACCCGGCAAACGGCAGCGTTGTCGTCAACGTCGCCGGCGGACCGATGGAGATCAACATCGGCCAGATCGGCGATGCGGACGGCATTACACAGCTTTCCGATACCTTTGCTCCGGTTTCGATCACACGCGATGGTTCGGCCGTTGGCACGATGACAAGCGTACAGGTTGATGAGAACGGCTATGTCTATGCTTTCTATGATACTGGGGTCAGCCGCCGGATGTTCCAGATTCCACTGGCCGATGTGCCGAATCCAAACGGTCTGACGGCGTTGGACAGTCAGACCTATGCCCCCTCGCGCGACAGCGGCACCTTTTTCTTATGGAACGCGGGTGAAGGTCCGACAGGAGATCTTGTTTCTTTTGCACGCGAGGAATCGACCACCGATGTCGCCACCGAGTTGACCTCAATGATCCAGACCCAGCGGGCCTATTCCTCAAGCGCCAAGGTCATTCAGACTGTGGATGAGATGCTGCAGGAAACCACCAATATCAAACGCTGATCTGATGATTGATCAACGAAAGGGATGCGTCCGATGAATATGTCGACAGCACTGAACAACGCTCTGGGCGGGCTGAGCGCAGCCAGCCGTGGTGCGGCGGTGGTTTCAGGAAACATCGCCAACGCGTTGACCCCAGGATATGCCCGCAGATCGCTTGAATTGGCGACCAGCACAGTTTCCGGTAATGGCGTTCGTGTCGTTGGTATCACTCGGCACCAGGATCCGGTACTGATCGCAAACCGCCGTGCGACCGATGCAGACCTGATGGCAGCCAAAACCGTGGCGCAATTTCATTCAGGTTACGAGAAACTGTTGGGGGCAGCCGACGATGCCACTTCGATCTCGGCCAGACTGGCCCAATTCGAAAGCAGCCTGATTACAGCTGCAAGCCTGCCCGGCTCAGCCCAACGGTTGGATCAGGCCGCCCGTGCAGGCGGTACATTGAGCACAGCGCTCAATACAGCGTCCGAAGGGGTGCGGCAAATGCGATCCGATGCGGATCGCACGATAGGCAAACAGGTCGATACGCTGAATCAGACTCTGAAAGACATCGAGAAACTGAATGCTCGTATCCCCGCTGTCCGCAATTCGGGCGGTGATATTGGCGCGCTGTTGGATCATCGTCAGATTCTGGTCGATCAAGTCAACGAGTTGGTGCCTGTCAACGCGATCGCGCGCGATAATGATCAGATTTCCCTTTATTCCGATGGCGGGTTGATCCTGCTGGAAGGAACCGCGGCCGAGTTTTCGTTCTCGACCACAGGCGATACCATGCCGCATATGACCGTTGGCAACGGGTTGCTGTCCGGGCTTGAGATCAACGGCCGACCCGTTCGCGTGAGCGGAGAGTTCGCCCAAATCCGAGGCGGCGCATTGATGGCCCAGTTCTCGGTCCGCGACGAACTGACCGTCGAAGCGCAAGCCGATCTGGACGCCGTCGCCCGCGACCTGATCGAGCGGTTTGAAACCACCGGGTTGGACCCGACCGCTGCCGCGACCGATCCGGGCGTCTTCACGGATGACGGCAGCCGCTTTGATCCGGTTTCTGAAACCGGTCTTGCGTCGCGCATCTCACTAAATGTTGTGGTCGACCCGGATGCAGGGGGTGACAGCTGGAGATTACGCGCGGGTCTGGGGGCATTGACCCCCGGTGCGCCGGGTGATGCCAGCCAGTTGCAAGCTTTTGGGGCCGTTCTGACCGACTCGCGCCCGGCCCCCAGCGTGGGGTTTGGGACAGGCACGATGCGCGCGGCGGAGATCGCCGAGGCGTTGCTTTCCAAAGCCGGGGCAAACGCACACACAGCTGACCAGCGCAGCAGTTTTGCAGCAAACGCGCAGCTGGAGATGCAAAAAGTCGTCGCGGAGCAAGGTGTTGACAGTGACGCGGAACTGCAGCGCTTGATGCAGATCGAGCAAGCCTATGCCGCAAACGCACGCATCGTCGCTGTCGTGGATGAACTGATGGATACCCTGTTGAGGTTATGAACATGACACTGAATTCGATCGGGGATCTGGCCCGCGGCCTTACCCTCAGAACTCGCAGCGCCGAGATCAAATCACAAATCGAAACACTGTCGTATGAGATGTCCACCGGCAAGGTGCAGGATGTCTCGGGCCGTCTGGGTGGTGATTACTCGCACCTACTGGATCTAGATCGCAGCCTGGAACGGTTGGACGCGCTTTCCATCGCCACCGCCGAGGCGCGGCTATTCACGGACGCAATGCAATTGAGCCTGACAACGCTAAGCGGCTCGGTCGCCGAGATGTCAGCGTCGCTGCTATCATTCGGCACGGCGAACCAGACCGTGACACATGAACAAGCATCGGTTCAGGCACGAAATGAGCTCGACACAATGATCTCAGCCCTGAATACGCGGGCGGGAGGGCGCAGCCTGTATTCCGGAACGTCGACTGACGTCTCACCTCTGCCCTCCGCTGAAACATTATTGACAGCGCTGCAGGCCGAATTGATAGGGCTGACCTCCCTAACAGATATCCAACAGGCCGCTGAGGATTGGTTCAACGACCCCGCCGGATTTGATGCGGTGATATATCAAGGTGGTACGGGCACCTTGGCTCCGATGCAGATTTCCGAGAACGAGCGGATCACGCTTCCGATCATTGCGACAGACCCCGCGCTCAAGGACGCTTTGCGCGATGTTGCGGTTGCGGCTCTGGCCACAAATGATGCGCTTGGATGGACGCCTGATCTACGAACCGCAATGTTCACGCAGCTTGGTGTTGAGCTGGCCAATACACAGGATGCGACGGTCAATTTGCGCGCCCAGGTCGGCGCGGCTGAGGCGCGTGTGGAGCAAGCCGCAACGCGCAACGCCGCCGCAAAGACCAGCGCTGAGCATGCGCGCAATGCGTTGATCGCTGCAGATCCCTATGAGACTGCGGCACAGTTGCAAACCGTGCAGTTCCAACTGGAGAGTCTGTATTCCGTGACCGTTCGCAACGCCAACCTGTCACTGGTGAATTTCCTGAGATGAAGATACTCGCATTCCTTTTGATAGTCTTACCGTGCATTGCCAATGCCGGGGCTATACGCCTGAAAGATCTGGTGGATTTCGACGGGGTCCGCGGCAATGATCTGGTTGGCTACGGCCTTGTGGTTGGCCTGAATGGCACCGGTGACGGCTTGCGCAATTCTCCGTTCACCGAAGAGATTATGTCCAACATTCTCGAACGGCTGGGCGTAAACGTGAATGGCGAAGATTTTCGCCCCAAAAACGTCGCCGCCGTATTGGTCACCGCCACCCTACCACCCTTCGCGCGCGTCGGCGGTCAGATTGACGTCACCGTCTCTGCCATCGGAGATTCCAAAGGACTTCTTGGGGGGACATTGATCATGACACCCCTGAATGCAGCAGATGGTCAGATTTATGCCGTGGCGCAAGGGACAGTGCTAGCCGGAGGCGCTGCGGTTGAAGGCGAAGCAGCGTCGGTTGTAAGCGGGGTGCCGACATCGGGCGTCATACCCTCGGGCGCGCGTGTGGAGCGCGAGATCGATTTCCAGCTTGCTGATTTGACTCAATTCAGACTGGCGTTGAGAGAACCGGATTTCACGACTGCAAGCCGCATAGAGGCCGCCATCAATAAGGAATTCAACCGAGCGGTCGCACTCATGCGCGATTCCGGCACTGTGGAGTTGAGCATTGAGGCGACGCGGGCCGTATCAACCGCGCATGCCATTGGACGTATTGAAAACATTCTGGTCGAACCCGAAAGCAAAGCCCGCGTCGTGGTGGATCAAAGATCGGGCACAATTGTCATGGGTCGGGACGTCAGGATTTCACGCGTGGCGGTATCGCAGGGCAACTTGACCCTCACAGTCGAGGAAGCCCCGATTGCTGTTCAGCCAAATCCGTTTGCGCGAGGCGAAACAGTCGTTGTTCCGCGCACCTACGCTGGGATCGAAGAGAAAGAAGGAACGGGGCTTGCAGAAATCCCCGAGGCTACCACCTTGTCCGAAGTGGTCGCCGGGTTGAACGCCTTGGGCGTGTCGCCACGCGATATGATCGACATCCTGAAAACCATCAAGGCTGCCGGGGCGCTTCATGCTGAGTTCATCGTGAGATGAGCAGTCAGACCACAGCGTGCGCCTTTTGGTGTACGGTTTTACTTGGATTTCCAACTGTCCAGCCAGCGGCGAAAGCCCTTGCGCTTTTCATCTATTGCATCACCAGCGGCGTAAAGACCATCTTCCATGTTCTCCAAAACAGGATCGATCTTCTTTTGCCGAAACCGCCGCCATCGAACCCAGATGGCCCAAACCAGCGCAGCAAACACAGTCAGGAAAACAATATTGAACCACGGGATGATGCGGACATCCGGCCCCTCGACATGCCGGATGAAAATTGCGTTGGGAAAAATCGACATGAATTCATTCCGCCAGCCGTAGTGCGTTACGACCACCCAATCGGGGTTATCTTTGGTCGACTTGGCATCGTTGGCCTCGGTGTAAAGGTTCGCAGTGTCGAACTTGAAATAAGGCGGCCAGCCCCAACCGGTGTCTTCGTTGCGATAGACAATCGGCTTCCCGTTGGCGCGTACGGCCTGAATGAACTGTACATCGCGGTTTGACAGGCTGGTGGATTGATCTTCAGGCTCGGACCAGAAGATTCGCGTCCAGTCCGTCAGGTCCTGACGTTCCTCATAGGTGTTGACGATCCGCACCACATCGTGCTGCGGTAGGGAATACTGCAAGATCACGGCGATCGTGCCCCAGAAGATGATAATGAACGCCCATTTCACATAGGCCATGCCTTAACCCTCACATGTAATTCACGATGTAGATCAGCGCGCCAATCGCCACCCAAGGTACAATATAGACACCCAAAATCAGTTTGCGCCGGAATGAGTTGTCGTAGACGTGCAAACCACGCGCAACAAACGCTTCTTTGTTACCGGTTTTGCCCTTTTCGTCCCACCACGTCTCCAACTTTCGCCGCCTAACTCCTCGCGAATAAAAGGACAGCGCGAAATAGGCAATCGTCTGGATCACCAGCAGGATCAGAAACAGGCGCATCGCTCCGAACATCTTAATCTCTCCTGACCGCGCCCCAAGGGCCGACCCGTGCGATCACTGTTTCGCTGACCCGGTCATTGCCGGTCATATCCGGTTCATGACCAAATAGAGCCGCCCGCGCACCAGCCTTGTCCACCTGATACTCGCGGGCAAGGAAGTCGGCAACATAGGCTTTCTTGGTCTCGGGCCAGGTCCTGTAAGTACTATAAAACAATTCCTTGTGGCAGATGAACATCTGCCGCGGATCCAGCGGAGCCAATTCGGTCAACAGCATATTCACCAGATCGCGGTTCGGCGTATCGGCTGCGCGCAATGTGTAGAAATAAGCGGGATGATCCGAGGTGATGCGTGGCCAGCGCCCGCCATCCGTCGCCCAGCGCAACAGTTGCGCGAGGCCGTGATAGGCTTCGGGCAGCCGGTCCGAGTGGTTGCGGGCGAGGCGGCGCATATCGCTGCGATCCAACCCGGTCAGATCGACATCGGCATCTGCTGCGGCAGCAATGGTCAGAAAGTCCATTTTCTGCTGCAGTATCGCAGCAGCATCCACGCCGCGCGCTTTGACAATCGGTTCAACCAGATCGTTGTAGTCCAGAAACTTTGCGATCTGGTTCCGCTGCGACGGGCCAAAGACATATTTGATCGGCATATCGTCAGGCTTTTCGCCCATGCAAATCGCCGCCGGGTGATCCATATCCGGGAACAGGTAGAGCCCGCCAAAGTGTGCCGTCCAGAAATTACGCTGCTCGAATGCGGTGTGGCGCAGGCGAACGGGATTGCGAGTGACGTCGCCGGTTTCCTTGGCCGTTTCGATCATCTTGGCGATCAGCACATCGTCGAACCATGCATCCTCTTCGGTTTTGAAACGTTCGACCATGCCCGCTAGCTGCTGGGCCTTGCGTAGGGTGCCGCCTGCGGTGTCGGCCTCGATCTCGATCTTGCTCAGGTTCAACAGGTCGCGCGGCGTGCTGAGTTTGATGACCGAGTTCACCAGCTCTCCGGCCACCGCATCGGCGGCGGTCAAGGCAAACAGTTGCGCCTCGTTCATATCGATGAATTCGCGCAGGATATCGCGCGAGGTCGAGAATTTGACGCTCAGCAAAGGCGCGCGTTTCTGCTCGGTCGTCAGCAGGATGAACTGCCGGTTTACCCCGTTGGGGTTGAGGTAGAGCTCATCCTCCAGCTCAATCCCCACCTCTGGCGAATAGCCCGAGATATCGACATGGAAATCCGTTAACGCCGTAGTCTTGCCCGTCAGATGCTGCAGCGCGCGGTTATACCGCTCGACCAGAGCCGGGCTGGAGATGTGGATGAGATTGCCGAACATCAGGCCTTTTTCGATGAGGCGGATCATAACAATTGCCTTCCCGCGCAACGGTAGCGATGCGCCCGGCCTGAGGGTGGGTGCGGAACGCGCCCGCCCTGGGGGCCGGGTCGGGCGCGTCGCGGCTGCGCCGCGATATCACTCTCAAACAGAAACCTGTGCTCCAAGAATTCGAAACTCATGCTCGCAGTCCTTTTGCAAATGCAAAAATGATCGCGAAACCAAGGGGTACTGCAATCAACCAGAACTGTAGCTGAAAATAGACCATTACATCTGCGGGATTTGCGTTGCCAACGTCCACGGCAAATCGGTCGACAAAAAAATCCATCAAAGTGTAGCTGGTAAGAATTGCCAGAACAGCGCAAACCGCGCCATATACGAAGAAAGGAAGAAAACATTTCTTTCCGCTTTCTTTAGCCGCACGAGATGTTCGATAGGCTCGGAACCCTATTGGAATAGCAACCACAGTGCTCAGTAGAAGAGGCAGACCTATAGCGATCAAATAATTCACCCCTTCCCCTCCAGATACCGCCGCTTAGCCTCCTCCATCCGACCCATCTCACGCACCGCGTTCTCGATGGCGACCTCGTCGCTCTTGTCGGCATAGCGGAACTCGCTGTCGGCGTAGCGGTTGATTTCCTGCATCACCATCTCAACCGTGATCGGCTGGCGCAGGTCCTCGATCATGGCCTTCTTGGTGTCGTAGTCGCGGAACAGGAACAGGTCGGGGTTTTCCATCCATTCGTCGGGCAGTTCGAAATCCATCGCGCGGACCTTGACCGCGTCGGTGATGTTCTTGATCGCACGACCGGTAAACCGCTCATCCGCTTGCTGAATCGCCTTGAGGTAGGTGCCCAGTTTGGCGATGGTGTCCATCTGGCCGATATCGCCAGAGACCCGGTCGTAGACCTGCAGCAAGGCGTCCTCACGAGGGCGGGAATGGCCTTCGAAACTGGCGGCGACGGCCTTTTTGATCTCCTGCGCGGCATAGGCTTCGTGTTCGCCCAGCGGAATGTCGTGGTTGCGGCCCATCAGCAGGTGCAGGATGTCGATGTAATCCTCGCGCGTTTGCGGCCCGTCCACCAGGAACCGCGCGCCTGCCCGCTGGCGCAGGGCGTCGTCCACATTCTCGGGGTAGTTCGAGAACATGCCAAAGGTGCAGTTGCCGCGCACGACGGTGTTGGCCCCCGCAAAGCTCTCCATCAGCACGGCGGTGATTTCCAGTTGCCCAGCCGAGGACTGCCGGTCGCCGCGCTTGCCTGCCAGTTGGTCGATATCGTCGATGGTGCCGAACCCGATGACCGAGGGGTCGATGATCGTATTGATAAACGCCTTGGCGTTCTGGCCGGACTTGCCCTGATAGCTGTCGATATTGTCGGTACTCAGGTTCTGATAGCGGAACGGATAGCCCGCGTTCTGGCAATAGTCGTTGATCAACCCGGCCATCATCTGGATCAGGGTGGTTTTGCCGGTGCCCGGTTTGCCGTCGCCCATGAAGGTAAAGATGAACCCGCCAAGTTCCGCAAACGGGTTCAGGCGGCGGTCGAAATCATAGGCCATCACCATCTTGGCCAGCTTCATGGCCTGATATTTGGCGATATGGTTGCCGACCACCTCGTTCGGTTTCTTGAACGTCATGGTCAGGGTGGTGGATTTGGCCTTTGATGCCGGTTCGAAGCCCCGGATGGTCAGATCATCTGCCTCGATATGCCAAGCGGCACTCTGGAACGGTGCCAGATGGCCTGCGGACTGGGCGCGTAGAGCTACCTTTTCCAACAGTTGCTCGGCATAGGCGCTGGTGGCCGCGATCAGGTGGGCATCATCGGGGGCGTGTTTGGCAAGGGTCTGGTCCAACTCCCACAGCGCGCCGTGCAAGGCGAGTTGGCCGTTGTCGGTCAGGACCTCTTCGATCTCACCGATATCGACAGTGGTCTCTCCCAGATGCGAGGACATCAAGTACGCCAGCGCATTGCCGAAGGTGTGCGAGGTGATCAGCGCCTCGGCAGTCAGCAGTTCCGAGAATTCGGTCTTTCGCGCGGCGGGCAAATCGCCCGCAAGGTTCGCGCGTTTCAAGTCTGCCAACGGTGTCTGTTCGGCGTAGGCCTCGCTCACCGCCAGAGCGATGGCAACCGCACGGCGGATTGCCTGCTGCGTTGTGGCCTGTGGTGGCGAGACCAGCGCATCGCCATCATCCGAGGCCTCGATCCGTTCGACCAAATGCACCCCGTCTGCGCGCACTGTGCGCCGTGTCACCAAACCCGGCGTGGTGGACCGAAACCTCCGTCCGGTCGACACCCCCGGCGACCGTTCCGTCGACGTCTCCACCGCCTTGGCAATCCGCGGCGCGTGTTCGAACCCATTCAGCAAGGCGGTCGCTGCCGGGTAATGCTTGCGAATATCCGCCTCGCGCAATTCCATCTGATCTGACGTCAAACTCATCTCAAAAACCGCCCTTGCTTCATCTTTTTCAAAAATACTCTCGCCGAAGGCGAAACTAATACCTCAACACCTGTCCGGCCTTGCTGACCACGAACTTGCGCACATCGGCAAAGCCCGGAGGGTTGCGTTCTGCTAGCACCTGAAACGGACGCTGGGGCAGGATGATCGATCGCTGGGTGCGCGTGGCACCGGTTTCGGCCCCCTGCCCTCCGAACGGATCCAAGGCAAAAACCTCGCGTTCGACGGTCGAGAACCATCCGGCCCGCTCTTCGATCACATCTTCGCTTTCCAGCTCTTCCGTGGTCCAGGCCAGCGCCCAGTCCTGACCTTGCGGAGATTGCGCATCCTCCAGCACCTGCCGCAGGGGGCCGGATTGTTCGGTATAGGCTGAGGAATACATTGGCCCCACATGAATGCGGCGCAGGTGTTTGGGGTGCAGGTCGTCGAAATCCTGATCGAACCCTTTGGCTATGGTCACCAGTTTCAACCCGCCCAGAGACTGCGCCATCAGATGCGCCTGCACTTCGGGCCAGCGGCGTTGGTCTTTGGGAAGGGCGGTTTTGCCGCTGTCCTCCAGTTGCATCAGGTAGATCACTGGCAGGTTGATCTGGCTGTCATAGACCGCCCAGTGGATCATGAACTTCCGCCGTTCGCCCTCATTCCCGATCCAGTGGCACTCGGGATCGTTGCGGGCCCAGAACAGCTGACCTTTCAGCAATTCCTCATAGTAGAGCCTTTGTGACAGCGCGAATTGCAGCTTGGTGGGGATTTCCTGATCGCCAATGATCGTACGCACCATGTCAGTTTTTAGGTCATCCTCGGACGGCATATTCGCCAGATGCACCTGCGCCTGCTGCGCGTCATTGGCCATGGTCAGCAGCTCAGCCGCCACCGGAAACCCGCTATCGCGCTTGTCCATGGCGAGGCTGCCAAAGAACCGCCCCGTATCGCGCCCGACCAGCAGGTATTTCATACTGAGCGCCCGGAAGGTGTAGAGCAGCCCCGAGAGGTAGCGTGACACGATCCGCACCTCTTGCTTGCTGATCTCACCCTCAGCCTCCATCGTCGCGGCCACGCGCAGGAGGTGGACGGTGATCACCTCGAATTTGCGGAAATAGCGGCGTGAGGCGAAAGTGTCGGTCAGGCCGACATGGTCTTGGGTGGGGTCAGTCATGCGATTCTTTTGGCTCAAATGGTCCCGCTACTTCTCGATGCAAAAAAGGCCAGAATCCTCTTTCGTTACCTTGGATCATTGGATCGCCAATGAGTTGCTTGCCGAACCAAGCCCCAATTCGAATTCCGAAGGCCCATTCGATCAGGCAGAAGTATTTCCAAGATACCCAAAGAAGTAGCGGGAAGAATACGTTGAACATCCTAACCCAAAGCCATGCGAATATCGGCAGTCCCAACCCAATAGCCGAAACTATCTGAACAAGTTGCCAGTTGGGGGAACCTGCAGATTGATAAGTCACGGAACCTATTACCAGGCATGTTAGCACCGTCAGAAACAGGACCGTCGCAAGCAAAAGAGTCGTTGTTTTCATGGTAACTCCCGACCCTTTCCTCAACCCCCATACAAATTCTTATCATGCTTCTCGACAATCGAGGCGAACCGGCGGGCAAAACGCTCATCGGCCTTGGCTTTTTTCTCCAGCACGTCGCGGGCGAAGACCATGTGGTCCTCATGCGCCTCAAGCATGTCGGCCATTTTCTGGTTGGTCGCGGTGCCGATAGCGGCCATCGCCGTCTGCGCCTCTTGGTCCGTCTGTACGCCAATCTCGTTGATGCGGTGGGCCACGTCCTGCTGCTGCGCGGTTTTCAGCGATTTGGTCAGGGCATCATACAGCACCACGCGCTGTTGCGTATCTGTCTGCAGCTTGTTGATCAGCACCATCTGCGTCGCCGCCTGGTTCTGGAGTGAATCGACCCAGGTTTTACCCTTTTCGATATAGCGTTCCAGCGTCTGGGATTTGGCCAGCTTGACCTGCTCTTCCTGAACCTTGGCGTTGTATTGCTTATTCAGGTCAGCCAGTTCGGTTTCCAACTGAGTCCGCGCGGCGGCATCCTGTTCGACGCTGATCTTGTTTTCCAGCGTGATGATCGCCGGGTCCATGCCCTGAATCTCTGCCCGCAAAGCCTCCAGTTCGGCCACGGTCGCCTCGCGGTCGTCCAGCGTGACGGTCAGGTTGTCCTCGACCTTGACGCGCTGTTCTTCCAGCACGGCCAACTGCCCTTCAAGCAGTTTGACGATCACATCCGATTTAGCGATCAGGTCCTGTAGCTTGTCGTCGATATTGGCGGTGCGCATGCGTTCCTGCCGCATGGACTCGGATTTGGCCTTGGCGAAGATGCCGACAAACGACTCCCACCCGGTTTTCGAACGCATTTCGTCGAAATCCTTGGAAAACGCGTTGGTCACGTCGTCGAGCCCCATGATCAGCTCAGCGATGTTGGCGTTCATCACCTCGGTATGGGCGTGCACATCTTCCAAAGTGGCATTTTCAATGTCGATATCTGCCTCTGCGGTTCCGATCTTGGCACGCGCCGCTTCGATCCGTGAGGTCAAGCCTTCAATCTGCGACTGGCTTTCGCGGACTTTCTGTTGCGTCTCTTGAATCAATGCTTCGAATTGCTGGTTCGACATCTGCTATCCCTATTCTTTTTATCATCCAATGACATAGGGAATGTTATGGCAATTTACATCCCCTTGGGTCTCCAAATCACCAAGACTGTGACAAACTCGACGCTAAAAAGATAGACGCAGAGACAAGGCCGAGACACATTGCCCGCTGGTTTTCAGAAGGGAAAATAGAAGCTCTTGGATTTCTTAAGTTGAAGCTGCCGATGGGTAAGCTCAGTAGTTCGAATACCGGAAATTGACCACAGCATCATCTTGAATAGCGCAATGGGCTTTTATGTGGCTCCGAGCATCATTGCTGTCCTTTGAGCGCGCGACCTCCAAATCAATCAGATCGATGCCATCAGAATTTGTCGTATAGGAAAGCGTCCGCTCAAAATCGACGGCATAGTAGCCTTGATTGCTCATGGCGGTGTGGGTCCGATGCATACAAAGCCCGATCGCATTCTCCTCGGGCGAAACGTGCGGGTGCTTCTGGTATTTTGATCCGTGCTTGTGATGGTGTTTGGCGATCGACGCTCCCAGCACACCCAACGCGACCCCAGCGATAAGCGCTCCTGTATCATTGGCACGGGTTGATGTCGCGGTCAGTGTGGTCGATGCAACAACGGCACAGACTATAGCGGCAAAAACGGATTTCATTCGCATCTATTTCGTCTCCCTCTGTAGGCAGTGAACAAAATTCAGTTCATTGAAGTGTTCCAGAAGAGACTAGCCTGACGACCTAAACTATTGCCAGATTTTCGTGAAAACGTGTTGCCCACCATGTCCGTGTTGCGATGGATACAACTTCGCCCCGCGCCTGGAGGAACGCGGGGCGTGTGGTGCGACAATCCAGAGAGGCGGGACTGTCGCTAAGTGATCAACGGCCTCAGTTCACGGCTTTGGCGTCAACCACGTCCTTTTCAATGGCCTTGCCAGACGAAATTTCGATCCGGCGCGGCTTCAGGGCTTCTGGCACTTCGCGCTTCAGATCGATGTTCAGCATGCCGTTCTCATGGCTCGCGCCGGTAACGCGAACGTGGTCGGCCAGAGCAAAGCGGCGCTCGAACGCGCGGGTGGCGATGCCACGGTGCAGGTAGCTGCGCTCTTTTTCGTCCGAAGCTTTCTTGCCGGAAACCACCAGAGAATTTTCCTTTACCTCAACCGACAGATCGGCCTCGGAAAACCCGGCAACAGCGACCGAAATGCGGTAGGTATCAGCATCGGTCTTTTCGATGTTGTAAGGGGGATAGCTGGGCTGAGCCACGTCATTGGTCAAAACCCGGTCCATCATGTCTGCAATCTGGTCGAAACCGATGGTTGCGCGGTGAAGTGGTGCGAAGTCAAATGTACGCATGTCGTATCCTCATCTTTGAGCGATTCACTAAATTGCCCTCCGAAATGGACGGGCGGTGATTTATGCCGGACCCCAGCTTTGGCGATCCGGTAGAACTCAGATGGGAAGTAAAAGGACCGGGTTCAAGACCCGCCCGCGCTGAGGAATTTAGCACCCGAACTGGACTTGGCTGAACCCGGCTGCAATCTGCGGATTGTTGCCGTTGGTCGGGGCGCTTCGCGACGTAAAATCGCCTTGAGTTCCGAGACAATCCCCGACAGCTCCATCCCGTAGCCGATCTTGCGTTGACCATCCGATGCGCCCGCCGAAACAACCGACAGGATCTGCCAACGCGGGCCTTTTTTTGCTAAAATAGCGGAGCCCGACGAGCCGAATGTAATATCGCAATCAAAGCTGATCAGCCCCTGCCCGCGTTGCAGGATGCGGCAAGAGCGTTGGCGCGTGATCGCCTCGGCCCGACCGCGACCATACGAGGCGACGCTGATTTCGCTGTCGCTGACGCGACCGCTGTGCAACGCGAACGGATCAGCAATCGAATAGGGAATCGGCTGTTCCAGCCGCATTAGAGCCACATCAATTCGAACACGTGACGCCGATACCGGCGCATTGGCAACAAAATCGGGATGGGTCGCAATCTGGATGACCTTGCGATCCGCAAGCGCCTGACCGTCGCTCAAACCGGCGCGAAAGGTCAATTCACCGGGGGCATAGGGTTTTCCGGTGGCCTTGCTCACAGCGCAATGCGCCGCTGTCAGCACAATGTCCTTTGCGATCAAAGTACCGGTGCAAAAGCCCTGATCGCCGATATCCAGACGTCCGACCGCCTCCCACCCATACAGATCATCGCGATCCGTCAGTCGGCGCTTGCCGCTGGTCTGGGCCTGCGCGGCAGTTACGAGAATAGAAACAAGCAAGGTGATACTTAGAAAAACACGCATCATGGCTTAATGAACTTTGCTCCGAGGTTTTTGGTGTTGTTGTCCAATGTGGCGTTCATACCCCGCCCCTGCGAAAGCTCGGCCCGCAACAATTCCAGCGATTCATCCAAGGCGGTGCCCAGCGCAACGCGTTGACCCTGCAATTCGGCCTTCGCTGCAACCACCGACACAATGCGTGGCCGCTCGCCGTCAAACGAAAAGATCGGCGCACCGGATGCCCCGAAATCCACGTTGCAGGACATAACCAGAATTCCAGCCTGTCGCCCAATGACGGAACAGACTTCCTGCAGTGCTGGCGCTTCGGCGCGGTCATGCGCGTACGAGACAACCCCCACCTCTTGACCGCGGGCAGGACGACGTCCGGTTTCGAAAGGAATGACCGAGGTGTTGCGGATCGGCTGCCACAGCTCGATCAGCGCAATATCATGACGCACCCGCGTTGCAGAAACATTGCCTTCATAAACATAGTCGGGGTGAACCACTGTTCGACGCGCCGGGCGATAAGCCGAGGCGGAACCAAGGCGCCAACCGGCAAGAAACTCGATCCGGGCCGGATTAATTCGCTGTTTAGTGGTCTTGTCGTACAGACAATGCGCAGCCGTCAGTACCAGAGTCGGAGATATCAGCGATCCGGTACAAAACCCGGTGCCGTCGATATCCAGCCGACCAACCGCCATCCACTCGCGCCCAGCATCGGTGGTTTCCAGGCTCCTAAGCCCAGTATCCTGCGCCTGTCCTGCCAAGGGCAGCAAGCTGAAGACAATAGCCGTGATCCAGTTGCGCACGCGGGTCTCCGGTCATGGGGTCCGACCAAGATTCGTATGCCGTTGGTGCGGCGAAAATAGGGCAATTGCCACTTGGATGAAATTCAACCGGACCTGATGCGCGGGTGCAGCAATCGATCAGCGCAGTTGGGGTACCCCAGCCATGCCGTCGCGCAATGCGCGCGGTTCCGGCCCTCCGGTGGCCCAGTCCAGCAGCTCGACTGTGTGGACAACGGGCGTGTCAGTCCCAGAGCCGATCTGCATCATGCATCCGATGTTACCTGCCGCGATAACATCAGGATTCCTGGCCTCAAGCGTGCGCACTTTTCGTTGTTTCAACTGACCCGAAATCTCAGGCTGCATCAGGTTGTAGGTTCCTGCACTGCCACAGCACAAATGACTATCTTTAGGCTCTAACACTGTGAATCCAGCAGATTTCAGCAGGTTCTTGGGATAAGAGGTAACCTTTTGCCCATGCTGCAATGAACACGCCGCGTGGTAGGCAACAACCAGTTCTTTCTTGTCGCTGTCCGGCATCTCCAGCTGCACCAAAAGCTCACTGATATCCATCGCCAGGGCGGATACACGCCCCGCATCCGCCGCCAGCGGATCACTGCGGAACATGTGCCCATAATCTTTGACCGTGGTCCCACACCCCGAGGTGTTGATCACGATCGCGTCCAGACCATCACCATCCATTTCGCGTGTCCAGGCCCGGATATTGGCTGCAGCAGACGCATGGCTTTCACCGGTTTTACCCATGTGATGGGTCAACGCGCCACAACAGCTGGCACCTTCGGCGACAACGACCTCGCAGCCCAATCGGGTCAGCAGGCGAATCGTCGCGTCGTTGATGTCAGTGTTGAGCGCTTTTTGCGCACAGCCCGTCATCAGGGCTACGCGTTTTTTCTTAGCGCCTTTTGCTGCAAAGCTCTGAGGGTCATCATTGCGACTAACTGGCGGAATATATCTCGGCGCCATGTCCAGCATCGCCTTCAGCCGGGCATCCGGCATCAGAAACCGGAACGGACGACCCAGCTTTGCCCCGATCAGAGCCCAGCGAAAGCGTGTCGGATAGGGCAGAATTCTGGCCAATATCCAGCGCAGAGCCTGATCCGAGAACGGGCGCTTGTAGTTGTCTTCGATATATTCCCGTGCGTGGTCCACGAGGTGCATGTAATGCACGCCCGAGGGGCACGTGGTCATGCAGGCGAGGCAGGATAGGCAGCGATCGATATGCTTGACAGTCTTTTCGTCCGGAACACGCTCATTCTCCAACATGTCCTTGATCAGATAGATGCGCCCGCGTGGGCTGTCTAACTCATCGCCTAGCACCTGATAAGTCGGGCAGGTTGCTGTACAGAAACCACAGTGAACACAATTTCGGAGTATCTCGTTGGATCGCTGAATCGCTGGGTCTTGCAACTGCTTTTCGGTAAATTTCGTCTGCATCGCCTACCCCATCAGACCCGGATTGAACACGTTCCGAGGGTCAAATCTCTTCCGAATTGCCTTTGTTAGAGCCCGAATCTGCGTGCTCTCTGGTTGGAACCGCCCAAATTCAACGATGGTGTCAGCCTCTGCACGTACCAGCGTTGCATGTCCTTCAAAGTGACCCAGTCGTGCACGCAGATCGGTGCCCTTTGGCACCAATACCCAGATCAAGCCCCCGCCCCAGTCAAATAGGGTTCGATCCGCGTCGATCCGTTCTGCAAGGCTGGCTGCATCGCCGGGTTTCACCGATAAGCGCCAGACATCACCTTCCAGATCCTGAAACGCACGCAGATCACGCAGATCGACCCAGCGGTTCCTCGAATTCTCTAACTCGGTGCATTCGCCCCCAAGGATTTCGCGCAATCGACCTACCCGATAGGCAACAGAGTCGGCAAATCCTTCGATCCGCAACAGCGCCTGCCCATCCAGTGGATCATAGGCTGCGCTGCTCACCTCGAAGGGGGATTTCAGGGCAGTGGACATGAGATCAACTGCGGTTCCTACATCAGCGGCCCCGACTGCCAGAGTGGTCTCGATCTCAGGTCTAGGCAGCACTTTCAGCGAGACCTCTGACAGCACCCCTAGCGTGCCCCAGGAACCCGCCATGAGCTTGACCAGATCGTAACCGGTGACGTTCTTCATCACCCGCCCGCCATTCTTGATCACCTGCCCCAACCCGTCGACATAACGTACGCCCAACAGGAAATCCCGGCACGCGCCCGCCTGAATTCGACGCGGCCCCGAGATGTTGGCCGCGACAACACCGCCGATTGTCGGTTCCCCCGTGGTGCCCAGCAAACCGCGATGATCCATCGGTTCGAACGCCAGTTGCTGACCCTCGGCCTCCAAAGCCGCCTCGATCTCAGTCACTGGAGTCCCGGCATGTGCGACCAGAGTCAATGCGCCCGGCTCATACTGTGTGATTCCGTGCAGTCCCGATAGGTTCAGCACAGGCTCGGGCCCATCAAGGCCGCGTGTGCCGCCTCCGGCAATATGCACTGGGCCATCCAGGCCGGCAACGATGTCCGCAAGTTCAGCCTCGGTTTCAGGTGTCATGGCACTTCATCTTTTCGAATATACTCTGGGTATTGATGGGGAAGGCTCATCTATTCCGCGGCCATCCTGCGCGTGGCAGACGCCTTTAGCGGAAACACCTTGGCTGGGTTCAACAGCCAATTCGGATCAAACACATCTTTCACCGCCATCTGCGCCTCAAGATCCTGTGGTTCATATTGGTGTGTCATCAGATCACGCTTTTCGATGCCGACCCCATGCTCACCAGTCAGGCAGCCTCCCGCATCAACGCAAAGCTTCAGGATGTCCGCCCCGAACGCTTCACATTTCTCAAGATCGCCGGGTTTGTTGGCGTCAAACAGGATCAAGGGGTGCATGTTGCCGTCACCGGCATGGAACACATTGCCGACTGGCAGGCCATAGTCTTTGCTCAGCTCCCCGATCCGGCGCAGGACGAAGGGTAGCGATGAGACCGGGATCGTCCCATCCAGACACATATAATCGTTGATTTGCCCCATCGCGCCAAAGGCCGATTTCCGCCCCAGCCAGATACGGGCGCTTTCATCAGCCGATTGGCTTTCTCGCAGCTCAACCGGATTATGCCGCTTGGCGATCTCGATAATCTTCGACAACTGGCTATCGATCTCTGCCTCTGATCCTTCAACTTCGACGATCAGCAACGCCTCGCAATCAGGATAACCCGCTTGGGCGAAATTCTCGCAGGCTCGAATACAAAGGCGGTCCATGAACTCGATCGCGACAGGCAATATGCCCGATTTGATTATGTCAGAGACGCATTGACCGGCCACTTCATTATCGTCAAAGCCCATCAGAACGGGCCGCGCGCCCTCAGGTTTGCGCAGGATGCGCAACGTTGCTTCAGTTACGACACCCAATTGCCCTTCGGATCCGCAGATAACACCCAACAGGTCCAACCCGCCTGCATCCAGATAAGCACCTCCAATTTCGACCACGCTGCCATCCATCATGACCATAGTCACACCCATCAGATTGTTGGTCGTCACCCCGTATTTCAGGCAATGCGCCCCGCCCGAATTCATCGCGATATTTCCGGCAATGGCGCAGGCAAGCTGGGATGAGGGATCGGGGGCGTAAAAGAAATCCTCTTCTTCAACGGCACCGGTTACACTCAGGTTGGTTCGGCCGGATTGCACCTTGATAAACCTGTTGTCGTAATCGATTTCCAGAACTTCGTTCATCCGTGCAACGCCTAGAATCACACAATCTGCCGTCGGCAGGGCACCACCCGCCAATGACGTGCCCGCGCCGCGCGGTACAACCGGCACACCCAGTTCATGGCAAATGCGCAAGACATCTGAAACCTGCTGCGTGGTCGAAGGCAGTACAGCCAGCATTGGCGGGCATTTATAGGCGGTCAGCGCATCACATTCATAAGCCCTGGTCTCGGCCTCTTCATGGATAACAGCATCCTTCGGCAGCACTTGCTGTAGTCGCGCAACCAATGCCTGCTTGCGTGCTAAGACATCCGGATTTGGCTTGGGCATTTCCATCGCTGATCCTCCATTTGGTAAAATTATATTACCAATTTTATCGACTGGCAAGTTGCCGAATCCAACAATAGTGTCGCGGCATGACCTGGATCGACCGCACATTACTGTTTTCCTCGCTGGACTATGCAGCCGTTTTGCTATTGTTCGCGACATGGCTGGGGATTGGGTGGAGGATCGAAAATCCGTCCTCTCAGAAACCATCGGTTTCATTGATGATGGATGATTTTCGCAAGGTCTGGATGCGTGAAATGGTGACGCGCCAGCCGCGTGTGTTCGATGCACAAGTGATCTCGGCCATGCGTCAGGGCAGCACGTTCTTCGCTTCGACAATCATGATTGCAATAGGCGGCGGCTTGGCATTGCTTGGCAATACCGAACGCCTTGCTGGGGTTGCTGAAGATCTTGCCATCGGCCGTGCGCCTGCCATGGTTTGGGAAATCAAGATACTGATTATTCTGCTTTTTCTGTCGAACGCTTTTCTGAAATTTGTCTGGTCGCATCGCCTGTTTGGGTATTGCGCAATCCTGATGGCCGCTGTTCCAAATGATCCCGATGATCCACAGGCCTATCCACGCGCCACACAATCCGCTGATATCTGCATCACGGCGGCTCGTAGTTTCAATCGCGCGTTGCGGGCGACATATTTTGCGTTGGCTTCAATTGCATGGATACTTGGACCGGTAGCCTTGTTCCTAAGCTCAATCGTCACATTCGGTGTGCTCTATCGTCGCGAATTCGCCTCGCATTCACGCACCGTAATCATGACTGCGCCACCAAACACAGAGTCGTGATCGCAATGCCATGCGCGAGAGCATAGTTTGACCCCATGCGATATCTGATTCTCAGCGCCTTACTGGCCAGCCCCGCATTCGCCGACCCTCCGACGGTCGAACAGGTTTCAGCCCAATCAAATGGGGATACCTGGCGGTTCGACGTCACGATCCGCCACTCCGACACCGGATGGGATGACTATGCCGACGGCTGGCGTGTTCTGGATATGCAGGGGAACGAGCTGGGGATGCGTGTGCTGCATCACCCTCATGTCGATGAGCAGCCCTTTACACGGTCACTTGGCGGGGTGGTTCTCCCGGACGGGACCACGCAGGTGCAAATTCAGGCGCGCGACAATGTCGGTGGTTGGAGCGAAGACACGACCGTGGTCGATCTGAACTGACCCTCAGAACACCCCGAGGCTGAGACCTGCGGCCAAGGCCGCTCCAACCTCACGACAGTTTTCAAGTTGTTCTTCGGGAATGATCTTTTCGGCCAAGATCGCCTTGGGTGTTTGCGCATGAGTGCAGATGATCAGGGGCGGTTGCACCTCTTTCAACCGCCACCCCGTTGCGATCCGTGCCATCTGTCGCGCGGCATTCTCACCATCTGATCCGGCGCAGACCATCTGCGCATATGGTCGACCTTCGATCTGACCCAGCACCGGATAATAGCAGCGGTCAAAGAACTCTTTCATCAGCCCAGAGATCGCGGCCAGGTTCTCGGGCGCGCAGAAGATATAGCCATCGGAGGCCAGCAAGTCGTTCGGACCGGCCTGATCGGCGGTTTTCAGGATGGTGTTCGCTTCATCCCGCGCTGCTTCGGCTGCGGCTTCAGCCATTTGCCGGGTGCCGCCGGTGCGCGAGTGGTAGACGATCAATAGCTGCGCCATGTCAGACCCGGTGATAAGGGCCGCCTGAAAGGATGGTCGCGGCCCGGTAAAGTTGCTCGGCCAGCATCACACGGACCAACATATGGGGCCAGACCATTGACCCAAAGGATAGGGAAAAATCAGCCTCCGCCCGCAGATTAGGGTCTATTCCGTCCGCTCCGCCGATGATCAGCGCCAGATCCTGTCGGCCCGCGTCGCGCCATCCACCCAGCTTTTTTGCAAAATCAGGCGAGGACAACACCCGTCCGCGCTCATCTAGCGTACAGATCACCACACCCTTGGGCAGCGCCTTGCGCAGCAGGGCCGCCTCGGCCCCCATGCCTGCGTTTTTCTTGTCTTCGACCTCGATCACCTTCGCAGGACCAAGGCCCAGCGCGCGGCCGGTCCTGTCAAATCGGGTCAGGTAGTCGTCAAGCAGGGATTTCTCCGGTCCGGCGCGCAATCGCCCAACCGCAACGATGCTGATACGCATGTCTCTCTCGCCTCCGGCCCCTCAATACAGGCCGGGATGGCGCCTCAATTCGCCGAGGCGCTGCCGCCCTGAGGCAGCCACATCTTTTCCAGCTGATAGAATTCACGCACTTCGGGGCGGAAGATATGAACGACCACGTCGCCCGTATCGATCAGCACCCAGTCGCCGGCATCCTTGCCTTCGACCTTCGAGGTGAAACCGAATTCCTGCTTGATGCGATCCGTCAGCTTTTCCGCCATGGCCGAGACCTGACGGGTCGACCGACCCGAGGCAATCACCATGTGATCCGCAACAGAAGACTTACCTTGCAGGTTGATCTGCACGACGTCTTCGGCCTTGTCATCGGAAAGTGAGGAAAGGATACGTTCAAGCAGCTTGTCGCTGATTGACTGAGAGTGGGCCATTACACCGGCCCCATCATCGGCGGGCAAACCCGCCTGTGTATGTAGAGACAGGACATAGTCCTCCTTTGCTGCGCGCCGCCAAACCCCGGCGCCGGGGTACTAATAAGGTAACAAGGGGATTGCAACATTTCAATGAAAGGGCCGACGCTGCGCCCCACATCCAGTCACTCTTTGGCGAGATGTTGCACCTCGGCGTCGGCCTCCGGGCCGCCCAATACGCGGATTTCACGCTGCGGGAACGGAAGCGAGATGTCTTCGACCTTGAACGCATCCCACAGCGCCAGGAAGACATTGCCCCGAATGTTTGTCAGACCCTTGTTCGGATCACTGATCCAGAAGCGCAACACATAGTCCACGCTGCTGTCACCGAAACCAGTGATATGGCAGACAGGTTCATGTTTGCCTCCACTCAGCACTCGACCAACCGTCTTGACGGCACGGATCGCTGTCGCGCGGACTTTGTGCGGGTCGTCGTCGTAGCTGGTGCCGAAATCAAGATCCAACCGCACGAAACGGTCGGAATGCGACCAGTTCACCACCTGATTGGTAATCAGATCTTCGTTCGGAATCAGGTATTCCCGGCCATCCCGCGTAACCACCGAGACATAGCGCGCGCCCAGCGCGTTGATCCAACCGAATGTATCCCCCAGTGATATCACGTCTCCGGGCTTTATCGACCGGTCCATCAGGATGATGATGCCCGAGATCAGATTCGAGACCACCTTTTGCAGGCCAAACCCGATCCCGACGCCAATGGCCCCGGACAGCAACGCTATGCCAGTCAGATCAAACCCGAGGGTGCGGATCGCCGCCATGAACACCGCCCCGTAGAGCAGCACCTGAATACCCTTGGCCAGAAGAACCTGCATCGATGGTGTTATGTCTTGATTGTTCGTTAGGCCGCGCTCAGCCGCGCGTGTGCCGACACGCGCCAAAGTCAGCAGGACGCCAATCAGCAGTACAGCCTTGATGATGCCCAGCGCCGAGATATGAAGATCACCGATTGAAATGGCGACGCCATCCAGGAAACCGGCTACATCATCCGTCAGGTTCAAAGCAATCAGCGTGGCATAGACCCACATAGACCATTTAAATATTTGTCGCAGCGTTCGGTTTCTCACCAATCGCGAAACCAACGCGATGGCCAGCCATGCAACAGCCAGCGTTGCGAAGACACCAAGTATATAGCTCCGCGACGGCCATGTGACCTGTTGCATCACCAGATAAAGCCCACCAGACAGCAACACAAAATAGACCAACGTCAGACGGCGCATCAGTTGTATCAATATCCGCAGACGCCATTTCGGCCATCCCACCCGAGCCCTCGCCCAGGTTTCCCATCGGCCCTGCGTCAGCAGTTTCAGCAAGAATGAGATTGCCCAGAGAAACAGGATGATGATGAGTTGATACTGCCGCCATCCTGGGGTGACGATCAACTCGACCAGACCTTCAATTTGCGAGGAAAACGCCGCCGTCATGTTGGCGTAAAGCTCCGAGAGCGTCTCCGGTAGTAAATCCTGGTTCATTCACCTCTCCTGCAGGTCAGCTTGGACAGCGATGCTGGATGATGCAAGCCCGCAGTGAGACGGTTGGGATTGAACCTTGATTGACACGTATGCCCGTTATATCTGGTGCGTATGAGACTCAATGTGGCCCAAGAACAGAATCTGGAAGATCGCGCGCGTCTGCGTGAACGGTTCTTTGGGGCTGCCCGCACGGTCTTGGCCCGCCTATCGGCGGCCTAAGCCAACTCGCCAGCTATTTCTCATTACATACGGGAGAGGACCGATGTCCCCCAAAACACTCTATGACAAGATCTGGGATGCCCATGTCGCCCACGAGGCCGATGATGGCACCTGCCTGCTGTATATCGACCGCCATCTGGTGCACGAAGTGACCAGCCCACAGGCATTCGAAGGCCTGCGCATGGCGGGCCGCAAGGTGCGCGCGCCAGAAAAAACCATCGCCGTGCCGGATCACAACGTTCCGACCACGCCGGACCGTGTGAATGGTATCGAAAACCCGGAATCACGCATTCAGGTCGAGGCACTGGACAAGAACGCCAAAGATTTCGGCATTCACTATTACCCTGTGCACGACGTCCGTCAGGGCATTGTGCATATCGTCGGCCCCGAACAGGGCTGGACCCTGCCCGGCATGACCGTTGTTTGCGGCGACAGCCACACGGCGACTCATGGTGCATTCGGCGCTCTGGCGCACGGCATCGGCACATCCGAGGTTGAACACGTTCTGGCCACCCAGACTCTGATCCAGAAGAAGTCCAAGAATATGAAGGTCGAAATCACCGGCAAACTGCAGCCGGGTGTGACCGCCAAAGATATCACTCTGGCTGTGATCGGCGAGACCGGTACTGCTGGCGGTACAGGTTATGTCATCGAGTATTGCGGCGAAGCGATCCGCGATCTTTCGATGGAAGGGCGCATGACCGTCTGTAACATGGCCATCGAAGGCGGCGCCCGCGCTGGCCTGATCGCGCCGGATGAGACCACCTTTGAATATGTCAAAGGCCGCCCGCATGCCCCCAAAGGCGCGCAGTGGGAAGCCGCGATGGACTGGTGGAAGACGCTTTACACCGACGAAGATGCGCATTTCGATAAAGTCATCACGCTGCGTGGTGAAGATATCGCGCCGGTCGTCACTTGGGGCACCAGTCCCGAAGATGTGCTGCCGATCACCGCATCCGTACCGCATCCCGAAGATTTCGAAGGCGGTAAAGTCGACGCGGCCCGCCGTTCGATCGAGTATATGGGCTTGGAAGCCGGTCAAAAGCTGAGCGATGTTGAAATCGACACTGTTTTCATCGGTTCTT
The DNA here is from genome assembly GCF_056534365.1 of Ruegeria sp. D6. Taxonomy (NCBI): domain Bacteria; kingdom Pseudomonadati; phylum Pseudomonadota; class Alphaproteobacteria; order Rhodobacterales; family Roseobacteraceae; genus Ruegeria; species Ruegeria sp. D6. Next base: position 16,665 of record NZ_JBQFPH010000004.1, on the reverse strand, counting down.
GCACCAACGGTCGGATCGAAGACCTGCGCGCTGCGGCGGAAATCCTGAAGGGCAAGAAGATCAAGGACGGCATGCGCGCCATGGTCGTACCAGGCTCGGGCTTGGTGCGTGCACAGGCCGAAGAAGAAGGTTTGGCCGAGATCTTCAAAGATGCCGGTTTCGAGTGGCGTCTCGCGGGCTGTTCAATGTGTCTGGCGATGAACCCCGACCAGCTGCAACCGGGCGAGCGCTGTGCCGCGACTTCGAACCGCAACTTCGAAGGCCGTCAGGGTCGCGGTGGGCGTACCCATCTGCTGAGCCCCGCAATGGCTGCCGCTGCGGCAATCACAGGACGGCTGACAGACGTCCGTGAATTGATGTAAGAGTCTCTCATATCTAGATATTTGATGGAGAGACTAACATGAGTGATTGGGTCAAATGGCTACTGCTTGGACTTTTGTCCATAGCATTCGGGGTGTTCGTATTGGGCGCACCGGTCGTGGCGTCCGTTGCCGTAACAGTAGTAACTGGTGTGTTGCTATTGATTGCGGGCGGAATGCAGATCGTTGGTGGCTTCACGGTTGAAGGCACTGGCAACAAGATCCTGTCACTCATCATGGGTGCGGTCATGCTGTTTCTGGGCTGGTCCTTTCTGGATCACCCGCTGCAGGGCACGCTGACGCTGGCAACTGTGATGCTGATCCTGTTTATGGCAGGCGGCATCGCGCGGGTCATTCTGTCGTTCCAGATGAAAGGAACGCAGTTTTTCTGGCCCACGATGATCTCGGGCATCTTGTCGATCATCCTCGCCGGCATCATCTGGACCTATGTGGGCAAGGAACCGACTGCTCTGCTGAGTATACTGGGGATCTTCCTGGGCATTGAGATGCTGTTCAACGGGTTCGGATTGGTCTTCATGGCGTTCTTCGTCAAAAACGCACCCAAGGACGAAACAACAGAAGCGAAAGAAGCTTAAACGCGGAGTACGGGCGCGGCCCTACCCCGCAGGAGTGTAGAAATGGAAAAGTTCGAAAAAGTCCACGGGGTGGCCGCCCCAATGCCACTGATCAATATCGACACCGATATGATCATTCCCAAAGTGCACCTGAAAACCATCAAACGCTCTGGCCTGGGTGTCGTGCTGTTTGATGAGATGCGCTATCACGATCATGGCGGCGAGAACGAAGATTTCGTTCTGAACAAACCCGCTTATCGCAACACCGAGATTCTGGTGGCTGGCGACAATTTCGGTTGCGGCTCGTCGCGGGAACATGCGCCATGGGCGATCAAGGATTTCGGTATCAAGGTGGTGATCTCGACCAGCTTCGCCGACATCTTTTTCAACAACTGCTTCAAGAATGGCATCCTGCCAATCGTAGTCGAAGAAGAGCATCACGCGATTCTTATGGATGACGCGCACAAGGGTGAAAACGCCCGCATGACCGTGCATCTGGAAGATCAGCAGATTACCACTTCGGATGGTATGGTCATCGAGTTCGACATTGACCCACACCGCAAGCACTGCCTGCTGAACGGTCTGGACGATATTGGCCTGACGATGGAAAAAGACCATCACATCGACAAGTTCGAAGATCATGCGAGTCAGGCCCGCCCCTGGGTATGATTCTGGGGACGAATCTGTTGATACTCAACCTAACAGGGTCGCAAGCGCGGCCCTGTTCGCATTCTTGGGGCAAAAACCCAGTGCACCACAACATATAGGTATCAATTTGAGATACACGTCGGATTTGCGTCGAAATTGATGCAATCCCGCACCAGTTGCGCCATCATTTTGCCCGAAATTGCGTGTTATTTGCTCATTGGCTTGAGCGAAATACCGCTTATCGGCAAAGTTGGCACCCATGAGGTAGCCGCCAACGAACGAGCGGTGAGCACAAGTTGGACGATAAGTCGGCACAGAATCGACTACGCCGGTTTGGAAAAGGGTTCGGATTGTGATTGCACGCACAACGGGGGCGGCGATACGTGGATTATTGGTAGCACTTATGGTGCTTACCCCTGCGTTGTACCTGCCTACATCGACGTCGAATGGGACTGAGATTGTCGTCTTTCTGGCGATCCTTGCGTTTATCCTGACTTTCTCGGAATACAACTCGGCCTTTCCAAGCTTTATCGAATTTCGTGACGCACCACCTGTGAACAGGCTGCGCTTTGTCGGTTTGATGTCGATGGTTACCTTCCTGACGCTGATCTGCAAAAACGCCTATGCCCCCTCGGAACTTACTGGCCTGTTTTATTCAGTTGGCCTGATGGTCGCGAATGTGGTGGATTTCCCCTACTCCCCCGTTCGTCTTGTGGTTTTGATGCTGCCCGCCGACGCCAGCCAGCCCCTCGTAGATTTGGTGCGTATCTCCGCCAGCGTCGCTTATGTCGCGGCCTTGGTTACCATCGCCAGCTTTGCCTATGCAGTGAAGCTTCGGGGATGGCCAACAGGCAACGGCGCGTTCAACGTCTGGACCAATCTGCCCCTGTTTGACCCAACCAAGGGTGGTGATGTGGTCACCCGTCTGCAGCGTGACGGGCGGCTCAACATCGCGATTGGGGCTTTGCTGCCTTTCCTGATTCCCGCCCTGATCAAACTGATGGCTGCTTTCATCACGCCGATCGCGCTCAGCAATCCGCAGACATTGATCTGGACCCTTTGCGCATGGGCATTCCTGCCTGCCAGCATGATCATGCGAGGCATGGCGACACTACGCATTGCCGGCCTGATCGTTGAGAAGCGCCGCGCATACTCAACCTCCGAGTCAACTCAGATCGCATGATCCGACTGCTGGTTCTGTTGCTGTTGCCGTTTACGGCACAGGCAGAGACATTGCGCATCGCAAGTTTCAATACAGAACTCAGTCGCGAAGGTCCCGGCCTGTTGCTGCGTGATATTCGGCGGAACGACCCTCAGGTCGCTGCGGTGATCGAGGTGCTGATGACAACCCGTCCCGATATCGTCGCGCTGCAAGGCATCGATTGGGATTTAGACGGGCTTGCCCTTGCTGCGCTGGTCGAGGCGCTGAAATGCAACGGCTTGGATTATCGATACAGTTACGCCGAGCAACCCAATTCCGGGATCGAAACCGCGTTGGATCTGGATGGGGACGGCGAGACGGGCGGCCCGGGCGATGCACAAGGCTGGGGGCGGTTCACCGGCCAGAATGGGCTGGCAGTGCTGTCCCGCTATCCTATCGCTACTGATCAAGTGCGGTCATTCACCCAGATGCGGTGGCGCGACTTGCCGGATGCCCAGCTGCCAGCCGAGGATGGAGAGCCCTTCCCATCACCACAAGCGCAGGCTGTTCAGCGGCTGTCTTCTACATCGCATTGGGTCGTTCCGGTCGACACCCCGAGTGGTCGCCTAAACCTGATGACGTTTCACGCCAGCCCGCCTGTCTTTGATGGACCTGAAGATCGGAACGGACTGCGCAACCGGGATGAAATTCGGCTCTGGTCGCTTTTGCTGAACGGTGATCTGGGTGAGAAACCTACAGGCCGTTTTGTCATCGCAGGTGATGCGAACCAGGATCCTTACAAAGGCGAGGGTCGCAAATCGGCAATCCGTGATCTTCTGGCCAATCCGCATCTGCAGGATCCGATGCCTGTTGACCCTGCGGGGTCAACTTCAACAGTTTTGTGGAAGGGCGTTGGCGAGATGAGAGTTGATTATGTCCTACCTTCGGCGGATTGGCGTGTGCACGATGCGGGCATTTACTGGCCGGAGCCCACATCCCGTGACGCGGCCGTCGCCGCAAGCCGTCACCGGCTTGTCTGGGTCGATCTGTTCGACGAATAGGCTTCGATCATGACCGTATGACTGTGCCGAGTCGCTGGCGGGTTTCATATTGCACAGGTTCAGACACGGCGTTCGTCAACGCATCATTTAGGTCGGTCTGCGCAAATTCCGGTAGCAGAGCATCAAAGAGGCGTCCGTCCAGCCGGTGAGAAGTATTCCATAGATACCTCATCTCAAGCAAATGCGGTGCCATCCGCCAGAACGGGCGGGCCAGTTGCAGGGGCCACCACGCCATCTGTTTAAGGGTAAGCTCACGCCCCACAACCTGCGAAAGCGCCAATGCCATTTCATTGCCGGTCAAGGTGTATCCAGCATAGGGGACATCGCAGAAACGCGGTAGCAGGCTGCGCATTTCTGCCAACTCCACAGCAGCGCGAGTTAAATCGGGCAGAGAGGCCCAAGCATGCGCGATATCCGGATTGCCGGGATACACAAAGCGCCCGCGCCGCAAGTGTTTGATGAGAATCTGATCGAACCAATTGCCAGAGGCCGTGGTGTCTATGAAATCACCTGCCCGCAACATGATGGTCCGAACCGACGAGGCACGATAAGCCTCTTCCATCTCGATCCGAATGCGTCCCAACGGATTTCGCGCAAGATGCGGTGTCCTGGTCGACCAGGGGCCGGGCGTATCCGCACCGAAAACATAAACGTTCCCCGGGACAATGACCGTCAAGTCACGCTCTGATGCAGCGGCGATTACCTGACGATGCAACTCTGGCACCTGCTCCGCCCAGTCGGGGTAAAGCGGGTTCCAGGCGTTCACGATGACGTCTACTCCATGTACCGCCGTGCGCAATTCCTCCCTGCGTCGATCAAACTTTTGCACAATCCATCCCGCATCCGAAAAGGCTCTTGCAGCGTTGCGTCCAAATCGACCGGTGGCCCCGAGAATAAGTACCGTTTGTGGCATTGATCCCTCCGTTCCGGATCAATCTATTCATTCACGATGTTTTGGAAATTGCGAAAAATCGCAGATTATGTATTCGTTTTTGAATGGCTAAAACACTCCAACTATCCGACTGGTCCTTAGTTCAAAGCTTTCTGGCGGTTGCCGAAACCGGCTCACTATCCGCAGCCGCAAAGCAACTGGGTCGCAGCCAGCCGACGCTTGGTCGTCAGGTGCATGCGCTGGAAGAAGAATTGGGGGTCTCGCTGTTTGATCGTCACGCGCGTGGACTGACGCTCAGCGAGGTGGGGCAGCAAGTGCTGCCAATGGCGCAGCAGATGTACAGCGCAGTCAATGCCCTGGGGCTGACGGCAGCGGGTCAGGCGCAACAGCTGGAAGGGTCGGTCAGGATCACCGCTTCGGTATTTGTATCGCATCACCTGTTGCCGCCGATACTTGCCGCAATCCGTGAGGCAGAACCGGCGATTCAGCTTGATCTGGTCGCCTCGGATGCCAGCGAAAACTTGCTGTTCCGCGAGGCCGATATTGCCGTGCGCATGTATCGGCCCGAACAGGTCGACATCGTGGCAAAGCATATCGGCGAGGTGCCGTTATGTTTCTGCGCCGCCCAAAGCTATCTGGATCGTGCGGGGCGACCAACAACGCCGACAGAGCTGATGCAGCACGACCTTGTGGGATTTGACACCAATGAAGACATTATCACCGCTATGCGGAACAAGGGCTGGCCTGCCAGCCGGGACAGCTTTGCCACGCGATGCGACAACCAGACTGCCTATTGGGAATTGATCCGCGCAGGGTGTGGGGTGGGCTTCAGCCAACTCAGCATCGCGCAGTCCGATCCTCTGGTCGAAGTGCTAGATATTGATGTCGAGATACCGGTGCTGCCGGTCTGGCTGGCTGCCCCTCAGGCGATGCGACAGACCCCGCGCATTCGCAGAGTCTGGGATTTACTGGCCGACGGGTTGAAGGCCCGGCTTTAAAACCGCCTACAGCGCGCCGGTATAGGTGCCGCGCGCAGGATAGTTATTGGCCAAGGTGAATTTCAAACCGCCGACGATGTCCGACATCGGCGGCCGCGCAAAAGGCGTTGTCTGCTGCCAGACGTAATAGAGGGTCTGATCAGGTTTGATATAGAAATGTCCTGGCTCAGCGAACAACGCTGGCTCGGCACTACCTTCACGAGCCACCGAGATGTTCAGGCCCCAGACATCCCGCGCGTCGGCCATGGACAGGCCGTATCCTACGCGCAGCTTCGACACTCCGGCCTTCTCAACCGTCTCGGCCGCACGTTCGCCGGTATCCGTGGTGATCATGATCACCTCAATCCCCAGCTCGGCGAATTCATCCAGCGCAGCCTCGACCTCACCCATTTGGCGAACGCAGATCGGGCAATGCAGACCGCGATACTGAATCACCAGCGTTCCGTTTTCGCCAGTGTCGCGCTCAAGATCAAAGGTGCCATGGCTTACTGTTTCGATTTTTAGCGATGGGGCCGGATTTCCGGGTGTCAGCATGTGGTTTCCTCGTGATTTGATGGGTTCGTCTCATTGACCCGATGCGCCGCAAACGCTAGGGCCTGTGCGACAAAACGCAAGGAGACTGTCGATGTCCAACCCCTCGCTCCTCATCCTGCCCGGAGACGGAATTGGCCCGGAAGTTATGGCCGAAGTGCGCAAAATCATCGATTGGTTCGGCGCCAATCGCGGTCTTCAATTTGACGTGAGCGAGGATCTGGTCGGCGGCGCTGCCTATGATGCGCACGGGAAGCCCCTATCGGATGAGACCATGGCCAAGGCACAAGACGTCGACGCCGTGCTGCTGGGGGCTGTTGGCGGCCCTAAGTATGACGATCTGGATTTCAGCCTGAAACCCGAACGCGGACTGCTGCGTTTGCGCAAGGAAATGGACCTGTATTCCAACCTGCGCCCAGCTCAGTGCTTCGACGCTCTGGCGGATTTCTCGTCGCTGAAGAAGGATGTGGTCGCTGGCCTCGACATCATGATTGTGCGCGAGCTGACATCTGGCGTGTATTTCGGTGAACCGCGCGGCATCTTTGAAGAAGGCAATGAGCGCGTTGGCATCAACACCCAGCGCTACACCGAATCCGAGATCGAACGCGCCGCACGTTCCGCGTTTGAGTTGGCGATGCGCCGGAACAAGAAACTGTGCTCGATGGAAAAAGCCAATGTGATGGAATCGGGTATTCTTTGGCGCGAGGTCGTGACACGTGTCGGACAGGAATACCCCGAGGTCGAGCTGTCACACATGTATGCAGACAACGGCGCGATGCAGCTTGTGCGCGCGCCCAAACAGTTTGACGTGATCGTCACCGACAACCTGTTTGGAGATGTACTATCCGATTGCGCAGCGATGCTGACCGGGTCTTTGGGCATGCTACCGTCTGCCTCGCTGGGCGCACCGATGGCGAATGGCCGCCCTAAGGCCATGTATGAACCCGTTCATGGCTCGGCCCCGGACATTACAGGTCAAGGCAAGGCCAACCCAATTGCGTGTATCCTCAGCTTCGCCATGGCACTGCGCTACAGCTTTGACCAGGGCGACGAAGCGGATCGTCTGGAAACCGCGATCGAGAAGGTTCTGGCCGACGGCGTTCGCACGGCTGACCTGCTGGCTGAAGAAGGGGTTGAGCCGGTTTCGACCAGCGAAATGGGTGATGCAATTCTGGCAGCGCTAGACGAAAGCGTCTGATCTTACGATCATTCAGACATCAAAGGCGGTGCCCAGCGCACCGCCTTTTTTTTGTTGGTCAGTTTCCGAAGATGTTGTTCAGTAGGTTGTTGATCGCACGGTCCAAACCGGTTTGATTCTTACGGCGCTGTTGCTGCGGCTGCGCGGTTCTGACCGGTGGGTCCGGCGCCAGCATGGGCAACGGCGTGGGCGTCATCCCTTCTGTCACGCGCAGCATGGTCTCTTTCCATATCTCCGCCGGCAAGCCTCCACCCGTGACACCTGACAACGGCGTATTATCATCATACCCCATCCAAACGCCCGTAACGTAGTCCGCGGTAAATCCGATAAACCAGGCATCCCGCGCGGCCTGGGTCGTGCCGGTCTTGCCCGCCACCTGCCAGCCCGGCAGCTTCGCGCGCCCACCCGTACCTTCAGAGACCACACGCTCCATCATCCAGGTCAGTTGTTTGGCGGCCTTGTCGTTGATGACGCGTTCACCGATACCGGTTGTCGTGATCATAACTGGATCGGTCTCACCAAGCAGCTTCAACTCGGTCAGACCATAGGGTTCCACCGCTGAACCGCCGTTCAGGATACCGGCGTAAGCGCCCGTCATCTCTATCAGCGTGCTTTCCGATGCGCCGAGCGCCAGCGCGAGGCCCTCGGCCAGATCGCTTGAAAGGCCAAAACCACTGGCAACCGTGCGCACGTTATCCAGCCCCGAGATATCCGCCACTTTGACTGCGGGAATATTCAACGAGTTCTTCAACGCATCTGCTAATGTCACCCGGCCATAGAACTTATTGGTGTAGTTCTTCGGACACCACTGACCTGAACCTGCGATGTTCCAGCACGTTGGTTCATCCATCACCGTGTCCAGCGGTGAATATCCCAACTCCAAGGCCGTCGCATAGACAAACGGTTTGAACGACGAACCCGTTTGACGCAGAGCCTGCGTAGCCCGGTTGAACGCCCCCGAAACACGAGTCTTGCGCCCACCGACCATACCTCGAACCGCGCCATCCGCTGACATCACCACAATAGCGGCCTGCGCTTTGGACCCTTCGCGCACTTTCTCCTGGAAGATGAATTTAAGCGCCTCTTCCGCCGACGTTTGAATGCGCTGATCCAGTGTGGTTCGGATCACCACGTCCTCGGTTGTGTTACGTGTGAAAAACTCAGGCCCGCTGGCCATGACCCAATCGGCAAAGTAACCACCAGCACGCGCGGCAGCGGCCTCGGACAACTGCGCCGGACGGCTGCGGGCCTCGCTGGCCTGCGCGCTGCTCAGATAGCCCTGAGTCTCCATTAGCCCAACCACCAAACGTGCCCGATCTTGTGAACGTTGCAGGTTGTTCGTTGGCGCATAGCGTGTCGGGGCCACCAATAGACCTGCCAGCATTGCCGCCTCGGCCGGAGACACTTCGGCTGCCGAAATACCAAAATACCGCTGGCTGGCGGCCTCGAAGCCGCGGGCTCCCGCACCGAGGAAGGCGCGGTTCAGATAGATCGTCAGAATTTCATCCTTGGAGTATTTGACCTCCATCGCAATGGCATAAACTGCCTCTTTCGCCTTGCGCCATAGCGAACCCTGACGGCAATCGGCTTCATATGCAGCCTCAGACTCCCATTCGCTGGGCTCATAAGGCACACCCAGGCATAGAAGTTTCGCGGTTTGCTGGGTGATCGTTGAACCACCGTGACCAGACAGCGGTCCACGTCCTTCGCTCAGGTTGATGCGTACCGCGCTGGCGACACCGCGCGGGCTGACGCCGAAATGGCGGTAGAACCGTTTATCCTCGGTTGCAATCACGGCGTTCTTGAGATGCGGCGAAACTGTATCCGCCGTAATCACGCCGCCAAACTGATCGCCGCGCCAGGCAAAGACCTTGCCGTCGCGATCCAGCAAGGTCACCGAACCACGTGCCCGCCCATCAAGCAGGGCATCGACATCCGGCAATGAGGTGTAAACAACACCCACCGCCAGCGCCAACAGCAACCCCGCCACTGCGCCGACCCTCCAAGTGATCCCCCAAATTATGCGCCAGAGCCAGCGGAACAGCCGGCGGAAAATGCCACCGCCCTTCCCACCAGAACTGCGCCGCGTTTTCTTCCGCGCCGTTTTGCGCGGAGCGGCTTTTCGGGCCGTCGACTTCTTACCAGCAGGTTTTGCTGCCCGCTTGGTCGCCGCAGGCTTTCGGCCTTTGGACGGGTACCTTTTATCCGCGACAAGGCGCGATTTGCGACGGTTGGACTCAGTCATGCTCAAACTCTGCCCGGTTATGCTTTTGGGGCACCATACCCCGCCGGAACGGCCATGTAGAGGTGTGAAATACCCGTATTTCCCCTCACAAGTTTGCCTATATTTTCACCAAATAGCGTGTTTTGTGCAAAAATTGTGCATAATTGCTGATTTTTTACCCTCATTTACCCTCCGAAAACGTTCCATCTGAACCTCTGTCGCGCATTTTTCTGCAGGTGCAAAATGCCGGGCCGCCCGGAGTAGTAGAGGGGAAAGACGTGAAACTGATCATTGCGACAATCAAACCGTTCAAGCTTGAGGAGGTGCGCGAAGCACTGACCAATGCAGGCGTGCGCGGCATGATGGTGACTGAGATCAAAGGGTTTGGCTCGCAATCGGGTCACACCGAGATTTATCGCGGTGCCGAATACGCCGTGAATTTCGTTCCCAAGATCAAGCTTGAGATCGTGGTGCCCGCCACCATGGCCGACCAGATCGTCGAAACCATCACCACAACCGCCAAGACCGGCAAGATCGGTGACGGCAAGATTTTCGTCCTCGATGTCGAGCAAGCCCTGCGCGTGCGGACCGGGGAAACCAACGAAGAGGCGCTTTAAGCGCGCTTACTCACAATCACTCGAGGACTAACAATGAACCTGATGAAATCTCTCATCCCTGCCGCTGCGATCGTCGCACTGCCGCAGATGGGTCTTGCGCAAGAGGCCGCTACCGGAGAGCCCGCGCAACACACCCAATATATCTTCACCACGCTGCTGTTCCTGATGGGCGGTTTCCTGGTGTTCTTCATGGCTGCAGGCTTTGCCATGCTCGAAGGCGGGCTGGTGCGCTCAAAGAACGTCGCGATGCAGATGACCAAAAACATCGCGCTGTTTTCAATCGCCGCGATCATGTACTGGCTGATCGGCTTCAACCTGATGTACCCCGGTGATGGCTGGACCATTTCTGGCTGGCTGGGCCCGTTCTTCTCGACCACCGTGCTTGACCCAGTGGGTGTCGGTGCAGATGCTGCGGCGCTTGACTACGCCTCAATCGGTTCGGATTTCTTCTTCCAACTTGTCTTTGTCGCAGCGACCGCCTCGATCGTGTCCGGTGCGGTGGCTGAACGGATCAAATTGTGGCCCTTCCTTGCCTTCGTTGTTGTCCTAACCGGCATCATGTACCCGATCTCGGGCTCGTGGCAGTGGGGTGGTGGTTGGCTGTCCGAAGCAGGCTTCTCGGACTTCGCTGGTTCGACCATCGTGCACTCGGTCGGTGGCTGGGCGGCTCTGGCAGGTGCCCTCATCCTTGGGCCGCGCATCGGTAAGTACAAGGACGGTAAAGTGCACCCGATGCCTGGTTCGAACCTGGCTCTGGCCACTCTGGGTACCTTTATCCTGTGGCTGGGTTGGTTCGGCTTCAACGGTGGTTCGCAGCTGGCGATGGGCACTGTAGGAGATGTCTCGGACGTATCGCGCATCTTTGCCAACACTAACATGGCTGCTGCATCCGGAGCCGTTGCCGCCCTTATCATGACACAGCTGCTGTACAAAAAGCCCGACCTGACCATGGTGCTGAACGGCGCGCTGGCGGGACTGGTGTCGATCACTGCTGAGCCGCTGGCCCCAACCCTGTTCGGCGCTCTGTGGATCGGTGCTGTGGGCGGTATCATCGTGGTCTTCGCGGTTCCGATGCTGGACAAGTTCAAGATCGACGACGTAGTCGGCGCCATCCCGGTCCACCTGTTCGCTGGCATCTGGGGCACCATCGCCGTGATCTTCTATGGCGAAGCCAGCCTGATCACTCAGCTGACCGGGATCATTGCTTATGGTGTCTTCACCTTTGGTGCTGCTCTTATCCTTTGGTCGATCCTGAAGGCCACCGTAGGTATCCGTGTTAGCGAAGAGGACGAGATCAACGGCCTCGACATGGCTGAACTGGGTATGGAAGCGTATCCGGAATTCTCCAAGGGCTAATAGCCAACCAAGTAAAACAAAAAAACCCGGGCGTTCGCGCCCGGGTTTTCCTTCATTCAAAGATATCGCTCAGACGCCGACATCGACAATCGCCTGCGCCAAAATGGGCACAGTATTGGCGTTCAAACCAGCGATGTTCAGACGGCTGTCACCGACCATGTAAATGCCGTGATCGGCACGCAGCTTTTCAACCAGTTCTGGCGCGGCCCCCAGTCGCGAGAACATGCCGCGATGCTGGGCGATAAATCCAAATCGATCCGATCCACTAAGGCTCTGCAGCTCATCAGCCAGTTGCTGACGCAGGCCCAGCATGGAAAGGCGGACATCTTCCAATTCGGTCGCCCAATCTGCCCGCAGAGCATCGTCATTCAGGATCGTCGTCACCACCCGCGCGCCGTGATCAGGCGGGAATGAGTAGTTCTGGCGGTTCAGAAATGCCAGCGTAGACTGGTTCAGTGCAGTCTGTGCCGGATCGTCACTGATCGCCATCAGCAGGCCGGTGCGTTCACGGTAGACGCCGAAGTTCTTCGAACAAGACGCCGCGATCAGGCAGCGCTTCACTGACGATGCGACCAGACGGGTTGCCTGCGCATCTTCTTCCAGACCGTCGCCAAAGCCCTGATAGGCGATGTCGATCATTGCGACGAGGCCACGCGCGTTGATCAGGTTCACGACCTCTTGCCATTGCACCATATTTAAGTTGGCACCCGTTGGGTTGTGGCAACAGCCGTGCAGAAGAACCACGTCGCCTGCATTGGCAGTTTTCAGGTCCTCGATCATACCGTCGAAATCGACGCCACGCGATTCTCCGTCGAAATAACGGTATTGGACTGTCTCGATCCCCAGATAGTTCAGGATCGACAAATGGTTTGGCCATGTGGGGTTCGACACGAAAACACGCGCGGTGGGGTTGGCCATACGGATCATCTCAAACGCCTGACGACAGGCTCCGGTACCACCGGGGGTGGCTACGGCTGCAATGTTGCCACGCGGGACAGAATTTCCGAGGATCAAGTCGATCATCGCGTCCGCAAAGGCTGGATCACCAGCCAGACCGGTATAAGCCTTGCTCTCCTGCTCTTCGAGAATACGCTTTTCAGCTGCTTTCACCGCGCGCATCACCGGAGTGACCCCCTCGGCATTCTTGTAGACGCCAACGCCCAGATCGATCTTGTGATCACGTGGGTCGTCGCGGTACATCTGCATCAATGCCAGAATCTTGTCTGCTGGCTGCGGTTTAAGGTTCTCGAACATCAGTTCTCTCCGGTTGCGACGGGCAGGGTTGGGAAGGCACCCCATTCAGCCCAGGAGCCGTCATATAGCGCGTGGTCTTTCTTGCCCATGCGTTCCAATGCAAGGCTGAGAATTGCGGCAGTCACACCAGAGCCACAGGATGTGATCGCGGGTTTCGATAAGTCGACGCCGGCATCTTCGAAAACCGCGCGGCAGTCTTCGGGCGACTTCATCGTGCCATTCTTGTTCAACAGCATTCCAAAAGGCACGTTGCGCGAGCCTGGGATATGACCCGAGCGCAACCCCTCGCGCGGTTCTGCTTCGGTCCCGACGAAACGGGCCGCCGAGCGGGCATCGATGATCTCGTGATCCGCAAGCTTCGCGGCTGATGAAACTTGCGTCACATCGCGGACAAGGTGGTTCTGAACCCGCACCGTCATGTGACGGTCGCGAATAATGGGGGGCAGGTCTTCGATCTCGCGCCCTTCGGACTGCCATTTTGGCAGTCCACCATCCAGAACGGCAATATTGTCCTGTCCCATCAGACGGAACAACCACCAGACCCGCGCCGCCGACATCAGCCCCGCACCGTCATAGACCACGACCTGATGGCCATCGCCAACGCCCATCGCGCGCAGGCGCGACATGAACTTCTCGACCGGAGGTGCCATATGCGGCAAGTCGGAACGATGGTCGGATATCTCATCAATATCAAAGAACCGCGCACCAGGGATGTGGGCAGAGTCATACTCTGCCTTGGCGTCTCGCGCTTGCTGCGGCAGGTACCACGACCCATCCAGAATCCTTAGATCCGGATCCTTGAGATGTGCGGCAAGCCATTCGGTAGAAACGAGGGTTTTTGGATCGTCCTGCATCTATGCCTCCCCTAAGCGAGCTTGGGTTTTCCCTATACTTGGCAGGATGCAGGTTCAAGGCTGGATAGCGCTAGCGTCCCGACCACACTGGATTTATCGCAAACGACGCAGGCGATAATACTGGATGATCCCAATAACGCTGATGATGATCCAGAAGCCTTCGATCAGCATGGACGCAAGATTGAAGTTCTGCAGCAGTGAGAACACGATCAGCACCGAACCGATAAGATTCACCAGCGGAAAGGCCAGATCCTCCGAGTTCATCACTCGCATCTGGGTCGCAAAATATGCCGCAACAACGATCAAAGCCCCGAATGAGCCGATGGCATCGACGACGGTCAAACTGTCCAGTAGTGCGGTCATTGTATGGGGCTTTCCTATTCTGAAACTTCCGCTGGTTGCGAATAGTGGTGCATATTTAGAAAAGCAGCTCCCTGATCACCAGCGCGGTATCCATGCGGCACATCCGCAGAAAATCGCAATCCTTGACCGGATTGCAGCGGAACCCAGTTTCCATTTCGCAGCACGTCCAAAGCTCCGCTCAGAACAAAAACCTCTTCGGTTACGCCTGCTGCATGGGCCGGAGATTCGTGGCTTTGATTGGGTGACAACTCGACATGAAATGTTTCGGCCCCCAATGCGGGATCAAAGGGAAAGACAATCTTGACTTCGATGCTTCCTGGAAATCTCACGGTACTGAACACATCGGCATCTGTCGTGTCACGCATTGCAGCAGTACCAATCAAAGCACTCAGCGGGAGCTGGAAACCCTTCGCGATCTTCCACAGGGTCGCGATGGTCGGGCTTGATTCGCCACGCTCGATCTGGCCCAGCATAGCTTTGCTGACCCCGGTGAGTTCCGCGACTTTTGACAGGCTCAGCCCGGATGCCGCCCGCACATCCCTTAGTTTCAGCGTTAGTTCGTCCGATTCCATAGCCGCGCCCTGCGATTTGTCTTGTGCGTTATAACGTACATATGATACGTGCGCTATAACGTACACACCGAATATCGCAGTTTGGGCAATAGGGATACAGCATCATGCCAATGTACCGATCCAGAACCTCCACCCATGGCCGCAACATGGCCGGTGCTCGCGGCCTGTGGCGCGCCACCGGTATGGGAGACGACGATTTCGGCAAACCGATCATCGCCATCGTCAACTCGTTCACCCAGTTTGTACCCGGTCACGTCCACCTGAAGGACCTGGGACAGATGGTTGCGCGTGAGGTTGAGGCCGCTGGCGGTGTCGCCAAAGAGTTCAACACCATTGCGGTCGATGACGGCATCGCCATGGGCCATGACGGGATGCTGTATTCGCTGCCCTCGCGTGAGGTGATTGCGGATTCTGTTGAATACATGGTTAACGCCCACTGCGCGGACGCTATGGTCTGTATCTCGAACTGCGACAAGATCACGCCCGGCATGTTGATGGCGGCCATGCGTCTGAACATCCCTGCGATCTTTGTCTCGGGTGGACCTATGGAGGCGGGCAAGATCGACATCGCCGATCTGGACGCCAAGAAGATCGACCTTGTCGACGCCATGGTTGCCGCAGCGGATGATCGATTTACCGATGAGCAGGTGCAACACATTGAAGAAAACGCCTGTCCAACCTGTGGTTCATGCTCGGGCATGTTCACCGCGAACTCGATGAATTGTCTGGCCGAGGCACTGGGTCTGGCGCTGCCGGGCAATGGCTCGACCCTGGCCACACATGCCGACCGTAAAGAGTTGTTCTTGGAAGCTGGTCGCCGCATCGTCGAGATCACCAAGCGCCACTATGATCTGGACGAGAAAGGCTTCCTGCCGCGTGAAATCGCCACGTTCGACGCGTTCGAAAATGCCATGAGCTTGGATATCGCAATGGGTGGATCGACCAATACGGTGCTTCATTTGCTGGCCATCGCGCACGAAGGTGAAGTGCATTTCACCATGTCCGACATGGACCGCCTGAGCCGCCAAGTGCCCTGTTTGTGCAAAGTCGCGCCCAACATCGAAAACGTGCACATGGAAGACGTCCACCGCGCTGGTGGCATCTTCTCGATCCTCGGTGAACTCAACCGCGCAGGCTTGCTGCATGAGGATTGCCATACAGTGCATTCGGGCACCATGGGCGAAGCAATTGCCAACTGGGACATCAAAGTCGCCAACAACCCGAAGGCTCAGGACCTGTTCAAAGCGGCGCCCGGCGGCGTGCGTACTACACAAGCCTTCAGCCAGTCGAACCGCTACAAGGAGCTGGACACTGACCGCGAAGGCGGCGTGATCCGCTCGAAAGAGCACGCATTCAGCCAGGATGGCGGTCTGGCAGTATTGTTCGGCAATATCGCGCGCGACGGCTGTATCGTGAAAACTGCGGGTGTGGATGAGAACATCCTGAAATTCACGGGCTCAGCTTATGTCTGCGAAAGCCAGGACCAGGCTGTCAATGACATCCTGACCGGCAAGGTCAAGGAAGGTGACGTGGTGGTGATCCGCTACGAAGGCCCGCGTGGTGGGCCGGGAATGCAGGAAATGCTGTATCCGACTTCGTATCTGAAATCCAAGGGGCTGGGCAAAGCCTGCGCGCTGCTGACTGACGGTCGTTTCTCGGGTGGCACCTCGGGCTTATCAATCGGCCACGTCTCGCCCGAAGCAGCGGAAGGTGGTGAGATCGGTTTGGTGAAAACCGGCGACACGATCGAAATCGACATTCCCAACCGCAGCATCCATCTGGCGGTCTCCGACGAAGACCTGGCCGCGCGGCGCGAAGAGCAGGACGAGAAGGGCTGGCAGCCCGTTGCACCACGTAAGCGTAAAGTGTCCACCGCGCTAAAAGCCTATGCCAAATTGACGACCAGTGCCGCAAAAGGGGCCGTCCGTCAGGTCTAAGCACTGCGGGTGGGCGAATACTCCCGCACCCGATACATGGAATCGGCTGCGCCGATTCCATGTATCGGAATTTGGGCCCGTCGCC
>NZ_JBQFPH010000003.1:0-483013 GCF_056534365.1 Ruegeria sp. D6 | reverse complement strand
ACCTCATCTGCACATGCCCGCCAATGACCGAATACATGGACGCAGCTGAATAAACCTTAATCAATAAACCCCCGCCAACTGGCGGGGGTTTCAATCCGAGTTCGGGAACGATTGCTCGCGGCCGAAGCGCTAAAGAAGGTGGAGGAGAAATGAAGCATTATGTCCCTGCAAATGACCATGCGCATTTGACCGAAACCACGTTGGCAAGACCTAAACGAGATCATCATATCGAGATCATTCTTTGCGAGGCCGAAGCGGAAGCATCGGCAGATATGCTGGTTGATTTCTATCGTGCCCTGAATGAACTGAACGAAGGCCATACATACATTACAAATATCCGCACCATTGCCGACGGCACGGCGGGCGGACCCTTGCACTGGGCCGGGCGAACCGCGATTTTCTGGGGGGACATCTACAAAAGCTGGCCTCTGACACCGTCGGACAAAACCTGGATCGCCCAAGTATTGAACCTGTCCTACCGATCAATTCTCGTTGGCGGTGCAGCGTTTCTTCTCGCCCAGACTAGTCGCGCAACCAAGCGGATTGCATCGGTTCACCCCAATTTTTCTGCCGCAGCGCAAGAGGTTGGCCTGATCGACGTCGGTTCGGGTACATATTGGTCCTCAGATAGCCGCACCCATAGCGCATCAACCAGATTGGGCACGTTGCGTTTGTTGTCCGATTTTGTTGCCTTTGATCACGGCGAGCATCTGGCCGAGTCAGTACGCAGCTATATCGGGTTGGCCGACAGGCAAACTACATGCGCAAGCCAACTGGCAGCTCGATTGATCAGACGTTCAAAAGCCGACCCAACGGTGCGACAGGTTGTTGAAAAGATGCAGAACAATCTGGAGGATCCGCTTAGGATACCGGAACTTGCGATGGCGCTTGGTGCATCAACGCGCCAGTTACAGCGGCGGTTTCTGGACAGAACGGGTGTAAAACTGCTGACGACGTATCGGGAACTTCGCCTAGAACGGGCCTATGGTCTGCTTCAATTTACCGAGATGACCTATCTTGAAGTGGCGACTGCTACGGGCTTTTCTTCCACAAGTGCATTGGTGCGTGCATTCCGGGATCACTATGATGCATCGCCTGAAAGTGTACGAAATCGGCGATTTGCAGGCAAAACTCAGGCTGTTTAACTTGATCGTGTGAATCGACAGCGCACTCGAATGCGGTTGATACCACACTGGGCCTGACCTTTTGGCATTCACCATTCATGAGGTTGACGACAGATACGATTGTTAGTCCGGTTAACAGTGCTTTGCCACCGGCCCAAATATTGGCCCGGCTAAATCCTCAGTTGCCGTCTTTCAGACAAGCTCGCAGCTACGCGCTGGCCAATTGTTGTCGTAGGACCTCTCGCTTGAGATCTGCGAAGTTGATACGCTGGTGTTTCGATCGATACGATATTGTACGGGCCGGTTATCCATCCAGGTCCGCACTGGGAAAAGAGAGCATGAAACCTAGGAATTTCGTTCCGAAAGGGGCCGCGACGTTCGACATCGATTATGACGGATCATCCAACGAGATCTATTTTCTGTTGCTGCCGAAACTCACCATGCTTGCCTTTAGCGCAGCGGTTGAACCGCTGAGGATCGCCAATCAGGTCACCAACAAAGAGCTCTACAAGTGGTTTCTGATCTCTGAGGATGGGAACCCTGTTCGATGCTCCAATGGAGTCGAAATAGCAGCTGACTTGGCTCTGCATAATTTACCGCGATCATCCAGATTGTTTGTGTGTTCAGGGATCGAACCATCGGAAAGCATTAATTCAACGATCCTTTCGTGGATCAGCCGTCAGAAAGCGTTTGGCTGCAAGCTTGGTGGAATTTGTACCGGCGCATTTACGCTGGCCAAGGCAGGCATGCTGACCGGCAAGAGGTTCACACTGCATTGGGAAAACCAACCCGCCTTTGTTGAACACTTCGAACACCTGACACCATCGGCTAACCTGTATGAGATTGACAATGATCTGATGACCTGCGGTGGAGGTAACGCGGCAACCGACATGGTACTGGACATGATTGAAACCGACTTCGGAAAGGATCTGGCCATCATCGTCTCGGACATGTGCATCCACTCACGATCCAACAATCAAAAAACGCTCCAGAAATCCGCGTTTTCTGTCGCGTTGGGCAGTCGGAACCAATACCTGATCAACGCCATCCAGATCATGCATGAGAATCTGGAAGAGCCTCTGGATATCTCTGAGATTGCCAAGATCGTTCAGATTTCTCGCCGACAGTTGGAGCGGCTGTTTCAAAAGTATGTCGAGGTTTCCCCGGTACAATTCTACATCGAGTTGCGTGTGGCGCGCGCCTACGCGTTGCTAAGCGAAACAGAAATGACCGTTGCTGAAATTGCGGCCGCCACGGGTTTTGGCAGCGCGACCCAACTGACAGTTCGGTTCAAGAAACGATACGGCGCAGCGCCGACCTCATTCAGGCGAGGCTGGTCGGGACAGAACGATTGAGAGATGCCGTGCCGGTGGACCCGGCTGCGATCGTACTCTACCAATCAGGGCTAGAGTCCGAGTTCGCCCCGCTCGGATAGCACCTGTAATCTGGGAACATTAACCGCCATGGAATTGAACCAACCCGAACTGCGCCAACTTAGGCGGTCATTCCACAGACACCCCGAATTGGGCTTCAATGAAACGAAAACCAAAGCCAAAGTTGCGGCGCTGCTGCGTCAATACGGGCTTGAAGTTCATGAAGGCGTGGGCGTGGTGGGTATCCTCAGGGCCGGTCAAGGCAACCGCGCGATCGGATTACGCGCAGATATGGACGCACTGCCCATTCAGGAAGCCAGCGATCATGATTACGTTTCACAAAATCCCGGCATTATGCACGCCTGTGGCCATGATGGTCACATGACGATGCTGTTGGGCGCAGCAAAGACTTTGTCCTCGGATCCCGGTTTCAGCGGCACGGTGGTGTTCCTGTTTCAACCGAATGAAGAGCTTGGCCTTGGGGCTAAAGCAATGCTGGACGAGAATGTCTTGACGCGATTTCCAATCGAAGAAGTCTACGCCATACATAACCTGCCTGGGGCACCCGTCGGGCAGATGTCGACCCGAACCGGTTTAATATGCACATCGGAAAGCCTTTTCGAAATTACGATCAATGGGCAAGGCGGCCATGCGTCCATGCCGCAGTCTGGACGTGATGCGCTAACCGTGGGGGCAGAAATCGTTCTGGCGCTTCAGACAATTGTCGCACGCAAGCTGGCCCCGGGCGCCGGGGCGGTTGTGTCAGTGACCGAATTTCTGACCGACGGGCAGCGCAACGTTCTACCTGGAACGGCAACGCTAAAGGGTGATGCGCGGGCTCGCAGCCCTGAAGATCGAAACAAGATCGAAGAACACATGCGCAAGATTGCACATGGCATCGCATCCGCCCATGGCGTCGAAGTCCAAGTGGATTTCAAAACCGAATTCATCGAAACAATCAACGCACCGATCCCGACCGAGGCTGCCATCCGCGTCGCGCAGCTATCCGGGCTGGACACACTTCCCAATCGTCAACCGATGAGCTTTTCAGAGGATTTCGCGCATTTTTGCAAAGCCGTACCCGGCTGCTTTATCCTATTGGGCAACGGTGAATCCGGCTCCAACGGTCAACCGCTGCATTCGAACGACTACGATTTCAACGATGCGTTACTGCCGATCGGCGCGGAATTCTGGGCAAATCTCGTGCGCCATAGGCTTCCGCTTCAAGACGAAGACTGAACGGGGCCCAGCAACATAGCACCTTCGAACGGCCGTCAGATGAATGATCTAGGACGGCCGCTCACACTATAATTTGGACCTTACCCTTGCTAGAGCCTGATGCGGAATGCCGCAAACCCATCAGCGCCTTCACCGGCATCCTCGATGGTGACGCCTTTGACTTCGCCCATGTAGTCGCGCGCTTTTGGACCAGTTTCAAACAACACGGTAGTGTCAGAAAGCGGCGCGAACGACCAGTTTGCATCGGCCTTGGGATCGATTGTTCCTTGCTCGACGATATACCGCACGATCACGTCGCGGTTGGTGTCAGGGGCTTCGAAAACGACGGTATCACCCATTGCGCCCGGGAAAGAGCCGCCGCCCGAAGCACGATAGTTGTTGGTGGCAATGATGAACTCCATGTCATCCGTGACCGCCTCACCGTTGAAGGCCAAATCTACGATACGGGCTGCATCCGGGTTGATCTCTTCCCCCTTGGGTCCAAAGCGCGACGGTTGCGATAAGTCGATCTGGTAGGTCACACCGTCCATCACGTCGAAATTGTAAGACGGGAAGTCCGGGTTTAGCAAAATCGCATCCTCTGATCCCGCCTCGATCTGGTTGAACATACCCGCCGAGCGTTCCAACCAACCCCGAACCTGTGCACCGTTCACCCGCACCGCGCGCACGGTATTGGGATACAGGTATAGATCAGCCACGTTTTTGATCGCAACATCGCCCACCGGAACATCTGTGTAATAGTCCGGGCCGCCGCGACCCCCGGCCTTGAACGGCGCTGCAGCCGATAGAATGGGCAGACCCTCATGTTCGGTGCCCTTCATCATCTCTTCGACGTACCATTTCTGCGCGATCGAGACGATTTGCACCGATGGGTCATCCGCAACTAACGCGAAGTAGCTGTGCAGCGGAGCCGAAGTCTTGCCGACCGCACGGCGTACATAGGCCAGTGTTTCGTCATGGTCTTTCGCGACCGAGTCCAGCACCTTCTGATCGTCGCCAACAAGTGCTGTGATCGAACGATCTTCGTTGCGCTTTGAAATCGGACGCGCCTCGGACGTTGTCGTCACAACCCGCCATTCGTTTCCGTCGCGCTCAAGCAGCAGGTCCAGCAGGCCAAGATGTGACCCCCAAAATCCGCCCATCACCGCCGGTTTGCCCATCAAGGTCCCCTTGGCGACATCAATGCCGGGACGATCAGCAAAGGTAACGGACGGGAATACGAGGTGATTGTGCCCGGTCACCAGCGCGTCGATGCCATCGACCCCTGCCAAAACGACTGAAGCATTTTCCATTCCATCAGCGTGATCCGCATCCCCAATGCCGGAATGCGACAGGGCGATGACCAGGTCGCAACCCTGCTCTTGCATCTCGGGGACGTAAGCCTGCGCAGTTTCGACAATGTCACGCGCCTGCACGTTGCCTTCCAGATGCTTGCGATCCCAGTTCATGATCTGCGGTGGAGTAAATCCGATGACACCAACCTTGATCGGATGCTTGCTGCCATCCCCCATTTCAATCTCACGCTCAAGGATGGCATAGGGCTTCACCAGAGTCGTATCATCGCGGGGGGACGCCCCAGTCTCTTTTGCAACATTGGCCAGAACCACGGGGAATTCTGCACCAGCAAGCGCTTTTTCAAGGAAATCTAGGCCATAGTTGAACTCGTGATTGCCCAAAGTGGCAGCGTCATAACCAACAGTATTGAAGGCAGTGATGATCGGATGGCTGTCGCCTTCTTTCATGCCACGCTCATAGGCGATGTAATCGCCCATCGGATTGCCTTGCAGAAAATCTCCATTATCGACGAGCAGCGAATTTGTCGCCTCGGAACGGATCTCATTAATGATCGAAGCGGTCCGCGACAGCCCGACAGTATCGCGCGGTTTGTCCGCATAGTAATCGTATGGGAACACGTGAACATGGATGTCAGTGGTTTCCATGATCCTCAGATGCGCCTGATTGTTGGCCGCCGCCGCCGAAAAGGGATGCAAGGTGATGGCAGCAGCGCTGGCGGTCGTAGTGGCAAGAAACTGACGGCGCGAAATCAAACTACGATTGGAATAGGACATAAGGCACCTCTCAGGTTTGTGGATCGACGCGTGTTCTGGATGCTTTTCACAACAAGGGTATGACAGTGAAGATCTTTGCAACAAACATGTCGAACTTGGGGGTAGGATCCTAAAAGCCTATTGTATTGAATTGCACAGTCCAAGCCACTTTACGCACCAAAGGCGATTGCAGCGAACTGCCCCCATCGTCAGGCCTTCCAACCGATGGATGGCGGTTTCCGCGAGAGCGCTAGCTGAGAGTCAGACCCCCGAACAGCGGTCAAAGAGCGTCGCAACGCGCATTAGACCCTTGAGCCTATCGGATATGATCTTGATGCGGTTTTGCCGTTTATACCGGCGCTTGTCATATTTGACCGGGGTCTTGCGCGGACCATAATCGGCATGAGCGGCACGTCAGCGCATATCATTGTGAATGAAAAAGACTATTTCTCTCAATACACACCTATCGTCGAACCGGGGCTTTCTAGGCGACTTCGGGATGAAGGGTCTAGGCGTGCTAACTGCGCGTCAGCCAGCCGATGAACTAAATCATGATTTCAGTTCAATTTTCCAATCGGGAAAAAAGTGAAAGCTGCAAGTCAATGGCTTCCGAACTTGACGAAGTTACAATGGCCAAAACTGTTTGCAAAGCAAATACCCATTGCCTTTTCCACCAAAGCAACTAGTAGAGACGCGACTTCGTATTCGGGCCCCCTCTGACTTTCCTGCGCAGACTTAGATAATGAGCGATTTTGTCATGACACAGACATCACTGGACAACCTGCTACACAAACTTAATGCGAAGCAGGCTGTGATCGGGATTGTTGGACTGGGATATGTCGGTCAACCCCTGGCCCTCAGATATACCGAAATTGGATACCGGGTCATTGGCTTCGATCTGGATGCCACAAAGGTGCAGGACTTAAACTCCGGTCACAGTTCGATTGAGCATATCGACGATGCCCGCATCACAGCGGCACGGGAAAATGGGTTCGAGGCTACCACGGATTTTTCGCGTATCGCTGAGGCGGATGGCATTATGCTTTGCGTGCCAACGCCACTCAACAAATATCGCGAGCCAGATCTGAGCTTTGTCACCGACACGTGCGATCAGATAGCAGATCATTTGCGTCCGGGTCAGGTTATTGCGCTGGAAAGCACAACTTATCCAGGCACAACCAAAGAAGAAGTTTTGCCTCGGCTTGAGAAGAACGGCCTCAAGGTCGGCGAGGATATTTTTGCGGTCTACTCACCTGAACGGGAAGACCCAGCCAACCCGGATTTTACCACCAATACCATCCCAAAGGTTGTCGGCGGGCATACAGGCGCCTGCCTGAAAGCGGGTATCGCGCTTTATGAACACGCAATTGATAAACTCGTACCAGTAAGCTCGACTGAAACTGCCGAGATGACAAAGCTTCTGGAGAATATCCACCGGGCGGTAAACATTGGCCTCGTGAACGAGATGAAAATCGTTGCTGACCGCATGGGGATCGATATTTTTGAGGTTATCGACGCGGCCGCGACCAAACCCTTCGGGTTTACGCCTTACTATCCGGGTCCGGGACTTGGAGGGCACTGCATCCCTATCGATCCATTTTACCTGACCTGGAAAGCACGTGAATACGGCATCAACACACGCTTCATCGAATTGGCCGGTGAAGTGAACACGGCGATGCCGGAATATGTGTTTGGCAAACTCGCCAATGCGCTGAATGATCGCAGCAAAGCGATTCGTGGCAGTAAAATCATGGTTTTGGGCATCGCGTACAAAAAAAATGTCGACGACATGCGAGAGAGCCCTTCTGTCACCTTGATGGAGCTGATCCGAGACAATGGAGGAGACCTCAGCTACTCGGACCCCCATGTGCCCGAATTTCCCACGATGCGGGAACACTTCTTTGAATTGTCATCTGAAACCCTTACCCCTGAGGTTCTGTCGGAGCAGGATGCAGTTATTCTGGCGACCAATCACGATGCCTTTGATTATGAGTTGATCAAAAATCACGCGAAGCTCCTCATCGACACCCGCGGTAAATACCGTACCTCTGAGCAAAATATTGTTCGTGCTTAAATGAAACTGCGACCGGCTCTGCGTAGCTGAGCCGGAACATCTGGCGGATGGTACTTAGGAACGGCTGTCGCTCGTATGATCGCTTACGCGGGACCAAAACTCTGAATGGTTTGACGGTGTCCTAAGCGCTGGATGAATGCGCTGAGTATTGGACCCGCAAGGCAAAAATGTCGGCACTTTCCTGCCATTCCAATCAATTCATAGGTACGAACACCGCCTAAACAACTGGCGGCGCATGAAACGCGCGTTGTTCCGGTGCAGGTAGGCAGATATAGTTGCGGGAAATGTCAGGCCGCCTTCGGGTACAGGAAGATTGGCTGTTGACGAGTTCCAATTGTGAGCAATCAAGGGCCAAAACGCGTGAGCTTGAAAAACCGCAACACCCCGCCTCAGCGTCATGAGCTGCGAAAGGTTCGTAATCAGGGGAACAGTTTCCTGGCGCTTGCCTTCATTTTCAGCGTTTTTGTCAATCTGCTTATGCTGACCGGACCGCTGTTCATGCTGCAAGTGTATGATCGGGTCCTTGGGTCGCGCTCGGTCGAGACTTTATCAGCGCTTTTTTTGCTTGTCGCGTTGCTTTATGCGCTTATGGCGATGTTGGACTATGCGCGCGGCCGAATTGTGGCTCGGTTCGGAGCGCGATTTCAATCAGCACTCGATGAACGCGTGTTTGAAGGGACCATGCGACGCGCATTGTTCCCACAGGTTCGATCAGCACCTGCGACTGCATTGCGAGATCTGGAATCGATCCGTGCATTATGTGCCTCGCCCGTTTTGTTGGCGGTAATGGACATCCCTTGGACTCCAATCTTTGTGGCTGCAATTTTCCTGTTCCACCCGTTGCTAGGCTGGTTGGCCGTCGCAGGCGGAACGCTTCTGGTTGTTATCGCCCTACTAAACCAAGCGTTGACCCATCGCAAAGTGGCAGATGCTCAAATCGCCTCTGCCAAAGCAAATGCATTTTCTGAACACGCCAGACAAGCTGCCGAGGTCGTCAGATCTCAGGGTATGCAGGAAGATGTCTCAAAACGCTGGTTGAACCAACGCACCGAGGCGCTTTCTCAATCCATATCCGCAAGCGACTGGACCGGCAGCTTTACTTCGTTGACTAAGTCTCTGCGGCTGTTTTTGCAATCCGCCATGCTGGCGCTTGGCGCGTTGCTGGTTCTGCGCAACGAAATGACGCCCGGTGCTATGATTGCTGGCACGATCCTTCTAGGTCGCGCTTTGGCTCCGGTCGAAATGGCGGTGGGTCAATGGTCGATGATCGAACGCGCGCGCACGGCATGGATTAACCTGAACACATTTCTTGATTCAACGCCCCCCGAGGCGTCGCGCACCAAACTACCCGTTCCCAAAGCACATCTTGTCGCAAAGGGCCTGACGGTGATCCCTCCGGGCGCGAAGACACCGACACTACGGAATGCGGCACTTGAGTTGCGCCCCGGCACAGCTCTGGGTGTGATTGGTAAAAGTGGGTCTGGCAAAACGACCCTAGCCAAAGCGTTGTTGGGCCTTTGGCAACCGGCGGCAGGGGAAATCCGCTTGGCCGGCGCTACACTTGATCAATACGACCCTGATGATCTTGGGCAACATATTGGCTATTTGCCCCAGCAAGTGACCCTCTTTAACGGAACGGTTGCTGAAAACATCGCCCGGATGTCACAAACCCCTGATCCTGAAGCGGTAGTTGCCGCAGCGAAAACAGCCAATGCACATGAACTGATTCTGGGACTTGAGAAAGGATACGATACCTTCCTTGAGGGAAATGACAGCCAGCTTTCCGGTGGGCAGAAACAGCGGATTGCATTAGCGCGCGCTCTCTATGGTAATCCGGTATTGTTGATTCTGGATGAGCCAAACTCGGCCCTGGATGCAGACGGAACCCTCGCCCTGAACAACGCGGTCCGCGAGCTCAAGAGCGCGGGCAAATCCACGATCATCATGACGCACCGGCCTCAGGCGATCTCGGAATGCGACGATCTTGTCGTTGTCGAGAAGGGCCAAATCGTCAAATCCGGTGGGCGCGATGAAGTTTTGAACACGATGGTCCAAAACGCCAACGTTATCAAAAGGCACCTGAACAAGGTGGGTGAATAATGGCAGACAAGAGTTCACGTCCCGTTTGGAGTATTAAAGCGCCCGCTTTTGTCGGACTTTTGGCTCTGGCAGTTTTGATCCTGGGACTGGGATTATGGAGCGTCCGCACTGAGCTGGCCGGTGCTATTATCTCGCAAGGTGTGATCGAAGTTCAGAGCAATCGTCAGGTCATCGAACACCCCGATGGTGGCGTTGTAGGCGAGATATTCGTACGTGACGGTGATGCAGTGGCGCGTGGGGACATGATGCTGCGGCTTGACGATACGTTTTTGGCCTCGGAACAAACGATCGTGGAATCTCAGCTATTCGAGTTACTTGCCCGAAAGACCCGGCTAGAGGCTGAACGGGATGGTGCGAACGCAGATACGTTGAAGAAAAATCTGCAAGAGCTCAAAACCCGCGAATCGATCGACGACGATCTGTTGGAAGGCCAACAACGTCTGTTCAACGCCAGGTTGGAAACGCTGACCCAGCAGATCGACCAGCTTGGGAAACAGAAGATACAGATCCAGAACGAGATTGAGGGGACGCAGGCGCAATTGGCGTCACTGAATACTCAGGTCGAATTGATCAGAACGGAGCTCGAAGATCAGCAAGGTTTGCTTGATCGCGGCCTGACACAGGCCAGCCGCGTTTCTGCATTGCAGCGGGAAGAGGCAAATCTAACAGGGCAAATTGGCAGCCTCGAATCCACTGTTGCGCGACTGACAGGCCAGATCGCCACGACCGAGATTCAAATTGTTGAATTGCAGGCCACGCGGCGCGAAGAAGCCATCACCGAGCTTCGGGATGTGCAGTCTCGCGTTGTAGAACTGGCAGAACGTCGTCTTTCCCTTTCCGAGCGTTTGTCGCGTCTAGACATCCGTGCACCCGTCGCTGGCACAGTTTACGACAGTCAGGTTTTTGCCATCCAGTCTGTGATCCAGCCGGGTGAGCCGATGATGTATGTAGTGCCACAGGATACGCCCTTGTTGGTCGCAGCACGGGTGGATGCGTTGCATGTGGATCAGTTACATCGCGGGCAGGAAGTCGCTCTGCGCTTTCCCGCATTCAATCAACGCGACACGCCCGAGCTGAATGGCCGTGTGATCAATGTCTCAGCAGATTCATTCACAGATGAGACGAGCGGCTTTACCTTCTACCGTGCTGAAGTAGTGCCTGACGAAGGACAACTGGACCGTTTGAATGGCCAGGAACTGTTGCCGGGTATGCCTGTCGAAGCCATGATCAAAACTGATGAACGCACTCCGCTTTCTTACCTGGTCAAACCATTGGCAGATTACTTCTACCGCGCGTTTCGAGAATAGCACCGGTCACGCAGTCTCATTCAAACTGCCTCGATATTGCCAAGCAGTATTGAGGTCATGTCGACCGACAGATCACTATCAACAATTGTGACCTCTGCTCCGGTTTCGTAGGTGACGTTGCTGCGTGAAATTCCGGATAGATCCGCATTTGCATCCAGAAAAACCCACTCAGCGTTGTGCGCAGAAGGCTGGCCAACCGCAACCTGAAGAATTGCCAGTGCATCCAACGCGTTTACCGATCCATCCCGGGTGATATCGGCCGCGATGTAATTTTCGGCCGTTGCCGGACCCCATGTCGGATCAAGTCCAACCGACATGCGCAAAACCTGCAATGAGTCCAGCGCTGTTATCTCGCTGCTTGCCGTTGAATACGATTTGATGATGTCCAATTGGCCGGAAAACGCGCCGTCTGGTAGATCCAGATCAAATTCACCTTGTGCATTTGCCTGCGCAACAACTGCAGACCCACCGTCTGGGGTGAACCGGATTTCAGCATTTCCCAACGCTGCGTTTGGAGTTGTCGAATTCAGCGTGAACCCACCAGCTACCCCATCTGATGAGTTGTTATCCGGCCCGCTACCCAGATTGACAGGAATATGATCAGGACCACCAAACCCTGCGCCGAATACCTGCTCAGTTGTCAGGGACGTGCCATTAGCTGAAACAAGTTCTATCGTTTCGTCGCGATAAGCGATTTGGGCGCCTCGAGCGGTGGAAGTGAAATCCAACTGCGCTGGGGTGCGCAGAAAAGGATAATCGGTCAGATCCAAACGATCGGTGCCGGCCTGAAAGTCCGTGATCACAGTCGGGCCACTTGTTTGACGGATCACAAAGATGTCCGCGCCAGCACCACCCGTCATGGTCGTGGAACTGGTGCCCGTAATCAGCATATCGTCCCCTGCTCCGCCGTCCAGAATAGTGTCCAGTATGCCGCCTTTTAGCATGTCGTCCTGCGCGGTTCCGGTTACTGTTCCGAATCCTTCGGCAACAATTCCAAGGTCGGCGATCGATATACTCAGCTGAGTGAGCCCTGCATCGTGTTGAGATGATACAAATATCTGCAGTTCATCCCCCATATGCGCAACGCTGATCGTTTGAACATTTTGCAATCCACTGTCCAGGGTATCAGCAAAACTATCCATATGGATGAGCTGCCCGTCCGGCGTCATTGTAAACAGCGTGATCCCATCATCCCCGCCCCCAGCCACCACGAAAACCCGACCATCAACCTCAAGGACTGAAAGATCCTGTACGGCCCCAAACCGGGTATGCAGGGTGTCCAGAATATGATCCGTCGGCTTTAACTGCCCGCTGGCGTCCAATTCCATAACGCTTAGCGAATTGCTTTGCGATCCGGCCACAACAATCCATGACTTTCCATAGGCTTGAATTGTCTCAACCGCCGTAGGAGAACTGATGCCCAGCGTTTGGATATCGTCATTACCGGCAACCTCAGAGAGCACGCCACTGCCTTGATCGATCGAATATGACGAGATTGTTCCACTGGTTGCATCTGCGCCGACAATGAAATGATTCGACCCCGATTGCAGGGTCTGAAGCGTACTGGCAGACGCGTTGATGCTATGCGCCGGGCTCAGCGATCCATCACCATTGATACTATAGGTGCCGATCTGGCCTGTGTCCTCATGCGCAAGCGCAAGCAAGTCGCCAGCCCCAATCGTCACCTGAACCGCTGCAGCGATATCCCCGCCGCCCGTTAAGGCATCGGTTTCTTGCAAGGCACCGATAGTGCCATCCGCGTTTAGTTCATAACCCACAAGCCCTGTGGCAGTATCGACGTCGAGGACCAGTTGATCATTGCCCGCCAGATGAATCGGGGTTCCGCTGTGCCCGACCTGATGGGCAATCGAGGCATCGAAATATTGTTGGTCCTGTTCTTGTGGGCCAGCCCCCTCCACAAGGTGCCAAGACACGAGCCCTCCCCCGGGTCCGCTCGTGCTGTAAAGATACGTTTCCCCGTTAAACGTTTTTAAAGCCGTATCGCCGATACCTGAATCGAGCGCTGCGGTCCCCGTTGCCACCACTCTTTCGAACTGAAGCATCATCGCCCGTTACCCCCTGCCACCCCTGGCAACACATACAGGATGAAACGATGTTCGGTTCTGAACCAGAACAGAAATGTGGTGAAAACAAGGACTTCAGTTCCAGATTAACTCAAATTTTTCGCAGCGGTCGAATGGCTCAGAAGATCAAACCACGGACCAGATCGGCCGAAAACAGCATATCACGCAACGACCAGCGTCCATCTAATGAGAGGGCAAAATGACCAAAGATACCGTTTCGACCAATAAATCGACCACGGACGCCGGGCCCGATGCGCAACGTACGCGCCATATCCGCAAATGGTTCGACAAAAAACTTCAGCGATGGGTAGGACGCGGGGTTGCTGGCGGCCTTGGCTCGACACTATTAGCATTACCAGCTCTTGCGCAGGCCACCGATGAACAGCTTGCGTCTCATCAGTTTGCTGAGTCAATTCCGGGCGTTCGGGTGGCAAAGCTGCTTTCGAATGGCGACGTGCAGCTGAAACTGACAGATGGGCGGACGATTGTTGTCTCTGCCGAGAACGTACAGATTCTGGAAAACGGCACCATAATGGTTGCAGATGAAGTCGTCGGCGAAATTGCACAATTAGGTCTAGCCGCAGAGGCCGCAGGTGCGACCGCAGCGACCGCAGGTGGCGTAAGCGGTGCCGGGCTGGCCTTGGGCGGGCTGGGAATAGCCGGTGCTGCAGCTGCCGGTGGCGGAGGCGGCGGCGGTGGAGACAGCGACGATGAAACTGATGCCGAACCCACCGTTACCCCCTCACCTCCTCGACCGCCCAGCCTGAACCTGGCTGAGCTGCAATCAAACGCATTGAGCAATCTCAGCAGCCAAACAACAGCGCCGGATGGAACAACGACTGTCGAAGTTACCATCGGATCGGTGACAAAATCAGTCACTCCTGCAGGCGACGGAAGCTGGAGCGTTTCACTGACGCAGGCCGAGGCAGCGGCCCTGCCTCAGGGGATCTCGGATGTTTCCGTGCGCCATCTGGATGGTAGCGGGATGGAGCTATCGGCTGAAACCGCAAGGTTCGACGTTGATACCATTCCGCCGGTCCTGACCATCGATACATTCTCGGCGGGTGCGGTAATGAATGCTGCAGAACAAGGTACAAATCTCGAAATCTCTGGCACAACGGATGCCGAGAATGGGCAGACCGTAACGGTAGCGATTGGTGGGCAATCCTATACTGGCACCGTTTCGGGCGGCGGCTGGAGCGTTTCGGTGCCCGCTTCAGATCTTACCACGCTGCCAGACGGGTCAAGCGTCACGGTGACGGCTGATGTATCGGATCGCGCTGGGAACCCAGCAGCTCAGGCCAATGGAAGTTTTGACACTGATCTGACCGCGCCTGATCTGACACTAAACCCAGTGGGTGGCGGTTCAATAGATCTGGCCGATGTAGTTGGGGATCTTGTCTTGTCGGGCACGACCACAGCTGAAAACGGCCAGGTGGTCAATGTATCTTTCGACGGTCAGGATTACACGGGTTCTGTATCGGGCGGCAGTTGGTCAGTGACGATCCCGAATGCCGATTTGTCTGGTTTGGCAACCGGTGTGCCCGCATCCGTTTCAGTTGCCGTCAGCGACACAGCAGGCAATTCGGCAACACCGATATCGGTATCCGTTCCGGTCGATCTCACGGGCCCATCAATTGCAATCACTCCCTTGTCGGTCGGGGCTATCCTGAATGCGGCCGAAACCGGATCTGACCTGGTCGTAAGCGGGACAACAGGGAACGTAACCGACGGGCAGCAGGTAACAGTGACCCTTGATGGGCAGACTTATACCGACTCGGTCTCGGGCGGCAGTTGGAGTGTGACAATCCCCAGCGCCGATCTCATAGCGCTTGCCGATGGTGGAGACTTCAATATCACGGGCGACGTGACGGACGCCGACGGCCTTGTCGCCCCGCAAGCCAGCGTCAACTTATCCAAAGATGTCACCGCCCCAACTCTGAGTATCGACAGTTTTTCGGACGGAGCGGTTTTGAATGCTGCGGAACGTGGTACGGACTTGACCATTACGGGCACTACATCCGCCGAAGATGGTCAGAAAATCACCGTAAATCTGAACGGCCAATCCTACACTGGACAGGCCTCAACCGGGGGGTGGTCGGTAAGTGTCCCCTCGGCGGATTTGGCGGCGCTGCCCGATGGGGCTACGATCAGCGTGACAGCGGATGTATCGGATGCCGCCGGTAATCTGGCGATACAGGCGACCAACAGCTTCTACACGGACTTCTCCGCCCCGTCGCTCGCCATATCATCACTGTCGGATGGAGCGGTAGTCAACCTGACCGAACAAGCAACGGATCTGGTGGTCTCAGGAACTTCTGATGCGGCCAATGGTACGCAAGTTTCGGTACAGATCGTCCAGTCCGGAGGTGCGGCTCTGACCGGCGGAATCGCCATAGTAAACGGTGGCATCTGGACATTCACAGCTGCGGCTGCAGACTTGAGCGGCCTGCAGGACGGGCAAACGTATGACGTGAACGCCTCAATCACGGATGCGGCTGGCAACACGAATGCGGCGACCACCAGCTTCGGCACCGACCTCAGCGCACCAACAATTGCATTGAACCCGCTTTCGGTTGGTTCCGTTCTGGATATCGTTGAACAGGGAACGGATCTCAGCGTGTCGGGGACAACAAATGCCGAGGACGGGCAGACTGTCACTGTAAGCCTGAATGGTCAGACCTACGGCGCGGTGGTTTCGGGTGGCTTGTGGAGCACAAGCATTCCTTCGGCGGATTTGACCGGCTTGGCAGATGGCGGCAGTTTTGCGGTCACGGCCTCGGTTCAAGACGCCGCAGGAAACCCCGCAACCGATGCGACAACCATGTTGGCTACGGATTTCAAGCCTATCCTCTATATCGATGATCTGGGTTCCAACAATGCCGTCTCGCTGAGCGATGCACAAAACACTGGAATGACCGTATCAGGCAGTTCCGCAGGCCTGTCTGCCGGACAAGCGGTCGATGTCACGCTTAACTCGGTCTCGCTTGGTTCGGCCACAGTTGCAGCCGATGGGAGCTGGACCCTGTCCGCGCCTGCTGCAAGCTTTGCCTCGATTGAAGCGGGAGACGCCCTCGATTTCGCGGCACAGGCGACAGTCGCAGGCGGCCCCGATCCTGATCCGGTGTCCGAACAGGCAATTGCTCATGTTCCGACGGCCTACACCATCGTTGAAGCTGGTCGCAGCGGAACGACAGTGACGTTCGAGGTCTACGCAGATTCCGATCGCGATATCTCAAGCGGTCTGGCCTTTACCGCCGAGCTGGGGTTCGATCCTTCGGTGGCGACCTACGATAGCGGCTCCGAGACAGAAAACCCTGACTTCAATCTCTTTCTGGCTAACCCGAATGGAGGTTCCGCAATCAGTTTCGCGGGCGCGGCCACGAGCTATGGGGATTTATCGCAGCCTGTGGTGACATTTACTATGACAGTTCAGGACGCGAACCAACCCATCGTCTTGACGTTGACCACTCCAGACGGAGGGCCATCACAGCTCCATCTCGGCACCAGTGGGAATGATACCATTACGGGCTCGGATGTTGATGATGTCATCCGCGGCAACCAGGGCGACGACACCATAGATGTGTCCGGGGCGGGTCGAGACGTCATCGTTTTCGAAGCTGACCCATCTTCAAATGGCATTGATACGATCAATGGGTTCACACTGGGCCCAGCAGCCAGCGTTTCTGACGCCTTGATGTTCCAGGGGTTGAATACCACATCGCTTCGCGGCGACGGGACCGGTGTGGAGACCTTGGTGGCCGGCGGCACAATTGGTGCCAACACCGGGTTCGTCGGGCTGGAGACCACGCTTTCGGACCTTGATCTGGATACAATCACTAGCGCAGCCGAAAACCTGAATGGTGCTCAATCAGGTGATGAGATGTATCTGCTGGCAACGGACGGCACTGACAGCATTCTGGTGAAGGTTGACTACTCTGGCCCAGATTCGGCGTCGGTCGAAGCGCTTGCACAGTTCGATGGCCTTTCCGATCTGAGCAGTTTGTCCGACGACAACATCCTGATCACTGACCCAACTGGCGCTTCAGCCTAAACGGCGCTCGTAGCTTGGGGCGATGCACAAATGTAGCCTCGCCTCTTCAGAACAAGAGGATCACATGGCAGAGAACGGCCTTTTCCCAGTCAGCCTTGTACGGCACAGGAATCGATTCTGGCGCCGGTTCACATCATACCAATTTGTTGCAGAGATGGACGCCTGTCCCATCGTCATCTCAGAAGTTCCGCAAATTGCTACATCTTTTCCGATTGTGTTCCTGTCAAACCAAACAGGTTTTTCTCCCGTCGCACTATTCTCAGTCATCCCGGAAATGGCACCGCCCTTCGTCGACCAAAACGGTCGCTGGCTTGCGCCTTATGTGCCCTCAGCGTTGCGTTGCTTTCCATTCCACGCAGAAGCTATGAAAAAGGGCGACTCTCGGTCACGTCTGTTTGTCGACGAGGATTCAGGGTTGGTAACACATGACCCGAAGGACCAACCATTTTTTACAGTGGACGGACTTTTGACGCAGGATCTCTGCCGTGTGCGCCGCTTTCTGCAAAATCGCCTGGCCTCGGCAAACAAAACTGACCAAGTCTGCTCTTTGATCGCTGAAATGGGTCTGCTTGTACCACTGGGCGAACAGAATGGCATCACTTTGACCGAGGGTTACTGGGGCGTTGATCCAATTCTGCTGGAACGATTGCCCGAGTCTAATAAATTGGCCCTGCTTTCCAGCGGCGCGCTACGGTTGATTCACGCTCATCAAGTATCCCTGTCGCATTGCGTTTGGCTGTCCAGTGCACAGAGCCAATCAGGCACGAGGAGTTCAGAACAAAACGACACCTTTGGCGGATTCATGACTGCACTTGCTGAAGAAGTTCGGCACGGACAATGCAAGGAGGGCGCGATCCATGCAACGGGTTAAGTTCGGGCTTGGAATCCTTGGCATAACAGCGGGGTTGCTGTCAGTTTCAGCCTGCACCTCAACGCCCAACCTAGCCGATGTCGAGACATCTTTAACGCGAGGAACGACCGGAGCAAGCGCAACAGCACGATCAAAACAACTTTCAAAGAACGCTTTTAACCAACAAGTGCGACAGGCTGTTCAGAGCAGTTCGATTGTGGCACGAAGTGGGTCCAAAACAAGGACAATCCAAGCTTACCAGAATGCCGCTGGCGGTGCATTTTTGGCTCAGGCCTTATTGGGGTTGATAGCTCGGCCCGTACAGACGAACTCCAATAGTAGTGAAGTGCCGTCTTGCTTGCGGGTATCAAACGGTCATGAATCTAGAATGGGTGTATTGACCGCGAAATCCCGAGTGTCGGGTAAGAAACGCAACTACATGCAGCTACAGGAACGGCTGATTCTGGCAGAACAGAACTTCGCTTTGGCCAATTACGCCTCATTGAGCCTAACTGAGAACATTCTGGATTTTCCGGGGTTCACGATGGACACGCTGGATAAGTCGCTATGAATGTTGATCGTGCAACTCTGACCGAACTGGAAGCTTGCTTGTTGAATGTCGCGGCGACACTTGAGCGACCGTTGACAGTGGCAGCACTGAACGCCTGCCAATCTGGTGATACAGGTGAGTTGACCGTGCGCGATGCGATGCACGCGGCACAACAAGCAGGCCTGCAGGTCGGGTTTGGTGCGCGAAAGCTGTCGGCATTTGATACAACGCTGGCACCTGCGATCTTGTTGTTGGAAGGCGATCGCGCCGTTGTGTACCACGGGCGCACGCGCAATGGCGATCTATTGCTTTACGACCCCGCTTTGGATGACGTTATCGGAGAGGTTCCCGAAAGCGGCGTGGGCGAAGTCTACACGGGCTATGCATTGTTGTTTCGACCCTTGCACCGCGACGAGGTTAACGCAGATCAAGCGGATCAGCGGGGTCATTGGTTCTGGTCGGCACTTTCCGCAAACCGCTGGTCTTACGTTCAGGTGGCGCTGGCTGCGGCGATGGCAAACGTTCTGGGGCTTACGACCTCAGTCTTTATCATGATCGTCTACGACCGGGTTTTGCCCAACGAGGCGACCGAGTCGCTGATAGCTTTGACGCTTGGCGTGGGGTTGGCGCTTCTTTTTGACTTCGCGCTGAAGCTCCTTCGCGCGGGGTTCATAGATCGCGCCGGCCAGAATGCTGACATGTCCATGGGACGGCGAGTATTTGACCAGGTGCTGAATATTCGCATGTCGTCCCGAACGGGCTCAACGGGTGCAATGGCCAGTACCATCCGCGAATTCGAAACTTTGCGTGAATTCTTCACTTCTGCCACACTCGTCGCTGTCGTAGACTTGCCATTCATCGCGGTATTCATATTCGCGATCTATATGGTGGGCGGCCCGCTGGCGCTTGTTCCAGCACTCGCTGTACCAGTCGTTCTTCTCAGCGGACTGGCTGTTCAACCGATCCTGTCGCGTCTTGCTGAACAAAGTTTTGCAGACGGACAATCCAAGCAATCTGTTCTGGTTGAGGCTGTATCAGGCTTGGAAACCATCAAGACAACCGCCGCCAGTCGGCAGATGCGAATGCGGTGGGAAGGTGCAATTGCACGCCAGTCAAACTACGGATCACGCAGCAGGGCCGTTACTCAATTTGCCCTGAACCTAACTGGATTTACTCAGCAGGCCGCGCAAGTTCTTATCGTCTTT
The DNA here is from genome assembly GCF_056534365.1 of Ruegeria sp. D6. NCBI lineage: Bacteria > Pseudomonadati > Pseudomonadota > Alphaproteobacteria > Rhodobacterales > Roseobacteraceae > Ruegeria > Ruegeria sp. D6. Next base: position 463,005 of record NZ_JBQFPH010000003.1, on the reverse strand, counting down.
TATGGTGTATTTCTGATCACGGATGGCCAGACGAGCATGGGGGCACTTGTTGCGTCGGTGATGCTGACCGGCCGTGCCCTGGCACCGCTGGGACAATTGGCGCAAACCCTGACACGTGTCAATCAGGCACGCAGTGCCTACCGCAATCTGGACACGTTAATGCAGGCGAGCAATGAGCGGCCTGAAGGCAAATCTTGGATCAGCAGATCCGAGTTTTCCGGGCGGATAACGTTTAACAATGTTCATTTCGCATATCCTGATCAAACGGAAGACGCGATGAAAGGTGTTTCATTTACAATCGAACCCGGTGAAAAAGTCGCTGTCCTGGGCCAGATTGGGTCGGGCAAGAGTACGATTGCGCGACTGCTGTTGGGCCTCTACCAACCGCGCGTGGGCTCGGTGATGTTGGACGGGCTGGACATTCGCCAGATTGATCCCGGAGACTTGCGGCGAAATATTGGTTCAGTCTTGCAAGACATCTGGCTGTTTTCCGGTACCGTCCGGGAAAACATTGCCAGCGGGTCGGTGCGCCCGCGTGATGATGAACTGATCCGTGCAGGGCGCATTGCAGGTGTCGAAGATTTTATCGCGCGGCACCCACGGGGCTATGATCAGCCTGTAGCCGAACGAGGAGAAGGATTGTCAGGTGGTCAAAGGCAGGCGATTGCATTGGCCCGGGCGCTTATCGGGCATCCTCCTGTTCTGCTGCTGGATGAGCCTACGAGCGCGATGGACGTCAAATCCGAATCCGAAATTATACGCCGCCTTAAAAAGACCACGCCAGATACCACGATGATCATCGTGACGCACCGAACCAGCCTGCTGGAACTGGTTGATCGGGTCATAGTGATTGAGGATGGCAAAATTGCGATGGACGGACCCAAAAACATCCTGACGCAGACAGTTCGCAAACACGGGAGGCATCTGAATGTCGCGGCATCCTGATCTGGAAAGCCTCGCCCGTGAAATGCGTGGAGGGTCACCGCTGCGGGGATCATTGCTGCTGCTCCTGATACTCAGTTGTTTGATAAGCGCCGTCGCCTGGGCTCATTTAACTGAACTCGACGATGTCGTGAGGGCAGATGGGCGTATCGTGCCATCCGGCGATATTCAGGTGATCGAAGCGACCGAACCCGGTGTTTTGCGGTCCGTTCACGTGCGCGAGGGTCTGGTGGTTGAGGCTGGTACATTGCTGATGGAGCTGAATACTACTCAGATCGAACGAGAGTTGAGCCAAGAGCAACAGCGTGCCTTTGGTTTGATGGCCCGCGCACAACGACTACGTGCCGAAATCGATGGGGCTGAGCTTGAGTTCGACGACGATCTTCTGACTGGCGCGCCAGATGTCGTGCGGTCGGAGACTGCGCTGTACCACGGTCGGCAAGCAGAACTTGAAGCTGAGATTGCAATTCTCTCTCGACAGCGCGAACAGCGGCAACGCGAGTACGAAGAGGGATTGGTTGACCAGGTCACGTCAACCGAGACCCTGAATGTGTTGGCCGATGAGCGCGCTATGATGGTGCCATTGGTCGAACAGAAGATGGAACCGGCAACAACCCTTTTGGCCCTGCGCCGTAGCGAGGCGGAATGGAAAGGCCGCAAGGTCAGAGCAGAGGCGATGATCAACCGGTTGAAGGCCGGGCTGGATGAAGTGGATGACAAGGTCCGCGCGACGCGTAGTCGGTTTCGTAGTGCCGCACTAACTGATCTGGCTTTGGTTTCGGCAGAGCTTGCCGCCTTGCAACCTGCCCTACCCTCTTTGCGTGACCGTGCGTCTCGCGCGCTGATCCGGGCCCCCGTACGGGGTGTCGTAAACCGGATTCACCGGACGACGATCGGCGGGATGGCCCGAAGCGGTGAGGAACTGATTGAGATTGTTCCGTTGGACGACCGATTGTTGGTGGAAGCCTATGTTCGACCCAAGGACATCGCCTTCCTGCACCCAGAGCAAAAGGTCAAAATCAAGATCACGGCCTACGATTTTTCGCGGTACGGCAGTCTGGATGGTGAGATCGTTCGAATCGGTGCCGACACCATCACTCGCTCGGAACGAAGTGAAGAAGAGGTTTTCGTCGTCGAAATTCAGACTTCAGACACGATGTTGGATGCGGGTGGTACAGCGGTTGAAATCATCCCAGGAATGATCGCTCAAGTCGATATTCTGTCAGGCCAAAAGTCAGTTCTTGATTATCTGATCCAACCTGTTCTGAAGATAAAAGACGAGGCGCTGCGCGATTGAAGAGAACGACAGATGGGCAGCAGATAGCAAAGCGCCAGCCGATAGACATCTTAGGCGTCCGGGGGGGGGACCGACGACTAAGACCAGGTCACGTCACCAAGAAAGATATATCCCGCACCATATATCGTTTTAATAAGGCGCGGGTTTTTGGGATCTTCGCCCAGCTTCGTTCGCAAGCGGGAAATCCGAACATCCATAGCGCGGTCAAAGCTGTCACCTGCCCCGCCACCCAACATGTCCTGCATGCGCGCGCGGCTGATCAGGCGTTTGGGACTTTCAAGAAACAATCGCAGAACCTCACCTTCGGCGTGGCTGAAAGGTGTCTCGACGCCATCGGCATTGATCAAGACATATCGGTCAAACTGTGCGGTCCAACCATTGAATTCGGCTATATCTGAATTCGGCGTTGCTGGTCCGGTAGAACGCAGCCGGGCGCGGACCCGAGCAATTACTTCGGCGGGATCAAATGGTTTGGTGATGTAATCATCTGCGCCAAGCTCCAATCCCGTTACCCGGTCCTGTACCTGAGCACGGCCTGAAATGATGATGACGGCAACACCTTGCTCAAGCGCAAGTTTGTGCACAAGTGCAAGTCCATCAGTATCCGGCAATGATAAATCCACCAAACACAGATCTGGAGTGACCCTTTTCAGCGAAGCTTCAAATTCACGGGCACGTGAAAAGCTTTGAGTTTGAAACCCGGCATCTTCCAGCGCTTCCGTTAGGATACGGCGGATTTCAGGTTCGTCATCGAGAATGGTCACCAAAGGTTGTGTCATTCAGGCGGCCTCGGTTCGGATCAACGCCGACAATTGCGACGATGTGAATGGTTTGCTTAGGACAGGTGCACGGGTCAATGCCTGATGATGTAGCGGGTCATTTAGCGGCAGCGACGTCATCAGTATACAGGGCAACGCACCATTCAGGCGGTCGACAATGTCGATCCCAGTGCCTTCGCCCTCCAGCTTAATATCCGATAGAACCAGCGCGATATCACCGATTTCCGACGTCAAGGTCAAAGCTTCATCGACCGAGCTTGCCTCGATCACCGAACACCCCAAATCGACCAGCATATCCCGGAACTGACTGCGCAGGTCATCGCTGTCTTCAACCAACAATACGAGACCCGCTTGCGCGGACGGGGCAGGACGGTAGGGCAAACGTATCACGACCGAAGCACCAGAAGGCGTGTTGCGCAAATTAAGGTCACCGCCCGCCAGCTTTACCGTGTCGTAGACCATTGGAAGTCCCAACCCCGAGCCATCGCTGCCTTTGGTGGAAAAGAATGGGTTTAACGCCTTCTTTAATGCTTCCCCGGTAAACCCCGGGCCGGTGTCCGACACCGTGATCTCAACCCATATTGTCCCGATTGCATGCGCAGTGATCGTGATCTGGCCCGATGTGCCGCAAGCATCCCGCGCATTCAGAACCAGGTTCAGCAGTGCATCCTGAACCATGCCGGGATCTAGCATCAGCGCCTTGTCGGGTAGAGTATTGACCACCGACAACCCCATGCCCCGCGGCAAGGACGGGGTGGCAAGGATTCGCAAATCTTCAAGTAAACCGCGCATATCCGTCGCCTGAGGTTGAGGCGTGCGATTGCCGGTCATGTCTGCGATGCGATTCAGCAATTGCCCCCCGCGTCGGGCAGTTTGTTGCGTAGCCGTGACTAGCTGATCGGCTTCCTCGGGCAGATTCATCCTCTCTAATCGCGCCTGCATGCCCAGAATGATGGTCAGCAAATTAGAAAAGTCATGGGCAAGCCCGCTTGTCATCTGCGCCGCCATGGCTCTGCGCCGCGTTTGCTGAAGGGCGACACGGGCTTGAGTTTCTTCGGTGATATCCACCGACATGACATAAACACCACCCGCTTTATCCGGGGTGAATGATACCCGAATGCGGCGTGAATCCTGATCTTCGGTAAACTCGAAAACCGAAGGTTGGCCTCCATAGGCCTGTTCCAGATGTGGCTTTACCCGGTCATAGGCAGATGACCCCAAAGCCTTTGATATATGAAGGCCCAGAATGTCAGACGGACGGCCGGGCATGACCGAACTGAGGCGGCGGTTTGAGTAATCGTATCGTCCATCGGCATCCAGATGCGCGATATGAGCCGGCATCATCTCGGTCGTCATCCGCGTGCGGGCCTCGATCTCGGTCAGTTGACGCTTGGCTTCTTCCAGCGCGGTGATGGTTGCGGCCAGTTTGCGGTTGGTTGCGGAAAGCTCTTCGGCATGGCTCAGAAGTTGGCCAGACAGTTCTTCTGAACGGGCACGCAGCAAATCTTCTACCCGCTTCGTGCGAGTAATGTCGGTATAGACGGCCACCCAACCCCCATTGGGCAAAGGTGCACCTTCGACCGAGATCACCTGACCATTGGGCCGGGTCCGCTCCATATAGTGCGGCTCGAACGCGAGGGCCTGCGAAACGCGTAGCTCGACCATCTCGTCAACATCGCCGACCGAACCGTATTCCCCGCGGCTAGCGAGAAAATATATGGTGTCGCGAAACAGAGCCCCCGGCTCGACAAGTTCGTTTGGCAGGTCGAACATTTCCTGAAACCGCAGGTTGCTGACCACGAGACGCAATTGGCTGTCATAAATTGACAGCGCCTGACCGATCAGGTTCAGGCCAGCCGTGGTCATCGCCTTGATGCGCTGTTCGGAAATGTCCAAATTCATCCTCCCCTGCGCCCATGGGTATCACCAGTTCAGGCGCAGGTGTAGGGAGATTTACCTATCCGTGCAGCGGCAAATTGTTCGCGGCACGGTAGGCTTGAACATAGCCGCGTGCCACTGATCGAACGGCTGTCCCGATCTGAGAATACGCCTCGTCCGGCAGGTTCGCAAAGGACACGCGAGCCGACCAGCCCGGAGCATCAAATCCGCTGCCGTTCAGCAGAACGATCCCATAGTCTTCCGCCAATTTGAACGCAATATCCAATGGGTGAACATTCTGCTTGATCCAAGCCACGACATCTTCACCGACATATTTTCGCAACCAATATTCGAAATCGATGATGCCGTAATAGGCGTCGTAATGCTCACCTGCCTGCACCTCGACGCCCATCGCTTCGGTCAGCAGTTTGAAACGGCGATGAACCAGCTCCATGCAGGCGGTCTGATAGATTTTCTTGCTGTCGACCAATTCACTGAGTGAAAACAGCGTCATCATCACCTGCTGCGGCAGCGACAGGCCTGCTGTGTGGTTCAGGGCCACATCGCGGCTATCGGCCACAAGCCGGTCGATAAAGCGAATGTCACGTGGTGTCAGGCTAAGCGTGCCATAGCGCCTGTCCAGGGCCTGTTTGATCTCATCCGGATGATCCGCCAGCTTGAGATCGAAGATGTTGTCTTGCGCCACGGCAATCACGCCGAGACGCCAGCCGGTGCAGCCAAAATACTTCGAGTAGGAATACACACCGATTGTGTTGCGCGGCAGATGGCCCATGACCGAGGTAAAATCGTGCACAAAGGTGCCGTAAACATCATCCGTTAGCACGATCAGATCAGGCCGGTGATTCTCCACCAAATCCGCTAGTTTGCGAAGTGACGCGGTACTGAGCGCGACCGAAGACGGATTGCCGGGATTGACTAGGAAGAACGCTTTTACATTGGGATCTTTCAACTTTTCCACTGCTTGGTCGGTCAGTTGAAAACCATCCTCTTCATCGGTTTCCACATGCACGGATTCAAGGCTGTAATCCTCCAACTCAGGCATTTCCAAGTAAGGCGTGAAGATCGGAGTGCACAGAGCTATCGTGTCACCCGGGTTCAGCAATCGGTTGGCTTTGAGCGTCTTGAAGATGTAGCACATCGCCGCCGTGCCGCCTTCGACTGCGAACAGATCGAACTGAGCGTCAGGCCGGTGGCCCCGACACATGGACCACATCAGGTATTCATGGGCAATGGTGGCATTGTGTTTCAGGATGCGGTCAGGCACCGGATAGTTATCACCGATGATCGAATCCGTCAGTTCATGCACAAACTCGTCCGCATCGAAATCAAATGCGGATATGGCATGCGCCACGAGCTCAAGCAGCGTATCGACGCCCGGCGTTTCGGAATTATCAGACGCCCAGCTTTGCAGCCGCCCATGGCAACCTTTTTGCGCCGGCATTCCGCCTAAACCAGCGGGGTGATCCATCACACGTTTGGATTCAGTTATGGCAAATTGACCAAGGGCAAAGAACGCTTCACGCGGACGGGTGGCAACCCAGTTAGGATTGCCACGCCCCGCATTCAGGAAAGCGCTATTGGCCTTACGCGCCTCGGCCGAGGCCAGTTTGATCAGCTCATCCTTGATCTGAAACGGGCTGAGTGCTTCGTAATCGTGCAGCGTTACTCTATCCATAACGTGAACCTCTCCAAATCAGCTTAGGATCAAAACAACGACCATCCCGAAGATGGTCAATAATGTATTTCCAATCGCATACGGCATTCCGTAGCCAAGCGCCGGGATGCGACTTTGCGCGGCTTCCTGGATCATACCCAACGCCGCTGTCGTGGTGCGCGCACCTGCGCAGGCACCAAACAGAATGGCCGGGTGGAATTTGAACACGTAATGCCCGACGTAAACTGCAAAGATCATTGGTAGCGAAGTCGCGACGATTCCCCATAGCAGCAGCGCAATACCGGCCTGTTGCAGTCCCGCGACAAATCCCGGCCCTGCGGTGATCCCTATCACCGCGATAAACACGTTCAGACCCAGAGTGTTCATCAACCAAAGCGCCGGACCCGGGATGCGCCCAAAGGTCGGGTGCACCGTACGCAGCCAGCCCAGCACCAGCCCAGCCAGCAGCGCGCCTCCGGTGGTGGAAAGGCTGATCGGGAAACCACCCATCATGACTGACAGTGTTCCAATGATGCCACCGATGAATATCCCCCAGCCTACAAAGGCCAGATCTGTAGTGTCTACCGGGCGATCGGCATAGCCAATCTGGGCAACGGCGGCCTCGACATGCCGCTTGCTGCCCTGAATTGTGACGATGTCACCACGATGCACGACGGTCCCGGGTAGCAGCGGCAAATCCTGCATGTTTCGCATCAGTTTCGAGACATAAATGCCCCGCGCAATCGACAGTTTGCTTAGCTCTTCAAGCGTCTTGTTATGAACCTCTTTGCTGGTGATCAGCACATCCAGTTTTTCCGACGGTATGCTCAGCAGATCAGGCGCGTCAGCTTCTGTAAGATTGGTCTCAAGCAAACCCACCAGATCAGCGCGGCGGCCTGAGAACATCACAACATCTCCGGCCTGCAATACGGTGTTATCATCTACCTCTATGATCTTCCCGTCACGTCTCAGGCGTTCGGCATAGATGCGGATACCGGGCATCAGATCTTTGACCGGTTGCCCCAGCAGATCGCTACCTTCTGGGATCTCAAAGGCCCGCGCCTCGATCGCGCGATATGCCGAGACGATGCCATCACCGGTTTCAACCGACGTCGTGCCACCCAGCTTAGCTTCATATTCCTTGCAGGCCGCGACCAGATCGACGCCGATCAGGCGCGGGCCGATCTTGGCCAGAATGATGGCCGATCCGATTGTGCCGTAAATGTAGGTCACCGCGTAGGCGATCGGAATCTGGTTGGCATAGGTCTTGGCCTGTTCCGCCGACAGGCCCAGCTGACCGATCTGGTCAGTGGCAACCCCAATCGCCGCTGAAATCGTCTGCGATCCGGCATAAAGCCCCGCGGCATAGCCAAGTTCCAGACCAGCGACCTTAGCTGCGATGATCGGGATTACAAGGCAAAGTGCGAGCACGCTGAGAGCAAAGAACACCTCGCGCGCGCCGTCTGCTTTCAGGCCGCGGATGAACTGAGGTCCGACACCGTAGCCCACAGCAAAGATGAACAAGATGAAGAAAGTCGATTTGACCGCCGAGTCGATTTCAATCTGGGCCTGACCGATCACCACCGCCGCCAACAACGTTGCCGTGACCGTGCCCAGACTGAATCCCATCAGTTTCCAGGGACCAACGAGAAAGCCGATACCGATGGACAGAAACACCGCCAGTTCAGGGTAATTTTGAAGAATATGCACCAGCCAATCGACCATCAATCACCTCTCAATCCGCGCCTGACAGGCATTTGAGGCAAAAGCCGGAGACAAGGTGAAGAAGCGCCCAATTGGCCCACTTGCTGCCCGACCAAGCCGCCTGTTCGAACACACAACCGCAACAGGAAAACTTCGGCCTCACGATACCTTACAAAGGACATTTGTCTATAATTATCTGAATATTAATAGTTCTGCTTGTCCGCCCTCATTCAGAACACCCCGACTGAGCCTGCGCCACAATGCAAACACGCGAAACGCATGGCTCGCCCGCTCTGCCTGCTCCAGAACCGGAACCATGGGCTTCACTGTCGCTCTACCGCAATGCGCGGGTGCAAAATCCTGAGGGGTTCGAACAAATCCATTGCAGCGACCCGGTGTTTGCCATCACATACCGCTATGACACGGCCGACGATTATTTCCGAGACCAGCGCAACCGGCGTTTGTATCCGCCTTGCCGGAGATCTGCGCACTCAATCGTTGGATCGTGTCGAAGCGGGTTTTGCTGCCCAAAAGCCCAACGGCCAAGATGTCATTGTGGACATGTCGCAGGTGGAATCGCTGGATACCGGAGGGGCCTGGCTAGTCGCCAATTTGGTGCAGCGGATGGGAAGCGAGGGCGTTCAGGTCCAGCTCGAAGGGTTGGCCCCTGCGCATTCGTCATTGATCGAAACAGTATCGCACAACATATCCGAGGTTACAGGAGAAGAACTGCCGCCGCATGGCTTTGTGAATTGGGTTGCCCGGATTGGGCAAAAAACTTTTGGCGCCTGGCAGGACACATTATCAATCATCGGCTTTCTTGGCCTTACTCTGCATCGATTGGTCCGGACTCTGATCATGCCATGGCGACTGCGTCGTGCTGCCTTGGTGTCACAGATGGAGCAAGTCGGCTTCAAGGCGCTGCCGATTGTGTCCTTGATGGGTTTCCTGATCGGCGTCGTTCTGGCCTTTCAGGGCGCGACGCAGTTGAAACAGTTCGGGGCTGAGATCTTTGTTGTCGAATTGATCTCCATCTCGATCCTGCGTGAGCTTGGTATCCTGCTGACAGCGATCATCGTCGCTGGTCGCTCCGGTTCGGCTTTTACGGCTTCGATTGGCTCGATGAAGGTGCAGGAAGAGATTGATGCGATGCGCACCCTGGGGTTGGATCCGATTGAAGTTCTGGTCATTCCCCGTGTTCTGGCGCTGTTGATCATGTTGCCCATTCTTGGCTTTGTTGCCGATATGGCTGGCCTGATCGGCGGAGCGTTGATGAGTTGGATCGACCTCGGTGTCAGCCCCGGCATGTTCCTGACCCGGTTGAAGGAAAATACCGGCGTCGCACAGCTTGCCGTCGGGATGATCAAGGCACCGTTCTTTGCACTGGTGATCGGTGTCATTGCCTGCTGGCAGGCTATGCAGGTCAAAGGTTCATCCGAAAGCGTTGGTCAGCGGACGACGGCCTCGGTCGTGCAATCGATCTTTATGGTCATCGCCATCGACGCCCTGTTTTCGATCTTCTTCTCAGAGTTGGGGATCTGACATGGATGGAGCCGCGCTTCAGGACAAGCCCCAATCCGACACGAAACGCGAGGCCGTTATTCGTGTGCGCAATTTAACCAACCAGTTCGGCGAGCAAGTGGTCCACGACAACCTCAACCTCGATGTCTGGCGCGGTGAAGTGCTGGGTGTTGTCGGTGGATCGGGCACTGGGAAGTCCGTGCTTTTGCGTACGATCGTCGGGCTGAACAAGCCCAAGTCGGGAAGTATTGAGGTTCTTGGCGTCGATGTTCTTAATGGCCCCGAAGAAGAACGTCAGCGGATCGAAAGAAGCTGGGGCGTGGCATTTCAGGACGGTGCGCTGTTTTCCTCACTGACTGTATTGCAGAACGTGATGGCGCCTCTGCGCGAGCACACGGGTATCAGTGAAAAATTGATGGCCGCACTAGGTGGGCTGAAGATCAGTCTCGTTGGCTTGCCTCAACTAAGTTGCAGCAAGTTCCCCTCGGAACTGTCCGGTGGAATGCGCAAACGCGCTGCGTTGGCCCGCGCCCTGTCGCTGGACCCCGAAATCGTTTTTCTGGACGAACCAACTGCCGGGTTGGACCCGATCGGGGCCGCCGCATATGATGAACTGATCGGGGAACTTCAGCACACGTTGGGGCTGACCGTGTTCATGGTAACGCATGATCTGGACAGCCTTTATGCCATATGTGATCGCGTCGCGGTACTTGCGGAAAAACGCGTGCTGGTTGAAGGTCCGATAGAAGAGATGACCAAGGTCGACCATCCTTGGGTTCAGGAATATTTCACAGGCCCCCGCGCCCGTGCGGCACAACAGAAGGGGCAGGACAGGTAGAGGCGATGGAGACCCGAGCGAATTACATCCTGATCGGTGCGTTCACCCTGGCGGGCATCCTTGGTGCCTTCGGGTTCTTTCTGTGGCTCGCCAAATTCGAAGTGACCCGGCAATACGCCTATTATGATGTGTTGTTCGACAATGTCTCGGGCCTGTCGGCTGCAGGTGGCGTAAATTACAACGGCTTGCCCGTGGGTCAGGTGGTTTCCTTGGACTTGGACAAAGATGACCCGTCAAAGGTGCGAGTGCGGCTTGAGGTTGATGCCGACATCCCTGTTACCAAAGAAACCATCGCACAGTTGCAATCTCTGGGTGTGACAGGGGTTGCTTATGTTGAGCTTTCCGGCGGGTCCCCAACCGCAGAAAGGCTGGCCCAGAATAGTGTCATCCCAAGCAAGCGCAGTTCGATTCAATCCTTGCTTGAGGGTGCGCCAGAGGTTCTGGAAAAGGCGGTCACCCTGTTGGAGAACCTCAATTCGGTTGTTGATGACAAAAACCGAAAGGCGGTGTCGGATATCCTGAACAATCTGGCAGAAGCGTCGGGCAAGCTGGATAAAACTCTGACGGATTTCCAGTCGCTCTCGTCCGATTTGGGCGGTGCGGCCAAAGACGTTGGAGAATTTACCAAGAGACTGGATACGTTGGCGAATACGGCCGAGACGACGTTGAGCACAGGAACGGACACGCTGAAGAGCATCAAAGAGACCTCAGAATCCGCCAAAACAACGCTAGAGACTGCAAATAACGCCATTGCCAGTGCTGAAAGCGTGATTCAGGAAGATATCCGGCCCTTTATCGAACGCGGGTCAATCCTGGCCGAAAGGCTGACTCGGCTGTCAGATGAAGGCAGCGTTACGCTTGAAGTAATCAGCGAGACTGTTCTGAATGCAAACACCACCCTTGAGTCGGTTACATCGACTATGGATTCAGCCAAAGGGGCGCTCGATTCAGCAGAGAGGGCGTTTGACTCGGCAAACCGGGTGATGGACGAGGATATCTCACCTGTCGCTGAAGATGTGAGTAAGGCGGCTAATCAGGTTGCGGAAACCGTCTCGAATATCACCGAAAAGATTGACAAGATTTCCGACGATGTTCTCAGCGCCTCCCAATCGGCGTCGGATCTGCTGGGAACCATCGACGGGATCGTTCAGGACAACCGCCGTCAGGTTTCGGACTTCTTGCGCGTTGGGTTGCCTCAGTTCATCCGGTTCATCGAGGAATCACAGCGTCTGGTCATCAGTCTGGATAGATTGGTCGACAAGGTCGAACGCGACCCGGCCCGCTTTTTGTTAGGCACCCAAGCATCGGAGTTTCGTCAATGATACGGCCCTTAATATTGACTCTGGTTTTGGCCGCTTTGACGGGCTGCACGGGCTTGGGCACGCTGCGGCAGGCTTCTAAGCCCAATGACTTGTATTTGCTGACACCCAAAAGCACGTTCTCGTCATCGCTGCCGCGAATCCAAAAACAGATCGTTGTCGAAGAGCCCACAGCGACGGCGGCCGTGAACACCGATCAGATCGCCGTGCAGCCCACCTTGCTTCAGGTACAGTATCTGCCGCGGGCCCGATGGGTGGATCGCGCGCCGTTAATTGTGCAGGCGCTGATGGTCGAAAGCTACGAAAATTCGGGCAAGGTCGCGGCGGTAGGACGTTCGACCGTAGGCCTGAGAGCGGACTATGTGATCGCGCCTGATCTGCGCGAATTTCAGGGCATCGTCATCAGCGAAACCGAAGATACGAAGACGGTCCGCGTAGAAGTGCGCATCAATATTAAGATTATCGATGAGTATGAGGACAAGATCATCGCTTCAAGCTCATTCCAGGAAGCAGTGCTGGCGACCAGCGATAAAACACCCGAACTGGTTGAGGCCTTTGATATCGCCTTGGGCAAGACAATGCGGGATGCCGTGGAATGGAGCATCCGCAAAATCCATACGCATACGCTCAATAACCCGCGATCAACACCTAGCTAGCGGTCGCTAGAACTGGCTCGCTGAGGCGACTTGCCAGTCAGCGGCGAACTCTTCAGGGATGGTCTTGCCCAACAGAGAGCCGTCATCCAGAAAGCTGTATAGCTCGGCATAAGACCGCTCTCGTTCATCCGCATTTCGGCGCCGGATGTCGGCAGGGCGCAGGTCGGAAACTTTTGCTTTGCCCATAGCCCCTAATATCTCGCGGAAGCTTTCAAGCGTCGCGTCATGAAACCGATGCACGCGCTGTCTTTTCTGTGGCACATTCACCGCCCGCCCACGGATCGGATCTTGCGTCGCCACCCCCGAAGGGCACCTGTTGGTGTTGCAATGCAGCGCCTGAATGCACCCCACCGCAAACATCATCGCCCGCGCCGCGTTACACATATCCGCACCCAAAGCGAATTTCTCGACCATATCGAACCCAGTGGCCACTTTGCCCGAACAGATCACCCGCACCTTGTCGCGGACCCCGATACCGCGCAGACAGTTGTTTACAAATATCAGTGCCTCGTTAAGCGGCATCCCCAATCGGTTGGTGAACTCGACCGGGGCAGCGCCAGTGCCCCCTTCCGCGCCGTCCACCGTGATGAAGTCAGGCAGAATCTCAGTTTCCAACATCGCTTTGCAAATCGCCATAAACTCGGATCGACGACCGATGCACAGTTTGAAGCCTACGGGCTTGCCACCTGACATCTCTCGCAGATGCTGAACGAAATGCATCAATCCAGTCGGTCCATCAAAGGCCGAATGAATAGGTGGGGAAATCACATCCTGATGTACTGGAACCCCACGAATCTCGGCGATTTCTTCATCCACCTTTGCTGCCGGTAGGACCCCGCCATGAGACGGCTTCGCCCCTTGCGACAATTTGATCTCGATCGCTTTGACGACATCTTTCTTGGCCTTTTCGGCAAACAGGTCCTTATCGAACCCACCATCAGGCGTGCGGCATCCAAAATATCCTGTTCCAATCTGCCAGATGATGTCTCCACCTTCGGCCAGGTGGTGGGGGGACAGCCCGCCTTCGCCCGTGTTATGCGCAAAACCCCCATCTTTTGCACCGCCGTTCAAAGCACGGATTGCGTTGGAGCTGAGTGCACCGAAACTCATTGCTGATACGTTCAGACGCGACGCATTGTAGGGTTTGTCGCACTGAGGGCCGCCCAGTATCACCCGTTCCTCGCTCTCTTCGACGTGCTTGGGGGATAGCGAGTGATCAGCGCGGTGATAACCTACCGTCATGATATCGTACTGAGTGCCAAACGCCTGAGTATCCACCTGCCCCTTGGCGCGGGAATAGACCAGACTGCGGATGATCCGATTATAGGGCCGCCCGCTTTCATTGGTTTCAACGAAATACTGCCGGATTTCAGGGCTGACAAACTCCAACATATATCGGAAGTGACCCAGTACCGGGTAGTTGTTCAGCACATTATGCTTGGTTGTCAGCATATCGTAGAGACCGACAACCGCATAGGGGATCAGTATGATCAGCAACCAGTGAGCGGGTGGCCAGAAAAAACCCCAAAGCAAAGTCAAAGGCAAGCAGACATAGCTGAGGAAATAGTAAAGCCTGCGAACAATCATTTCCTATCTCCCTGAGTAGCGCTGTGACAGCGTGACCTTGAATGGACATTGGGTCCATGACCCTGCTCTTCATCCAGAACGTGGAACAAATTGACCTGTTTGCGCAAGCCCTTGCTAATCAAACAAAGATAACGGTTGGGTTAGCGAGGCCGGTTGAACCAAGCAAAAGCAGTCTGTATGCAAAATGAAACGCTGGTCAGAGCAGGATCAACCGCAGTGTCGAAAACAGCGCCTGTATTCGGGCATCGCGCCCTGATGTATACAGCCGTCTTTGTGGGGGGTGCTGCAGGGTCGTTGCTGCGCGAGCTATTTTCGCTGGAGATCCCCGGCGCTCCGTTCCTAACCGCGACTTTCGGCATTAATGTTGCGGCCTGTTTCGTTCTAGGTTGGCTCTATGCCATTCGAAATCGTGTCCACGCCCACGTCCTGCATCTAGGGGCCGTTGGATTTTGCGGTGGGCTATCGACGTTTTCCTCATTCGTCGCCGAGCTGGAAAGACTGGCAGAAACCGGGAATTGGTTTGTGGTTATCGCCGTAAGCGCGGAGATCGCATTTGGTCTTACGGCGGCGGTTCTTGGGGAAGCGCTGGGTCGGCGGCATCATTCCCGGGAAACATCGGAATGACGACCTTGTATCTGCATGCCATGTTCGCATTGGGCGGAGGATTGGGGGCTGTACTGCGGCATTGGCTGGCGCTTCGGGTGACGCATGATCTGCCGTACTCGACCCTGATCGTGAATGTTCTGGGCAGCCTTCTGCTGGGTCTATGGATTGGTTATCTGGGTGGCTCTGCGGAAATGGGCGAAGAGGAAAAACGCCTTGTATTCGGGTTTTGCGGCGGCTTTACCACATTCTCAAGCTTCGCCTATCAATCGCTCCAATTGCACCGTGAACGGACGATCGTATTTGCCGCCGGTAACATCGTTCTCAGCCTCGTCTTGTGCTGGTTCGCGCTATGGCTGGGCCTTGTTCTGACGCGCTAGTGAACGGGTGCTGCAGCCCTTTGATCGGGCCTGGGCGCGCGGCAGAAGAACAACAGTGGGATCGTGGCCAACGCCAGCAGTCCAAGATTGTTGAATACAGTAAGGTACGAGATCATCTCGGCCTGTCGAGAAATTTCTTGCCCCAGAATGGAGGCACCCTGGGCGCTATCGGGTGTCAGCCCCAGCGGCGCAAGATAAGCCTGTGCAGCAGGATTGTAGGGTGTCACATTCTGGCTGAGCACTGCCGTATTGGTTTGCAGGCCTCGCACGACCCAAGTCCCCACCAATGAAATACCTACCGAAGAGCCAAGCTGCCTGGTGACGTTGAATAGGCCCGAGGCCTCATCCTGCCTTGATTTACTGATGCTCTCGAATGCCAGAATAGACATCGGCACAAACACCAGCCCCATCCCCAGACCACTGACAAAGCCCGGCCAAGCCAGTTGCCAGAAACCGGCGTCGAGGTTGAGCGTGCCCAACATGAAATTCCCCACTGCTGTCAACAGCATCCCCAACCCGGCTAAAACTCGTGGATCAAACCGGGTGACCAGTACGGCCCCGGTCAGCACCATCGATGCACCTGCGGCGATCCCGCGCGGTATGAACAAATGACCGGATTCGATCACGGGGTAATCGAGCAGGCTTTGCACAAAGGTTGGCAGTATGGCGATCCCGCCAAACAATGAGATCGCGAACCCCGCTATCACCAGGTTGCACAGGGCAAAGTTGCGATCCGCAAAAAGGCGCAAATCAACGACAGAATGCCGGGATGTCAGAGAATGGACTATGAACCCCAGCGCCCCAAGAACCGAAGCGATCAGCGCCAGCTGTATCATCCTCGATGACAGCCAGTCCTTGGTCTCACCTTGGTCAAGAATGAATTGAAGGCATCCAATGCCAACTGCCAGCAGCGCCAGGCCTTTCCAGTCGATGCGCACCTCTTCGGTTTTGTCGTCCGGCAACTCGCCCGCCAAAAGCAGCAGGGCCATGGCAGCGACCGGAAGGTTGACGAAAAACACCATTCGCCACGAAAAATACTCAGTCAGGACTGCACCTACAGTTGGGCCCAACACCGGTGCGACCACCACGCCCAAGCCAAAGACCGCCATGGCCTGTCCCCGTTTTTCACGCGGAAAGGCGTCAAACAGGATGGACTGCGATAACGGGATCAGGAACGCGCCGAACATCCCCTGCGCCAGGCGGAACGCGACGATAGTCTGAAGACTCCATGACAGGCCGCACATGACAGACATTGTGGCAAAACCCGTGACCGCAGTCAGGATCAGCCTGCGCCGCCCGACCCGACGCGCGACAAACCCGGTCAGCGGCATGACCACAACGGCTGAGACGATATAGCTGGTTAAGATCCATGTCGCCTGATCGGTTGTGGCCCCAAAAGCCGCCTGAATATGCGGCAACGCAACATTGACGATGGTACTGTCCAGAACTTCGAGAATTGCACTGAGCACGACGGCCACGACAATCACGCGATTGATATGGCCGGCATCAGTCATTGGCTGGGTCCGGTTGTATCCACCGTAACTTTGCTGCTGCCTCCTACACGCAGCGGAGCATCAGTTGGATCAAGCTCAATCCGCACCGGGAAACGTCGAGTGACCTTGACCCAGTTGCCGCTGGAGTTTTCGGACGGCAACAACGAAAACGTATCGCCCGAGCCTCGACCGATCGACGCAACCTTGCCGGTCAGGGTCGTGTCTGGAAGCATATCCACCTGCACTGTGACCGGCTGACCGGGTCGGATGCGTGGCAGTGATGTTTCCTTGAAATTTGCATCGACCCACCAGTCAGACGACTCGACAATGGAAAATTGCGGCGCATTGGCCGAGACAGACGACCCTGGCCGCAGCGTCAGATTTGCGATCCAGCCATCGGCCGCGGCATAGACCTTGGTCCAGACAAGATCGGCCTGCGCGATTTCCAACGCAGCCTGCGAGGACAACACATTGTCCTGCCGGGCCGCGAGACCACTTTGCAATGCGGAAAGCTCGGACCGGCTGGTGGTCAACCGGGCCGAAGCCTGTGCGAATTCGGATGTAGTTTGGTCCAGCGAGGCCTGCGCGAGGTCCCCGTCCGAAAACAAAGCTCGGGCGCGTTCAAGATTGCTCTGAGCCGTTTCGTAGAAAGAGTTGGCGCTTTCGACAGCGGCCTGTGCAGCGGTGATCTGGTTCGAGAAGGAGTCAGCCTGCTGAATGGCACTGTCCAGATTAGCTTTGGCCTGATCGACCGAGGCTTGGAACTGTGTCGGATCAATCGAGAACAGCAAATCGCCTGCATTGACCGGCTGGTTTTCGACCACCGCAACGTCTGAAACCTGCCCGGTCACCTGTGCGGCCACATAGATGATATTCGCGCCGATATAGGCGTCTTTTGTTGACGGATACCGCTCTTCATGCCGCCAGAAAAGGAACAATCCAACAGCAATCGTGACCAGGATCCCTGCGGCGGCAATTGCCTTGAATGACTTCATAAGCAGCTTCCTTTTCGGTGCCTAATCGAGCGACCTCACATCACCTGCATATGCATGCGCATGGCCAGATTGCCCAGAATCCAAACTGTCCCGCCGATGATAATCAGCAGAACAAGTGTCGAGAACAGAACCAGGTCCAGATCCTCTCGGCTGCTGCGGCGGCGGTCGATGTGTAGAAAATAGATCAGTTGAACAACCAGTTGTGCCAACCCCAAAAGGCCGATGGTCATATAGACGCCTGGTGTTTCAATACCGAAATGATAGGCGATCACAAATACCACCAGCGTGAGCAGCAGTGACCCACCATAGCCAATCACGTAACGCCGCCGTTCGCGGTGATGCATCTCGGATCGTTTATCCATAGGCCAGCCCTCCGAAATACACGATGGTTATTATGCCGATCCAGATCAGGTCGAGGAAATGCCAGAATAGCGCCAACCGCACCATACGCGACATCAGCAGATCGGTCAGCCCGAACACACGCAGCTGAATACCCAGCACGATTAGCCACAGACACCCGGCTGCAACATGCAAGCCGTGGAGCGGTACGAGACCATAGAAGGCCGACAAAAACCCGCTACGCTGTGGGATACCGCCTTGGGCTGCCATGTTCATGAAATCACGGATTTCCAAAACCAGAAAACTGAGCCCCAGCAGCAGAGTCACTCCGAACCACAGCACGATCCGTGCCCGAGGCAGGTTGTATTTCAGCGCCAACATCGCCAGCCCGACGGTCAAACTGCTGGTCAGCAGAATGAGAGTCTGGGCAAAGATACTTTTCAGGTCGAACAGCTCATGCGGGCCCGGACCGCCGGCCTGCGCGTCTATCATGGTGATATAGATCGCGAACATCAGGCCGAAATAGACCAGATCGCTCATCAGGAAGACCCAGAAGCCGAAAGTGACGACCTCGGTCGCCTTGTGGGCGCTGGCGTGGTCCTCACCGAGGTTTATCCCCGGATAGCTGTGCTTGGGTGCGCGCCTCATATCACGGCCTCCATATCCGGGCGGGCGAGGCCGCGATTCTCCGGTGTACTTTCATGATCGCGATCCACAGCGGCGGTGCTGTGGACCAGCGCCAACCACGCCTCGTGTTCTTTGCGGACCTCTTCGGCGGGGATGATGACCTCGGTGCTGGTGTCGAAACTCCAGATGATAATGGCGAGGATCATCGCGATGGTCATCAGTGCTGCCAGCCACCAGATCCACCAGACCAGAGAGAACATCCAGATGCCACTGAGCACGCAGAGGATAAACCCGATGCCGGTGTTGCGCGGCATCTCGATATCTTCGTAGGCCGCGGGTGCAGGATAGGCTTGTCCGCGCTCCTTAGCTGCAGCAAAGTCATCGCGGTCACTAACCTGCGGAATAATAGCGAAGTTGTAGGGTGGCGGTGGAGACGGGATCGACCATTCCAGCGTGCGCCCGTCCCAAGGATCACCGACCGGTGCGCGGGTCTGTTCTCGGTCGCGTATACTGACCCACAATTGGACCAGGATCGAAAGCAACCCGCAAGTAATCACCAGCGATCCTATGGCGGCGGTGATCATGTAGGGGTGAAAGCTGGGATCCTCCCAACTGAACGACCGGCGGGGCATGCCCATCAGACCAACGAAGTAGAGCGGCATGAAGGTCAGCAGAAACCCAACCGTCCAGCAGAAAACCGAAACGCGGCCCCAGAACTCGTTTAGACGGAACCCAAAGGCCTTGGGGAACCAGTAGTTATAGCCGGCGAGCAACCCGAACAGCACACCGGGTAGCAACGCGTTGTGGAAATGAGCAACCAGAAACAGCGTATTATGGACCTGATAGTCGACGGTTGGATTGGCAAGAACCACTCCGCTGAGGCCGCCGATGACGAACAACATCAAGAACGCAAGGCCATAAAGCATCGGGACCGAGAATCGAATCCGCCCACGGTACAGAGTCGCCATCCAGTCATAGACCTTTACCCCGGTCGGAATGGCGATCAGCATCGTGGCAATCCCGAACACCGCGTTGATCAGAGCGCTTTGCCCCATGGTGAAGAAATGATGCAACCAAACCGTGAAGGACATGACCGCAATCGACATTGTTGCGATGACCAGTGAATTGTAGCCATAAAGCCGCTTGGCCGAAAAGGTGGCAAAGACCTCGGAATAGATGCCGTAGGCGGGCAGGACCAGCAGGTAGACCTCGGGGTGACCGAACAGCCAGAACAGGTTGGCATAGTTCATCATGTTGCCGCCAAGGTCATTGGTGAAGAAGTGGAAATCGAGATATCGGTCAGCGGCCAGCAACAATGCAGCTACGCCAAGGGGGGGCATGGCAAAGATGATCAGAATCGAGCTGCAGATTATCGTCCAGCAATACATGGGCAACCGCATGAACTTCATCCCCGGCGCACGCAGCTTGTAGATCGTGACGGCAAAGTTGATGCCAGTCAGTGTTGTGCCCACGCCAGAGACCACGATGGCCCAGATCCAGTAATCCGGCCCAACGCCGGGATTGAACGCGGCCCCGGTATAGGGCGGATAGGCGGTCCAACCACCTGTTGAGAATTCACCCACCACAAGCGAAACCATCAGCATCAGCCCGGCCGAGACGGTTAAGCCAAGCCCGATCTGGTTCATCACCGGAAAGGCCACGTCGCGCGCGCCTATCATGAGCGGAATTATGTAATTAGCGACGCCAAAGACAAAAGGTACCGCGACGAAGAACACCATTATGGTGCCATGAGTGCTGAACAGTTCCGCGAAATGCTCTGGTTCCAGGAATCCGTCCCCCGGTCCCGCCGCCTGTTGGGCCCGCATCACCACGCCTTCCAAGACGCCCCGCGCCAGCATGACGATGGCGAAGACAATGTACATGATGCCGATCTTCTTGTGATCAGCGCTGGTCAGCCAATCGCGCCAGAGCGGGCCCCACAACCGGAACCACGTCAGGATGCCAATCACTACCACTACGCCCACGATCACAATAGCAGCAGCAGCGTTTGCAATGATCTCATTTGCGCCAGGGTTCTGGATCAGTCCAGCGATGGGAAAGGCATCCCAGCTCAGGCGACCGAAGAAGCCGGTCTCGGCATTTGTCATTGGCTTGCCTCCTGCCCGTATTCAGCCGTTCCGGGTTGCTGATCCAACTGCAGAGGCTCTCCGCTGTGATAACGACGCAGGATCGAATGGAACAGGTCGCCCTCTTCCAGCGTGAAATAAAGCGCATTCAGCGGCATGAGTTCGGTGCCCAATGCCGCCTGCACCTCATCCCGATCCGTACGCATCGCCAACGTCCGATAGGTGCTTTCGGTCAACGGTATGCCATGCGCTTTAACACTGGCGACCCATGCCTGAAAATCCTCGGGCTGCATCGCTTGCGCCAGGAATTTCTGCTTTGTGAATCCTCGGCCATTATACTGTGTGTTCTCGCCTTGCATCGTCTCAGGCGAGTCTGCCACCAGGTGTAGCCGAGTCGTCATCCCCGGCATGGCATAGATTTGCCCTGCCAGCGCCGGGATCATGAACGACTGCATCACCGTGTCTGTGGTCAGCGTCATCGCAACTTGCTGTTTGATCGGTATGCCCAGTTCTCCCACCGTTGCGATGCCATGATCTGGATAGATGAACAGCCATTTCCAATCGAGGCCAACCACCTGCACATTTAGGGCAGGCTCTTCTCCAAAAGGGGCCGAATAAGGGTCAAGACGATGTGTCGCTTTCCAGAGATAGAAAGACAGGATCATCACGATCACGACCGGGACGCCCCACATCACAAATTCAAGCTTCGCCGAAAAATCCCAATGCGGCGTGTATGCAGCATTTCCACCCTTACGTCGGCGATAACGCAGGGCAATCAGCGGCACCAGAGCCAGAACCGGTATCACAGCGATCAGGATAAGAGCCGTCGCGCGCAAAAGGTGTGTCTTTTGCACCGCTGCAATCGGGCCTTGGGGGTCCATGAAGCTATCACTCGCCCCGGCAGACTCAGCCGTCAACAACAGAGCAACAAAGATCACCAAGGCTGGCACAGCGACTGAATGTATCCGAGACAAGGTCACACCTGATGATCCTCTTGCGGCGGGGTTTCCCGGCAACTATCGGCAGAGTCACGGATTTTCTCAAGAACTTTTCCAAAATCACCCTGCGGCGGCGCTGTTGACATGAGGTCAAGCGCGCGCGAGACCAATCATATGCGTTTGGTTCTTGCTATAGTCTCCCTGGTTTGTCTTGCCGCCCCCTCGGTAGCGCAAGATCGCGCTGAGGTTGAACGTCAGTTCCAGAACTGGCTGCAACAAGCCATATGGCCTCGGGCAAAAGCCAAGGGCGTTTCGAAACGCACGTTCCAAAGTGCCTTTGACGGGGTAACGCTAAACTGGGACCTTCCTGACCTGGTTCCGCCGGGCAGCCCCAAAAAGACACCCAAGCAACAACGGCAGGCCGAGTTCGGCTCACCTGGTCGATATTTCAATGCCGGATCAGTCCAAGGTGCCACCTCCGTCGGTCGCAAGATGGCTAGGCGCCACGCGGACACGCTATCACGTGTCGAGACAGAAACCGGCGTACCTGCCCGTATCATACTGGCCATCTGGGGCCGCGAAAGCGGATACGGACAAGTCCCGATCCGCCATAATGCGTTTCAGGTGCTGGGCACCAAAGGGTTCATGAGCACACGGGCAGAGTATTTCACGGCTGAACTGATTGCTGCGCTACAGATCGCTGAATCCGGTCACGGCCAAGGCCACGCACTGAAAAGCAGTTGGGCGGGTGCCTTGGGGCAGCCTCAGTTCATGCCCACAAATTTTCTGACTTACGCGCGCGATGGCGATGGGGATGGCCGAACTGATATCTGGGGCTCAGCCTCGGACACGATTGCATCGATCGGCGCGTATCTTGACGAGCACGGATGGGTGACAGGCCGCGACTGGGGGTTCGAAGTTATCCTACCCACGACCGTTTCTTGCGCGTTGGAGGGCCCTGATCAGGGGCGGTTGATCCGCGATTGGGTCGCCATGGGCGTAAATCGCGTTTCCGGCAAACCTTTTCCGGCACATGAACTTGATGCCGAGGGCTATCTTATGATGCCTGCCGGTCGTAGCGGTCCGGCCTTTATCGTAACGCCCAATTTCTATGTCCTCAAAGACTATAACACCAGCGACCTTTATGCGCTGTTTGTGGGACATGTCGGTGATCGCATCCAATACGGAGTTGGCGATTTTCGGGGTCGTTGGGGCGATGTCGGCAATCTCTATCGTTCAGATGTCGCCAGCATGCAGCAGGTGCTTGTTCAACAGGGTCATGACGTCGGTGGCGTCGATGGCCTGCCCGGATACAAAACCCGACGCTCGATCGGGCGCTGGCAAGAGGCTTCTGGAAGCACACCAACCTGCTTCCCCGATGCCTCATTGAAGGCCGTTCTGAAGCCGTAGCAGCGTACTGATTCGCCATTTACGAGCATCAATGCGAACACATTCACCCACGGTGATATGTTGAGCTTCACGAAAATGTCACTGCCACGAAGCGTTTCAAAATAAAATTTTAACACCTCCGCCGGCTGCGGTTCTAATCAGCCTTTGTGGTCTTCACCCACCGCAAAACCCTTTACCTTTGCTTCAAAACTGACAGGTTCATGGGCAGTGAAAGATAGCTTTCGCATTCGGATCTCTGACATTGCCTGATGCATGAATGCCGAAATTATCGATCTTGGCACGATCTAGATCAAGGTAAAGTCCAGACAATTGCCGGAGACAAAATGGCAGACAAGCGCCCACCGCGAATGCGGTTTGGACGTTCGAAACCATACAAAATGGGAGTAAACACATGAACAAAATAATCAGAACCTCTTTGGCAGGACTGTTGTCCTCGACCATCATTACTGGTGCTGCAATCGCTGCCGGCACACATCCCGAAACCGGAGAAGCCCTGGCCGACGATCAGACCTTCACCTATCGGATTCTCGATGAACACAGCTCGGTCGACCCGCAAGTCGTAGAAGATGTGTCGGGTGCAGAAATTGTTCGCGATCTGTTTGAAGGCCTGATGAATCAGGATGAAGACGGTAACCTGGTTCCTGGTGTCGCCACCGAATTCTCGGTCAACGATACCAAGGACGTTTACACCTTTACCCTGCGCGATGAAGCGAAGTGGTCGAATGGTGATCCGGTGACCGCAGGTGACTTTGTGTATGCCTGGAAGCGCGCCGTCGATCCCGAACTGTCGTCGCCCTATGCGTGGTTCATGGAACTGATGTCGATCGAAAACGCTGCCGAGATCATCGCGGGCGAAAAACCGGTAGATGAGTTGGGTGTCAAAGCCATCGACGACAAAACGCTGGAAGTCCGCCTGAGCGCCCCCCTGCCCTATTTCCCGCAGATGACCACACATTCGACAACCTTCCCGGCACCGCAGAAAGTGATCGAAGAATTTGGTGACGCCTGGACCAAACCGGAAAACATCGTCTCGAACGGCGCATATGTTCTGACCGAGCACCTGCCGCAGGAACGCTCGGTACGTGAACGCAACACCGCCTATTGGGACAACGATAACACCATCATCGACAAGGTCGTGGCGCTGGTCATCAATGATGAAAACGTCGCCCTGACCCGCTATTTGGCTGGCGAACTGGACCGCACCGAAATTCCAGCCGGCCAGTACCCACGTCTGAAGGAAGAGCACCCCGTAGAAGCCATCAGCTTCCCACGCCTGTGCAACTATTATTACACCTTCAATCTGTCTGATGGTGGCCCCGAGGCTTTCAAGGACCCGAACGTCCGCCAAGCCCTGTCACTGGCCGTTGATCGTGCGATTATCACCGAAAAAGTGATGGCAGGCGGTCAGCCCGAAGCCTACACCTTCGCCCCCGAAGCAACCGCAGGCTTCACCGTTCCGGCCGTTGAGATGGCATCCATGTCCCAAGCCGAACGCGACGAGTTGGCGAAGGAGCTTCTAGCAGAAGCAGGTTATGGGCCTGACAACCCTCTGAGCTTCCAGATGGTTTATAACACCGCGGAAAACCACAAGAAGGTCGCCGTTGCGCTGAGCCAGATGTGGAAGCAGAAGCTTGGCGTGAACGCCGAACTGGCAAATATGGAGTGGAAAGTCTTCCTCGAGGAGCGCGGCAACCAAAACTTTGAGCTGGCACGTGGTGCTTGGTGCGGAGACTACAACGAGGCGTCGACCTTCCTGGACCTGCTGCAGTCGGACTCGGGCTATAATGACGGGAAATATGCCAACGCGCGCGTTGATGAGCTGCTGGCCGAGGCCAAAACCTCGGACGATCCGGCTCCGCTTTACACCGAAGTTGAACGCATCATCGCCCAAGAAACGCCTGTGATCCCGATCTATCACTACGCAGGCGTCTATATGATGGACAGCGATGTAGGCAACTGGCCGGTGAACAACGTCGAGCAGAACTGGTACTCGAAGAACCTCTACAAGCTCGCTGAATAATCGTCTTTGAACCACGCCCTGCCCCGGAGACATCCGGGGCAGGGCCAATAAACACGGGGGCATGAAATGCTTGCCTACAGTTTAAAGCGGCTGCTGGTCGCTATTCCGACGATCCTGTTATTGATCGTCGCCTGCTTTTTCCTCATGCACATCGCGCCTGGCGGGCCATTCACCTCGGAACGGCCATTGCCGCCGCAGGTTCTGGCCAATATCGAGGCGCGTTATGGATTGGACCAACCGCTGTGGAAACAGCTTTGGGACTATCTGTACAACATCGTGGTGCATTTTGATTTCGGACCGTCCTTCAAATTCAAGGATCGGGATGTGAACGACATCATCGCGCAGGGTTTCCCGATTTCGCTGACCTATGGTTCGTTGTCTTTCCTTGTTGCAACTTCCGTTGGCGTCGCGCTGGGAATTGCCGCTGCAATCAAACACAACAGCTGGATTGACTACTTTGCGGTGGGTCTGGGTATCGCCGCTCAGGCGCTTCCTAACTTCATCATGGGGCCGATCCTGATCCTGACCTTTACCCTGTGGCTGGGGTGGCTGCCGGGTGGCGGCTGGCATGGCGGTCAATGGCAGTATCTGGTGATGCCGGTGATTGCGTTGGCGACCTCCTACATGGGATCGATCGCAAGGATTACGCGGTCATCGATGCTGGAGGTTCTGAACTCGAACTTCATTCGAACTGCACGGGCCAAGGGATTGCCGACAAGAACCGTGATCTGGCGCCATGCGCTTAAGCCGACATTGCTTCCCGTGGTCTCGTACCTCGGGCCGGTTTTTGTCTACGTTCTGACCGGTTCGGTTTTTGTCGACATCTATTTCTCAACCGGTGGTCTGGGGCAGGCCTATGTCGGCTCGGCCTTGTCTCGCGACTATGCTGTGCTGCTGGGGGTCACCATTCTTTACGGCGCGTTGACCGTGGTTGTGAACCTTCTGACCGACCTGGCTTATGCCTGGTTCGATCCAAAAATCCGATACTGAGGGGCAGGCAATGCTTGGAAAATCACAAAAAGCCGCCCATCTGGCCGAGGAAATCACTGATTACACGGTCATTCAGGGGCGCTCGCTTTGGCAGGACGCACGGATACGTTTTGTCCGCAACAAGGCCGCAATGGCCAGCGTTTTCATTTTAGGTCTGATCGTGTTGTTCACAATTGTTGGGCCTTACTTCGCGGTCTGGAACAATGAAGAGATCGATTGGAACGTCATGGGGGACGTGCGCGGCATGGGCATGCCGTCCATCGAAACCGGACACTTTTTCGGCGTCGATGATCTGGGGCGCGACCTATACAGCCGTGTCATTCAGGCCACCACCACATCGCTGCTGGTCGGTTTGATCGGGGCCGCGACCGCTCTGATCGTCGGCACCTGCTATGGCATCACCGCTGGATATATTGGCGGACGCACCGACAGTGCCATGATGCGGTTCGTGGACATCCTGCTTGCTATTCCGGCAACACTGATCATCATTTTGCTGCTTGTCGTGGCGGGACGATCCTTTTTCATGCTGTTCATCGCCTTGGGCGCTGTTGGTTGGCTGACGATGGCACGGATTGTTCGGGGGCAAACCCTGACCCTGAAGAACCGCGAATTTATCGAAGCCGCGCGCGCCGCCGGTGTCAGCGAATTTACCATCATGTACCGTCACATTCTGCCCAACCTGTTGGGCGTTGTGATCGTGTACGCTTCGTTACTGGTGCCTGAGATGATCCTGACCGAAAGCTTCATCTCGTTCCTCGGCCTCGGAATCTCAGAACCCTACACATCGTTGGGCCGCCTGATCGCCGAAGGGGCTGGCACCATGGCGTATGGTACGCTCTGGCAGCTGATGTTCCCTCTTACTTTTTATGTCGCCATCATCATCACCATGTTCTTCATCGGTGACGGTTTGCGCGACGCTCTGGACCCGAAGGATCGCTGATATGAGTCTGTTTTCCGTTAAGGACCTGAGCGTCCGATTTGATACACCTGACGGCGTGGTTGAAGCTGTAAAAGGCATCAGTTTCGACATCAATCCCGGCGAATGTCTGGGCATCGTCGGCGAAAGTGGCTCGGGCAAAAGCCAGACGTTCATGGCAGCGATGGGGCTGTTGCCCTCCGCTGGCCATGCGTCTGGTTCTGCTTTGCTGAATGGTCAGGAAATCCTGAATCTACCTGTGAACAAAATCAACAAGATTCGTGGCTCAGACGTCGGCATGATTTTTCAGGATCCGCTGACCGCCCTGACCCCACATCTGCGGGTCGGCCAGCAGATGCGCGAAGTGCTACAGGTTCACGAAGGTTTGCAAGGCTCGGCTGCCCGCCAACGTTGCCTTGACTGGCTGAATCGCGTTCGCATCCCCGAAGCGAAACGGCGGCTGGATCAATATCCACATGAATTGTCTGGTGGCATGCGTCAGCGTGTGATGATCGCCATGTCGATGCTGTGTAATCCCAAACTTTTGATCGCGGATGAGCCGACTACTGCGTTGGATGTGACCGTTCAGGCCGACATTTTGGACCTGATGGTACGGTTGCAAAAGGATGAAGGTACGGCCATTGCTCTGATCACCCATGACATGGGCGTTGTTGCGCGCATGTGCGACAATATTCAAGTCATGCGTATGGGTGAGTTTGTGGAGGCCGGTGACACGCGCGAAGTCTTTCGTTCTCCTCAGCATGATTATACCCGAACGCTACTTGAGGCTATGCCGCGAATTGATGCGGGCGATGCTCCGAAAGCTCTTACGCAGACGGGAGAACCGCTACTGAAAGTGGATGACGTCAAGGTTCATTTCCCCATCCATGTCTCGGGAGGTCTTTTTGGGCACAAGGTACCGCTGAAAGCCGTTGATGGCGTGAGTTTCGACATCCGAAAGGGCGAGACCCTGGGTGTTGTTGGAGAATCCGGCTGTGGCAAATCCACGCTGGCCCGGGCTGTGCTGCAACTGATCGAACCCAGCGCGGGCAATGTCAGCTGGCTGGGGCATCCGATCGTCGGGCTGAAACGGGCCGAGTTGAACAAGTACCGCAAGGACCTGCAGATCGTGTTTCAGGACCCGCTGGCGAGCCTTGATCCACGGATGACGATCTCGGCCTCGATCGCAGAACCGCTGAAAACCTATCGCCCGGATCTGACCGAGCGGGAACGCAAAGAGCTGGTCGCAGAGATGATGGAGCGTGTTGGCTTGAAGGCCAACATGATCAACCGGTATCCGCACGAGCTGTCCGGGGGGCAAAACCAGCGTGTTGGAATCGCGCGTGCCATGATCAACAAACCAAAACTGATTATCTGTGACGAGGCAGTTTCTGCGCTGGATGTGTCCATTCAAGCCCAGATCGTAGGATTGTTGCGTGAACTGCAACAAGAGTTTGGCCTATCGATGATCTTCATCAGCCACGATTTGTCTGTGGTACGCGCGGTTTCGAACCGGATCATGGTTCTATATCTGGGCCGCATCGTTGAATTGGGCGATGGTGAAGTGATCTGTTCCGAACCGAAACATCCTTACACTCAGTCCCTGATTTCGGCGGTTCCGATCCCTGATCCGGATGTCGAGCGCAGCCGCCAACGGCTTAAACTGCCTGGAGAATTGCCTTCTCCCATGGATCCGAAAGCAGCTTTGCGCTTTTTGCCCAGCAGATTGTCTATGGGTGAGACCGACTATGTACCTCAACTCAGTGAGATTGCCCCGGATCACTTCGTCGCCGAACACGATCCGCTTGAGGCGATTATGGCCAATGCATAATCTTACGCGCCCCGATCTAAGGGGCGCGTTTTAAACTTCATAGAACAAGTGATTAGTGGATTGGTTCGGTGATCCCGCTTTCGGTCGTGTTTCGTTTTGACTCTGCCCTTAAGTTAATGGCAGATTCCAGCGAACCCGTAGCAGACCAGCCGGGTGTGATTGATTGGTAGGATTTTAGATTATATGTGGGGGCTCCGGCATCACCGAGAGTCGTCGGCAATATATAGAATTAGTGAGGTAATATGGTACGCAAAGTCACCAAGGCGATATTTCCCGTAGCGGGAATGGGCACTCGGTTTCTTCCGGCGACAAAGTCGGTGCCAAAGGAAATCATGACATTGGTTGATCGTCCGCTGGTCCAATATGCCATCGACGAAGCGCGTGCGGCCGGGATCACTGAATTCATCTTCGTGACATCGCGCGGAAAATCAGCACTTGAGGACTATTTCGATCACAATCTCGTGCTGGAGCAGGACCTCAAGTCTAAGGGCAAAGACGAACTGCTTGGAGTCTTGAACGCAACCAATATGGAAAGCGGAGCGATTGCCTATATCCGTCAACACAAGGCTTTGGGATTGGGACATGCGGTCTGGTGCGCCCGTCGACTGATCGGGGATGAACCCTTTGCCGTGATGCTGCCCGACGATGTGATTGCCGCCGACAAACCCTGCCTACAGCAGATGGTCGAAGCCTATGAGGAAACCGGCGGCAACATGGTCGCCGCGATGGAAGTTCCCAACGAAAAAACCAGCTCCTACGGTATTCTGGATACCGGCCAGAATGTTGGAACGGTTGTCCGTGCCAAAGGAATGGTGGAAAAACCGAGACCAGAGGACGCGCCATCCAATCTTGCGGTGATCGGTCGTTACATCTTAGGTCCTTCGGTTCTGTACAATCTGAACCAGAAAAAGAAGGGAAGTGGCGGCGAAATCCAACTGACCGACGCAATTGCTGAGGATATTGGCAATGGTGTCCCTGTCTTTGGCTACAAGTTTGACGGACAGCGGTTCGATTGTGGTTCAAAGGCTGGCTTTCTGCAAGCAACGGTCTCGTTCGCATTGGCCCGCGATGATCTGCGCGACGACCTAAACCAATATCTGCATGAAGTCGTGGCCTCTGATCGGGCCGCGCAGTAGGCCTAGTTGTGTCAGCTATTCCGATTTCAATTCAATAGTTTAAGCTAAAAGGTTCAGAAGGGGCAGGCACCGTGAGCATGGTCTATCCTGTAATTTTATGTGGCGGATCCGGCACTCGGCTTTGGCCGTTGTCGCGTAAAAGCTACCCCAAACAGTTTGTTCCGCTGATTGGTGAAACCAGCCTGCTGCAGCAATGTGCCGAGCGGTTGAAAGGCCCGACCGACACGCCTTACGCCAAACCTCTGATCCTGACCAACGAGGCTTTCCGCTTTGTTGTCCCTGAACAATTAATGGCCATCGGAGTCGATCCGGGTCCGATCTTGATCGAACCCGAAGGACGCAATACTGCACCTGCAGTGCTGGCCGCTGCCCTGCACCTTTCATCCACTGACCCCGACGCGATGATGCTGGTGGCCGCGTCGGATCACGTCATTCCAGACAGTGCGGCCTTTCATGCGGCCGTCGCCGAAGGGGTCCGCACAATAGCCGAGAGTGGAGATCTGGTGACGTTTGGGATCACACCCGACCGACCCGAAACCGGATATGGCTACCTTAAGCTCGCCCAAGCACCGGACTCGTCAGGCGCTTCTGTGCAACTTGACCGGTTCGTTGAAAAACCCGATCTTGAAAACGCCAAGGCAATGGTGGCTGAAGGGAGTTATCTTTGGAACTCGGGCATCTTTTTGTTCGCGGTCCGAGATATCCTTGAGGCTTTCGACCAGCATGCACATGATCTAATTGCGCCCGTTCAGAAGGCGGTTGAGCATGCACAGTGTGATCTGGGCTTCCTGCGGTTAGATCCCGAGGCCTGGGCAACAGTTCAGGACATCTCTATCGACTATGCGGTTATGGAGAAGGCCGACAATCTCAGCGTTGTCCCTTATGCCGCCGGGTGGTCAGACGTGGGCAGCTGGTCTGCCGTACAAGAGCTGAGCAACCCCGATACGGACGGCGTTGCAACTGCCGGCGAAGTGACCGCCATAGATTGTCGCAACGTGCTGGTGCGTTCTGAATCGCCCGCGCAAGAAGTTGTTGCAATGGGGTTAGAGAACGTAATCACCGTGGCTATGCCTGACGCGGTTTTGGTCGCCAGCATGGACCGGGCGCAAGACGTCAAGCAGGCCGTCGCAGCATTGAAGGCAAAAGGCGCCAAGCAGGCGGAAGCATTGCCCGTTGATCATCGCCCTTGGGGATGGTTCGAAAGCCTCGTCATCGGCGATCGGTTTCAGGTCAAACGCATTCACGTCCATCCCGGCGCTTCGCTGAGCTTGCAATCGCATCACCATCGGTCCGAGCATTGGATTGTCGTGGAAGGCACCGCCGAGGTGACTATTGACGACAAGGTACAGCTCGTGTCTGAGAATGAATCCGTCTATGTGCCGCTCGGGGCCGTGCACCGGATGGTAAACCCAGGCAAAGTGCCAATGGTTCTTATCGAGGTGCAGACCGGGACCTATTTGGGTGAAGATGACATTATTCGCTACGAAGATGTCTACGCGCGTGACTGAGATCTGATTTCAAGAACTGATCCAAGTTTTGGGGCATCTGCAAGGCAGATGTCTCCATATTTCTGAGACCAAATCTTAAAAATTCGAAACCTGGGCGTTCGGCTGGGTCAGGCGGGATTTACGCACATCACGGCAGTGTGGCGCGCAATCATCATCGGACCGACACCACAGGAGGATGCCCATGCCACAGAACACTCCCCGTCTAAATCTGCCCTATCTGCAACCCGCGCAGGCCCAAAAACATGTGACCCATAACGAAGCGCTGCGTGCGCTAGATCTGGTGGTGCAGCTAAGCGTTGCGTCCGTTAACGCGACGATCCCACCAGCTGCTCCTGATCAGGGTGAAACCTATGCATTGGGCACGTCTCCGACCGCGGCATGGTCCGGACAGGATGGAAAACTGGCGGCTTGGTTGGACAACGGGTGGCATTTCTTGACTCCCGACATGGGCTGGCGGGCCTGGGATCAAAATGCAGGGCTGTTGAAAGTCTGGGACGGGTCGGCGTGGATCGACCCGCCGGTCAATACACAGAACCTTTCCGGGATCGGCATCGCAACCGGATCAGACAGCACAAACCGTCTGGCCGTACGTAGCCCTGCCACCTTGTTGACGCATGAGGGCGCTGGCCACCAACTCAAGATCAACAAGGCTGGTGCCGGTGATACTGCCTCGCTGCTGTTTCAATCGAACTGGACCGGCCATGCCGAAATGGGCCTATCCGGCGATACAAATTTTTCAATCAAGGTCTCGCAGGATGGCGGAAGCTGGGTCGATGCTTTGCGGTTTGACGCCACAACCGGAACAGCCAGCGGAGCGGCTGTTCAAAGCAGCGCCGATGACACCACCTCGGGTCGCCTGATGCGGGCAGATTACGGATACGGACCGGGCAATGTGCTGGGCACCGTATCCGAAAGCAGCGGCGTACCCAGCGGAGCGGTGATCGAGAGGGGCGGCAATGCAAATGGTGACTACACGCGCTTTGCCGATGGAACCCAGATTTGCACCGCCGTTCTAAGTGCTGTGGCCTGCACGACCGCAACTGGTAGTATGTTCGCCAGCGGTACCGCCAATTGGGATTTCCCTATTGCCTTTGCTGACAGAAGTTCTCCCGCTCTCAGCGGGAACGGCGGCGGTATTGGCCGATTTATGGGGTTTGATGCACCTTCAGAAACTCAAGCGACGTATCAGGTGATGGCTCCATCCTTGGACGCTACCAGTATAGCGCCAACAGTGATCGCAGTCGGTCGTTGGTACTGAATAAAGACCGTTCGGGCCATCGCCCGGACGGTTATCGTTCTTGCAAATTGGTTTCTGACCGATCCAGACAACACGCAAAGATCTGTCTTATCCTGTACCAAGATCGATACCAGGAACCCAGCTAACAACCCTATCATTTCACTCTTTGTGAAAGCGACAGATCAATGCCAGTTACAAGGCCGCCGTCCATACGCGATATCGACCCTGCCCGGTTACTTCGCGGATCAGCCCCCTATCGCTGAATTTGTCCAGATTTCGCTGTGCCGCTGCACGCGAGGCATGGGTCAGTTCTTCGGCCAGCGGGGCGGAAACCATCGGCCAAGCCGTTAATGCATCAATCAGCAAGGGTGGGGTTCGACCGCTTAGGTCCGAAATGGCGTCGCGGGCGCGCCCTTCCCAAGCGCTGATCCGGTCCAAATGCAGCAAAGCCGCAAGTGAGGCCTGGCCTGCCCCCTGAATCCAGGCCGAAAGTTTCTCGTCCAACGATCCTGCCCCCCGCAATGCACCTGGGCCCGACAGAGAAAGCGGCATGAACAATGCGCCACCTCGACCCATCGCGGCGGCATGGCGGGCCGCGATGACCGCGGCCTCGGTATCCTGTCCGATGCCAGGAGACAACGCGCGCCACGCGTGAAATCCGATGGCGGCCTGGGTAACCGGGTGCAAACCGGCGACATTTCGCATGGTTTCCGCCAGATCAATCACTGCTTCGGGTGTATCTTCGAAACCTTGGGCCTGACGGTCTAGAAAAGCGGTCAGCCCCGCATCCCAGCCGCCCTCTGATGGCGCAGCACCCGACGACAGCCGCCTCACTGCCCATCCCGCCCGATACAAAGCCTGCACATCATCACCGGTTGCTCCGATCCGCAAACCGGTCCAAAGCGCAAGGCGGTCGACGCTGATCCGATCGCCCGTCCACCAGCCCAGATCCGAGACCTCCATCAGGGCCAGACGGTGACCCCACCCCTTGGGACCCGCGCGCAAACGTTCATCCAGAGCTCCAAATGTCACGGCCAGATCGGCAAGTTCAGCTGATAACTCGGATTGGGCCGCACTCCAGTCCCTTGGGTCAAACAGCAAACGCTGGTCCGGTCTCGGTACAGAGGGCAGAAATTCTCCCGGGTCTTCTCCGCCGTCGGGCGGAAGGAACCACAAATCGTCGTCTTCCGGCGGATCGGCGTCATAGATGCTGCGCGGCCCTTCTTCCAAGGCCTCATCATCCGGGTCCGGTATCTGAGGGTTCGGCTTCATGTCGGGTATTCTTCGGGCATTTACCGCGGTTCACAAGTGGTTTTGCGGATTCTTGTCGCTCAGCCTGAGAACGCCTCGGTCAAAACACTTAGTTCTCCACTCAGGTCTGTTTGCGCATCTCCACCCAACAGCATATAGCCGTAGCCATCATTCGCCCATGTCGCTGTCGCAAGACCACTGAGCACCGCAAGGTTCACATCCTTGACCGGTGCTCCCGCGCCTTGCCGGATCACACAAAACGCCACCGGATTACCCTGGGCGTCAGCAAAGACCACCTGCACCAAAGGTTTACCTTTGAACGACAGTACCTGAGCACGTTTCAGATCAAGGCCCGGCAGAGTTTCCAACACGTCCCGGTTCAGTGAACGACCCAACTGAGCCTCGGCCTGAACAAACTGCGCGTCCAGCGTTTGCTGAGAATTGTCCAGATCGGCAATCGTGTCCGGTGAATAAAGCGATTGATAGATCGCAGCCTGCTCCGCCCAGCCCAATGCCTGTGGTCGCGTGGCCCAGAATGTTGCAGACGCAGCAATAACAGCAACTGAGGCTGCGACCGTCAGCAAACGGAGCGGTCCGGCATTGGATTGTTGAGCGCTCGGAATGGGCAGATCGATCGAAGGCGCCTCAGTTGGAATGCCTTCAAAAGCCTGCTGCACAACCTGGGCAAATGGGTCGAGCGCCATGAGACGGTGTTCGAGTGCAGAATCCTCGGCCACCGCGTCTTCGATGGCGCGGGCTTCGGCCTCATCGAGGCTGCCTTCCAGATAGGCCAGAAGTGTTTCGTCGGAAAACTTCATTTGCCACTCCGTTGCACGGTGTCAGCCGCATCGTGCTGCATAACGGTTTTCAGTTTCTGCCGGGCATTGGAAAGCCGGCTCATGATTGTGCCGATGGGTACGTCCAGCATATCCGCAGCTTCGCGGTAGCTGTAGCCTTCGACAAACACAAGCATCACCGTTTCACGTTGCGCCTCTGGCAGTTGCATCACTTGAGTAAACACCTGAGCGGCGAAAATATTCGTTTCTGAATCAGGCCCTGTCGCGACTAATTCCGCCTCGGGCGTGACCGAAAGCGCCTGCGCCTTTCTTACGGATCGCGCCCGTATCTCGTTCAGCCATATTGAACGGCAGATCGTCATCAGCCAACTGTCCAGCCGTTCATACGAGGTGACCTGGTGGTGTTTCTCCAACGCACGCAATGCCGTCGCCTGCAACAGATCATCCGCAACGTCCGACGCACCCGACAAAGCCAGCCCAAACCGCCAGACCCGTTTCGAGTGGGTCTGGATTGCGCCGCGCACGGCTTGTTCGGTGCTCATCTCAACACTCATCGAATAAAACGCGACCTGTGTGTGTTTGCTTTGACATGGGACCGGGCCCGCTTGGTCAGAACTGTCATAGATCCTGGAGGAAAGAAATGAAACTTCTGTTCAAAACAATCACGATTGCGTCGGCTAATATTGCAGGCCCGGGTCTGGCCGCTGATTGGACACTAAACCCGGATGCGTCTCATCTGGCTTATGGAACGGTCAAGATCGATGATGTAGGAGAGGTCAATTCTTTCACCAACCTTTCGGGTCATGTCAGCGAAGATGGCAAGGTTAATATCGATATCGATCTGTCGTCGGTCGAAACGAATATCGACATCCGTAACGAACGGATGATCGAGTATGTGTTTCGCAAGGCCGCGACCGCGACATTGAGCGCGAATATTGATATGGACCAAGTGTCGAAGCTGGATGTGGGGGCCAGTAACACGATTGAGGTGGATGCGAAGCTGGCTCTGGCGGGGACCGAGGTGGAATTCTACACCGATATGTTTGTCCTGCGTGTGGCCGAAGATACCGTCATGGTTTCAACCAACGACATGGTGTTCATCAGCACCGAGGATGCGGGCGTTTCGGCAGGCGTAGACAAGCTGATGGAGTTGGCGCAACTACCCAGCATCACCCGCACCGTACCGGTGACCGCACGATTGATGTTCAGTCTCGAAGGTTGAAACCAAAGAATAGTACGGGGTCGAATTTGGCCCCGGCTTATGCCCCCCAAGTGTCGCTTAGGCGATAGCCGCCAGGCCATGGGTCATCGGGGTCCAGCATGTGCTGGTGCGTACCCGTAATCCAGCCTCGCCCCGAGATTTCCGGGGTGATCGCCACGCGGCCGTTCAGATCATGCCGCTCTACGATACGACAGCGAAATTCACTGTTGATGACTGAACGCGCGTGGTAGCGATCGGTCATCGTCATTTCTCCCTTGGCCAGCAAAACCGCCATCCGCGCTGAAGCACCGGTGCCACAAGGTGAACGATCCAGCTTACCCGGTTTGATGGCGACAGTATTACGTCCGATGAGAATATCGCCCTGACGATCGAGCGGGCCTGCAATCTGGCAGAACGA
Source organism: Ruegeria sp. D6 (assembly GCF_056534365.1). Lineage (NCBI taxonomy): Bacteria > Pseudomonadati > Pseudomonadota > Alphaproteobacteria > Rhodobacterales > Roseobacteraceae > Ruegeria > Ruegeria sp. D6. The sequence continues at coordinate 426,632 of NZ_JBQFPH010000003.1, read as the reverse complement.
AATGTGGCTCCAGTCTTTACTAGGGTGATCGAAGCCAAGCTGCTCATTGGCGGCATCGGTGATACGCGCGCCAGTCCTTGCAAGATCAGCCCCTTCATCAGGGGTAAGCTCGAAACCCAGATCGGCGGCATCTACAATTGCAAAACTGTCGCCACCAAACGCGGTATCCACGCGCAACGTCCCGATGCCCTCAACCTCGATCCGGGCATCCAGCTTGTCGACGAAACTTGGCACATTATGCACAAAGATACGTTCGGCCTTGCCATTTCGGCATTCGGCGCGGACGCGGATCAACCCTCCTGGGGCTTCCAATGTCAGATGGGTTTCAGGCTCGTGCATCGGAAGAATGCCACTGTCCAACAGAACCGTTGAGACACAAATCGAGTTGGAGCCTGACATCGGTGGCGTGTCTTCCGGTTCCATGATGATGAACGCTGCATCCGCCTCGGGTTTTTTTGGTGGAACCAGAAGATTCACATGGCGAAAGACACCGCCGCGAGGTTCATTCAGCATGAAATCCCGCAATGTCTGGTCTTCAGCGATAAAGGTCCTTTGGTCCCATACCGTCTCTCCCGGAGGCGGAGCGACGCCGCCGACGATAACGTCGCCCACTTCGCCTTCAGCATGGGCCGAGATCACATGGATGGTTTTGGAACTGCGCATAAAGCCTCCGGAAAGCCGATGGATAATGCGCAGTCATGCAAAACAGATCCGGTCTGGCAAGCCCTATCGCAGCCGCTGACCCGTCTCGGGATCGAACAGCATCGCACGCTCAGGACGAACCGAAAGCCCGATGCGGTCACCGGTCGTACTGCGTTGGTCTTCCCGTTCTTCCACAATCAGCTTATCGCCATTTGGCGTCAGCAGATAAGAATATGAAACACCACCGAGCGCTTCGGTCAGATCAACTGTGCAGGTGTCACCGTTTCGATCCACCTGAATATGCTCGGGGCGAATACCCAATGTTACTTTCGTCGCTCCTTTGGGAACGCTCTCGGTGACCGGGACATCATCAGTAAGTGCAGGGTGCCGCACCATGCCGTCCACGACATCGCACTCAAGGAAGTTCATTGCAGGAGACCCGATGAAACCCGCCACGAACTTATTGTCGGGGTCGCGATACAGGTCCATAGGGGCTCCCACTTGCTCAATCCGACCGTCGCGCAATACCACAATCTTGTCGGCCATGGTCATCGCCTCGACCTGATCGTGCGTAACGTAGATCATCGTCGCGCCGATTTCCTGATGAAGCCGCGCAATTTCAACCCGCATTTCCACGCGAAGTTCTGCATCCAGATTCGAGAGCGGTTCGTCGAACAGGAACACCTCGGGGCCGCGCACAATGGCACGCCCGATCGCGACACGCTGACGCTGACCGCCGGACAACGCTTTGGGTTTGCGTTTCAGATATTGGTCGAGCTTCAGAATATTTGACGCTTCCTGAACCTTCTGATCGATCTCGGCCTTGGCAACACCGTTCATACGCAGACCAAATCCCATGTTCTCGGCCACGGTCATATGAGGATAGAGCGCATAGGTTTGAAAAACCATCGCCACTCCGCGTTTGGCAGGATCCACATGCGTGACTTCACGTGCGCCGATATGGATTTCCCCGTCCGAGGTTTCTTCCAAACCCGCGATCATCCTCAACAGCGTGGACTTACCGCAGCCCGAGGGGCCCACGAACACGCAAAACTCACCATCTTCAATCTGCAGATCAATCCCGTGAATGACCTGCGTCTGGCCATACCGTTTGATCGCGCCTTTCAGGGTTACACCTGTCATGTTGCTTGCATCCTATTCTGTTGGCCCTCGGGGAACCGCCACGCCTGTGCTTCTGTGCCGATCTGTTCAGCGACGCGCCGGACGCGCGGCACCCAAGATTGCAATTGCTCGAAATCCATTCGCCCAGTCGATCCTGTCACCGATAGGGCCCCCAACATGCGGCCCCCATTAGTCAGAATCGGGCAGGCAATGCAGATGATGCCAGGCTCATGCTCTTCATCATCAACTGCGTAACCCCGGCTGCGGATCTTAACGAGATCAGCCCGTAATGCCTTTTCCGAGGCCAAGGTCTTGTCAGTGAACCGATGAAAGCTTTGTTGCGAGATCGTCTTTTCCAACTGCGCCTCGTCCAAATAGGCCATCATCGCTTTGCCAACGCCTGTGCAATAGGCCGGGCCGACCTTGCCGGCCTCGGAATACATCTCAATTGGTCGTTGCGCGTTGCGCTTATCCACATAAAGCACCTGCCCGGAATCAAGTTGCGCCAAGTGCACGGTCTCCCCTGTCTCGGCGCTGAGAGCGTCCAGGAAAGGCCGCGCAATTGGAGCTAATGAGCTATGCGTCCATGCCGAATGTGCCAGGCGCACCAATCGCATACCTGGCGAATAGGTCTGCCGTTCCGGTTCGTAATGCAGCATGCCCTGATTGGTTAGCGACTGCAGAAAGCGGTATAGCGTCGCCTTGGGAAATTCACTGCGCTCCAGCAATTCCCCGAACCGCACCGGGCGTTCGAAGGCCGCGACCTGTTCCAACACGTCACATGCTTTTCCTATTGTTCCGTCACCTGCCACGGGTGCCTGTTCTCCTCCACTTTCCCTCGGCTTTGGGCACGAGGGTCTTGACAAGAGTAGCCGAGTCGATGTGTAGTTTTCAATATATAAAACAAGGTTTCAATATTTGAGACCAATATGGAAGCTTAAGGGAGGAAACTATGCATTCCATGTTCAAGCGCACAGCGGCTGCTTTGGCTGCCAGTGTGGCACTTGCTGCGCCCGTCGCAGCAGAGCTGACCGGCGAGCTGCGAATCTTCCTCGATACGTCCAACCCGGCGCCGCGCGCGACGATGGAAGCGATGATCGAGCGATTCGCGGCCGAGCATCCCGGTCTAGAAATCGAAACCACCGTGATCGACCGTGAGGCCTACAAGACCCAGATTCGCAACTTCCTGACGGCTGACACGCCAGACGTTGCCACCTGGTATGCAGCCAACCGGATGAAGCCTTATGTTGAAGCGGGTCTTTTCGAAGACGTCTCGGACCTGTGGGCTGAACCTGAAATCGCCGACAATCTGGCCTCGACCAAAGGTGCGATGACCATTGATGGCAAACAGTGGGGCGTTCCGTACACCTACTATCAATGGGGCGTTTATTACCGCAAAGACATCTTTGATGAGCTGGGTCTGACCGAGCCGACCACTTGGGAAGAAGAACTGGCCAACTGCCAGAAGATCGTCGATTCCGGCCGCGCCTGTTATACCATCGGCACCAAGTTCCTGTGGACAGCAGGTGGCTGGTTTGACTATCTGAACATGCGCACCAACGGGTTCGACTTTCACAATCAACTCGCAAATGGCGAGATCAGCTGGGAAGACGACCGGGTTAAGCAGACCTTCGCCAACTGGAAACAGCTGATCGACATGGGCGCATTCATTGACAACCACCAGACATATAGCTGGCAAGAAGCCCTGCCCTTTATGGTCAACGGTGAGGCCGCCGCCTATCTGATGGGTAACTTCGCTGTGGCTCCGCTGCGTGAAGCAGGCCTAACCGACGATCAGTTGGACTTCTATCAGTTTGTCGCCATCAACCCCGATGTTGAACTGGCTGAAGACGCGCCGACCGATACGTTCCATATCCCGGCCAATGCCTCGAACAAGGAAGCCGCGCGTGAGTTCCTGCGTTTCGCAGTCTCTGCGGACGAACAGACCGAAATCAACAACGGTGCAAACCTCGGCCAGTTGCCTGTGAACGCGCAATCCGCAGTGGACGACGACAAGTTCCTGCAGCAGGGCTTTGTCATGCTATCGTCTAACAGCCCCGGCGGTGTTGCACAGTTCTGGGACCGCGACGCACCAGCGGAAATGGCAAAAGTGTCGATGGAAGGCTTCCAGGAATTCATGGTCAAGCCGGACAACGCTGACAAGATTCTGGCCAAGCTGGAACGTGCGCGCGAGCGCATCTACGACAACTAAATCTTGTCCAGGGTCGGGCTGAAGCCCGGCCTACACCTTGCACAATAGTAGGGCGGGCTTCAGCCCGCCTTCACCCACCAGATCCGAGATGCCCATGACCGCTGCCGTTGACGCCCCCGAGCAAGAAAGCTGGTTCCACAGAAACCAACAGCGCATCGCGCCCTGGCTGTTTTTGGCTCCGGGTCTGTTGTTCTTCATGGTCTATGTGATCATCCCGGTCTTTCAGTCTTTCAATCTGTCTCTTTATGAATGGGACGGTTTAGGTGCAGCTGAATATGTCGGCTTTCGCAACTATGAAGATCTGTATTGGGAATGGGTGGACCGCGACGCTTTCTACATCTCGCTCAAGAACAACCTGATCTGGCTGATCCTGTATCTGGCCGCAATCCCTGCAGGCTTGTTTATTGCACTGTTCCTGAACCAGACGGTCTGGGGCATCCGCCTCTACAAGTCTTTGTTCTTCTTTCCCTTCGTCATCTCTCAGGTCGTCGTTGGGCTAGTATTCACATGGTTCTACGACCCAACCTTTGGCCTGCTAAATGAATTCCTAAGCCTCTTTGGCCTCGGTCCACTGAACGTGCTGGGGGATGAGCGCTTCGTAACCTACGGCATTATCTTCGCAGGTCTATGGCCACAAACGGCCTATTGCATGATCCTCTACCTCACCGGCCTGAACGCCGTCGACCCCGAACAGATCGAAGCCGGGCGTCTGGACGGCGCAAAAGGTGGGCGAATGCTGTGGCACATCATTCTGCCGCAGCTGCGCCCGGCAACATTCATCGCATTCGTTGTGACAATCATCGGCGCGCTGCGCAGCTTTGACCTGATCTCGATCATGACACAGGGCGGTCCTTTTGGCTCGTCCCGCGTGCTGGCCTACTACATGTTCGAGGTCGCGCTGTCCGAATACGGCTTCCGCATGGGATATGGCGCAGCTATCGCTGTGATCCTGTTCCTGATTATGCTCTGCTTCATCGCCTACTTCCTGTGGTCGATGTACCGCGAAGAAAGGGGGCACTGAGATGTTTCCCAAACCGATCGAAAAACAACCCCGTGCGGCACAGATCACTTATCAGGCGATGTTGCCTCTGGCACTGCTACTATGGCTGGGCCCCCTTTTGGCGGTCGCGCTTTTCTCGGTCAAACCAGCCGCAGACTTCACCAATGCGAATTACTGGGGGATGCCGTCCAGTTTTGAGGGCGCGTTCAACTATGGTCAGGTCTTTTTCAATTCGGATATGCCACGTTACTTGATGAACTCGTTCCTGATCACCGTACCAACGGTAATCGGGGCCGTTGCACTCAGTTGCATGACAGGCTTCGCGCTGGGGATCTACAAATTCAAATCGAACCTCTGGATCTTCTTTATGTTTGTGGCGGGCAATTTCGTACCCTTCCAGATCCTGATGGTCCCCGTGCGCGATCTCACGCTGGAGTTGGGCCTTTACAACACCAAAACAGGGCTTGTGCTATTCCACATCGCCTTCCAGACCGGGTTCTGCACGCTCTTCATGCGCAACTTCATCCGCGCCCTGCCATTCGAACTGATCGAGGCCGCACGGGTCGAGGGCATCAGCGAATGGCGAATCTTCTGGTACGTCGTTCTACCACTGATGAAACCGGCCATCGCCGCACTCAGTGTCCTGATTTTCACCTTCATCTGGAACGACTATTTTTGGGCTGTTGTCCTGACCCAAGGGGCCGAAAGCCAGCCCGTGACAGCCGGGATCACCAGCTTCAACGCGCAATTTCGCGCTGCCTATCAGTTGATGAGTGCCGGTTCTATAGTGGCAGCCCTGCCGCCGGTTGCCATGTTCTTCCTGATGCAGAAACACTTCATCGCGGGCCTGACCCTCGGTGCCGTAAAATAACGTCAAACCAGAGGTTTACCTCATGACCAAGATCACCTTTGTAGGTGCAGGTTCCACGATCTTCATGCAGAACATCGTGGGCGACGCCCTGCTCACCCCTGCCCTTGCAGACAGCCACTTTGCGCTGATGGATATCGATCCGGTGCGCTTGGCCGAAAGCGAAGCTGTGGCCAAGGCCATGATCCGCTCAGTCGGCACGGGTGCAACCGTCTCAACCCACACGGATCGTCGCGCGGCGCTGGACGGCGCAGATTTCGTGATCACTGCCTTTCAGGTTGGCGGGTATGAGCCTTGCACGGTGACAGATTTTGAAATCCCAAAACAATATGGCCTGCGTCAGACTATCGCCGATACGCTGGGTGTTGGTGGCATTATGCGCGGCCTGCGCACTGTGCCCGTTCTGTGGGGCGTCGCGCAGGACATGATGCAGTTGTGCCCCAACGCAACGCTGCTGCAATACGTGAATCCGATGGCCATCAACACCTGGTCTCTGGCTGAGCGCTTCCCTAATCTGAAACATGTCGGCCTGTGCCATTCTGTCCAGAACACGGTCGAAGAACTGGCGCATGATCTAGACCTGCCCAAGGCGGACTTTCGCTACAAAGTTGCCGGTATCAATCACGTCGCGTTCTTCCTCAAGCTCGAGCATGAAGGCCGCGATCTGTATCCGGCTTTGCGTCAGGGCTATCGCGCCGGGCATTTACCCAAGCCTCCGCTGCTAATGCCGCGCTGTCCAAACAAAGTCCGGTACGAAGTGATGGACCATCTTGGATACTTCTGCACCGAAAGTTCCGAGCATTTTGCAGAATACGTTCCTTGGTTCATCAAAGACGGTCGCAATGACCTGATCGAACAGTTCAGCATACCGCTGGACGAATACCCGACCCGCTGTGTCGAGCAGGTGGCCAATTGGAAGGAACAGGCCAAGACCCTGACAGATGGTCGGAACATCGAAGTAACCCGAAGCCATGAATTCGCCGCCGACCTTATGAACGCAATCGTGACAGACACGCCGTACACAGCTTACGGCAACCTGCCAAATACGGGTCAGATTCCGCAACTACCCCTAGGTGCAGCGGTTGAAACGCCGTGTCTGGTTGACTCGAATGGCGTCCAACCTTCCGTGGTCACGGATATCCCGCCACAACTGATCGCGTTGATGCGGACCCAGATCAACGTACAAGAGCTAACGGTTCGTGCGCTGACCGAAGAAAACCCCGAATACATCTATCACGCCGCAATGATGGATCCCCATACTGCGGCCGAGCTGGATCTGCGCCAAATTCGCAACCTCGTCACCGATCTGCTTTCTGCCCATGGCGATTGGCTGCCAGATTGGTGCCGTCCAGCCCGCGCAGCTTGATCTTCGTCTTCTAAAAAAAACTTTCAATTCCAACGCCAGACAGACAGAGCCAATAATGACCAAGAAACGCCGTTCACAGCATTGGTACGGAAAACTCGATAAGGACGGGTTCATTCACCGGTCCTGGATGAAAAACCAGGGCTTTCCGGATCACGCTTTTGACGGGCGCCCCATCATCGGCATCTGCAACACATGGTCGGAACTGACGCCCTGCAATTCGGGCCTTCGTGATCTGGCCGAAGGCGTGAAACGGGGCGTGTGGGAGGCCGGCGGCTTTCCAGTGGAATTCCCCGTTATGTCGCTGGGCGAGACCCAGATGAAACCCACCGCCATGCTGTTTCGCAACCTGCTGGCGATGGATATCGAGGAATCGATCCGCGCCTATGGTATCGACGGCGTTGTCCTGCTGGGTGGATGCGACAAGACCACCCCGGGGCAGCTGATGGGTGCAGCCTCGGTCGATTTACCGTCCATCGTGGTTAGCTCTGGCCCGATGCTGAACGGCAAATACCGGGGTCAGGATATCGGCTCGGGCACAGATGTCTGGAAGTTTTCCGAGGCTGTTCGTGCCGGAGAAATGACACTTCAGGATTTCATGAACGCTGAATCAGGCATGTCGCGTAGCGCGGGTGTGTGCATGACTATGGGCACCGCTAGTACCATGGCCTCATTGGTTGAGGCGATGGGCATGTCGCTGCCCACCAACGCCGCCCTGCCTGCCGTTGATGCCCGCCGCATGGCACTGGCGCATCTGACCGGCAAGCGCATTGTCGAGATGGTGGACGAGGACCTCAAACCATCAGATATCCTGACCAAGGAGGCGTTTGAGAATGCCATCCTCGCCAATGCAGCCGTCGGAGGATCGACAAACGCAGTGGTCCACCTGTTGGCACTTGCAGGTCGCGTGGGTGTCGACTTGACGTTGAAAGACTTTGAAATCGGATCGGAAATCCCCCTGCTGGTCAATTGCATGCCTTCTGGCAAATACCTGATGGAGGATTTCTGTTATGCAGGCGGTGTGCCAGTGGTTCTGAGCGAACTCAAACCTTTCCTGCGCCCGGCAAGAACAGTTCTGAACAAGGACATCTCGGCCCACTGTGAAGGGGCTGAGTGTTTCAACACAGACGTCATCCGCCCATTTGACGATCCGATAAAACCCGCCGCAGGCCTGCGGGTTCTGCGCGGCAATCTTGCGCCCAACGGGGCAATCGTGAAGCCTTCAGCGGCCACAGATGCACTGCTGGAAACCGAGGCCGAAGCATACGTTTTTGAGAGCATCGAAGATCTGAAAGCCAATATCGACCGCGACGACTTACCAGTAACACCTGAGACCATTCTGGTCCTCAAAGGTTGTGGGCCCAAGGGCTATCCCGGGATGCCTGAGGTTGGGAACATGCCAATTCCGGCCAAGCTGGTAAAAGACGGCGTGCGCGACATGATCCGTATTTCGGACGCGCGTATGTCTGGTACCGCATTCGGGACAGTTATCCTGCATGTCAGCCCTGAGGCTCAGGCTGGTGGTACGTTGGCGTTGGTCAAAACCGGTGACCGTATTCGCGTGTCCGCCAACAAGGGCGAGCTGCAGCTGCTGGTCGACGAAAAGGAACTGGACGCCCGCCGCGCCCTGTGGCAACCGGACGATCCGCATTACTCGCGCGGGTATGCGAAGCTATATATCGACCACGTGTTGCAGGCTGATCGCGGCGCGGACCTTGATTTCCTTGTGGGCAAAGACACGCGCCTAGTGACGAGAGAGAGCCACTGATGGATCAACCTGCTACATTTCAAGACCTCAACGGAGCCTCTGTTTATATCACCGGCGGCGGTTCGGGCGTTGGTGCAGCGTTGACTGACGGGTTCATGGCCCAAGGGGCTAAAGTTGCCTTTATCGGTCGGTCAGATGCCGGTGAATTTGTCGAACAGATGCGTGACAAGCACGGCCGCGCCCCCTTGTTCCTGCAGGGTGACATGACTGATACCGAGCTGTTGCACGCCACCATGGCCAAAGCAGCTGAAGCCCATGGCCCGATTAAAGTGCTGGTCAACAACGCCGCGAATGACAAGCGGCACTCACTTGAAGAATCTACAACCGAGTTCTGGGACTGGATGATCGAAGTCAACCTAAAGGCCTATTATTTTGCCTGTCAGGAAGCCGCGCGACAGATGAAGGACAAAGGCGGTTCGATCATCAATTTCAGTTCGATTAGTTACCTGATGGGGAACGCAGGTTATCCAATCTATACAAGTTCAAATGCGGCAATCACCGGCATGACACGCTCATTGGCGCGTGAACTTGGGCCACATAAAATTCGCGTCAACGCGCTGGCACCGGGATGGGTTCTGACACAGAAACAGCTGGACATGTGGGCCACACCCGAAGATCTGGCTGCGCATATGGATCGCCAGAGCCTGAAAGAGCATCTGACGCCCGAAGACATGATCGCACCAACCCTGTTTCTGGCTTCAAGCGCAAGCCGTGCAATGACCGGGCAGTGCATGGTGGTTGACGGCGGCGTGGTAGGAACGGGGTGACGCTATGAATGTCGAGTGGATCGCTGTTGACTGGGGAACATCTCATCTGCGGGCATGGGCCATGCAAGGTGATAGCGTTTTGGCACAGGCCGCGTCGTCAGATGGTATGTCCCGCACAGCCGGCGGAGGTTTTCAGGCAGCCCTGCTAGCTTTGACCGAAGATTGGCTGCCCGGGCAACCGGTAGATGTGATCGCCTGCGGAATGGTTGGGGCACGGCAAGGTTGGGTCGAGGCCCCGTATTCCGCTGTTCCGTCCGAACCAATCCCGATCGTACCATTCCGTGTTCCAAACACCGATCCGCGCATTCGGGCCTTCGTTGTTCCGGGGCTGAAACAGACCAGCCCTCCCGATGTGATGCGCGGCGAAGAGACTCAGATCGCGGGGTTCCTCAGCACGCATCAGAATTGGGACGGTGTGATTTGCCTGCCCGGTACTCATACGAAGTGGGCCCAGATCAGTGCCGGAGAGGTGGTCAGTTTCCGAACCTTCATGACCGGCGAGTTGTTTGATCTGCTGCGCGGGCAATCCGTTCTGCAGCATTCAATTGACGAGGGCTGGGACGACGCGAGTTTTACCGAAGCGGTTGCCGACATGCTGTCGAAACCCGAGCAGCTGGCAGCGCGCCTATTCGGGCTACGGGCCGCTGATTTGCTGCACGGTCAAAGCAAGAGCGTTGCACGCGCCCGTCTTTCAGGGTTCCTGATTGGCGCCGAGCTCGCCGCATCGCGGCCCTATTGGCTGGGCCAACAATTGGCGATCATCGGCTCGGAAAGTCTGACCAAGGCCTACGCGACCGCCCTGCAGCAACAAGGTGCCATGGTCGAAACCGCAGACGCCACAATCGCAACACTTGCGGGTCTGTCGCAGGCCCGAACATTAACGAGGCAAACCGCATGAGCCGCCCAATCATCGCCATTCTGCGTGGGTTAACCTCTGACGAGGCGCTACCGGTCGGTCACGCCCTGCTGGAAGCGGGCATAGACCGGATTGAGGTTCCGCTGAATTCTCCCGATCCGCTAGAAAGTATCCGAGTTCTCGCCTCGGAGATCGGGGACCGCGCGCTTATCGGAGCGGGTACTGTATTGACCCCCGATCAGGTTGACGCGGTTGCCGATGTCGGGGGCAAACTGATCGTTTCGCCAAATTGCGATGTGTCCGTGATCCAACGCTCTGTCGCACTTGGGCTGCAAAGCTGGCCGGGTGTGTTCACCCCGACCGAAGCCTTCGCAGCGCTCCAGGCCGGGGCTACGGGGTTAAAACTTTTCCCCGGTTCGCTTGCCGGTCTTGCAGGGTTGGCTGCGCTGCGCCCTGTTTTGCCGCCGGGTGCTCAGGTCTTTGCCGTGGGCGGTGCAGGCCCCGAGAACTTTGGAGCCTGGATCGAGGCCAGCGCCGACGGCTTCGGAATTGGATCTGCGCTCTACAAGCCCGGAATGTCAGTTGGAGATATAGCAAACCGTGCCCGGCAAATCGTTGCTGCCTATGATGAGGCCGTTGGATGAGTCAGGTCTATGACGACCGCCCCTGCGAATTGGGCGAGGGGCCATTGTGGCACCCTAAACGGCAACAGCTTTTCTGGTTCGATATCATCGGCAAGCGATTGATGACGCGAGAAAATGAACAAGCGCATAGCTGGGCGTTCGATGAACATGTCTCAGCCGCAGGATGGGTAGACCGTGACACTTTGCTGATCGCGTCGGAAACCGGCCTGTGGCGATTTGGGCTTGAGAGTCGAGCCAAAGATTTGATCGCCCCGCTTGAGGTCGACAATCCGGTGACTCGATCCAATGATGGGCGCGCCGATCCTTGGGGCGGGTTCTGGATTGGCACCATGGGCAAACAGGCAGAAGTAGGCGCAGGTTCGATCTATCGCTATTGGAATGGCGAGCTACGGCCATTGGTCCGAGATATCACCATCTCAAATGCAATTTGCTTTGCGCCGGACCGATCCTGCGCCTATTACAGCGATACCGCCACCAAGCTGGTCATGCGTTGGGAACTGGACGCGCAGACAGGCTGGCCCATAGGAAAAGCGGCGGTCTTCCTTGACCTGCAAAGCGAAGATCTGAACCCGGACGGTGCCGTGGTTGATCACGACGGAAACATCTGGATCGCCCAATGGGGTGCCAGCCGGGTTGCAGCCTATACGCCCGGCGGTCAATTCCTGAGAGCGGTTGGTTTCGATGCCAAACACACTTCGTGCCCGAGTTTTGGTGGTGATGACCTGACTACACTGTTCTGCACCACCGCCCGCCAAGGGCTGGACGCGGACACTCTTGTAAGAACGCCGACGAATGGCATGACACTCACCGCGCCAAATGTGGCGCAAGGTCAAGCTGAACACAGAGTTATACTATGAAGCCGGAACTTGGCGTTTGCTATTACCCTGAACACTGGCCCGAAGAAAACTGGGCTCAGGACGCCGCGCGCATGGTCGAGACTGGCTTGAAATGGGTCAGGATCGGCGAATTCGCCTGGAGCCGAATGGAACCCACTGCTGGAGACCTGCAATTCGACTGGTTGGATCGCGCGATTGAAACCTTGGGTGCGGCAGGGCTGAAGATTGTGCTGGGCACCCCGACGGCAACACCTCCGCGATGGATGCTGGACAAGCATCCCGACATGCTGGCTGTGGATGTTGATGGCAATCTACGCAAGTTCGGCTCACGCAGACATTATTGCTTTAGTCACACCGGCTATATCGACGAATGCAAGCGGATCACGAAGATCATGGGTCAGCGCTATGGCCGCAACCCGCATATCGCTGCTTGGCAAATCGATAACGAATATGGCTGTCACGATACGACGCTCAGCTATAGTGCTGCGGCGTTGTATGCTTTTCACCGCTGGCTGGCGAACCGATACAACTCGATCGACGCGTTGAACGATGCCTGGGGGAATGTGTTCTGGTCGATGGAATATAACAGCTTCGATCAGATCGAGCTGCCGAACCAGACCGTGACCGAGCCCAACCCGGCACACGTCTTGGCGTTTCGCAGGTTCAGTTCGGATCAGGTGGTGGCGTTCAACAAGGCCCAGGTCGATGCGCTGCGGCCGCTAACGGATCAACCATTGCTGCACAATTACATGGGGCGCGTGCTGGAATTCGATCATTTCGATATAGGCAGGGATTTGGACATCGCGACGTGGGACAGCTATCCGATTGGCTTCCTGTCGGATCGGTTGGAAGTGGACGAGCCGCACAAGACTGCATTTCTGCAGCAGGGTGATCCGGACATGCAGGCCTTTCACCACGACCTATACCGCGCCGTCGGTCGAGGCCGTTGGTGGGTCATGGAACAGCAACCCGGTCCAGTGAACTGGGCCCCCTACAACCCGGCACCCCTACCCGGCATGGTGCGCCTCTGGTCGCTTGAGGCGGTGGCCCATGGGGCCGAAGTGGTCAGCTATTTCCGCTGGCGGCAAGCGCCATTTGGGCAGGAACAGATGCATGCCGGTCTACTTACCCCGCATGGCGACGAAGCACCCGGTTTGGCAGAGGCGCGTCAGACCGCCGATGATCTGGCCGCGATAGACACGGTTCAGCCTATCCATGCGCAGGTTGCTATCGTCTTCGATTATGCATCTGACTGGGCCTGGACAACGCAGCCTCAGGGCGCGGGGTTCGATTATTTCCGGCTCGTATTCTCTGCCTACCGCGCGCTGCGGCACGCTGGGTTGTCGGTGGATTTCGTGCCTCAGGACGAGGTCGGCAAGGAGCACTATAATCTGATCCTAGCACCGGGCCTGGCTGCCCTAGGCGATCTTGAACAAAGGCTACTACAAGGATGTGATCTTGCCGTTCTGGGACCGCGCAGCGGGGCAATCACCGAAGATTTTCAGATCCCTGATTCGGGGCGCCCAGGTCTTGATGGCCTCAGCAGCCATGTCGATCTGATCGAGACTTTGCCACCCGGCGTAACCCGCATTGTCGAAGGGGGCGGTGCTGCGGAACATTGGGTTGAGCGCTTGTCAGGCTCCGCGCAAAAATTGCTTTCTTTCGCAGATGGCACTGCGGCGTTGCATGGCGGTGCCGGTCTTTGGTATTTAGCGGGGTTCCCCGATGAGGCCCTTTGGGATCGCGTCATAGCCATGGCGGCCCAGAAAACGGATCTGGCGCTCCATCCGATGCCCAAAGGGCTGCGGCGGCGCGAGACGCAGTCGCACGAAGTGCTGATCAACTATAATGCGCATTCAGTGACATGGGACGGCCAGCAGATCGAGGGATGTGATGTCCTGTTCAGGACGCGCGGTTCATATAAACGTTAATCTAGATACCGCTAACATAACCTGTTAGATGGCGTGACGCTGGTCATGGCTCCAACAGGTTGCGACAATGAAATATACCCGTTCTGACTTTCCCAATGGCTTTCTGTTTGGTGCGGCTTCTCCTGCAGAACCGGCAACTGGGCTAGACATGCACCGCTTTACAGTCCGTTGGCAGCAAATCATGCCAGACGGTCGCATTCCTGATGCACGCGCATTGGATCAGTGCGAGCAGCGGATTGATCAGCTTTTGGCACACAGCATTCGGCCATGCATTGTGCTGGATCACAACGATATCCCCCCAGCGCTGGAGGATATCGGCGGGTGGCGCAATCGAGTAATGGCCGACTATTTTGCAGCGTTTTCTGAGGCAGTCGTCGCTCGGATGGGTGATCGGATATTCAACATCTCTACCTTGAACCCGTCCGTCGGAATCGAACGCGACCCTCGCACTAATGCCCGCAGCCTGCACCATCAATTGCTTGCACAGGGCGCGGCGCGTCAGGAAATGCGGAGCTATGGGATGGCCAATCTGGGTGTAGAGGTCGATCCGCTCATCCTTGATACGATAACCAACGGGCAATACCCGCAGTCTTTGCTGGATCGATTGGCCCGCCACTTTCCCGAAAATTGGCGGGATGATTTTTCCATCATCGCCGAGCCGATTGATTGGTGCAGCGTAGTCGTGAAAGAGGGCACCGATATAGTTGCGCTGATGCGCAGCGCGCATGAGCTATCTCTGCCTTCTTTCGTGACTATAGCCGCCGATACGGGATCTGACCTGGCGCAGATTCTGGAGGCGGTACATGAAGCGCTTGAACCCGGCACGTTGGTACAGGGCATATTCGTTCAGTCCGGAACTGACGTCGGGGCGCTGCAAACAATCCAAGCAAGTGACGCCCACCCGGCCCCATGGGTTCGACCCAAGGGAGGGCTGCACGCCCATTGGAATCTGGTGGCCGATATTGGCGGAACCAACACAAGACTGGGTGTCGTGACCGAGGGGGAGTTAACCGATCTTCGCAAACATCCCACCGGCGCCGTAAGTGATCTGCAAGACGCATTGCACAGCCTCTGCGACGAGGTCGGAACACAGCCGCGCGCGGTCGTCGCTGCCGGGGCTGGTCCGGTTCAGGACGGCACCATTCGCCTGACCAATGCCAATCTTGATCTTTCCGAAGACGCTCTGGCTCGAGCAACCGGCGCGCACCATACCTATGTCATCAATGATTTCACTGCTGCCGCATGGTCAGTCGCCGAGATTACCGAGAATGATGTTGAGGTATTGCAGGGCTCAGCCGCTCCACCACTGGGGACACGGCTAGTTGTCGGGCCGGGAACCGGGCTGGGCGTGGGCGCCCTGCTCTACTCCGAAGGACATTTTCACACCGTTTCCGGCGAGGGCGGCCATGTTGGATTGTCTCCGCGCCATCGTGACGAGGTCGAAGTTTTCAGCGCAGCGCGCCAGATCATACCCGACTGCTTTTTTGACGATACGCTCACCATCGAGGCCGAGATGTTCCTGAGCGGAACTGGCCTACCGGTTCTCTATCAGGCGATCGGAATGGCCGAAGGTCAGCCCAACGGCATGATACGTTCGGCAAAAGACATTCTGCAGGATGCTCAGGATGGCTCGGATGCCTGCGCTGTTAAGGCGGCGCGAATGTTCACCGAGCATCTGGGCGCCATAATGGGCGATCTTGCTGTTGCTCTTATCCCCTCCGGAGGTGTGTTTCTTGTTGGCGGGGTGGCCGAAAAGAACCGCTGGCTGTTTGGTCAGGATTTTCTGCGTGCCTTCAACGCAGGAGGTCGGTTCGATGAATTGCGGCAATCGATGAACCTGTATGTGTCAGAACAGGATGAGTTTGGCATTGTTGGCGCTAACAATTTCTGTAAGAATGCCTTGGCACGGTAATTTGGCCGCGCATTTTCAAGCAGGCCGAGGGATAGCAGAATGATCCTGTGCTGTGGAGAAGCTCTGATCGATATGATCGCCGAACCAACGGTTTCTGGCGGCAAAGGGTTTGTCCCACATTCCGGTGGTGCAATCTTCAACACCGCGATTGCACTGGGTCGTCTGGGCATACAAACGGGGCTGCTGTCAGGGCTATCTACCGACATGTTCGGAGAGCAGTTGATCGCCGCCTTGCAGATCAGCCATGTCGCGACCTCGCACGTTATCCGCTCGGACCGTCCTACGACACTTGCATTCGTGCAGTTGCGGGATGGGCACGCCACATACAGTTTTGTCGATGAGAATACGGCGGGCCGGATGCTGCGGCCCGAAGACATGCCGGATCAACTACCGGGCGTTTCCGCACTGTATTTCGGAGGGATCAGCCTGGCTTGCGAACCCTGTGCCGATGCCTACGCGGCCACACTTGATCGTCATGGCGCGGATCATGCAGTGATGTTGGATCCCAATATTCGACCCAGCTTTATCAAGGATCAGACCCGATACCGGACCCGCTTGAACCGTATGATCGCAAAGACCGACATCATCAAAGTTTCCGATGAAGACCTTGATTGGATTATACCGGGCCCCGAAAGCCATGCCGAGAAAATCCCCCTGCTGCTTCGTGCAGGACCAGCGATTGCAATCGTGACCAAAGGGGGGGATGGCGCGACAGGCTATCTTTCTGATGGAACGGACGTATCCGTACCCGTCCAGAAAGTTAAGGTTGTGGATACTGTTGGTGCTGGCGATACGTTCAACGCAGGTGTGCTGGCCGCGTTGAGCCAAACCGGTCACCTCAACAAACCCGCCTTGCGCACTTTGCCCACAAGCAGTCTTCGCGACGCGCTTGAATACGGTGCAAAGGTCGCTGCCGTCACCGTATCCCGAGCGGGGGCAAACCCGCCTTGGGCACAGGAGCTCTGAAGGTATACAGACCGATGCCGTGTTCAAGCTAAAACAGCAGCAAGGTCCAACGCCGCATTCATAATCGCAGCTGAAACAAAAGGCCCCCGAGATTGCTCGGGGGCCGCTTTGTTACCACAGTATCGGAAAGACCGATCAGCTGCGGCCTTTCCATGGCACCAGCCAGTTCTCGGCCTTGCGCATCAGGATATCGATTCCATATCCGATCACCCCGATAAGGACGATCCCCATGATGACAATGTCGGTCAGCTGGAATTTGGATGCGGCGATGATCATCATACCGGCACCCTTTTGTGCGGCAACCAGTTCAGCCGCAACAACAGTTCCCCAACAGACACCCATGGCCACACGTGCACCGGTGAAAATCTCGGGCAGCGAGTTGGGCACAATCACATGGCGCATGATCTGCCATTTCGACGCCCCCAGAGAATACGCTGCGTGGATTTTCGAGATGTTCACACCGGACACACCAGCCCGCGCGGCGATGGTCATGATCCAAAGGGCCGCAAGGAACAGCAGAACGATCTTGCCGGTCTCCCAGATGCCGAACCAGATGATCACCAGTGGGATCAGCGCAAGTGGCGGCACCGGTCGCATGAACTCGACAATCGGATCGAACCAGCCGCGGAACCAACCGGATAGGCCCATTGCATAACCCAGCGGAATCCCCACAAGCGCACCTGCGATAAACCCAGCAATCACGCGCAACAGCGACCAACCCAGATGCTCCCAAAGCGAGAAGTTCTGGTAGCCTTCATTCGCAATCTCAAAGAACCGGGCCACAACGGTTTCAGGGGCTGGAAGCCAGATGGGGTTCATCTGCAAGCCCTGTTTGGGGGTGAAACTGATCGCCCCTTTACCGGTCAGCGTTACAGTACCATCGCCTGTATCAACCTTTTGGCCTTCACCTATAGGTGTGCCGTTGATCGCGACGATCTTTGCACCCTCATTACGTTTGGCATCATCGTTCTTGTCGAACAGGATCGTCGATGAGCGGCCCGCAGCAGCGGCAACCGCATCGTCTTTGGCAAATCCGCTGCCGGGCTCGACCTCGAATTTCTCTGCTTCCTCACCGAAGGCTGGAACGCGAACAAAAATCGTGGCTTCATCCGTGCTGCCATCCGCGTTTTCGAGCGTATAGGTGAATTGCGTATCACCCACAAATGGGCCCGGCACATGGATCGGAAACAACTTCGAGCCGGTGAAAGCCGCCCAGATTACAAAGATCACGAGAACCGAGATTATCGATGCAGCCCTATCCGCTCGTACGGCACTTTCGTCGCCGAAAGTCACAGTTTTCAAGCTTGTGAAATCCTGACGCGATTGCAAACCGCGGCGTAACGCGTAGACGATAAAAAACGCGCCACCGAACAGGCCGATATAGAAGAGAAGTACAATCATGATGCCTGCTCCGTCCGACCCATAATTTCTTCTTCCATCTCCCAGATCATCGAGAGGATCTCATCGCGCTTTTCCGCAAAACCTTCGGATTTCTTCACATCACGCAGATCGGCATTCACACCGCGTTCAGCAAAAGGCAGATTGTATTCGCGGTGAATGCGCCCCGGTCTGGGGGCCATGACAATCAAACGCTCACCCAGCAACAAGGCCTCTTCGACCGAGTGGGTGATCAGGATGATCGTCTTGCCCGTTTCTTTCCAAAGCTTCAGGACAAGGCCCTGCATTTTCTCACGGGTCAGTGCATCCAAAGCACCCAGCGGTTCGTCCATCAGGATGACGTCCGGCTCGTTTGCCAGGCACCGCGCCAACGCAACACGCTGCTGCATCCCGCCCGATAGTTCATAAACCGCCTTGTCTTTGAAATCCTGAAGCCCGACGACCTCAAGCAGATGGTCGGAAATCTGGTCACGCTCGGCTTTGGGCATGCCTTTCATGCGCGGGCCAAACTCGACATTTTCCCGCACGTTCATCCATTCGAACAACGCGCCCTTCTGAAACACCATCCCTCGTTCAGCATCAGGGCCTTTGACCAGATGGCCGTTCAGTTCAATCTTGCCAGATGTCGGCGCCAGAAATCCTGCAACGATGTTTAGCAACGTCGTTTTACCACAGCCCGACGGGCCAAGGACAGACATCAGCTCACCCTCTTTAAGGCTGAGTGAAACATCTTGTAGGGCCTGTACTGAGGAGCCGTTGGGTAAGTCAAAGCGCATGGACAATTCTACGATGTCCAGTTCAGGCATCCTGCCTCCTTCCTGCTTTCATAGCTGTCGACCGGCCCGAAACCGGGGCCGGTCGCATGAAATGTCCTGCGTGATTAGTTATTCGCAGCTGTCAGCGGGCCTGCATTAACGGCACCATCATACGAATCCAGAGCGGATTCGATGCTGCCTGCCGACACGAACACGTTTGCAACACCCTGCATGAAGTCTTGCGCGCCACCACCTAGCCACTTCTCGGACAGCTGGTCTTCAACTGACGGGAAGGTGAAAGTCGCGATTGTGGCTTCAGCGTCTGCAGGATCCATACCAGCATCCTTGGCAATCACCGGCAGCATTTCATCTTTGCTGTCGCCTGCGTTCCACTTGGCGTTGGCATCTGCGGTAACCTTAAGGAACTTCGACAGAAGCTCAGGCTCTTCTTCGATGAAGCTTGCCGGAGCGCTAGTGACGTCGAACACCAGGATACCGATCTCTTCTTTTTCAGCACCGGTCAGCAGGATGTTGCCATGCTCGGTCATGCGACGAAGCGCGCCACCCCAGCCGCAAACCATGTCGAGGTTGCCCTGCGCAAATGCCGCGGCGCCATCGGCCGGAGCCATGTCAACAATTTCCATTGAACCGATGTCGACACCAAAGTGAGACATTTGCGACAGGAAACCGTAATGCGCAGCTGTGCCGATCGGAACACCGACCTTCTTGCCGTTCAATTCACCCGCATTGCCCTTGTCGATTTCAAGCGCTTCGGCAACAACGCAGTTGTCGTTGTCTGAATAGCTGACCGCCACATCGACGATCTGGATGTCCTGACCGGCCGAAGTGGTTACCACAAACGGTGGTACCCCTTGGCTGACCGCGATCTGTACATCACCCGAGGCCATCGCAGCTGACATGGCGGTACCGGTGTCGAAAGACACCCAGTTGATCTTGACGCCCAGTTCTTCTTCGTAGGTTCCGTTTGCTTTCGCATACTGGAACGGCATCGGCCATTCGAGGAAATATGCAACCGTCAGTTCATCAAGCGCGGCGGCTTGTGAAGCGGTAACGGCCGCAATCCCGGCATATGCTGTTGTGAGCAGATATTTCTTGATCATTTTGACTATTTTCTCCCTGCTGGTTCCACTTGTCGGCTCTTGAAACGTCCGAACTCTGGAACAGTAGAAAAACCATAGTCCTTACGCGTTGAATTAGTAAATCAAAATACTGGTTGCGTAAAAAGCGAAACTTTGTTTCGCTTTTGACTGATAGTTCGCTGGTTTGGGAGCACCCGATGACAAAGAAAGCACTCAGTCTCAGGTGGCTGGAGGTCTTCCAACTTATTTCCAAGTTGGGTTCAATCCAAAAGGTGTCAGCTGAAACCGGTTTGTCAATCAGTACGGTCTCCAATCACTTGCGCAGTCTTGAAAAGGCGCTGGATGTGGATTTGGTGGACCACAGCCGCAGACCCATGGGTCTGACACCCGCAGGCACGGTGTTCTCACGACATGTGCATGACGGCCTGATCGCCTTGAAACGGGGCGAGGCCGAGCTTCGCTCGGGCAGTTGGCAACATGCAACAGATTTGCGTCTGGGCCTGATTGACGATTTTGACAGCCGGGTCGCGCCAGAACTCTTCCGTCATCTCTCTGCAAGCCTGCCGCGGTGCAATTTTCGCCACTTTACCCGCCCCAGCCATGAGATTCTTGACAAACTGCAGTCTCAAAAGCTGGATGCAGGCGTTGCGACCCGACCTCCTGAGCACTTTGAGGGGTTAATCGAATTCCCGCTACTTCGAGATCCGTTTATCGTCATTCTTCCGCCTGCATATGACGGACCGGTCGAGGAACTGACCAAATCAGACAGTCCGCTTCCGCTTTTACGATATTCGCGTGATCACACCATAGGCAGACTCATCGAAATTCAGCTAACCCGCAGCAAGATTAACCTACCCAACCGGTTCGAACTTGAATGTAATCAGTCAATTATCGGACTTGTCGCCGGGGGCAGTGGTTGGACGATCACGACTGCCGCCAGCTACTATCGCGCACGGCGATTCCACAAAGATACACGCGCATTACCTTTCCCGGGCAAAAGCTTTGCGCGTACCGTATCGTTGTTCACGACCAATATCTATCCGTCGACAACCACACGACTGATCCACAACACACTGCAAAACCTGATCCGTCGTCATGTGACCGAGCCCATGAATTCGCGGTTTCCGTGGTTGAATGACGACTTTCGAACCATTCCCGCACCCCCCGAATGAGCAACCAGGTAATCTGAGCGCAATATCGAAGTTATTTTCCGGCTTTTTCGAAACCGGGTACAGTGCGCTTGACCGACGCGCCCCATCCGCTGTGATTAGGCCTAACCTTGCGGCTTGACTACAGGCGGCATTCTAAACCCAGAAACCTACCCAGCGGCCCGTGTTGGCAAGACCTACCGGTCTTGAACCATGTGCCGGGCTCAGATTAGGACAGCTTGATGCATCTTTCCCGTTTTCCCCGTGTTTTTCTTGCCCATCTGCCAACACCGCTTGAACGGATGGATCGTATGTCCGAGGCTCTGGGAATCGATCTTTGGATCAAGCGAGACGACTGCACCGGCATGTCGACGGGTGGCAACAAGACCCGCAAACTAGAGTTTCTGTTCGGCGAAGCGCTCGAACAAGGCGCAGACATGGTGATGACACAAGGGGCAACGCAATCGAACCATGCGCGTCAAACCGCTGCATTCGCTGCCCGGCTGGGTTTGAAATGTCATATCCTACTGGAAGACCGCACCAGCTATAACAACGCCAACTACAACAACAATGGCAATGTCCTGCTGGATCATCTGCATGGCGCAACCACCGAGAAGTTTCCCGGCGGCCACGACATGCCCGCCGAGATGGAGCGTTCGGCCGCGAAGAAGCGTGAAGAAGGTCACAACGTCTATGTCATTCCGGGCGGAGGTTCGAACCCGACCGGAGCGCTTGGCTATGTAAACTGCGCGCTAGAGCTTGTGAGCCAGGCCAATAACGCCGGTCTCAAAATCGATCGCGTGGTGCATGCGACGGGCTCCTCGGGCACGCAAGCCGGGCTGGTCACCGGGCTTTGCGCCATGAATACGGGCATTCCGGTTCTTGGCATTGGCACCCGCGCACCGCAGCCCAAGCAAGAGCAGATGGTCTATGATCTAGCCTGCAACACGGCTGAGAAATTGGGTTGCCCAGACGTGGTGCAGCGCGAGGATGTGATGGCCAATACCGACTATGTAGGCGACGGCTACGGCTTGCCGACCGAAAGCGGCATTGAGGCGATCCGCATGTTTGCCGAACTGGAAGGCATTCTGCTCGACCCGGTCTATTCCGCCAAAGGGGCCGCCGGTCTGATCGATCTGGCGCGCAAAGGCTCGTTCAAGGATGAGCGTGTGGTGTTCTTGCATACCGGAGGCTCGGTTGGCCTGTTCGGTTATGATTTCGCTTTCGATCACACCGACCGCTGGGTCAATCTGTAAATCACGGTGATAAGTTCCAGCAAGCAGGTCTTCGCATGAAACCCCGCGTCACCGGCATATTGGGCGGAATGGGCCCAGAGGCGACAATTCTGTTGCAGCAGCGCGTGTTATCCAAGGTACAGGCGGCGGATGATGCCGATCACCTGCCACTATTGATTGACATGAACCCACAGGTGCCTTCCCGCATCGCGCACCTGATCGAGGGCAACGGGTCTGATCCCGGGCCGGTTCTGGCCGATATGGCGAGAGGATTGGAGCAATCAGGGGCAACCGCGCTTGCGATGCCGTGTAACACCGCACACCACTATGCGGCGCAGATAGAGGACGCCGTCTCGATCCCCTTTCTAAACATGGTAGACCTGTCCGTGGATCAAGCGGCGCAGCTCCTGCCTTCTGGCAGCCAGGTCGGAATTCTTGCCTCCCCAGCGCTGCGAAAGGTCGGAATTTTTGACGCCCCCCTGAACCGCGCCGGATTTACCGCAATCTGGCCCGAGGATGAAGATAGGATGCTCGGCACGATCCGCCACATCAAATCTGAAGGGCCAACCGGCGCTGCACTCAGCACACTTTCCGACGCTGCTAACGCCCTTTCGGGCCGGGGTGCCGCGCTTTTGTTTGTGGCCTGCTCCGAATTCTCTCTGCTCACCCGCGACTTGCCCAAAAGCGTTCCGATCATCGACACCGTCGATGTTCTGGCGGGCGCTATCCACTCCCACTCTCTGACGCGTTGAGGTTTCCCATGGCCGTCTCTTATCTGAAAACCGCCCTGCCCCGCCCCGATGCAGAAAATTCGGATATCCGCGATATCGTCGCAATCATGCTCTCCAATATCGAGCGTGAGGGCGAAGAGGCCGTTCGGCGCTATGCCGGAACGCTCGATGGCTGGACGGGAGAGTTCGTGTTGACTGATGAAGCGCGCAAAGCCGCATGTGACCGCGTGCCTGAACAGGTCAAAGACGACATCCGCTTTGCCCATGCCAATATCCGTCGATTCGCCGAAGCGCAGATGACCACGGTGAGCGAATGCGAGATCGAGGTGATGCCCGGCCTGATTGCAGGTCAGAAACAGATCCCGATCTCGAGCGCGGGATGCTACGTTCCTGGTGGTCGGTATAGCCATATCGCAAGTGCGTTGATGACAATTACCACGGCAAAGGTGGCTGGGGTGTCCCACATCACGGCGGTCTCGCCACCGCGTCCCGGTGCGGGCATCCCTGATGCAATAGTTTATGCGATGGACCTTAGC
This sequence comes from Ruegeria sp. D6, assembly GCF_056534365.1. NCBI lineage: Bacteria > Pseudomonadati > Pseudomonadota > Alphaproteobacteria > Rhodobacterales > Roseobacteraceae > Ruegeria > Ruegeria sp. D6. The sequence continues at coordinate 402,842 of NZ_JBQFPH010000003.1, read as the reverse complement.
GGTGCAGATCTGATCCTGAATTTGGGCGGAGTTCAGGGGATTGCTGCGATGGCCCATGGCTTTTTTGGTGCGCGGCCAGCCGACATTCTTGTCGGTCCGGGAAACTCCTATGTCGCCGAGGCGAAACGGATGCTGTTTGGTAAGGTTGGCATCGACATGTTTGCAGGTCCAACCGATACCTTGGTCATTGCCGATCACACAGCATCGATCGAGACTGTCGCCTGGGATCTGGTGAGCCAAGCCGAGCACGGCGTCGATAGCCCTGTCTGGCTGGTCAGCACCGATAAAGCTCTGGCCCAGGGCGTTATCGCACGCGCCGATGCCCTGATCGAAAGTCTTCCCGAGCCGAACGCTAGTGCAGCGCGCACGGCATGGCGCGACCGGGCCGAGATCATTCTTTGCGACAGCCGCGACGAGGCTGCCAGGGTCGCCAATAACTACGCGCCCGAACATCTGCAGGTGATCGCCGAGGACCTGGATTGGTGGCTGGACCAACTGACCACCTATGGATCGCTGTTTCTGGGTGCCGAAACAACAGTGCCCTTCGGCGACAAGACGTCCGGGCCAAATCATGTTTTGCCGACAAGCGGAGCGGCCCGATATACCGGCGGTCTGTCAGTGCATAAATTCACCAAAACGGTGACATGGCAGCGCTGCTCAGCGCAAGCCTCGCACGAGCTTGCTGAACGCACTGCTAGGATCAGTCGGATGGAAGGCATGGAAGGCCACGCACGCGCGGCAGAAATGCGATTGTCTAAAGTGTGCTAAATCTGGCCCAAGGATGCTGTTGATTAGTCAGATTCACCGCATCACGAACGGATCGGGGATCGGATCGTCGCTTGTGCGCAACCAGACCGATTTGACCCGTGTGTAATCAAGCGCCGCCTGTAGGCCCCCTTCGCGCCCGTGGCCCGACAGTCCATGACCTCCGAATGGAGCAATCGGGCTGACAGCGCGATATGTGTTAACCCAGACAATGCCAGCCCGAATTCTGCGGATCATTCGATGTGCGCGGGTCAAGTCTTTGGTAAAGACACCCGACGCCAGCCCAAACGCGGTGTTGTTGGCTATTTGTATCGCCTCCGCTTCGGTGCCGAAACTGACGACTGAGAGGATCGGACCAAAGGCTTCGCGCGTCAGACAGGGCGCATCAGGCGCGTCCGTACAATCAATGATTGTCGGTGGAAAATAGTGCCCCTCACGGTCCAAAGGTTGCCCACCCGCTATCACGGTGGCCCCTGCCGAGACGGATTCAGCAACCAAATTTGCCGCTGTCACAAGCTGAGCCTGAGTGCACAGCGGGCCAACTTCGGTCTTTAGGTCATCGGGCGCCCCGATCACGATCTCACCCGCTTTTTCGGTGAGCCGGGCCAGAAACTCATCTTTGATCTTATCAGAGATTACCAATCGCGATCCCGCCACGCAGCTTTGCCCGGTAGCAGCAAAGATCCCCGAAACCTGCGCGTTCACAGCACTTTCGATATCGGCATCTTCGAATACGATGAACGGGGATTTTCCGCCCAGTTCCAACGAAGTCGAAGCGAGGTTTTCAGCCGAGTTGCGCACGATATGGCGCGCGGTTTCCGGGCCGCCTGTAAAGGCAACATGATCGACATCCGGGTGACTGGTCAGAACGGCGCCGCATTCCGGCCCGAAGCCGGTGATGACGTTCAGAACTCCGGGCGGGAAGCCTGCCTGATCGAAAATACGCGCGAATTCCAGCATCGGGGCCGGACCATCTTCGGATGCTTTCAGAACGACTGTGCAACCGGCGGCAAGCGCCGGGCCAATCTTGACCGCAGACAGGAACAGTTGCGAATTCCACGGCACTATGGCGGCCACCACACCAACTGGTTCTCGGCGCAGCCAAACCTCCATGTCGGGCTTGTCGATCGGCAGGTGCGCCCCTTCGATTTTGTCCGCCAATCCGGCATAGTAACGGTAGTAGTCCGCGACATAGGCGATCTGAGCAGAGGTTTCGCGAATGATCTTGCCGGTATCGCGCGTTTCAAGCTCGGCTAAGGTCTGAGCATTTTCGGCGACCAGATCGGCCAGCCGGTACAACAGTTTACCACGCGCCGTTGCTGTCATGGTCGCCCATTCGGGGGCATTCAGCGCTGAACACGCAGCCTCAACCGCGGCGTTCACATCATGTGTTCGGGCCTCAGGCATTTTCGCCCAAACGGTGCCCGTCGCGGGATCAAGGCTGTCGAAATGCGCGGTCCCATCCGAAAACGTGCCGCCGATATAGTGCTGAAACTGCCGCATTTTCTCTCCTTAGGCGAAGGCGGGCATGACGTCCGCGATGAACCGCTCTAGCGAGGCTTTCTTGCGCTCAAAGCTCATCCCACTGTCGATCCAGAAAGAATACTCATCATATCCAAGATCGCTATAGCCCTTGAGGCGTTCGATTGCTTTGTCAGGCGTGGCGATCACATTGTCCCGGATCATCGCCTCGGGCGAATAGAAGGGATGGTTAGCGATGTCGTCATCGCTCAGCGTCTGGATCAGACCCTGCGACACAGGGCGTTCGTTTTTGAACCACGCGCCGAAATAGCAATAAAAGCGATTGATCTCTTCCGCCGCGCGACGGGCATCCGCCTCGTCCGAGGCGATATAGGTGTGGTTCAACAGCATGATTTCGGGGCGCGGGACGTCATGGAATTTGGCGCAGGCTGCGTTGAACGTATCCATCAGCCGGGTGATCTCTTCGTCGCCCTGCCACAAAGGGGTGACCTGCACGTGACAACCGTTCGATACCGCAAACTCATGACTGTTGGGATCGCGCGCGGCAACCCAGATCGGTGGACCGTTTTGTTGCAGAGGCTTGGGCGAAGATGTGGTTGCCGGGAAAGAATGAAACTCTCCGTCCAGCGCATGATCGCCCTCCCAAAGACCCCGCACTGCCGGAACAAGCTCGCGCATACGCTGGCCTGCCTCCCAGGCGTCCAGCCCCGGCACCATCCGCTCGTATTCATAGCTGTAGGCGCCACGCGCGATGCCCAGATCCAAACGGCCATTCGTGATCATGTCCGTCATTGCGGCCTCTCCGGCCAGCCGGATCGGATGCCAGAACGGAGCGATAACGGTTCCGGTTCCCAGACGCACATTGTTGGTCTGGCGTGCCAGATCGACGATATTCAGGAACGGGTTCGGCGAGATGGTGAAATCCATCCCGTGATGTTCGCCGGTCCAGACCGCATGCATACCACCCGCATCAGCGATCTTGGCCAGTTCTATGAAGTTTTCATACAGCTCCTGCTGGTCCTGATCGGGAGAGGTGCGTTCCATATGAACGAAAAGCGAAAACCGCATGTCAGTGACCTCCTCGTGTAATCGGGCGAACCTCGCCGCTGTTCTTGTTTCCGTAGTAAATGCCAAAATCTCCCAGCCGGGATTCCTCGGACAATCGTTCCAGCATGGTTCGGGTCGCCTTGTCGGTTACAGTGCCAAAGGATACGACATCCAGTGGGACGAAATTACCTTTCTTCGGCTCACCATCTGCGGCCTGACACAGAAACGCGATATGTTGACGCTTTTTCTCTGCATCCTCGTAAACCGAATAAACAAAGCCCGGCTCTGCGGTCAGCCCGGTGGCCTCAATCAATTGTTCCAATGCCGCTGAAACACCTTCTGACCCAACCACTGCCTCGGGCGGTGCAAGCGCGCCGTCACCGGCATCGATCAACAGAACCTCACCTGCGCGTTCGATCAAGGCTGAGACGATCAGGCCGGTGTCCTGCATCAAGGCACCAGCAGCTGTTGATGGTGTTACATAGGCCCCCCTTACATATCCGAGACCGGGTGCCGGAGTATTGTCGAAGGCTTTGACCTCGCCGATCAGGATCACATGATCCCCCGCTTCGACGGTTTTGTGCATAGAGCAGTCAAACCAGGCCGACGACCCATCGATCAACGGCGATCCCGCAGGTCCACGCCGCCACTCGACGCTGGCAAACCGGTCTTCGACGGGCCGGGCAAAGGTATTGGATACCTCGATCTGTGTCTCTGACAGGATATTGACGGCAAACCCGTCTGCGGCAATCAATGCGTCATAGTTCTTTGAACTGTTGGCGAGACAAACCAGCACAAGCGGCGGGTCTAGTGAGACGGATGTGAACGAGTTCGCGGTAAACCCGATCGGGTTACCTTGGGTATCATGCGACGTAACCACGGTGACGCCCGTCATGAACGCTCCAAATGCATTTCGCAGCGTGCGGGGATCAAGTGAGGTCATTGCGCAATCCTTTCTTCGGCGGGCTGGCCGAGCCATTCAACCAGATGCGCTGTTACTTCATCGGGTGCTGTCAAGTTCACCATATGTCGGTGGCCTTGGATCACAACGGCCCGACCGTTTTGAACTGCTGCGGCCATAGCTTGTGACATAGCCGGGGTTGAGTTCGAGTCTCCGTCGCCGGTGAGCGCCAGAAACGGGCATGAAATCCGATTCATCTTGCTGGCGTAGGTGGCATCGCCCCGCGCAAAAGCGGAATAGGCGATGGCGTAGCCTCGTTGATCCACAGACCCAAGCCACGACGCCACCTGCGCACGGGCAGCCAGATCACCCGGACTGTCACCAAACCAGCGCGACAACGGCGTTTCCAGATCAACTCGACCCGCGCTGATTTCAGCGGCCCGTTGGATGACTGCGGCGCGGGCTGAGGCATCGCGACAGAAGACGCCGTTCAACATAGCAACACGGCTAGTGATGTCGGGGTGCTCCGCCGCAAAGCCGGCGGCAATCAGAGCCCCCATTGAATGCCCGATGATTGCGACCGGAGCCAGATTCAATGCGTCGACAACATCATGCATCCAGCCAACAAAATCCGGCAATTGGCTTCCAGATGACAGACGGTCACTGCCTCCATGCCCCGGCAGATCAACCGCAATTATACGGCAATGCTGGCTCAGCGTGTCAAACTGAGGGCCCCAGGCCGCAGATTGCATGCCAACGCCATGGATCATAAAGACCGGTTGCCCTTCGCCCGCCTCTCTGAACGCGACTGATCGGCCCGAGTTAGACAGCTGCAGGGTTGTCAACGTCATGACCAAGTTCCTCGATGTCCTGATAGCGATCCCCGATCCGGTGGTGCGGCCGCCCTCCAATCGATGCACCCAGTGCAATCAGAATCTCATCTGCCGCAGGTGCATCTGCAACCGAAGTCTGGATCGTAAGGTAGTGAGAGCGACGACCGCCATCATGTTTGTCCATCAAGGGGATCAGCAGCGGCGCATTGGCTGGGCCGCGCGTATTGCAGAAGGAAAGGTAGGATTTCGCGCCGACTGCTTTGCGATAATGATTGCCAAAATGCAGCGTGTGGATCAGGGCCGACGCATGCTCGACCTCTCCGTTCAAGCCCACAATCGCGGATTTTCCATAGGCTTCGACCCGGTCGCCGCCACCTGAAGCATCCAAAATCATTTTGGTCAGCAACTCCCCCAATCCGGGGGCGCAATCGCGGATCGCGGGGCCAAGATCTTCGACAAAACCCTGACCAGCCCAAGGGTTCCGAATGACAGCCATTGCGGCAATTAGCTTCAGCGGAGTGTCCGCCAACTTACCACCCTCGATCAGAGTGTCTTCGACATGCAGAAGCGTTTTTCGAATTTCGGCGGACATGGTGATTCCTTTGGCAAGCCTTTGGTCGAGAATATGGTATACCATAATACGATATGTCAATCATACTTGTTCCGGATCCGTACCACAGATATGAAAGCGTCGATGATGAACACCGACTCCACCCTGCAAAAGATCGAAAAAGCACCGCAAACCTTGCGGGATATCGTGCAAGCCCGCCTGCGCGAAGCGATCATCGCCGGGCATTTTGCCCCCGGTGAGCGGCTTGTTGAACGCCCGCTTTGCGATCAGCTTGGTGTCAGCCGCACCGTCATCCGCGAGACGATCCGGTTTCTGGAAGCCGAAGGTTTGGTTGAGATTATCCCCAACCGCGGGCCAATCGTCTCGACCCTCAGCTGGGACCAAGCGCAGCAAATCTATGACATCCGCTTACAGCTAGAAGGCTCAGCCGCCGCCGCCTGTGCACAAGCGCATGAGACAGGTTTCGCAAACGATCTGGGCAAGGCATTGAAAGCAGTGGGCGCGGCGCAGAATGACACCGAATGGTCAAATCTGCTACAGGCCACAACTCGCTTCTATGAACTGATTTTTCTACAGGCTGGGCACAGCATCGCCTGGGATGTCGTGCAACGTCTGAACGGCCGGATCAGCCGCCTGCGGGCCTTGACCCTCGCAGCGCGGAATCGAGAGCGTTCTGGGATGAGCCACATGACTGCAATCCATGATGCCATCCTCAGTGGTGATCCTGCCAAAGCCCGAAAAGCAGTCGAAAGCCATATCGCGGATGCTGCACAGACCGCGCGCGGCTTTTTGGAAAGCTCTGAAACCTGAGTGCTCGGCAATTGAGCCAGAATTCCAAGATTCTGATATCAAAGCTCTCATTATCTGCGTAGATTTGCCGGGAATGCCCTGATCTCACGAAAGCACCGGAATGCCGCGTCAGTCTACTCCGAAAGACCTCAGCCTCAAATGGCTGGAACTGTTTCAGATATGCGCGCAGAAAGGGTCGCTGCAGGCGGCCTCAAAGGAAACAGGGCTGACGATAAGCACCGTTTCCCATCACCTGCGCAATCTCGAAGACCATCTGGGCGTTGAGCTGTTCAACCACACCCGCAGACCCATGGTTCTGACCCCGAAGGGCCGGGTCTTCCTGCGCAATATCGACGATGCGCTGCACCTGATCCGAAAGGCCAAGGCCGAAGCGTCTGCAGGAAGCATCACCGAGGCCAGCTATCTGCGTTTCGGCACGATCGAAGACTTCGACAGCGACATCATTCCAGAGCTGGCGGTCTATCTATTCGCGAATATGCCCGCCTGTGATTTCATGTACCACACGGATTCCAGCCACGCGATTATCGACATGCTGCGCGACAGGCAGTTGGATCTGGGGATTTCCACTACTCCTAGCGAACGTATGCGCGATCTGCAGGATCGCCCCCTTCTGCGCGATCCATTTGTGATCGTTTTGCCTGCGGTGAGTGACAAGTCTTTGCAAGACATTGTTGAGGGTCGAACTAAATTGCCGTTTCTACGATATTCCAGCAATCTGATCATCGCGCGCCAGATCGAGTCCCAATTACGCCGGATGGGGATTTCGTCCTCTCACAGGTTTGAATGCAGCAACAATCAGACGTTGATGTCGATGGTGTCCTCCGGTGCGGGTTGGACCATCACGACGCCGCTGCTGTATTCTCGGGCAAAGCGGTTCCAATCAAAGCTGTGCATGCACCCGTTTCCGGGCAAGAGCTTTGCACGCACACTGGCGCTGGTCGCGACGCCGGATTGTTCAAGATCAGTGATTGAGCTTGTGGATGCCAAAACCCGATCACTGATCAATGACCGCATCATTTCACCACTGCGCGATGATACCCCGTGGCTGACGGATAGTTTCAAACTTATCGAATAGCACTGGATCAGCCTTCAAAGAATGTTGAAGCGATCTCGGATTTGCCGATCCTGTTCGTCTGACAGGTATCTTGGCGTATGGGTCTGCAAAATTTCTTGCGCCCGATGTCGCGCGCGGCTCCAGGCATCTTGCGCTCCGTTTTCTGCCCAGGTTCGCGGCTCGTCCCTGTCTGCGAGTGAGGGATAAAAGTAATCCCGTTCCATGGCCGCAAAAGTATGCTGACCACCCAGAAAATGGCCCTCGCCCAGAACTGCTTCGCAGATCGCGTCAAAGCCCAGATTCTCGTGTGTCACCTCTATGCCCCTCAAAGCGCGGTAGGTGTACGAGTGCATCTCATCATCCAGCACGAACGCCTCAAAACTTGCACCCAGCAACGAGGCCGTCATGCCCGAGCTTTCATAGATCAGATTACCACCTGCCAGCGCTGCCGACATTGAGGTCAGTCCCTTTTCCATCCCGTATTGAGCGTCGATCGCCTTGGCATCAGACATCGAACAGGCCACACCTGAAGGCAGCCCAAGCCAATTTGATAATTGTGCTGATGCTGCATTCAGGACAGCCGTCTCTCCGCTGCCACCTGAGAACGCGCCGGTCCGAAGGTCAATCACCAGTGGCCAATTCGAAAAGACCATAGGAAACCCGGGCTGGATCGCGTGGACCATTACTAGACTCGCAAGAGTTTCTGCCAATGACTGCGCCAGAAAACCAGCCAAGGTCGCTGGTGCAGTCGCGCCGGCCTGAGCAGCGGTGATGCAAGAAATCGGAATATTGTGTTCGATGCAGGCGTAGACCACATCCACCGCGTCTTCGCCGTAGCGCATCGGCGAGATCACCGGGCTTATATGTGCTTTCATGAACGGGCGTTTTGCGAATTCACCGGGTCCCCCGGCTGCGATATCCAATATCTCAACAATTGGCGCAACGTGCTGCGCCAATGTAAATGACGTCGCGGTGGGCTTGGAGGTATTCTTCAACAGCGCATAGACGGTGTTCACATCCAGATCGAAGGTTTCCTCCAGATCGGTTGCAACGCAACAGCGGGTGAACCAGCTGACATTTGGCAAGACATCTTGAAGACGCGTGAAATCATGCAAGTCCTGCAAGGTTGAAGGCCGATAGCGACCACTGCGCAGATCAAGCGTCTGAACCGCCGCCCCTCCGGTTCCGAAATAGACGCGATTACCGCCAACTTCGATGGATCGGGCTGGATCACGCCCGTGCAGAACGAAGGTCTTGGCGGCCTGATCAATCGCCTGTTCCACAAGTTGAGGCGAAAAAAGTATCCTCCCCTCCCCGCTATCTTGCGCCCCAACCGCCAACAAATCAGAACGCAAACGATCCGGCACCTCGCCGATCCCCAGCTTCTCAAGAAGATCCAGAGCTGTGTTGTAAATCCGCTCAAGCTCAACCCCAGTCAAGGGTTTGTAAGTGCCTCCCGGTTGACCTGGCGGACAGGGGTCGAGCGCAGGCTTTTCAGCCCGCTGTGCGATACGTCCTTTTCGACCGGACCTTTTCGCCTGCGGCGCAGCCATTTGTGATCCTCCAACCGCATCAGATTGATCAATTCAACTAAACGCCTAGGGCGAATTTCAACCGCATTCGAATTACTACGAGTTAATGAGCTTTTATTTTCGATTTTTTACGTAACAACATCCAGCCGCTTGTGAACCAACTGACAGAACAGGCTAATCCCCAAAAGACTACCTACCGGAGGGTCCTTGATGAAATCGCGCACTAAAGTGGTCGTCATTGGCGGCGGTATCGCCGGCTGCTCGACTCTGTATCACTTGACCCGTGAAGGTTGGTCCGATGTGGTGCTGGTCGAGCGCGATGAGTTGACCAGCGGCACAACTTGGCATTCGGCCGCGCAGGTGACCAATTTTGGCATGAACCAGACCATGGTTGGTCTGAAGACCCACTCGATCAACCTGTACAAGGAACTGGCCGAGGATCCGGACTATCCTATCAACTACCATCACGGTGACGGCGGCATCCGGCTTGCAAATACGCCTGAGCAGATGCAGGGGTACCATCATTTTGCGTCTATGGCGCGCGGAATGGATGTGCATTTCGAGGTCATAGATGCAGAGGAATGCGCCCGCCGGCACCCGTTGATTTCCACCGACAACCTTCTCGGTGGGCTATGGGATCCGCTAGATGGCGACATCGATCCGGCTCAACTGTGCCAAGCTCTGGCACGCCGTGCGCGCAAAGCCGGGGCCGAGGTATATCGCAATACTCCGGTCACAGGACTGACACAGCACAAGGACGATACCTGGACGGTTCACACGGAACACGGCAATATTGACTGCGATATCGTAGTTAACGCTTGTGGTTATCGGGTCAACGAAGTGGGCGCGATGATGGGCGTGCACCACCCTGTCGCTTCGATGGAGCACCAGTATTTTCTGACAGAAGAAATCGCAGCGATCCGCGACGCAGGCCATCGGATGCCCCTGCTGCGCTGTCCGATCAGCGACTATTATTGTCGGCAGGAGAAGAACGGCTTGCTGGTCGGCTTCTACGAGCAGGATTGCAAAACCTGGGGCATGGACGGGATCGATCCGAATTTTGTGAACGCGCTGTGCCCTGACGATCTGGACCGCGTGACGGATGTGCTGGAAGGTGCCTTCGCACGCATGCCTGCACTGATGGATGTCGGTATTCATACAGTGGTGAATGGTCCGATCACCTACACAATTGACGGCGCACCTTTGGTCGGGCCAATCCCCGGAAAGCGCAATGCTTTCTGCATCATCGGCCTACGCGCAGGTCTAGGTGAAGGAGGAGGCCACGGCTGGCTGCTGGCCCAACAGATCGTTCACGGCGAGGCCTGTTATGACACGTGGTGCCTTGATCCGCGTCGGTTTACCGGCCACACAAATGTGGAGCTGACCGCGCTGAAAGCCATCGAAGATTACCAGAATGAATTCCGCTTTCATTTCCCGCACGAACACCGGCCTGCCGGTCGCCCCGCCAAAACCACACCGCTGACCCCGATCCTCGCAGCAGAAGGGGCTGAATTCACAGTGGTCAACGGTTGGGAGCGGGTCGACTACATCAAGCCTGCACCAGATTTTCACCCAACGCTGAGTTTCAGTTTTGATGAGACCTTTGACGTCGTGGCCGCGGAAATCAGAAACCTTCAAGAAAATGTCGGACTGGCCGAAGTGAACGGCTTCAACCGGCTGGAAATCACTGGAACCGATCGGCATCGGTTTCTGGATCGGATGATGTGCGGCGCGGTGACAAAACGCGACGGGCGGGTCGGCCTTGGTTATCTGCTGAACCACCACGGGATGGTCAAAGCCGAGGCCACCATCGCCAACCTTCCCGCGAGTGATCGCGGCCCGGCACGGGTCTGGTACGGGTCCGCCGCCGCCAGCGAATACCATGATATGGACTGGCTAAAGGCGCATCTGCATGATGGCGAAGATGTGCAAATCCGCTCACTCACCAATGATCAGACAATATTAGTGCTGGCCGGACCCAAATCGCGCGACGTGCTGTCCGCTTGTGCTCGAGGAGACTGGTCGCGAGAAGCTTTTCCCTGGCTGTCAGTTCGCGAGTGCTTTGTCGGATTCGCGCCAGCAACTGTATTGAATATCAGCTTCTCAGGGGAACTGGCCTACGAGATACATGTCCCGAACGCCTCACTATACGCGGCCTATCTGGCGCTCAGAAAAGCTGGCGAGACGCATGACTTGAAATTATTTGGTGCTCGCGCCGTCGAGTCCATGCGGATGGAGAAAGGGTTCTTGCACTGGAAAGCCGATCTGCTCACAGAGTTCGACCCGTTTGAGACCGGTTTGAATCGGTTCGTGAAACTGACCAAAGGCGATTTCATTGGCCGAAATGCGTTGCAGAGACGCCTTGAGAGCGGTCCGAAGAAGAAACTGGTAAGCCTGAAAATCGATGCAACCAAAGCACCGGCGCATGGTGGAGCCTCCCTGATGTTGGACGACATGGTTATTGGCACAATCACGTCAGGTGACTGGGGCCACAGAACAGGGCTAAACCTTGCTTACGGCTTTGTGAATCCGGAATTTTCCGAACCCGGCAGCCGAATGCAACTTGACCTGTGCGGAGAAATGATCGCGGCCGAGGTGATTGCGCCGTCCCCGTATGACCCGGACCTCTCACGCGCGCGAGGCTAATCCCAAAGTTACTCCCCGTTCCGATAGGCTGTTGGTGTCTGCCCGAATTGCATCCGGAACGCCCGCGTCATTGCGCTTGGGTTCTCATACCCGCAGCGGCTGGCGATCTCGGCCACGGACTGCTGGGTCTCGACCGCAAGTTTACGCGCCAAATTCAGACGCAGGCGACGATAGAGCGCCTGCGGTGTTACACCCAGCTCGGACAAAACCCGGGTCTCAATCTTCTTTTGAGAGCACCCGAGCTGACGAGCGATATCCTTTATCATTACTGGCGCATCCAACGTGCCCTGCATGACGCCCAGCACCCGATTCACCAGCCTGTCTTCGGATTTCATCTGTGGTGAAGCAGCACTTGGTTCACCACGGTTCATCAGAAGATGCGCCACCTCCATCGACAACAGCGGCCCGTGATCCGCAAGAATCAGCGCAGTCGCCAGATCATAAGCAGCCATCGCGCCTGAGCAGGTGATCCGGTCCCGGTCGATCACAAAACGTTCCTGCACGACCTCGACATCGGTAAAAGTTTCTTCGAACCGGGAAAGTTCATCCCAGTGAATGGTCGCGCGATGCCCTTCCAACAGTCCCGCACGCGCGAGCAACCAACTCCCTGTGTCCAGACCAGCCAGTTTGCGATGACGGGTTGCGGCCCTGCGCAAAGCGCGATGAGTATCGGGAACCGAGTGTTCCAGATACCCATAAGACGGCATGACAACCAAAGCATCACCCGCCTCAATGCCCATCGCTCCATGCGGCGCGACCTGCAACCCGCTGGAGCTTTGGACTGGCGCACCATGGGGTGAATAAAACTGCCAGGCATAGAGATCCTGCCCCGCCAAAGTGTTCGCCGCGCGCAATGGCTCAACCATGTTGGCGAGGCAAAGGTTCGAGAACCCGTCGAACAGCAAAAAGTTATAGATCTGGGTCAAATTTTTCTAACTCGGCATGATATCGTACGATTACTGCATGTCATTGTGTCAGGCAATTACGTTTCATTGCCAATCAGACATCAGGGGAACGCGTCATGCAATTTGGCTTAACCGAAGAACAGGAAATGATCGTCTCAACAGTGCGGAGCTTTGTTGAGAACGAGATTTACCCCCACGAAGCTGAGGTCGAACGCACCGGACAGGTGCCGCAAGAGCTGGGAGACGAAATCAAGCGGAAATGCATCGAACTGGGGTTTTATGCCTGTAACTTCCCCGAAGAAGTTGGTGGCGCAGGTCTCTCGCATCTTGATTTCACTCTTGTCGAACGCGAGCTCGGCCGAGGTTCGATGGCATTGACCCACTTCTTCGGTCGCCCGCAGAATATCCTGATGGCCTGCAACGCCGACCAGCGTGAACGCTATTTGTTGCCTGCCGTGCGTGGCGAAAAGATGGATGCTCTAGCTATGACCGAACCTGACGCGGGGTCAGATGTTCGGGGCATGAAATGTCAGGCCGTTCGCGATGGCGGTGACTGGGTCGTCAACGGTTCGAAACACTTCATCTCGGGCGCGGAGCACGCGGATTTCTTCATCGTGTTCATCGCAACAGGTGTGGATGAAACTCCGAAAGGCCCCAAAAAACGGATCACTACCTTCCTCGTAGATCGTGGTACGCCGGGTTTTGAAGTGCGCGAGGGGTACAACTCAGTCAGCCACAAAGGCTACAAGAACTATATCCTGTATTTTGACAATTGCCGTTTGCCCGACGCACAGGTTTTGGGCGAGGTCGATGGCGGTTTCGCCGTGATGAACGAGTGGCTCTATGCAACGCGCCTGACGGTTGCTGCTTTTTCGGTCGGGCGCGCGCGGCGCTGTTTTGATTATGCGCTGAACTACGCGGCTGAACGCAAGCAATTCGGCCAGCCGATCGGTAAGTTTCAGGGTGTCGGCTTTCAGATCGCCGACATGATCACCGAGATCGACGCTGCTGACTGGCTGACGCTCGCGGCCGCATGGCGTCTGGATCAGGACTTGCCCTCAAATCGCGAGATCGCCTCGGCCAAGCTTTATGCTTCGGAAATGCTGGCTAAGGTCACGGATACGACGCTGCAAATCTATGGTGGCATGGGTCTGATGGACGACTTCCCGATCGAACGGTTCTGGCGGGACGCGCGTGTAGAACGTATCTGGGATGGTACGAGTGAAATCCAGCGGCATATCATCAGTCGTGATCTGCTGCGGCCCCTGGGTGCCTGAGGCCCGAATGAGCAAAGATATCTCCCGTCTTCTACGCCCGGAATCCATCGCGGTGATCGGCGGCGGCGCGTGGTGCCAGCAGGTTATCCTGCAGTCGGAACGCATGGGCTACGCAGGGAAAATCTGGCCTGTCCATCCCAAGGCGGATGAAATTGCCGGGCACAAGGCCTGCGCACGGATTGAGGACCTGCCATCGTCCCCGGACGCGGCCTTTGTTGGCATCAACCGTCACGCCACCGTTGAGGCCGTTCAGGTTCTGTCAGACATGGGCAGCGGCGGCGCAGTTTGCTTTGCCTCTGGCTTCTCGGAAGCTGCAGCCGAGGATCAGGCAGGAGGAGATCTGCAACCAGAGTTGATCAATGCAGCAGGCAGCATGCCCATTCTTGGGCCGAACTGCTATGGCTTTATAAATGCGCTTGATGGTGCGCTATTGTGGCCCGATCAGCATGGAGCTGCTCGAGTAAATCGAGGCGTTGCCATTCTGACCCAGAGCTCCAACATCTCGATCAACCTGACTATGCAGAAACGAGCTCTGCCGATTGCCTATATGGTGACTTGCGGGAACATGGCGCAGACCAGTCAGGCTGAGATCGCGATGTCGCTGATCGATGATCCACGGGTCACTGCCGTCGGTTTACATATAGAGGGCTTCAAGGATATCCGCGAATGGGAGGCCCTTGCTGCCAAGGCACATCGGAAAGGCGTGCCTCTGATCGCACTTAAGGTGGGCGCATCCGAACAGGCGCAGGCAGCAACAGTTTCTCATACCGCCTCACTGGCAGGGAGCGATGCGGGTGCGCAGGCTTTGCTAAACCGGCTGGGCATCCCGCGCCTGTCCTCGCTGCCCGAGTTTCTGGAATCCTTGAAACTGTTACATTGCTATGGGCCTTTGCCGGGGGGCAACATTGCGTCGATCAGCTGTTCGGGCGGCGAGGCAAGCCTGATCGCAGATATGGCGATCGGCACTGGCCTCAGATTTCCAGAACTGTCCAGAGATAAGCAAACCCGATTGCGCGATGCACTTGGTCCGATGGTCGCAATAAGCAATCCACTCGATTACCACACCTATATCTGGCGCGATGAAGAGGCGATGGCGAACGCTTGGGCCGGAATGACTGGCGACGACATAGATCTGACATTCACGATCGTTGATTACCCGACCACCGATCCCACAGATTGGGCCGCTGCCACGCGTACAGCACAAAAAGTGCGGGCAGATACGGGTGCGCGTTTTGCCGTGGTTTCTACCCTGCCCGAATTGCTACCTGAGGATGTAGCACAAACCCTAATGGAGGCCGGTGTTGTACCCTTCATGGGTCTCCGCGAAGCCCTTTCTGCCACGCGTGCGGCGGGTCAGGTCGCCGTACCTGCAAGCGCGCCAGTCTGCTTGCCGGGTACGTCTGATGTCAAGCATACGCTGTTCGAAGCCGAGGCCAAGCAAGCTCTGGCTGCCCATGGTTTGCGCATCCCTCGGAACAGGTCCGTTCGTGGCGCAAAGGAAGCCCTCAGCGCGGCGCAAGAAATGGAAGCGCCATTTGCTGTCAAAGGCGTCGGCCTTGCCCACAAGTCCGAACATTCCGCTGTACGATTGAGGGTTCAGGCTGCCGATGTGGCGGGTGTGGCAGCGGATATTGGAACCGAAGAGATTCTGATCGAAGAGATGATCACAGGTGCGGTGGCAGAAATACTCGTCGGCGTCGTGCGGGATCCTGCCCACGGCTTTGTGCTGACTCTGGGTGCCGGAGGTGTCCTGACCGAAATACTGCGCGACACCACCTCGCTTTTGATCCCGGCAACGTCCAGCAGTATTCGCGCGGCACTGGGCGAGTTGAAAGTCGCGCCGCTGCTGTCAGGCTATCGCGGCCAACCAGCGGCTGATATGGATGAAATCGTTGCCGCCATTCAGGCCGTTCAAGACTATGTAATGCAAAATGCCGAAACGCTCGGCGAGGTCGAAATCAACCCGCTTATTTGCACGCCCACCCGGGCGGTGGCGGTGGATGCGCTTATCAGAAAGGCCTGAGAAATGGACCCGATCAAGACCCGCCGTGACGGCGCAATTCTCGAAGTGACGCTGGATCGGCCAAAAGCCAATGCCATCGATCTGGCAACCAGCCGGATCATGGGGCAGGTATTTGCCGAATTTCGCGATGATCCCGAGCTGCGCGTCGCTATCTTGACCGGAGCAGGCGAGAAGTTCTTTTGCCCTGGCTGGGACCTGAAAGCCGCAGCCGAAGGCGACGCCGTGGATGGGGATTATGGTGTCGGTGGCTTTGGTGGTTTGCAGGAGTTACGCGATCTGAACAAACCGGTCATCGCGGCCATCAATGGTATTGCCTGTGGTGGCGGGCTCGAGCTTGCGATTTCAGCCGATATGATCCTGGCCGCTGAACACGCAACTTTTGCCCTGCCTGAGATTCGATCCGGAACCGTTGCAGATGCGGCGAGCGTCAAGCTACCCAAACGCATTCCCTACCACATCGCGATGGAGCTATTGCTGACTGGACGCTGGTTCGATGCCGAAGAAGGTCAGCGTTGGGGCTTGGTCAATGAAGTCCTGCCTGCCGATCAACTGATGGATCGTGCCTGGGAATTGGCGCGTCTACTCGCCTCGGGTCCTCCGCTGGTTTATGCTGCGATCAAAGAGGTCGTGCGCGAAGCTGAAGACAGCAAATTTCAGGACGCCATGAACCGCATCACCAAGCGCCAGCTGCGCACCGTCGATATCCTCTATTCCAGCGAAGATCAGCTTGAAGGCGCAAAAGCCTTCGCTGAAAAGCGTGATCCGGTCTGGAAAGGAAAATAAGTTCAAAACACCGCTGCCTTCATCGCATTGGCGCAGTTTTGCGCCAATCGCTCAGCTAAGCTTGTTTTTTGTCAGAACACACTTTTACTATCCTGCAATTCAGGCCAAAGCTACTTTAACTGGAAGAATGAATGTCAAAGCGGCCCGATGCAGGACAAGAAAACAGAACCAGAACTTGAGATCGGGCGAACCCTGCAGCGTTTGCGACAGGAACGTCAGCTCACGGTGACCGAACTTGCCGCGCAGTCAAAGGTTTCCGCGCCCATGATCAGCCGAATCGAAAATGGTCATGTGTCGCCGTCCCTTAGTACCTTACACGCGTTGGCAGATGCACTATCTGTCTCTCTGATGGCGATGTTCAGCCATACCGACACGACCTCGGATGTGCATCACGTTCAGGCGGGAACCGGGTTACCGTCGCGGCGTATCACACCAGACCATGCCCATGACTATCTACTGCTCGGCAAACACAGCGGGCCTAGCGGGTCATTCCAATCCGCACGCATCCGCATCTCAAAACAAGACCAACGCAAGTTGCCTAACTATCAGCACGAAGGCTACGTCTTCATCTACATGATTGAAGGCAGTGCCATCTATGGCTGTGGGACCGAAGAGTTCCAGATGTCCGAAGGTGACACGCTCAGCTTCGACGCCAAGCTCCCACATGGGGTGCGGGACATCCTGTCAGACGAAATTGAATTCGTGACCGTGTCGACGCGACCGCATTGATCTTTGCAGATGTCCTAGGTTCCACGCCGCGTTTGCCATCCGATCAGGCTGAAACACGCAAACACTACTGCAGCAACACAAACAATGGATGGCCCTGCAGGCGTATCAAACATGTAAGCAGCCCGTAGCCCGGCGATTGCGGAAAATGCACCAATCGCCGCCGCAATCAAAGCCATCGCTTCCGGTGATCTGGCCAGACTGCGCGCCGCCGCCGCCGGGATGATCAGCATTGCAGCAATCAGTAGAACACCTACGACCTTTATCGCCACGGCCACCGTAACTGCCAGAGACAGCGTCAGGATCAACTGCTCTCGCTTGGGGTCAAAGCCGCTGGCATAGGCCAACTCTTCATTCATGGTCGCCGTCAAAAGCTGCGACCAGCGCCATACGATCAGGGCCACGACAAGCGCTGCGCCACCCCAGATCACAACCAGATCGGTGCGTGACACCGCCAGAATATCACCGAAGAGATAGGCCATCAGGTCGATGCGAACACCGGACAGGAACGATACGGCGACTAGACCGAAGGCAAGTGCAGAATGTGCTAGAACACCCAGCAGTGTATCCATCGCGTAGCCACGTCCGGACAACAGTGTCACGGTAAGTGCCATTGCAAGCGCAACAGCTAGCGCCCCAGTAAAGACGGACAACTGAAACGTCAGCGACAAAGCGACACCCAAGATTGCCGCATGGGCGGTGGCATCCCCGAAATAGGCCATTCGACGCCAGACAACAAAACACCCCAGTGGTGCCGCAGCAAAAGCAACGCCAACACCTGCAAGCGTCGCGCGCGTCATGAAATCATCCAGCATTATTCTGCGGCTTCCTGAGAGGTTTCACAATGACCGTGATCGTGATCGTGATCATGGTCGTGATCATGGCGATAGAGGGCCAGTGCGCCTCCGGTACCCGTTCCGAACAGGGCCCGATATTCCGGGGCCGAGGCTACGACTGCGGGGGACCCTTGGCAGCACACATGACCATTGAGGCAGATCACCCTGTCCGACGCGCTCATGACCACGTGCAATTCATGGCTTATCATCAATATGGCGCATCCGGATTCACGCCGGACCTCTTCGATCTGACGATAAAACGCCGCAGACCCCGGTTGGTCGAGACCCTGAGTGGCTTCGTCCAAAAGCAGAACGTCGGGCCGATTGATCAACGCCCGCGCCAGCAAGACGCGCTGAAACTGTCCGCCTGACAATTGCGACATTTGGCGCTTTAGCAGATCCGGCACCCCAGCAGTTTCAAGCGCTTCTGTACATTGAAGCCTAGAGACACGATCCGTCAGACGCATGAATCTTTCCACTGATATCGGCAGGGTCGGATCAATGTGAAGTTTTTGGGGGACATACCCGATTTTTAGCCCAGGCTTCAGTGTAACCTTACCTTCCGCAGGCTTGGTCGCGCCGATAAGGGCACGCAACAGGCTGGTCTTGCCCGATCCGTTTGGACCAACGATCGTGACGATTTCACCAGCCTCGATCGTCATACCGACATGGCGCAGAACGGTATTCGCGCCATAACGCACGCTGAGGTTCTCAACGGTGATCAGGGTCATGTCTACGCCTTCTCGGTGCAGTCTGGGCAGAGTCCCTCGGCTTCTACAACGGTTCGTTCGATTTCGAAACCCGCCGCGCGCGCGGCTGCGCCGAGGACGCCATTGGACGGTGCCGACTGAGCTTCGGCGACAGCGTCGCATTTTCTGCAGATCATGAAGGCCGGGGAATGGACCTCTCCGGGATGAGAGCAGGCCACAAAGGCGTTCAAACGTTCAATCTTATGGACGAACCCGTACTGGACCAGAAAATCCAGCGCGCGATAAGCCACCGGCGGCTGCGAGCCAAAACCGGCTTCGCGCAAACGATCAAGTATAGCGTAAGCCCCAAGCGACTTGTGATCTTGCAACAGCATTTCAAGAACTTTTCGCCGCACAGGGGTTAGCCGCAACCCTTCTTCCCTGCACCGAGCATCCGCTGTGGCCAACGCCGTTTCGACGCAATTCTTGTGATCATGCTCCTGAAATCCTACCGGCGCATCTTCACCAACCGAAATGGAGTGCATCTCACTTGTCATGTTATACCATATCATATATGCCGCTCGTAACGTTATAAAATCACACAGAGGGTCTGATGTCCAGAAAGCTGCTCCCACTATCGATTACCGCTGCATTGATGGGCGGAACCGCCATGGCGGATGCACCCAAGGTTGCGGTTGACATCGCACCCGTTCACTCACTCGTGGCCCGGGTGATGGAGGGGGTAGGAACGCCTGAATTGATAGTGCAGCCCGGTGCCTCGCCACACGAATACAAACTTCGTCCGTCAGAAGCAGCCGCACTGCAAGAGGCAGATCTGGTATTCTGGATTGGCGAGGACCTGACCCCGTGGATGGAAGGCGCTGTCGAGACGCTCAGCGACGGGGCGACTGTTACGGTGTTGCTTGAGTCGGACGGAACGGTTCTGCTCGATTTCCGTGAAAGTGCTTTGTTCGAAGCGCATGACCATGGCGACGACGAAGATCATGGGGATGACAATCATGACGATCACGACCATGCTGAGGATGATGGTCATGATCACGACGACCACGACGATCATGCAAAAGACGATGACCACGATCACGAGGATCATGCCGAGGACAAAGAGCATGATGATCATAATCATGACGAAGAGCATGCGGATGAGCATGACCACGATGATCATGAGGACCACGCCGGACATGACGACCATGAGGGCCACGCGCATGGCGAACATGATCCGCACGCCTGGCTCTCTCCGGTCAACGCAGAAATCTGGCTGAAAACGATCGCGGCGCAGCTTTCTTCGGCTGACCCAGACAACGCAGGTGCTTATTTTGCAAATGCGGCAGCTGCGCGTGAAGAAATGGCTGCTTTGTCTGCGGAAGTGGCCGAAACGCTGGCGCCGGTCAAAGGTGGCAGCTTCATCGTGTTCCACGATGCCTATCAATATTTCGAAGATGCCTTTGGCTTCCCGGCCTCGGGTGCAATTTCCCTCAGCGATGCGACCGATCCAAGCCCGGCAAGGATCGCCGAAATTCAGGGGCGTATCCGCGACGAAGGTGTGGATTGTGTCATGGCTGAACCCCAGTTCAACCCCGGAATTGTCGCAACCGTTCTCGACGGCACCGAAGCTAAAACCGGCATCATGGACCCGCTGGGATCTGATCTGGAACCCGGAGTAAATCTGTACCCGCAACTCATCCGCAATCTGGCCAAAACACTGTCTGAGTGCCTTTGACTCAATCAACAGCCTGGTTGGGAGTTGGTTCTGGCCAGGCTGAAATCAGACAGAGTTCTCCGCTCATCGTTCCAACAAAGTCATCAGTATTCGGCTACCGGCCTCTCTAAGCTGTCCAATTTGGCGGCTAAGCTGCCGGCGCAAGCCAATCATCGCCAGCGGACTTTCGATGCCGCGCTCGACCAGAGGTTGGATCACGCCAATCTATTCCTCCAGAAACGCCGCCTCCACACCTGTACGGTCGGGAAGATCAAATTCTTGTCCGGATATCTGAGCCTCAAGTCTCGCGCGCGACGCGATCGCAATCGCCTGTCGCGGCCTGCCAATCGCCTAGATCACGCCACGAATACGAACGGGAAGGGCAGATCGACCAAAGCAACCAGCGAGGCAGACGTAAAGAAATCCCTCACGACTTCAAAGTCCTGAAGGATCGAGGCCATGCGTCCATTCTGCCCGCCCCGGGCTTTCATTATAAGCGCCATCAACTGATTGAACAGCCGCTCGGTGATCTTCAGGTCCGCCCGTTTTCCCGCTGCATCGATGAACCGTGTCCGCAATTTCTTGATCAGGAAATCGAACAACAGTGCAAGGCCAACTCCGACGACCAGAGCCAGTAAGCTATCAACCACTTCGTTTGGCAGATTGGGGTCATGAACGACCATGGTGAACAGCGACGTCGTCGGCCCAAGCACACTTATCACCATCGCGGCCAACATATTCTGAATGTAGACCACGCGCAGATCGCTGAACGCAGACCAAAACCATTGGCCTTGCGGGGCAGAGCGGTCCTCGTCCGAACGGCGCGAGCATTATGCGCGCAATATCCTGCGCGTCTTGCGCAGTCGTGTTTCCTGTCGCCGCCAGATCTGAGGTTCGCTGAATCCGGTGCTGACATCGATCGCAAGAAAGCGTCGGTGCCTTCTCGATCCAGAACCACTAAAGGTTGAACATCTGGGGCAAACGCCAGGACCAGAAACAAGTACAGGTCCAGTTTGAGTAACCGCGCTTTCCCAAAACCTGACTGTAGCCCACCGCTTCCACTGCGCTGACGGCCTAGGCGACTTCATCGCCCTAGAACACCCGAAAGATATCCACCTCGGACAACCCAAGACCCAAATGCTCTGTCAGAAGTCGGAGGTGCGTATTCAGCGGGATAGTCGCAGTCGGGTTCATGACGGATATCACAAGGTTGGATCGGTCGGCTGTGCAACACCCAACGCGTCCAGGATATCGCCCGTGACCGCCAGCACGGCATATTCTGCACGACGTGCCTGGGCCTCAAGCTGGATCACCCGAACCTGCGCAAGATTCAACTCGCGCAACGCATCCAATATCTGTACCAGCGTGCTGCGCCCGATATCAAACTGTCCACGAGCTGCATCCAGCGCTTGCTCATTGATCTCGACAGCGCGCCGGGCTGTGGCGAGCCGTCGCTGGATTGAATTGGTCTCTTCCAAGGCCTGGGAGAGATTACGTTGCAACTCGCGCCGCAATTCTTCTTCATCAGCCCGGCTTTGTTGAAGATTCGCCCTTGCGGTTTCGACATTGGCGCGCGCGGATCCCCCTTGGTAAATCGGGACCGTTACACCCAATCGGGCCTGCACACCGTCGTCGATACTGCCCTGGTCGAAATCTGTCTCAAGAATCGCAGAGAGTGTTGGGCGGGTCGCTCGTTCGGCAACCACGACCTCTTGTTCACGCACTTGACTGAAGGCGACCTGAGTACGCAGACGCGGGCTGCGCGCAACCATTTGCTGCGAGGTGGCCGCTGCCAGAATGGGTGCGGGGGGGATGGTCGGAATTATATCGGGTCGCGTTCCGAAGACTTCGACCCATGTTGCCGTCGCCAGTTCCACATCCGTCTGAGCCTGCGCTAATTCTGTCTCGGCGTTAGACTTCCGCCCCTGCCCCGCCAGCAAATCTGCCACCGATCCGGCCCCGGCATCAAAACGGGACTGGAGGTCGCTGACCAAAACGTCCGTACGATCCAGATTCTGCTGGGCTTGTTCTTCGAGGCGGCGATTTCGATCCAGATCAATTATGGTTTCGATGGCCTCGAAGCTCAGCGCGCTCAGCTCTGACAATTCGTTTAACCAGGTCTGCCGGGCTTCAATCTGACGCAAACCCACACGACCCGAGACTTTGCCACCATCATAGATGATCTGGCTAAGCCGCAGGATCGGTACTGTATCCCCATCGGACGTCAGGGATGTCTCGGCCTCGATCTGCGGCAGGAACGCGCCTTGCTCGGCATCAATGCGGGATTTCGAAGCCAGAACGCTGGCGGCTCCGGCTGCGGTGGTGGGCGATGTCGCGACAGACCTTCGCACCAACTCAGCGAATTCAGTGCGTGCGACATTTCCCTTCAGATTATTCCCCCCCGATAAGGGAGCGGGGGCTGGTGTCGCCCCGGGATCAAAGGACTTGGTTCCCTGTAAATCCTGACTGCAGCCCGCCAAAATAATAGTGGCTATCACAACCGACAACCATGCCCTCATCCCGCCAAAGCTCCTGATTTCAACTCTGAGATAAGCAACAAATTTCCAGTCAGTTAATCGTGGAACTTGTTGCCCGCATTTTGCGTTACAGGAGAAAGTGCGGTAAAAAAGTAACCATATTCTTTACGAGTTTATTGTTCTGGCACGACATCAGTTTATCAAGATGCGGGTCCAGAAAAATCAAGCGGAGCAAGGGCGCAGATCCCATCTGATAATCCGCGAGCTTTCGGCCGCCAGCCATGTTCTGTTCGGCAAGTTTGATTCAACCAATCACAACTCATCCAACCTTGTTGCCTTGGCTCCAGACACCGCGCAAAACTGGTGTTTGACCCATGCGACGCACACGCAGAACGTCACCACGCAGACCTACATTCAGGATGCCACGGTCATCAAGACCGACAGCCATTGCAGGATTACGTGTAACCGTGGCCACAGCACGAGGCAGGTCGTCCCAAACACTGGCAAGGTGAAAAGCCGACAGCAGTAGCGCGGAGGGCACATAGTCGGAAGACACAATTTCCAGAAGATCGGCCTTTGCAAGATCTTCAGCCGCGACATTGCCGGAATGCGAGCCGCCACGGATCAGATTCGGGGCACCCATCATGACGGCGATGTTGCGGGTACGGCAGGCCTCGGCCGCCTCGAACGTGGTTGGGAACTCGGCGAAAGCCACACCATTTTCGGACGATTTTTCGACATGCCGCGCCGTGGTATCGTCATGGCTGGCCAGCGCGGCGCCAAGACGGGCGGCCTCGATCACTGCACCGGCTTCGTGCTTTTCTCCGAAACGCTGCTGTAGACCACGCAGGTTCTCGACATGTGCAACGAAATCGGCGTCGGTCATACCGCGCTTTTTGGCGACATAGGTCTTCAATGCACTCAGATCGCTGAATTGGCGTTGACCCGGCGTGTGGTCCATCAGACTGACAATGCCAACCCTGTCTTCCGGCCCGAAGGTCGCCAATTCCTCAAGCAGTGTCTCCGAGCAGATCTCGGCCCGCAGGTGAAGGAAATGGCTGATCTTGAAATAGCCTGCGGCGCGCGCCGACAACAGTTCGTCCGCCAGTTTGCGGGCATAATCGATGTAACGGCCCTTGCCGCTGTGAATGGAACCTACTCGCATGGCGTCGAACACGGTTGTGATTCCGGTCGAGGCCAGCTCGCTATCATGCGCGATCAGGGCCGGAAGATGAGGCCAGTCCACTTCCGGGCGAGGCTCGATATGACGTTCGATATTGTCGGTGTGCAGCTCGACCAGTCCCGGAAGGATGTAATCACCTGCACAATCGACTGCGCCGGTCGGAACATGGTCCCCTTCGGTGATCTCGGAAATGACGCCCTGTTCGATTGTCACCGAACCGGTTACTACCCGATCGGGCATCACAAGCTGGGCATTCGCAAGGCACAGATTATCTGACATATCGCTGTCACAAGCCTTTGCCAAAGAGGGCGCGGGAAAAGGGGAATTCATGTCATACTCTCGATTTGCAATCTACTACGTGCCGCCCGAAGGACCATTGGAACAGTTCGGCGCGCGCTGGCTGGGATGGGATGTCGTGCAGGGCTGCGAGGTGCCTCAGCCCGATCTGCCCGATTTGCATGACGTTACGATGACACCGCGCAAATACGGCTTTCACGGAACGCTGAAACCACCCTTTCAACTGGCCGGAGGTTATTCGCTTGAAGCCCTGAAAGCGGCGGCGTCTGAGATGGCCGCTGGCCTGGCGCCTTCGAGCTGTGAAGGGCTGATTCTGACGAGGCTGGGCCGGTTTCTCGCCTTGACCCCACAGGGCGATGTTAGCGGCTTGCAAAGAATTGCTGCGGCCTGTGTACGTGAGCTTGACCCGTTTCGCGCCCCAACCAACGAGGCTGAACTTGAGCGGCGGCGCGGTGCAAGGCTGAGCCAACGTCAGGACGCACTGTTGATCGAGTGGGGTTATCCCTATGTGATGGACGAGTTTCGGTTTCACATGACGCTGACAGGTCGGCTGCCGAATGGTGATATTCCTGTATGGACCGAGGCGCTGCGCCGCCATTTGCCAGCCTTGCCCGAGCCCTTCGTCATCGACCAAATTGCCTTGTGCGGCGAGCGCATTGATGGGCGTTTCGAGCTTATTCATCGGTACGCGCTCGCTGGTTGAAGGACCCCTGCGGCGCGCGCAACCGTCTCGGCCAGCGGGCCATCGTTGGAAATGGTGATAACGTCCAACCCATCGGGCAAGGGTTTTTCTGCCTGAGCAAGCCGATTTGCAATCTCGCTATCGCTTTCTCGGCCGCGAGCCGCCAAACGCCGTGCAAGAGTTTCCGGCTTCGCGGTGATATTCAGGACAATGAAGCGCGGGAATTTTTCTGCGGCCTCGAGCAGAGCTTTACGCGAGAAATTTGCCAGACAATCTGCGCCATCACTCAGCCGATCTTTGACGGCAACCGGTATCCCGTAGCAAAGCCCATGAGCAACCCAATGCACCGCAAAGGCACCATTCGCCGCCATTTCTTCAAATTCGGCGAGTTCGACGGCGTCATAGTCTTCCCCGCCCAACTCTGGTGCCCGGGTGATGACGCGGCGCACCAAATGCAAATCGGGCAACAAGTCACAAAGCCCTAGCATCACACTGTCTTTGCCAACCCCCGACGGGCCAACCACAGCGATGAGGCGGCCCTGGGTCATGCCGCGACCTCGGGTGAAAACTGACTGGCGTCGATTTCGCGATCACAAACGCGCGCCCTAGCCGCTTCGTCGTGAAAGATGCCGATGATTGCAGTGCCACGCGCCTTTGCCTCTTCGATGAGGCTTAGAACAACCTCGCGATTGGCCGCATCCAGACTGGCAGTCGGCTCATCCAACAGCATCGCGGGATAAGAATAGGCGAACCCGCGTGCGATGTTGACACGCTGCTGTTCACCACCCGAGAAGGTAGTCGGTGAAAGGGTCCAGAGCCGCTCGGGAATGTTCAGTTGCCGCAACAGAGCTTCAGCCCGCGCCTTCGCGTCAGCAGCGGAAATGCCCACAGCCCGCAAGGGCTCGGCCACGACATCGACGGTGGGCACGCGCGGAACCACGCGGAGAAACTGGCTGACATAACCCAGAACCTCGCGGCGCAGGGCGATAACTGTCCGAGGCTCTGCCTGCACGATATCCACATCACCGATGCGAATTTCTCCGCTTCGGGCCAGATAGTTGCCATAGATCATACGCATGAGGGTGGACTTGCCCGCTCCAGACGCGCCCGTCAGCGCTACGCATTCGCCCGGAGAGACCGAGAAGGATACATCGCTCAGCACCTCGATCACGGCCGCACCTTGATTATGGAGAGTGAAAGTCTTTGAGACGTTGTTAAGCTCAATCATTGCTCACACCTGCAAAACGGAACTGACAAGAAGTTGGCTATAAGCGTGTTGCGGGTCATCAAGCACTTGATCGGTCAGGCCTGCCTCGACCACGCGGCCCGATTTCATCACCATCAACCGATCTGCCAGCAGGCGCACCACGGCCAGATCATGCGTGACGATGATCGCCGACAAGCCCATGTCGCGAACTAACCCACGCAACAAGTCGAGCAACCGCGCCTGAACGGACACGTCCAGACCGCCCGTTGGCTCATCCATGAACACCAGCCGAGGACCGGTCACGAGGTTTCGTGCAATCTGCAGGCGCTGCTGCATCCCACCCGAAAAGGTCGTCGGGCGATCATCCACACGGGAGGCATCGATCTCCACTCGTTGAAGCCAATCCGTGGCCTTGTCACGTATGTCGCCATAGTGACGCTCTCCAACGGCCATCAGCCGTTCACCTACATTCCCACCGGCGCTGACGCCCATGCGTAACCCGTCGCGTGCATGTTGGTGGACAAATGCCCAATCGGTACGGCTCAGCATCCGGCGCTCGGGCTCGGACATCGTTACCGTGTCCTGCGGACCTTTTGCGCGGGTGTCGAACACAACCTCTCCGGCATCCGGGGTCAGATGCCCGGCCATGCAATTCAGCAGTGTCGACTTACCTGACCCGCTTTCGCCAACGATCCCCATGACCTCGCCGGGATAGAGGTCGAATGACACATCAGCACAGCCAATGTTTGGGCCATAGCGCTTTGTGATGTCCCGAACAGACAGCAAAGGTGTCATGCGGCGTCCTTTCCTTTGTGACCCGCCGCCTGGCGCGCCTCGCAATAGTCGGTATCCGAGCAGACGAACATCCGCCCACCCGCGTCATCGATGATTACCTCGTCCAGATAGCTGTCCTCTGCACCGCACAAGGCGCAGGCTTGGTCGGCCTTGGACGCCTCAAACGGATGATCCTCAAAATCCAGTGAGACAACCTGCGTGTAGGGTGGCAGCGCGTAGATCCGTTGTTCACGCCCAGCTCCGAACAGCTGGATCGCAGCCATATCACCAAGCTTTGGGTTATCGAATTTCGGGATTGGCGACGGGTCCATTACATAGCGGCCTTCGACCTTCACCGGGTAAGCATACGACGTCGCGATATGCCCGTGACGACTGATATCTTCGTACAGCTTCACATGCATCAGCCCGTATTCCTCAAGGCTGTGCATCTTGCGGGTTTCGCTCTCTCGCGGTTCCAGAAAGCGCAACGGCTCAGGGATAGGCACCTGATAGACAAGAATCTGACCTTCTTGCAGCGGCTCCTCGGGAATCCGGTGGCGAGTCTGAATCACGGAGGCGTCGCTTGTCGTTGTGGTTGTTTCAACCCCTGCAGTGCGTTCAAAGAAGGTGCGGATCGAGACCGCGTTTGTGGTATCGTCCGAGCCCTGATCGATCACCTTGAACGTGTCATCCGGGGTCAACACAGCGGCCGAGACCTGCACACCGCCCGTACCCCAGCCATACGGCATAGGCATTTCGCGAGAGGCAAACGGCACCTGATAGCCCGGGATCGCCAGACTTTTCAGAATTGCACGGCGGATCATCCGCTTGGTCTGCTCGTCCAGATAAGCAAAGTTATAGGCGTTCATTCCGCAGCCTCCTGCACCTGATCCGCGCCAGCCTCGCGGCGTAGTTTGCGCACCAGTTCCAGTTCAGACTGGAAGTCGACGTAATGCGGCAGCTTGATATGCTCTAGAAACCCCGTCGCCTGTATGTTGTCCGCGTGATAGAGGACAAACTCGGCATCCTGAGCAGGTGCGCCAACATTATCCTCACCCAGTTCTTCCCACCGCAGCGCACGGTCGACCAAAGCCATCGAGATCGCCTTGCGTTCCGTCTGACCAAACACAAGCCCATAACCTCGGGTGAATTGCGGCGGCTCGGTTTTGGAGCCCTTGAACTGGTTAACCGTTTCACATTCGGTCAGAACGACCTCACCGATTTCGATGGCAAAGCCGAGTTCAGGGATCTCCATTTCAACCGGCACGGACCCGATCCGAAGCTCACCAACAAAGGCATGATTGCGCGCGTATCCGCGCTGTGTGGAATACGCCAGACCGAGGGTGAAACCTTCATCCGCGCGGGTCAGCGCCTGAAGGCGCAGGGCGCGATCGGCGGGCATTTCAAGCGGCTCGCGGGTCAGATCAGGTGGCGGCGTATCGTCATGCGGCGCTTCCTCGATCAGGCCTTCGCGATTGAGGAAATCCGTGACATGCGGCACATCACCCAGTTCAGCTTCGCGCGCTGGGGCTTTGGGCACCTCACCATCAGCAGCCAGTTTGAAATCCAGTAAGCGATGAGTGTAGTCGAAGGTCGGCCCAAGCACCTGCCCGCCCGGCAATTCCTTGAAGGTTGCCGAAATGCGCCGGTCGCAAGCCATTGCCCCGGTATCAACAGGCTCGGATGCGCCAAAGCGTGGCAACGTCGTGCGATAGGCGCGGATCAGGAAGATCGCCTCGATCAGATCGCCGCGCGCCTGCTTGATCGCAAGCGCGGCCAGATCCGGATCGAACAACGAGCCTTCGGCCATGACACGATTGACCGCCAGGCTCAGCTGTTCGCGGATTTGCGCGATGCTCAGTTCCGCCACATCGGTATCACCACGGCGTTCTTCGGCAAGCCAAGTGTGGGCATTTTCAATCGCACGCTCGCCACCTTTTACTGCGACATACATCAGGACACCTCGGTCGTTCTTGGCAAAGCCGCTAGGCGGTTGCCATTCGTGAAGATGAAGTCGAGCCCCAGTGGATATAGCGTCTGATTATGCTGAAACGCCTCAAGCTCGGGCAATGAAAGCGCGGCTTTATCCTTGATTCCCGGACCTGTCAGAGTCGCCCCTGAAGCGATGAGTTCGGGGCATTCCATGATCAACGTGGCAGAACGATCCGGATATTCAGACGTCCCGATCGGGTATGCGTTCAATGATCCCAGATCCGACCACGCACCAATGGCAAACATACAATGCGACGGGCCGGTCAGCGGTGCGCCGGTGTGGAATGCAAGCCAGTTGCGTACGGCGTCGCAATTTAGCGCACCTGCCAGATAAACGGGCGTCTCAATGTCGCAAAGCGTCAACAACACCGCACCCGCTGCTGGTGACATTGGGGCCGGAGGAACTGCGCCAGAAATCTCTTGCACGGTACCGGGACGCGCCATTGCTTCCATCACGCTGCGAAAGGCGTGAGCAGATTGGATCGCGGGATCCTTGAAACCGCTGATCAGGGCTTCTGACTGCATCAATCCTCTCCTCGTACCATGGTGAAGAAATCAACCTTAGTGGCTGCGGCTTTGGCGGCACGCGCGGCCTTTGCATTGGTCAGCTCATCTCGCAAAGGGGTCAGCACTTTTATTCGCAACAGATCAGACACATCTGTCTGCATCAGTGCATCAACCAGCGCGGCGACTTCGGCATCTTCTTTCCGACGGCCTTGCATATAGGCATGCCCGACTTCGCCCGTTCCCAGCGTCAGCGCACAGCGTGTTACCGTCATTTCGCCCAGATTGAACGGCGCACCAGTCCCGCCAGCGCGAGCCCGAACCATGGTGCTGCCAATCTCAGGAGCACGCAGCCATGTGAAGCCGGGGCGAGGCATCGCTGCATCCAACAGGACGGCCACGCGTCCCTCCGGCGCTTTGGCCAGCAGGCTCATCCAAGCCTTCCGGTCCGCGTTTTCATCAAAAGTGTCTTTCATCTCGACAACTTTTCCATATACTATACAACTATACACATCTTATCATATTTGCCGCCGTCAGACAGAGGAATTTTGTGAAACTTGCGTGACACTCCCACCAAAACCCCGATCTGGAAGGCCATCGCCGACGCACTTCGCAGCGATATGGCCGAAGGGCGCTATGGCCCGGGTGATAAGCTGCCAACCGAAGCGGCACTGGCAGAGCGGTTCGGTGTGAACCGCCATACGGTGCGTCACGGCATCTCGGCCCTTGTGGATGAGGGCCTCATCCGAACGCGCCGGGGCGCGGGCGCTTTCGTGGCAGCCACGCCCACCGATTACCCCATCGGCTCGCGGGTGCGATTCCATGAAAACCTCATCGCTGCTGGTCGCAGACCAGAAAAGAGGGTGCTTCATGTTGAAGAACGGGCAGCGACCGAGGGCGAGGCCACCGCACTGACCGTTTCACCCGGTGATCAGATCTGTGCGTATCACGGGCTCTCATTGGCGGACGGGCACCCGATTGCCGTGTTTGAAAGCATGTTTCCCCTTGAGCGCCTGCCTGGCATAACTGCTGCGCTGCAAGAGACCAGCAGCGTTACCGAGGCGTTAAACAGGTCGGGCGTCACTGACTATACTCGGGCCTCAACCCGGTTGACGGCCACGCGCGCAACGGCCACCCAAGCGCTACATCTGCAGGTTTCAGAAGGTGATCCGCTGCTTAGATCATCCGGGGTGAATGTGGACGAAAAGGGACAACCGGTTGAATTTGGCCGAACCTGGTTTGTTGGAGATCGGGTGACACTGACCCTTGAGAGTTAAGGCTCGTATTTCTCCAGAAACGCATCAGCCGTCAGAGCACGGAAATCGTCGAGCGCTATCCGCAACTTGTCATGAGACCAATTCCACCAGGCCAATGCGATTAACCGATCGGCGATGTGTCGTGGCTGACGCAGTCGCAAGGGTCTTGCAGGTGTACCGGCAACAATTGTGTAGGGGTCTACATCCTTCGTCACCAAGGCACCCGCAGCCACAACAGCCCCGTCACCCAGTGTGACCTCGGGCTTTATCATCGCGCCTGCGCCAATCCATGTATCGTTCCCGATATGGACAATTCGGGATTTGCGGTGACTGAAAAACACCTCGTCCCGATCCGCATCGTCCCAATAATCGTTCGAGCGATACAGGAAATGGTGACAGGACGCCGTGTGCAGCGGGTGATCAGTCGCGCCGATCCGCGAAAACGCGGCGATGTTGGCGAACTTACCGACCTTCGCGTTGGCGATGTCGGCATAACGATCGCAATAGCTGTAATCGCCCATTTTTGTATGTACGACGCGGCTGCCCTTGCCGATTTCAACATAGGCCCCGAACGTGCTTTCGGTAATCTCACATTCGGGGTGAATGCAGGGATGTTCCGCTGAAAGCCGCGCCATCAGTCTTTCCGCCCGATCAGCTTACCGCGCAACCAGCCCGAGGCCCAATCCATGAACATCACCATGATGATGATCAGGACAATATAATAGGCGACCTCTTCCCAATCTTTCTGCGTCTGGATGGCTTGCGTCAGCATCAGTCCGATGCCGCCACCGGTGATCGCACCGATGATCGTCGCAGAACGTGTATTGGATTCGAGGAAATATAGAATCTGGGCCAGCAGCACAGGAACAACCTGCGGGATCACCCCGAACCGGTATCGCTGTAGCGGTTTGGCCCCGGTCGAGGACACCCCCTCGATCTGTTTCTGATCAACGTTTTCCAACGCCTCCGAGAAGATCTTGCCAAACGTGCCCGTGTCGGTAATCAGAATCGCCAACGCGCCGGTCAATGGTCCGGGGCCAAAGGCCCGAGCCAGAACCACAGTCCAGATCAATGCGTCCACACCGCGCACAAAGTCGAAAAGACGGCGCGTTGCGGCGCGAAGCAACATGATCGGCGAAAACCGTTTGGCGGCGAGAAAGGCCAATGGCAGCGCGATCATAGCGGCACCCATCGTACCCAGAAATGCCATCAGGATCGTTTCTCCGATGGCCCAGGCCACATCCTTATGCCGCCACATCGCGTTGTTCCACCAGTCAGAGACTGCGCCTGCGATATTCGAACGGCTTGGATCGATCTGCGCGCCAAACAGGATTTCACCAAGCCCATGGCCGTGGTAGGGACTGTCAAGCGTGAACCAGAACAACTCCCAACCCGGGAAATAGTTGAACACTTCAGTCCGAGCGCCCGTCATGGTGATCCGGCCCTCAGGCGTTGTGACGCCAACACGCCGTTCAGATGCGGAAATCCAGTCGGGCAGTTCAGAGGGCAGATTTGTCGTCAGGCGACGTCCCTTGGCCTGCACTTCGATCAGCTGGAAGTCGGGTATTTCAATCTCGGTCCGGTTGTCAGGCAGGAACCGCACGATATGATTGCGGCCCAGATCGATCGTCGTCACCTCTTCACCCGATACCCAATCGGGGCGCTGACCTTCGGGATAAGTGCCCTTACGCTCGCCCTCAACAGCATAGGTCACCTGGCCGGACCGGTTATTGCGTGTGACATGCACTTTGTGTGACCAGCTATCAGAAGCCAGTGTAACGGCGTTGTCCAGATTGGCACGTTGCGCAAGGCCCGGCAGGTCGAAGGCAAAGAAGATGTAGGTGAGATAAACGAGGATCACGACAGGGATGCTAAAGCCGATCAATCGTTTACGCTGAAATAGCTTTTCGGCGTCAAGCTTGGCCCCGTCCAGCCCGAAGTTCCAATCAATCGTGGTCATTGGCCCTGCCCTTCGGTCAGACGGTTGCGGTAGCGGCTGGACACCTGATCGAAGAATACGATGGTGCTGAATAGCAGGATGAAAATCGCGCCGGCCTCGTCAAAACGACCCGGACCCCAAGCCATGGCATTGCGCAGTTCGTAACCCAACCCTCCCGCGCCGACGAAGCCCAGGATGGCAGAAGCGCGGATATTGATCTCAAATCGCAGCAACGTGTAGCTGATATAGTTTGGCGCGACCTGTGGCAGGATACCCAGCATCATCTGTTTCGACCAAGTCGCCCCGGTCGAAGCCAACCCCTCAACCGGTTTCAGATCCGCGTTTTCGGACACTTCCGAGAACATTTTGCCAAGCGCCCCAGCGGTGTGGATTGAGATGGCGATCATCGCCGGCACCGGCCCGCCGCCAAGGACAAAGATCAGCACAAGCGCGATAACGATTTCCGGCACTGCGCGCATAACATCCGAGATACGCCGGAAGACCGGGATTAGACCCGGCCATTTCGCCAGCCCGCGTGTGCCAAGAAGCGACAGGATCAGACCACCGATGGCCCCGATCAACGTGGAAACTGCGGCAATGTTCACCGTCTCAACCAGTGCAGGGATGTACTTCACGATCAGGCCAGGCAGATCGGCCCGCTTTTCCCAAGCTTCAGACAGCACATCCGCCGGGTAATCACCGATCTGATGCAATCCGTCCCAGAACCCACCCGCGTTTCGGGAATCCGCAATGTTGAAACCTGATACCATCAGGACCAAAAAGATCAGCAGCGTCAGCCCGCCATAAAGCCTGCGCTTGTGAACTTGTGCCATATAGCTGGATTGAATGGTCTCAACGCCGCCTGGCGCCGCACCGATTGATAAATCTGCCATCCCGAGCCCCGAATGAATAAAGACCGGCAACCCCAATGGGTTGCCGGAAACGTCATGTGCGCGCGTTAGCCACCGATTTTGGCTTTACGGGCCTCAACAATCGAGATGTAGGTGTCATGCGATACCGGCTGGAAACCCAGCGTCTCGCCTGCCGCCACACCATAAGCGCAATCGGGGTCACGCTCGTGCAGGCCATCGACAAGATCTGTCATGGTCGCACGGACATCGGCAGGCAACGCCTTGCGCAGAACCACAGGGCCTTCGGGGATAACGTTCGATTTCCAGATCTGGACCATGTCGTTCATGTCGACAAGACCTGCGTCAACCGCTTTGCGCAGGGCACCAGAATTGTATCCATCTTCCCAGTTGCCCTGACCATCGGCCCAGGTCACACCACCATCAATGTCGCCATTATTCACAGCGACGATCGTCTGCTCGTGGCCACCAGTGAATTTGACCTCACCGAAATACTCACCCGACTCCATGGTGATACCTTCTTTGTATTGCGGGATTTCGATCGACGGGATCAGATAACCTGAGGTCGAGTTCGGATCACCAAACCCAAACACTTTGCCTTTCATGTCGTCCAGTGAGGTGACGCCACTATCCTTACGGGCGAACCCGATCGAGTGATACCCGATTGAACCATCCACATTGACCTTGATCAGAACGGGCTCAACTGCTTCGGGGTCTTGCAGATAGGTGGCCGCGTAAGAAGAGGCACCCAGCCATGCCATGTCGAGTGTACCGCCCAACAGGCCCTGTATCACACCGTTGTAGTCCGCCGGGGCGAATAGCTTGGTCTCAACGCTTAACGCCTCAGAGGTATAGTCTGCAAGACACTGGTACGAGTTCATGCGGTCCTGGGCATTTTCACCACCGAGGATGCCAATGCGAAACTCGGTGATTTCTTCGGCAAGAGCAGCAGTGCTCAATACAGTCGTGGCGGCAAACGACAGTGCGAGGGTCTTTTTCATCATTTTCTCCGTTCGGTTAGATGAAGGTGGCCCGCGACGGACGCGGGGGGGGGAAATGGCTCAGACGTAGGCTTCCGCTTCGCGGACCTCGGGCCTGTCCAGTGTTTCGATCTCGGTCGAGGTTGCGGCCTCGGAAAAGTCCGCGCCTGCACCGTAGATGTCGCGCGCTACGCCCGTGGTCAGCTGCGCAGGGGTGCCGTCGAACACAATCCGACCATCACGCATTCCGATGACCCGGTCGCAGTAGCGACGCGCGGTATCCAACGTGTGCAGATTAGCAATGACCATTCGGCCGTCTTCTTCGTGAATGGCCCGCAGCGACTGCATCACAACCTGTGCATTCATTGGGTCCAGCGAGGCAATCGGCTCATCCGCCAGAATGATCTTCGGGTCCTGCATCAGCGCGCGGGCGATGGCGACGCGTTGCTGCTGGCCGCCTGATAAGGCTTCGGCTCGTTTGGGTGCTTGCTCGGCAATGCCTAGCCGATCCAGAATTTCAATCGCCTTATGAATATCCGACCGCGGGTACAGGTTGAACATCGTCGAAAAGGTCGATTGCCTGTTCAGCGCGCCATGCAAAACGTTCGAGACGACATCCATGCGCGGTACAAGATTGAACTGCTGGAAGATCATCGCACAGCGCGATTGCCATTCGCGTTTGGCAGCACCGCGAAGCGCAGAGATCTCTTCGCCTTCAAAAGTAATTGTGCCGGTCGTTGCATCGCTCAGACGGTTGACCATGCGCAAAAGCGTGGATTTTCCAGCCCCGGAGCTGCCTATAATCCCGATCATGGTTGGCTTGTCGACAACGATATTCGCCGAATCCACGGCCCGTTTGTCACCAAACTTTTTGGTCAGCTTTTCAATTCTCAGCATATCGCCCCCATCGTTGCGAGGCGGATAGAACGTCAAAACAAAAGCTTCGTGACGCTTTTGAATCGTTTCGTTTACATCTACGCGAAAGATTTGTGACAGGCGCGATGATTGCCTGGTTCTGCAGTGTGTGGCGTTTCTCGCAGGACTCTGCGCGAGTTTTATCCACAGGGCGTCATAAAACTGTTACGCTTGAGCGCAGAAAGAACTAACCTTCACCTATGACCCGTCTTCATGCCAGCCTTCTTCTTCTATGCCTTGTGGTGCCTTCTACTGCGCAGTCTAAAATGGCGGATGTCAGCTGTGATGACAGCGCGCGGATGGCACAGACACTGAAACAGGTTCTGGGGGCCGAACGTC
Organism: Ruegeria sp. D6; assembly: GCF_056534365.1. Taxonomy (NCBI): domain Bacteria; kingdom Pseudomonadati; phylum Pseudomonadota; class Alphaproteobacteria; order Rhodobacterales; family Roseobacteraceae; genus Ruegeria; species Ruegeria sp. D6. The sequence goes on along the minus strand of NZ_JBQFPH010000003.1, from coordinate 366,831 downwards.
AGGGCATGGGTTTGCGCGATCCCGAAACGATGCTGGAGGTTTGGGTCAAACGCACAAGCGGAGACTGGATGATCGTTCAGAACTACGCCAACGGCACTTCATGCATCGTCGCGATGGGGGACCATTGGCAAGGTGAGGTGCCAGACCCGGCTTAGGCAGGTGTCAGCAGACCGCGCGAACTGCAGACGCGCAATCTCGCTGATTGTGTCGTTCCTTCTGAAGATCTCGCGAAGGGATCAGGTCAGTCCAGCAGCCCACGTTCGGTCAGGACATTGCGAGCGACACGGAAGCATTCAAGAGACTGCGGGACGCCACAATAAATGCCGATCACATGAATGATTGATCGGATTTCCTCTTTGGTGACACCATTGTTCAACGCGCCGTTACAGTGGATTTCCCATTCATGCATCTTGCCGAGTGCCCCAATCATAGCGAGGTTCATCATCGAACGGGTCTTGTGATCGATCGTGTCATCCCCCCAGCCGAAGCCCCAGCACCAAGCAGTCATGTTCTCTTGGAATGAGCGGGTAAAATCATCCGCCGCTGCCAGGTTCTTCTCAACATACTCGTCGCCCAGCGTCGACTTGCGCTGCTTCAGGCCATGTTCAAACAGGTTGTCGTCCATCATTCTCTCCTCAGGTGAAACGACCGATCTGCAACTTAGTCGGTCCTGGCTCGATATTCCGCTAAAGCCGCCGCCCCTGTCTTACAACCAACCCCACCACCGAAGGCAAGGGGCTCGATCGCGTCGTTCTGGTCGGGTGTGCCCTTTGGCACAGCGTTGGCTTCGGTGATGTCTTATCTGGCCCATCCACAGCACGTAACGTTATTCAATCGCCTCGCGCATCCATTGTTGAAGCTTCGCAACGGAATGCTCGCTCATGACGCCACAGGCCGGATCAAGCACCAGCGGTCCCGGTTTGTACCCTTTGGATTTCAGGCCGCGGTGAACGGATTCCACTAACCGAATATCCTCAGCCACAGTCGTTTCGCGATCCTGAGTGGCAAGGCCACGGATCACGTCGCTTTCATGACCGCCTTCTGTGTACCACCCGCGCCAAACGGTACAGCTGTCCACTGTATTTGCCCGCCAATGATAGGTGTTCAGAACATTTCCCGGATAGCATTGGAACGAGAACATCGGCCACAGGAACCAGCTTTGATAGTCGCCCGCGTGCATGTTGCTTTCCAGATCAATCGGATAGGTCATCTTTTCGAGGCTTTGGCACTCGGTCGTGTGACGCAGCACGTAACCTCCCGACACATCGGGCTGAATGTCATAGGTTTCCGGTTTGATCACGCCTTCTGCAAAGGTCGGGTGATTAGTTGGGCAGTGATAGCATTCCGAGTAATTCTCGATCGAAACCTTCCAATTGCAGTTCTCGGGAATTTCCACCCACTCTAAGGGGGCCAGAGCGTTAGTGTTCGGCACGAACTCAGACAACTCGTCCCGGACACCGGGATACCATTCGTCCATCGTTGCCGCGTTATCGTCCAAATTGACAAAGATGAACCCAAGGAAGTCTTCGGTCCGTACTTCGGTCAGACAGATTTTCGCGCGATCAAAACCGGGAACTTTCTTGATGTTCGGCCCAGACCGCAGGCCGCCGGTAAGCTCATAGGTCCACTGATGATAGGGACAAACCACTACACGGGTATTCCCAGTTCCGGTCACCATTTCATGCGCACGATGCTGGCACACGTTGTAGAAAGTCCTGACAAGATTGTCGCGTCCGCGAATGGCAAAAAGGTTCTGACCAGCGATTTCGAACGCAAAGTAATCGCCTACATTTGGGATATCTGCCGCATGACCAGCGTATTGCCAAGTTCTGCACAACAGGCCGTTCATCTCTTTGTCGAATATGTCAGGATCCGTATAGTACCGAGCCTCGAGCGAGTGGGTTGGCAGGACAGTCATATTTTTTCTCCTGATACAAGCCGAGCTGGTGTTTCAGTCAAAAAGATCGCGTCAGGATTCGTAACATCCGTACGCGTCAGAATACCACTTGAAACATCTGTACCGCACATTGCTTACCTCGGTATGTACATTTGTGCCATTTTTCATTGACAATGGTACATATGTAGCAATAGGAAGTCCACAGAATTCCATGTCTCGGAAACAGGAAGTTGCGATGTCTAAAAAGGAACTGCCTGCACGCGCAAAGGTCGTCATTGTCGGCGGTGGCGTCATGGGTTGCGGACTGGCCTATCACCTGGGCCATGAAGGTTGGGGCGAAGACACGGTGCTGTTGGAAAAGGCCGAGTTGACTTCGGGCTCCACCTGGCATGCCGCTGGTCAGATCACTCACTCCACCAGTTCCTACGGGCTGGGCAAAATGGTCGACTATAACATTGGCCTTTATTCCAAGACACTTGAGGAGGAAACCGGTCAGGCGGTTACATGGCATGGCTGCGGTTCATTCCGTCTGGCCTACACCGAGGATGAGATGGACTGGCTGCGCCACACATTATCAGTTGGCCGAGCGCTGGGATTCAACATCGAGTTGGTAGGGCCTGATTTTATAGCTGAAAAGCACCCCTACTATAACCTCGACAGTGTCATTGGCGCGCTTTACACGCCAGATGACGGCCACGTCGACCCTTCGAACGTGACCATGGCTATGGCAGCTGGTGCCCGACAGAATGGAGTGAGGATTTTTCGCCACTGCCGCGCGACTAATATCACTCAGAATGATGCTGGCGAATGGGTGGTGGAAACCGAGCAAGGTATCATCACCTGCGAACACGTGGTTAACGCCGGTGGCACATATGCCCGTCAAATGGGCGAATGGTCAAACCTGCAGCTGCCTATGACCTCGATGACCCATCATTATTTTGTCACTGAAGATGTGCCGGAATTCAAAGACCTGACAACTGAGCTGCCGGTGATCCGCGATGACAAGATGGTTTCGGGCTATATCCGCATGGAACAGAAGAAAGGCCTGATCGGGATCTACGAAAAAGAGAACTCAAACTCTGTCTGGCATGATGAATGCCCATGGGAGTACGAAAACTGGCTGTTCGAGGCGGATTATGACCGTGTTATGCCATGGCTGGAAAACTCATTGGAACGGATGCCGATCTTTGCTGAACTGGGCATCACCCGCGAGGTCCATGGAGCAATCAGCCATCCGCCAGATGGCAACCCGATGGTCGGCCCCGCACCGGGCGTCAAGAATTACTGGTGCTGCTGTGGCACGCAGATCGGCATCGGTTGGGGGCCTGGTCTGACCCGTGAACTGGCCAAATGGATGGTACACGGTGCTGCCGATATCAACATGCGTGACTATGATCCGCGCCGCTTTGGCAGCTATGCCAAGAAAGACTGGCAGGTCATCAAGGCGCATGAGGATTACAAGCTGCGGCACGAGATCCCCTTTCCGCATTTCAATCGTCTTGAAGGGCGTCCGATCAAACCCTCGCCGCTGTATGAAATCCTCAAGGAAAAGGGCGCGGTCTATGAAGAGGTTTTTGGCCACGAGCGCCCGCGATGGTTCGCGCGCAATGGTGTTGAACAGCGTGACCACTATTCGTTCCGCCGCAACGAAGTCTTCGACATGGTTGCGCTGGAATGCCAAGCCGTGCGTGAGCGTGTTGGTATCATGGACGTGACCGCGTTCACCAAAGTCGAAGTTTCAGGCCCCGATGCCTATGCCTATCTTGACCGTCTGACGGCCAACAAGATGCCGCAAAAAGACGGCTCGATCACGCTGACCCACTTTTTGAATCGCCGAGGCAGGATCGAGCTTGAGACGACCATCGTTCGCATGGCTGAAGATCGGTTCTACCTTGTATGTGCCGCCTTCTTCGAACAACGCCTTGTCGATCACCTGAACCAGAACCTCACGGGAGAGACAGTCTTTGTCAAAACGCTCTCCGAAGATTGGTCGGCTTTGTCCCTGAACGGGCCAAATTCCCGCGAGGTGCTGGCCAGATGCACCGACGCGGACCTGTCCAACGCCGGGTTCCGCTGGCTGTCGGCTCAGGAAATCACCATCGCGGGGCACAAGGTCTGGGCCTTTCGCATGTCCTATGCGGGCGAGTTGGGTTGGGAATTCCACATGCCGGATGAAGCCTGCGTTGACGTCTACAACGCACTGTGGGCTGCCGGCGAGGAATTTGGCATCGAAAACTACGGCTCGTTTGCGATGAACAGCCTGCGCATGGAAAAAGCATTCCCCGGTGCTGGAGAACTGACCAACGAGGTCACGCTGCCAGAGGCCAATGTCAGCCGGTTCTTCAAGCTGGACAAAGAGTATCTAGGTGTCGAAGCAACGCGCGCCAGTGCCGCTCAGTCTGAGGCGGGCGAGATGCCTTGGATTTGCGCCTATTTGGAGATCGAACCGGATGGGGTCGAAGATGGTCATGGGGGCGAGGCTATTCGGATCAAAGGCGAGGTTGTCGGTGCAATAGCCTCGGTCGCCTATGGCCACAGCGTCGGCAAAATCCTCGCCTTTGCTTACGTCAAGCCACACGTGAATGTTCCGGGCACAGAGATCGAAGTAGTTATCGCTGGTGTACCCCGCAAAGGGCGTGTCCTCGGCGAAGCAGCCTATGATCCGAAATCCGAACGCCCACGCACGGACGCAGTTCGTGAACTGGCGTGATCTGAAAACCAGAGCATCGGCCATCGCGGAAGCCCAATGGTGACGCCTTGAAGATAACCCGTATCCGTGTGTTCAAAACCCCCCTGCCCTATGTCGGCGGATCATACGGCTGGGGCGCGGGCAACGCGATCACAACGTCGATGTCTTCGGTAGTGGTGATCGACACGGATGCGGGTCTACAGGGCTGCGGCGAGTTTGCCCCATGCGGCGAGAACTACATGATCGCCCATTCCGAAGGCGTCGAGGCCTTTGCCCGCCTCGCCGCCCCGCGCTTGCTGGGGGAAGATCCCCGCCAGCTGTCCAAGATCGAACGGTTGATGGATGGCACGGTCCAAGGTCACGGCTACGCCAAAGCGCCCTTTGATGCAGCGTGTTGGGATATTCTGGGACGGTCCACCGGACAACCTGTTTGGATGCTGATGGGCGGCAAACTCACCGATGGTGCGCCGATGTACCGGGTTGTGCCGCAGAAGCCTGTCTTGGAAGAAACCATCGCCGAGATGGGGCAGCACCGCGCAGCGGGATACCGGCAGTTCCAGATCAAGGTAGGTGGCGACTGGGTGACCGATATCGACCGTATCCGCGAAGGCGTGCCCCTGCTGAAGCCCGGTGAAAAGGCGATGGCAGACGCCAATCAGGGTTGGCGCGTTGACAACGCCATCCGTGTGGCCCGGGCAACCCGAGATCTGGACTTTATCCTTGAACAACCCTGCCACAGCTATGACGAATGCCAGCAGGTGCGCCGCGTAGCCGAGCAACCGATGAAGCTGGATGAATGTGTGACCGGGATCGACATGGCCCGGCGTATTGTAAACGATCGGGGTGCCGAAATTTGCTGTCTGAAGATTTCAAACCTTGGTGGGCTGTCCAAAGCCCGCCGGGTGCGTGATTTCCTGATTGATCACGGTATTCCGGTTGTCTCCGAGGACACATGGGGCGGGCAGATCACCACCGCTGCGGTCGCCCATTTTGCGGCCTCAACACCCCAAGAGATGCTGATCAACTCGACCGATCTGATGAACTACAACACACAAAACACCGGGATTGGCGGCCCCACAGTAAGGGACGGTAAACTCTATGCCACAGATACTCCGGGGCTTGGGGTGACGCCGGACTTTGACAGCCTTGGCCCACCTGTCGCAACCTACGAATCCTGCGCCTGATGGAAACCGCCTGATGAAGATAACCCGCATCACCGCCTGGGAAGTCCCGTTGACCTCGCATGACACCTATTACATGGCTGAGGGCAAGACCTGCGATACGACGGTTTCAGTGGTTGTCCGCCTGGATACCGACACCGGCGCATCGGGCTGGGGAGAGGTTTGTCCGATCCCGCATTATTTACCCGCCTATGCCAAGGGCGTGGTTCCAGCACTTGAAGAGATGGCACCCGTTCTCATCGGCGCTAACCCGGTTGGTCCCGAAGCGCTGATGGAGCGCCTTAATAAGCATCTGATCGGGCATGGCTACGCCAAGTCAGCGATCGATACAGCGCTTTGGGACCTGACCGCACAGGCAGCCGACCTACCGCTTTACGCTTTGCTCGGTGGGCGGGCGGTCGCGGATTTGCCGCTGTATCACTCGATCACCTGTATCACACCAGAGGAAATGGCGCGCATGGCGCGCGATGCCTTTGATCAGGGCATGCGACAGTTTCAGGTGAAGCTGGGCGCGGACGACAACTGGGAAGCCGACGTTGCTCGTTTGATTCAGGTGCGCGAGACTGTGGGTGATGGCCCGTTGGTTTATGGAGACTGGAACTGCGGGTCAGATACGCTGACCGCCACACGAGTTGGCCGCGCTGTCTCGCATCTGGACATAATGCTGGAACAACCTTGCGCCACGATCGAGGAATGCGCCCATGTACGAGCAGCCACGGGTCTGCCGATGAAGCTGGACGAAAGTGCCTGTGACATTCATTCGATACTGGCTGGACACCGCGCTGGCTGCATGGATGCTGCCGCGCTGAAACTGTCGAAGATGGGCGGCCTTTCGACGATGCGTCAAATCCGCGATCTCTGCCTGTCGCTTGGCACGCAGATGTGCATCGAGGACACTTGGGGCAGCGATGTTACGACGGCCGCCTCGCTGCATCTTGCAGCCTCAACCCCAGCGCGCGGCATCATGAATACCTGCGATTTGTCCCACTATGTCAAACCGCGTCTCGATCCGAATGCACCTAGCCGCCGGAACGGTCGCATCGCCCCACCCGAAGGCCCCGGCCTTGGCGTCACGCCTGATGCAGACGCTTTGGGCCAGCCAGTAACCATCATCGATTAATCCCAACCCCGCACGCCAAGAGGCCTGTCATGGAAGACTTCAGCAACGCCTACCCCTCACACGATCCCGAGTGGGTCAAAGACATGCATGCGGACCATTACCTGCAAAGCTGGTCAAAGCAGGGCAGCCGCCCGCGCGTCATAACAGGTGCTCAGGGCAGTTGGTTCTGGGACAGCGACGGCAAACGCTACCTCGATTTTCAAAGCCAGCTGGTGAACGCCAATATGGGTCATCAGCACCCCAAGATCGTACAAGCGATTAAGGATCAGGCGGACAAGCTTTGTTATATCGGCCCGGCCATGGGCTCGGATGTTCGATCAGAACTCGCGGCAATCATGACCGAGATCACACCTGCCAACATCTCATCAACCTTTTTTACAACAGGAGGGTCCGCCGCCAATGAAACCGCGATCCGTTTGGCGCGGCATTACACCGGTCGGACAAAGATCATTGCCCGCTACCGTTCCTATCACGGAGCAACCGGTGGCACGCTATCGCTGACTGGCGACCCGCGCCACCATCTGACCCGCGCCGATATGCCGGGCATCGTGCGGATGCTTGATCCTTACGTCTATCGGTTACCAACAGGCCACAAAGACCCGGCCCAGTGCCCGGTCGCCCAAGGCGGGCCGCATCTGGAAGAAATCCTGATGTATGAAAACCCCAACACCGTGGCCGCTGTCATTCTGGAACCTATTGTCGGCACAAACGGGATCATCGTGCCACCCAACGGATATCTGCAATCTATTAAGGCAACCTGCGAGAAATATGGCATCCTACTGATCGCGGATGAGGTCATGGCCGGGTTTGGCCGGACCGGGAAATGGTTCGCTGTGGATCACTGGGGTGTTCAACCGGACATCATCACCTCGGCCAAAGGCATTAACTCGGGCTACGTCCCGCTTGGCACAATGTCCGTCAGTACCGAATTGCATGATTGGCTGCGCGACACCCCGCTACCCGGGGGTCTGACCTATGCTGGCCATCCCCTTGCCTGCGCCTCAGGCGTCGCCGCGATCCGTGCCATGCAGGAAGAAGGCACGCTGGACCATGCCACTGCGATGGGTGAAAAGATGCGCGCAGAGCTGCGCAAGCTGGCAAAGAAACACCCCTCGATCGGGGATATTCGCGGCAAGGGCATGTTCAACGGCATCGAACTGGTCAAGAACCGCGACACTCGCGAACCGCTGGTGCCATTTGCCGCCAAAGGCGAAGACGCCAGACCCATGAGCGAGATGATGAGCTTTGCGATGAACGAAGGCCTCTACCTGTCATTCTTCTCGAACGTGATCCGCCTGACCCCACCGCTCAACATCACTGAAGACGACCTGATTACAGGGCTGGCGATTCTGGACCGCACCCTCGACATCGCCGACCGGGCGTGTCTCTGAGAACTAGTCGGCGCGAACGCTCGCATCTCGGAAATCCAAAGCCATCACATAGCCCTACGCCGCAGCCTCCGCTCGTTGCGAGTGCAATCACAAAATGAACGCTCTGGTCAGACCCTTCTACGCGTTGCTAACCAAGAAGGCCTGTGCGGCCTTCTGGAAGGAAGGCCAGGCAATCACGGCAGCATATCGGATATTCTGCTAAATCCCGCCAGATCGAAACCAAAGGAAATCGGATCGCCGACCCGGTTTACGCTTTCAATACTCAACAGATTGCCAGCGCGCATCTTTGACATCCAGTCCTGAGAAACAGGAGAACGGGCAAAACAACCCTGTGCTTCGCAGGTTAGAAAATCCAGCCGCGCGATCTCGGCATCATCCACTTTAGCAATCAGCCCTTCAGAGAACAGCAGGCCAAATGGCAGTGTCAGCACCGCTTCGATCTCGTCTCTGCCGGCAGGTTTGACGAACGCAATCGAGGCAAGCCTTTGATTGTTCTCGGTTAAGATAATGGTCTGGGTCATTTCACAAATCAATTCAGTTCCGTTGACCTGATTGCTGCAGTTGACCGACCACAATGGCGCTTCGTTTTCCTGTGCGCCAAGTTGAGTTGTCAAACCGAACGACGCCACCAAAGCGTAGATCCAAGTTTTCATACTGCTGTTCCTCATAAACTAGAATTGTATCCCAAGGCCAATGCCAACCTGCAGGGCTTCGGTTGAGTCTCCAAACATATGGTCCAGGCTCAGGTTGATAAAGCTGCTGTCATCCAAAGCAAACAATCCCAACCGCGCGGACACGACGCCGTGGGCGTCACCGATATAGCTGGTATTCACGAACCCTCCGTCGGAGGCGCTGGCCCCACTGAAGCCAGCGGTTACCGACACCGTGTCGTCAGACGAGAGGATGGCACCGGCGCGCAGGCTCGCACGCAGTTTCTGCGAGGCGCTCAGGATCTGCTCGGTCCCGATCTCAATCGACGGCGTCAGCGAATAGATCATCTCGTTGTCGTCCTGCAAGACGATACCTGACAAAGTGGCATCGCCATTGCTTTCCGTCGCCAACCGCGTCGCATCGACGGCCAGTTCGGGGCGCAGGTACGCTCCACCAGTGCCAAGTCTTTGATCATACGCCAGGCTGAGCCGCAGGTTCTGGTGGTTCATCTTGTGCTTGATCTCGCTGACACCAACGGTGTCCACAATAGTGCCATTGGGCAAAACACCCCGGATCCCACCTGCACGGCTTGTATCGTAGTTTGACCAACCTGCCGACAGCATGGCCGCAAACTCCCACGCGCCTGTGTATTTGGTCAGCGATGCACCCAGATTAAACCGATCGCCGGATGCATTGTATTGCGATCCGTTCTGCAGGCTGATCTGATCGTAGCCCAAGGCAAACCCTGCATACAACTCATCCCCCACCGGTAGACGGACACCCGCCGACCAATTGGTGTTGTTGACGTTCAGATCGTTGTAAATCCCGGTCTGCTCGCGGTCGAAGAAATAGCGGCCGCCGGTAAACCAGATACAATTACGCGGATCATCCCCGGCTTGGTAATTGGTGTAGCGTTCGCAGTTTTGCAGCGTATCCGCGAATACCCGCGTGCCATAATACGCATCCACCGCATCTGCGGCGTAGTCCGCTGTCGACAGGCTCTCAATGGCCGCGATCACATCGGCCTCGGATTGCATGTTCCCGATCAGCGCCAAAAGCTCGCCCTGTTCGGACGTTCCCCGCCCGTTCAGTACATCATTGATATAGTCACCGATCGCGGTCTGGTTGGAGTTCATCCTAGGCGTCGAATAGTCTGGTGTGATCACCAGATCGATCGAACTGCCGTCCGACGTCGCCCCGTTCAAACCAATGGAGTAATCCAGAACCACAGTGTCCTGGATGGTCGTGCCAGCATCTGCGGCCGTTCCATCGGGATTGATGATGACAAGCGGCAATGCGCGTTCGAGCGTGTTCAACCGCGGCACCAATGTACCACCAATGGTGGCATCCCCGGTGACATTGATCAGATCGCTGTCTCCACCCGATATGCCAGTGGTTCGGAAATACACGTCGAACGTTGAAGTCGCAGTGCCGCCAAAGGCCAGACTTCCGGTCACGTTCGTGGTCTGGCTGACATTTTCGGTGAAGGAAAAATCATCCGCTTGAACAGCAGCCGTCAGGCCTCCGTCGACGCCCCAATTTGCGCCCAGAACCAAGTTGCCATCCACCTGCATGAGCCCGGCGTCGCCCAGATTCACGGTATCCAATACATAGAAGGTTGCGCCATCTTCCACGGTCAGGCCATTCGTCCCGTCACCAAGGTTCAGGTTCCCAAGCGCGCGTCCGGACAGCGTGATTTGTTCATTGCCATCGCCGCCGTTCACCAGTTGGTTATTGCCCGCGATCAGCACCGTGTCTTCTGATAGGGTCAGCGTGTTGTCGGTACCTCCTTCGACAATGATCGAGGCAACCGAGTTCGCTTGCCCGGTGCCGCCCATGACAACACCATCGAACCCAAGCATAATGGCGTCTGCACCGTCACGGCCTTCGGATTGTGCAAAGACACCAATGCCACCGTCGCCGACCGACAAGACATTGCCGGTCAGGGTCATGTCGATAGCACCGCCCGACCCGGCGCCACCTGCGGCACCCCGGAATATGGAATCGACGATGCCGCCGCCGCCACCCAACGACTGCGCGGCGACACCGATCGCGTTCTCTCCGCTGGTGACCGTGTTACCAGTTTGCGAGAACAGAATGTCCCCGCCGTCCCCGCCATTTGCAGCTGACAGATTTACGGTCACCTGACTGGGGTCCAGGTCTGTCGTGACAAGACCACCGCCACCACCGATGCTCTGGATCACGAACGCATGCGATCCGGTACCACTTGTGTTTACGTCACCGGTATTGGTGAAATCGACGTTGCCGCCATCTCCAGTTGAATCGTCCTGCGCCCCGAGGGTCACATCGACGCCTCCAAGACCAGCAACGACAGCTTCACCACCGCCCGCGCCGATGCTTTGAACGCTTTGGCCAAAGGACCGGTCACCGCTAGTGAAGACATCTCCATTCAGATCAAGATCGATATCACCGCCGTTGTTGCGGAAGCTTGGATCGGACCCCAGGATTACCGAAGCAAACCTGTTGGTATCAGTCGTGCCCGTGCTGTTGAGCACCAGCTTACCGCCGCCGCCGCCAATAGATTGCGCCGTACCTGCCGAGGAAAACGCACCATCAGTGCCGACATCGCCCGTCCGGCTGCCGAACACATCGCCACCTGCTGCATCATTCGTATCAATCGCGCCCAGGCGCGCATCAATCTCGATACCGTCGCCATCCTGAAGGCTGATGTTGTTGGCCGATGTGCCACCACCGCCGCCAACACTCTGCAGCATCAGGCCTGTCGAGCGGTCGCTGGTGGTCGCTATGTTACCGACGTGCGACTGGGCAACCTGGCTGCCCGCCGTGCCCGAAACATCATCACCGCCCAGCGAGATGTCACTGATGTAAACAGTGCCGGTTACACCCGCGCTTGCCGTCGCAGTCGTAAAGTCGACCGATGTTTCAGAGTTGCCGCCGCCGCCGTTAACGGATTGTGCGAAGATGGCCTCGCTGCCTGCACCATTCACCAGAATGTCTCCGGTTGAATTGACAGTCGCAGTTCCCACCGAGCCGGTGGTCCCTTCTCGCGCGCCCAACACATGAGAGATCGTGTAGTCCAGCGCCGAGACCAAGGGCGACGATACCGAATATCCCGCATTACCGCCGCCGCCACCTACGGATTGGGCATAGATACCGAACCCGTTTTCAGCGTTCACGACAATCGTACCGGTATGGTTGACCGTGACATCTCCACCATCCGCCCCGTCGCCACCAGAACCGCCAATGGCGATCTTCGAGTATGACTGGCCGGTCATGGTGTTTTTGAAGTCGTTCACATCCATCGCGACGGCCAAACCACCGTTACCGCCGCCCCCACCAACGGATTGCGCGAAGATACCGTAGGCCCCTTCGCCATCAACGCGGATGTCGCCGGTATTGGTGACAACCGCGTTTCCGGCAGCATTCCCACTGCCACCCGAACCACCGATGTTCAACTGCGCGGTCGGAGAGCTATTGTCCCCAGTCTTAAGCCGCAGCGTCCCAGTAATCGAACTCCCACCATTGCCGCCGCCGCCACCAACGGATTGAGCAAAGATGCCATGCGCACCTGCACCAATGGTGAGGATCGTACCCGCATTTGTGACGGCCACGTTGCCTCCGGTTCCACCGGAACCACCCGAGCCACCCAGGCCAAACTGCAACGCCCGCCGAGTGCTCGCCTCGGCCCCGCCATAGCGACCATCGACCGAGATTGTCGATCCGCCATTGCCGCCGCCACCGCCGACAGACTGCGCGAAGATACCGTGGCTTTCGGCTCCGCTGGTCACGATCGTACCATCGGCTTCGTTCACAACAGTGGTTGTACTGCCAGAACCACCGGTGCCGCCGGTGCCACCAATAAGGATCGCGTTTGTCGTAGACCCCTCCGAGGACCGGCCCAGAATAATGTTTCGAACCTGCTGTGCATCACCACCGCCACCGCCGACCGATTGCGCGTAGATACCCACCGACTTGTCGCCCGTGGTCAGGATCACGTCCCGGTTGGTCACAGATACCGCCGCCGACATCGCACCCGAGCCGCCGTTGCCGCCGATGGACAAGGTCGCGGTGTTTCCAATCTCTTTACGCAGGCTGATGATGCGGTTTTCCACGACACCACCCATGCCGCCGCCGCCTCCGACGGACTGCGCAAAGATACCATGGGCCATGGTGCCTGCTGTGCTGATTATTCCGTCACTCACTACGGTAACGATGTCCGAGGTCATACCGTCCCCACCGGTACCGCCTATGTTGATCGATGCTGTGGTGCCGACTGTGGACGGGTTGACCACAGCTTTGATGGTATCGAGGTTCGATTGTCCGGCCTGTACCATGCCGCCAGTTCCGCCTGCGCCACCGATGGATTGCGCCATCAGCCCAATCGAACGATCTCCGAACGTTGCGATCTGGGCAGTGTTGGTCACGTCCACCGTGCCACCAACGCCTCCGGTGCCGCCGGTACCACCGATGGACAAGGCAATTGAAGTGCCCTTGCCAGCCGAGTTGCTGGCCTTGCCACCATTGCCGCCACCGCCGCCGACGGACTGGGCAAATACGCCATGTGCGTCATCGCCCTGCGTGACAACAGTGCCCGCCACCACAGAAGTCACATCGCCTGCTGCGCCACCCGTACCGCCTTCAAGCCCGACTGACAGGCTGGCTTTGTTGCCTTTGCTGTCGCCGGATTTCGGGGTGCCGATGCTGACCGAAGTTGATGACGAGTTACCCCCGCCATTGCCGATGGACTGTGCAAAGAAGCCATAAGACCGGTTGCCCGTCGTGCTGATCGCGCCGTTCGAGCTGGCATAGACGTCCCCACCGCTGCCCCCGGTTCCACCCGTGCGGCCGATCTGGATGTTTACATTGCCGCCATCAACCGACGTCGATGCCGAATTGTAGCCAGCATTGCCGCCGCCGCCGCCAACTGACTGCGCAAACAGACCATGGGAATCTGCGCCCGAGGTCGCGATGTCGCCTGTATTGCGCACATCCACCGAACCACCGATGCCGCCCTCACCCGTGCCGCCGCCAATAGCCAAGCCAAAGCCTTTGTTGGTCGCGTCGGAGGCAAGCTCATAGGTCATGCCGAGGTTCAAGGCGGCGTTGCCGCCGCCACCGCCGATGGATTGCCCAAACACACCGTGGCTGCCATCTTGCAAGGTGACGATATCACCATAGTGGTCAACATCGACCTCGCCACCGTCCCCTGCCGTACCTGCATCGCCACCGATGGCAACCACCGCCGACACTCCGGTTTTGTTGCCCGAGGAATCTGCAGGGTTCACCTTGCCTTCAAGCTCATCCAAAACCGCGTTGTAGTTGGCGATGACCGAGTCATCGACGCCGGTATTGGTCGGTGTCTTGCGATCCGTGGAATCGCCGGTGCCGCCGTTACTTTGATTGCTGGTGGTCTTGCTGATACCCACAACTGCGTTGATCCCGGCATCGCCGCCGCCGCCGCCAATGCTCGACGCCTCGATACCGTGTGATCCAACGCCATCGGTCGTGATTGTCCCCGCAGCAAGGGCCGCTGTGCCACGCGCGACGGTCACGTCACCCGCATCGCCGCCACCGCCGCCAAAGCCGCCGATCCCCATCGCGATCGGTGAGCTGTCCTTAGTACCAACAAAGGTTGCATTGATGCCGCCAGTGCCACCGCCGCCGCCGATGCTCTGGGCAAAGATTCCGCGCGCGTGATAGCCATTTGTTGCGATGTTGCCGGTCTGAGTGACCGACACGTCACCCGCATCCGCACCAGTACCTCCGTGGCCGCCAAGGCCGCCCACAATGCTCAGATCCGTTTTGCCGTCCGAGTTGTTGGAGTCGCCATAGTTCAGCTGCCCGGTCACGTTCAAAGCACCGTTGCCACCGCCGCCTGCGATCGACTGGGCCAAAACTCCATGTTTCCAGTTGCCGGCGACTGACACAGTTCCCGCGTGATTGACGCCCACATTGCCCGAGACATTGCCGTCACCGCCAAAGCCTCCGACGCCAAACGTAACCGAAGGGATCTTGCCATCTTTGCTGAGCGCAATACCGCCCGAGACATTCAGACCGCCATTGCCGCCGCCTCCGCCGATGGACTGTGCCAGCAGACCCGCCGAGCCATCGGTATCGGGTTTTTCTTCGTTGAAGACACCCATGTCGATGAACAGGCGTTCCAACCCGAAGTTCGACGCCAATTCCTCGGTCTCATCTACGATCGAGTCGCCCAGGAAATCGCGCAGTTTGTCTTCGAAGGTCGTTGTGTTGGGGATCGATATATCGTCCGGGTTCGTTGTAACCGTAATATCCGCTTGCGAGGTGACCGTGACGTCTCCGGCCTGGCCGCCATCGCCTGCGAAACCACCGACGCCCACGATCAGAGAGCTGTCGGATACGATCCCGCCTGACACGTTCAGACCACCGTTGCCACCGCCGCCGCCGACGGATTGGGCCAGCAGGCCGGATTGGCCAGTGCCGTGAGCTGTGATGGTGCTGCCTGCGCCGATGTTCACATCAACATTCCCGGCGTCTCCACCGCCGCCACCAAAGCCCCCGACGCCCACGACAACCGCGTAGGATTTGCTGCTATCTGTCTGGCCTGCGCCGGGTTTGCCGCTTATCGCGAGGCCACCCGAGACGTTCGTGCCGCCGTCACCGCCACCGCCACCAAGCGACTGGGCAATGATGCCACTGGCCCCTTTGCTTTCATCAACGGCGAAAGTGCCATCCGATTGCTCGACCATCGGTACGGCCTGTACATTGCCGGTATAGTCCAGATCGACATCGCTTGCATCACCACCGGCCCCGCCAAAGCCGCCAACACCCGCTGAAACCGAAAAGATCGTGTCCGACCCCGATGGTTTGGTCAGCGCCAGAGTGCCCGAAATATTCACGCCCCCGGTGCCGCCACCGCCACCAAGGCTTTGCGCAAACAGACCATGCGATCCGTCACCCGCCGTCACTACATCGCTTTGAACATCCAACGTGACCGCATCGGCATTGCCACCACCGCCACCAAAGCCACCAAGTCCCAGGGCAACCGCTGCACCGGATTTGCCGGTGAGATTGACAGCGCCAGAAACGTTCAGACCGCCGTTACCGCCGCCGCCGCCGACCGACTGGGCCATGACACCAATACTGTCTACGCCAGTGGTTACCACCGAAGTTGTGCCATTGCTGTCCGTTCTTGAGCGCAATGTGCTGTTCACTTCACCAGCGTTACCCGCCCCGCCACCGAAGCCGCCAACGCCCAGACTGACCGAGCCGCCATTTTCCTGGCTGATACCCAACGAGGCCGAGATATTAGTGCCGCCGTTGCCACCACCGCCGCCAAGGCTCTGTGTCAGGATCCCGGTGCTGCGATCACCTGTTGTGGTTACTCCACCGGTGATTGTCGATTGCACCAACGCTCCGGCATCAGCGCCGCCGCCGCCAAAACCGCCCACACCGATGCCGACCGCCGCATTGGCTGATCGGGACAGAGACAACGCTGCCGAAATGTTGGTGCCGCCGTTGCCACCACCGCCGCCGAGGCTTTGCGTCAGAATGCCGACCGAGTCATCACCGGTTGTCATGACATCTCCGGTGACCCGCTGCGTGACGTTATCTGCCGCACCACCGTCCCCGCCAAAGCCGCCGACGCCGATCCCCAAACCGCCGGAATAGTTGCTGGCTACAGAAATGGCCCCGGAAATGTTTGTGGCGCCATTGCCGCCACCTCCGCCAAGGCTTTGTGCGATAATACCTGCCGACCGCGGACCCGAGGTGCTCACATTGCCCGAGAACGTGTTGTCGACTACCCCGCTGGTCCCGCCACTGCCGCCGAAGCCGCCCACGCCGATACCTGCCGCACCCGATCCAGTGCGTGCGATGCTCAGAGCGCCCGATATGTTGACGCCGCCATTACCGCCGCCGCCGCCAACGGATTGGACCAGAACGCCCGCCGCGTTCTCACCACTTGTAGTGACATCGCCGGTGACCGACCCCGTCGCCGCGCTCGCAGCACCGCCATCGCCACCCGAGCCACCGATGCCAACCCCGACGGCGCCGCCCCCGGTCCCCGAGATGTTCACGGCTGCTGATACGTTCAGCCCGCCATTGCCGCCGCCACCCGCAGCAGATTGCACCAAGACGCCGCCAGAATTGTCACCGGTAGTGGTAACATTGCCAACGACCGTGCCTTCGGCCGTATCCGCGTCGCCCCCGTCGCCACCGCTGCCACCAAGACCAACAGACGCACCACCGCTGCCGGTTCCTGCGACAGTGACTGTGGCGGAAACATTCATGCCTCCATTGCCCCCACCGCCGCCAAGGCTTTGCACGATCACCCCGCCGGATTCATCGCCTTGTGTCGAGACGTTTCCGTTCAATGTGGCTTCAACTGTGCCTCCGTTGCCGCCGGTACCGGACGCCCCACCAAGACCCACGGATGCCCCACCCGAGCCGGTGCCCGCCGCGGCCACTGCAACCGAGACGTTCATGCCACCATTACCGCCGCCACCGCCGACAGATTGTGCCAAGAGACCGCTGGAGGTTTCACCTTGCGTGATCAGATTCCCGGTTACATTCGCCGTGACCGCCGAGGCGTCACCGCCGCCAGTTCCACGACCGCCCAAGCCAACTGCCGCAGCGCCAGAACCCGTACCTGCGCCACCGACGGAAGCAGAAACGTTGAACCCGCCATTGCCGCCGCCGCCGCCGATTGATTGCGCCACAACTGCGCTGGACTGCGCACCTTCGGTTTGAACACTATTGGCAACCGTCAGGCCAACAACACCCCCCGTGCCGCCGCTGCCACCGGACCCACCCAGGCCAACGCTGATCGCGCCCGATCCGGTGCCGGCCCCAGCCAAAGCCGGTGAGACATTGAAGCCACCATTACCACCACCGCCACCAACGGACTGCGCGAGGATACCCACCGAAGCATCCCCTCGGGTTACCACGTTAGCTGTTGTGCTGGCCGTCACCAAACTGCCGTCACCCCCGGCGGACCCTGAGCCGCCCAGACCAACCGAAACCGATCCCGCACCCGTTCCAGCCCCGGACACGGTGGGCGAGACATTGAATCCGCCGTTACCACCGCCACCGCCAAGCGACTGCGCAACAAACCCGCTTGAGGCGAAGCCATCCGTCAGGATGGTGCCATTCGAGGTCAGCGTGACAATGCCGCCATTGCCGCCGGTATCACCTGAACCACCCAGTCCTACACTCACCGCACCACTGGCTGTACCTGCGCCCGACAGAACCGGGGCTACGTTGAACCCACCATTGCCGCCTCCGCCACCGATGGATTGCGCTACGACGCCCGAGGACTGATCCCCCTGCGTTTCAACCGCATTATTCGATGTGGCATCGACCGTGCTGCCATCGCCGCCACCGCCGCCGTTGCCACCCAATCCGACCGAGACGCCAGCCCCTGCAGTGCCCGATCCCTGAACCGATGCGCTGACGTTAAACCCGCCGTTACCTCCGCCACCGCCGATGGACTGCGCGAGGAAGGCTGTCGCCGAGTCGCCTTGCGTCAGAATTGTCCCACTGGATCTTAGCGTAACCGACCCGCCATTACCGCCACCTGCGCCCGTTCCACCAAGCCCGACACTGACCGCACCGCTTGCAGTACCTGCACCGGCCCCAGTCCCCGAGATATTAAACCCACCATTGCCGCCACCACCGCCGATGGATTGGGCGACGACGCCTGAAGAACGGTCCCCGACAGTTACAATCGTATTTGTAGTCGTCAGATTGACTGTGCCACCCGTCGAGCCCGTACCTGCGTCGCCGCCAAGGCCAACTGAAACTGCACCGCTCGCAACCCCAGCCCCTGCAAGTGACGCGCTAACATTAAAAGCACCATTGCCACCGCCTCCGCCAACGGACTGTGCCAGAACGGCAGTAGAGTCCGCGCCACCGGTGCTTACGGTGCCTGTGACTCGACCTGTCACCGATTGACCGATTCCACCTCCTGAGCCGTCGCCACCAAGGCCTACGGTGACGGCACCGCCACCTGCCCCCGCACCAGCAACACCGGCCGTCACGTTGAAGCCACCATTGCCACCACCGCCGCCGATGGATTGGAAAACTACGCCGCCTGAGCCTTCGGACACTGTTGTGACGTTTCCAGCAACCTGGCCTTCAACCACGCCGCCATTGCCGCCTGTATCGCCGTTGCCGCCGAGCCCGACGCCAATTGACCCAGCACCGGCTCCTGCCGCTGCCACACCGGCAGTGACATTGAAACCACCATTACCACCGCCACCGCCGATGGATTGAATAACGACAGCCGTCGAGCGTGCACCTTCGGTCCGAACCTCGCCGTTGACGCGCACGCCGGTTACCGTACCGCCTATGCCGCCGCTGCCTCCGTCGCCGCCAAGTCCGACTCCAATCGTTCCGGCACCGCCACCGCCGGCCGCCAAGCCAGCAGCGACG
The DNA here is from genome assembly GCF_056534365.1 of Ruegeria sp. D6. NCBI lineage: Bacteria > Pseudomonadati > Pseudomonadota > Alphaproteobacteria > Rhodobacterales > Roseobacteraceae > Ruegeria > Ruegeria sp. D6. The sequence goes on along the minus strand of NZ_JBQFPH010000003.1, from coordinate 347,507 downwards.
CTGAAACCGCCATTGCCACCGCCACCGCCGATGGATTGCACCACGACCGCACCGGCATCGTCCCCACGGGTTGTGACATCCGCATCAACTTGGGCCGTCACTGTACCGCCCGCACCTCCACCGCCAGCTTTGCCGCCGAGGCCTACACTGATGGACCCGGCAGCGCCGCCCGCAATATCGGCGCTGGCACCGATGGCATAACCACCATTACCACCGCCGCCGCCAACGGATTGCGCAACGACACCGCTGGAGAATGCGCCACTGGTTTCGATTGAGGTCCCACCGGCGCGCAAAGTGACGTTGCCACCGATACCGGCACCACCACCATCTCCGCCGACACCGACGTTGATCCCGACCGCAGCGCCTCCGCTTGCGCTGATACCGGCCGCGATGCTTCCACCACCATTACCGCCGCCGCCGCCCACGGATTGCGCGATAATCGCGCTGGAGCTTGTGCCAGTCGTGGTCACGTCAGCATTGGTATAGACCTGAACAAGTCCACCATTGCCCGCACTGCCGGCCTTGCCGCCAATTCCAACTGACACGTTGCCCGAAAACAGAGCCGAAGCGCCTCCGGTCGCAGCGACCGCCAAACCACCATTGCCACCACCCCCGCCGACGGACTGGAACAGCATGCCTGTCGATCGGTTTCCGGTCGTGACGACAGTGCCTTCAAACCCAGCTGCTGTTGCGACGCCACTACCATCGAACTGGCCAACCGTGACCGGACCACCCGTGCCGCCCGTACCACCGTCACCGCCAACCCCAACAGCCAGCGAACCCGATACCGGACCTCCAGAGGCTGCGACAGATACCGCATAGCCACCATTGCCGCCGCCACCGCCAACAGATTGCAGCATCACCCCAACCGAGTCGTCACCACCGGTTTGTACAGAAGCTGAACCGCTGCCGCTAAGCGTGACCGTCCCACCGTTGCCACCATTGCCAGCGGACCCACCAACCGAGACCGATGCCGCGCCAAATGCGCCAACCGCAACCGAGACCGCTCCGCCACCGTTGCCGCCACCGCCGCCGACGGATTGTGCAAATACACCTGCCGAGCGCGCGCCCGAAGTCCGGATAGCCGACGGCTGGCTGCCATCGGTGTTGGATAAGGTTACGTTGACATTGCCACCGGTCCCTCCGGCCCCGCCATCACCACCGATGGCTACCCCGACAAACGCACCTACCGAACCGGACGAACCACCATTGCCGCCACCGCCACCAATCGACTGGGCCAGAATACCCATCGCATCATCACCCGAAGTGGTGATGATCCCGTCATTCACGATCGTCACAGTGGACCCGCTGCCACCGCCGCTGCCATTGCCACCGACCGAGACCATTCCGCCGGACGAGCCGCCGTCACCGCCACCGCCGCCGATGGATTGCGCGATAATCCCGCGGGCGTTGTCGTCTTCGGTTACAATACGCCCGTAGTTGCTGACGCTCACTGCAGCGCCCGTTCCGCCCCGAGATCCTGTGCCACCAATCGCAACAAGCCCATAGGAGTTTGCACCGGTTCCGCCGCTGCCGCCGATGGATTGCGCCATGACACCGTCAGCCCCAATGCCCGAAGTCAGGATGCTTCCCGAACCTTGCACAGTGACATTCACCGCGTCCCCGCTACCGCCGTTCGAGCCCACGCCACCAAGAGAAAGTGATACCAGACCGCCTGCAGTTCCGCCCGAACCGCCGCCGCCGCCGATGGACTGGGCAACAATACCGCGCGCGAAATCGCCTTGTGTTTCAATCGCGCCACCATGCGAGACGTTAACCCTGCCTCCATTTCCGCCATTATCGGCCCCGCCAATGAGCGAAACCAACAAGTTGCCACTTGTCCCCGCTGACCCCCCCGAACCGCCGATGGATTGGGCGTAAATCCCGTTCGCATAGTCGCCGGTCGTCAAGATGCTACCGCTTGAGGTCGTGTTTACCGTTACGGTGCCACCGCTACCGCCATAGCCTCCGTTACCGGACGAGCCAACCAGCCCCCATTGTGAGCCACCATTACCGCCGTTGTTCGAAACGCTCAGCGCATAGATGCCATCAGCCGAGTCGCCGGACGTAGAAATGTCACCCCGCTGCGTAACGGTTACATCGCCACCATCTGCCGAGTGGCCACCGGTGCCCCCACCCGGAGCCGCGAAGCCGCTGCCACCATCACCAGCCTCGCCGCTGCGGCTGAAGGCAAATATACCGTCATAGCCGTCGCCCGATGTCTGGATCGTGCTGCTGGAGGATTGTGTTGCGTTAACCGTGCCGCCTTCCCCGCCGTCGCCGCCATCGCGCCCGTCCCAAAAGCTCAGATACGAGTCGCCGCCCTGACCACCGTCACCGCCAACGCTACCCATTTGCCAACCGACATTGCTGGTTGCGTTGACATTCCCGCTCAGGGTTTGTGTCTGGGTTGGGCCATCGGCACCGTTTCCACCTGAACTTGGTGGCACAACAAGCGCACCATCGCGCCCATTGCTGCCATCTCGCCCGTAAACGACCTGGCTCACACCGTTAGGTCCGGAGACGTTCACCGGCGGGGTGACAGAGCCAGGAGTACCCGAACTGTTGAAGTTGCTGTTGTACTGAGACAGGGTCAGCTGAGTGGACAAGCTGGCCGTTCCGGTCGCACCAGAATTACTGATCTGAGCCGTTGTTCCCGTTATGGATACAATCTCAAATGCCAGTGGGGGATTGTCGGAGTTGTAAATTGTATCGCCGGCATCTTTGACGAGAAACACATAGCCATCCGCCGTCTCAACAAAAGCCGTCGTCCCGGCTGTAGGTGTTGAAGCGGGATCCACGATCAGTGCGGTGACTGTCGTATCCAGACCAGTCACAGGGTTGTTAACAGTGTCTCCAACAATTGAATCTGCGGTCGGCGCGGCAAGCAAAGGTGTTGAATTAAATAGAAAAATAGAAAGCGCAAACAGCAGGTTTGAAAACTTTGACACCTTGAGACCCTACAACCCAATTCACCAGCACAGAAGGCAAAGAAGAGCTGCACCCAAAAGCAACACATTGCTTTTGGGAATTTCCCCATCACCACCTAAAGAAAGATATGCGCAAGTTTAAGGAGAGTGGATTTCTTAAATTTGTCTAAAACTGGATTTGGTTAAAATAGTGCTAAAATGCCACAACCTGGGTTCATCCCTAAGGCTGGATCAGTTCGGCTGAGTTGGTTTAGGTTCACACAACTTTTCGAAAAAATGAAAGAGCACACTATGAAGGCTGTCCTGTTCGAGAAGTTCCAACAAACCCCCAAGGTTGTCACAGTCGACGACCCTGCACCCGATACTCATGGCGTTGTTCTGAAGGTCGAAGCCACCGGCGTTTGTCGTAGCGATTGGCACGGGTGGATGGGGCATGACAGTGATATCGAGCTGCCTCACATACCCGGTCATGAGTTGGCTGGCGTGGTCGAAGCCGTCGGACGGGATGTAAAGAACTGGAAAGTTGGCGACAAGGTAACCGTGCCTTTCGTCTGCGGCTGCGGAACGTGCAGCGAATGTCACGCAGGGCATCAGCAAACCTGTCTGTATCAAGAGCAACCCGGCTTTACCCATTGGGGCAGTTTCGCGGAATATGTACCAATTCATCAGGCTGACCTTAATTTGGTCGCGCTGCCTGAAACCATGGAATTTGCAACCGCCGCCAGCCTTGGCTGCAGGTTTGCCACTTCATTCCGCGCGATCGTCGATCAAGGAAGGGTCTCGGCCGGTCAATGGGTTGCCGTACATGGCTGCGGTGGGGTCGGTCTGTCAGCCGTTATGATTGCTGCCGCCGTCGGGGCCAATGTCATCGGGGTTGATCTAGACGAAGCCAGACTCGAACTTGCGCAAGAACTGGGTGCAGTTGCGACCATTAACGGTACAGATGCTGATGTTCCCGAAGCGATCCGCGAAATCACCAAAGGCGGCTCCCATGTGTCAATCGACGCTTTGGGTCATCCCGTCACTATGACCAACTCAATCCTCTGCCTGCGTCCGCGCGGCAAGCACATTCAGGTCGGTCTGATGCTGGGTGAGCACGCTTCGCCAGCAGTACCCATGCCAAAGATCGTAGGACAAGAGATCGAATTGCTTGGTTCGCACGGGATGCAGGCGCATCGCTATGGCGCGATGCTCGACATGATTAAAAATGGCAAGTTGGATCCGGCGCGGTTGGTGGGGGAAAAAATCGGCCTGGAAGACGCACCCAAGGCCTTGATAGGGATGGATAAGTTTACCTCAATCGGTGCGACGGTCGTCACAAGGTTCTGAGTTACAAACAGGATCCGCCCCGTGCGAAAATGGCGCCACTAAACGGCGATTTCAAAATGCATCACTCAATTGGCAAGTTCTGTTGGTATCGCTGAAAAATGGGCATCGCCTGATCCCAAAAGGTACTTTCGGACCGCCAGGTCGATTGATTTACTCTGTTCTGAATAGACACCGCAGGCAGTGAGCGCTTCACGGGCGGTAATGCGCTCATCAAGCCGTTTCCAGATTGTTTTCGCCGCATAAGGGTGTGGAAACGGCCGCCAAGCCACACCCATTGTCATGCCACGCAAGTATTTTAGCTGTTGGCGATGCGCGGAATAAAGGATGGTCTGCGCAATGCTTCCTTCCTTGCCGCATTCATGTTCCGTGGCGAAGATCCTGTTACCGCGCAGGGCAACCAGCCCTTCGTAGCGCGAAATCTGCCGAACGCTTTTGTCCGGGGACGTGGCGTTTTCGTGCGAGCGGATCGTCACCACGCCATCCACCTCCTTAAGTCGGATCAGAGAACAAAAAATGCGCCCCTGCCAAGACGGGGTGCAAAAGAAAGAATGATAGAAGCCCACATAGCGTCTGAGATTCTTCACCTGATCACTGTACGGCTTAACAAACAAGCTGGCAGGAGTTTCTTTCCGACGGACGATCGAGTCTTTTAATGTTTCTTCAAACTCCGTCCGAGGCGCAAAAAGCTGTGCCTCAGGCAGATCGAAATACCGAGCGATACGGCGTAGGTTGTGGGCTGATGGCAAGCTTTCGCCGTTGAGGTAGCGATTAAACTGCTGCCTGTTCAGGCCGATTTCTCGACAGACTTGCGAGATATTGCCTCGCTCGGCGCACAAAGACCGTAAATTTGCGGAAAAACTTTCGGACATAAGCGTCATTTCTTTCGCGTTTTGACGCTATAATGCTAATGATTGAATAAAAGCGCGTAAAGTAGCTCAGTTCAATAATTTTCGGAATGCGGGTTGGCTGTACCAAACGCAACAACGGGACCTCGCTCCGAATGTCCACAAAAATCATCGAAAACACCTGGATCGCCCTGCCGGATGGTCGGAAACTGGCTGCACGAATTTGGTTGCCCGAAACCGGGCCGTCACCCGCCATTCTGGAATACCTCCCCTATCGCAAACGGGATGGAACTGCGCCGCGAGATGCAACCACTCATCCAGTATTTGCCGAGGCAGGATACGCCTGCATCCGCGTCGACATTGCCGGAACCGGTGATAGCGAGGGGCAGTTCGACGACGAGTATTCGGAACAAGAACTCCGCGATGGTGAAGCCGTTCTGAGTTGGATCGCCGCACAAAACTGGTGCGACGGAAACATTGGGATGATCGGTATCTCCTGGGGAGGGTTCAATGGGCTGCAGCTGGCCTTTCGCCATCCGCCCGAGCTCAAGGCGGTGGTCAGTGTCGCCTCGACCGTGGATCGGTACGCCGATGACATACACTTCATGGGCGGCTGCCTGTTAAGCGACAATATCAACTGGGGCAGTCAAATGTTCGCCTATTTGACACGGCCCGCAGACCCCGAGCTGCGATCTGATTGGCGAGAAGACTGGCTTGCCCGGCTTGAGAATGTACCATTCTCAGCAGCCGATTGGCTGCGTCATCCAACGCGCAGCGCGTTCTGGAAACATGGCTCGGTCTGCGAGGATTGGTCGGCGATTCAAGCTCCGGTTCTTGCGATAACGGGTTGGTCGGATGCATATGTCAACGCTCCGCCAGCGCTGGCAGCAAATCTGGCCGTGCCGTCAAAGGCACTGATCGGACCGTGGGAGCACCGCTATCCGCATATCTCGAAACTGGAGGCAGGAGATTTCCATTCCGAGGTGATCGGCTGGTTTGATCGCTGGCTGAAGGGGCAGCAGAATGGCGCCGAAGACCTGCCCGCCTACCGAACCTATATGCAGGATCATTTTGGCCCGAGCAAAAAGAACAAACCCAGGCAGGGCCGCTGGATCGCCGAGACAGAATGGCCGTCGCCCAATGTCAGCGATGAAGTCTGGCATTTGGGATTGGGTGGGTTTTCCGACGTCGCCATTACGGCCGAGACAACCGTATCGAATCCGGCCCATATCGGACAGGCTGGCGGGTATTTCTGCCCAGGCATGCGGATCGACAATGAGTTGGCCGAAGATCAAGCAGCCGATGACGCACTGTCGCTTTGTTTCGATACGGCACCGCTGGACAAGCCGCTTGAACTGCTTGGACGGGCGCGACTGAAACTGTCCTTCACCGTGGACAGACCGGTAGCCCAACTGATTGCGCGATTGTGTGATGTCGCCCCGGATGGGGTTTCTCAGCGGATCACCTATCGGGCGCTGAACCTGACGCACTACAAGAGCCACGAGACCCCTGAAGCGTTGGTTCCCGGTCAGGTCTACAGTGCGGAAATTGCACTAAATGAGTGCGCGCATCGCGTGAAACCCGGTCATATCCTGCGTCTTGCGCTGTCTACCGCTTACTGGCCAATCGTTTGGCCCGCGCCAGAAGCGGCAGAGGTGACGTTGCAACTGCAAGGTTCGGCGCTGTATTTGCCGGTTCGGACGATGTCTGAGGAAGCTGATCCTGCACATCCCGGACCAGCGCAGGATTATCCGACTTTGCAAAGCACCGAGCTGCGCGCGCCGTCGGGCCGATCCGAACGGCGCATCGAAGCGGACGGAACCGTCGTACTTGAGACATTCGACGACTACGGCAAAGCACAGGACCCCGGCCACGGCCTGATCGTCGGAAGCCACGTCGCCATGCGCTATGCGATCCATCCCGATGACCCAGCGACCGCGCAATTCACGGCGGGCTGGCGTTTCACGTTCGAGAGGGACGAATGGCAGGTCGAGATCAGCACCGAAAACGCGATGACCTGTGACGTCGAGAATTTCTATCTGCATCGAAAACTGCGCGCCACCGAAGGCGCGGACAAAACAGAAGTTCTGACAAAGGAATGGAACGAAACCATCCCGCGCAGGCTTCTGTAAACGATCTGACCCAAGGGAGAACATTATGAAAATCGAATGGACAAAAGCAAATGTCGGGCGCAGGGGCTTCTTGAAAGGGGCAACTGCGCTTGGGGCGGCATCCGCGCTGCCTGCAAGCTGGGCCAATCGCGCCTTCGCCGCTGATGACGGGGTGTTGCGGGTGCGCGCCTACGGTGATGCCCAGAACATGGACCCCGCACATTCCGTCGGTGTTGTCGAAGAAGAAGTGCATGCCTCGATTTACAACAAGCTGATCCAATACAAGCCCGGCGAGGAATGGGGTTGGCAGCTGGATGCGGCGGCGATGATCGAGCAGGTTGACCCGACCCATATCAAGTTCGCCTTACGCGATGATATCGGTTTCACCAATGGCTTCGGTGCGATGACCGCTGAAGACGTGAAATTCAGCATGGAGCGCATCGTGGACGATGCGACCGAAAGCCCAAACAAGCCCGATTTGGGTCCGTTCAGCCATGTCGAAGTGAGCAGCGAACGCGAAGGTACCATCGTTCTGAACGAGCCGTTTGCTCCGATTTGGTCGATCGCCCTGCCCTACATCACCGGCAACATCGTCTCGAAAGCTGCGGTCGAGGCCGCAGGGGGCCGCATCGGGGCTGATCCGGTCGCTGAATCCGGCCCTTATCTGCGGGACAGCTGGTCACCCAAAGAAAAAACCGTGCTTAAGCGCAACCCGGATTGGAAGGGTGACGCACCAACATGGGACACAATCGAAATCCTGCCGATCGACGACGAAAACACCGCCGAGATCGCCTTTGAGGCGGGCGAACTGGACATGACTCGGGTTTCGCTGGGATCGGTCGAACGCTATCGGGCCGGTGTTCCGAATGGCGGATCTTTGGTCGAGAAACCCTCACTGTTCTATGTCTGGTTGGGCATGAATCTGGATCACCCCAAGCTTCAGAACCCAAAACTGCGTCAGGCGATTCAACATGCAGTCGACGTACCAAGCATCCTAGAGGCGGCCTATTTTGGAGCCGCTGAACCCTCGACAGGCATCATCGCACCTGGCCTTGCGGGCCACCGCCCGCAATCTCTGGTCCCTCCGGCGGCAAACTTCGAGAAAGCGGCGCAATTGCTGGCGGAATCTGGCGAGACCAATGTGACGCTTACGCTGGACACGCTGAACAAGACCACTTTCACCACGACGGCTCAGATCATTCAGGCAACTCTGGCGCAGATCGGGATCACGGTCGAAGTCAACGTACTGGAATCCGGTGCATTCTGGGCAAGCGGAGACAACGAGAACCTGCAACTGGTTCTGAACCGCTTCTCGATGACCCCCGATCCATATTATGCGACGGCCTGGTTCACCACCGAACAGGTCGGCATCTGGAACTGGGAGCGGTTCAGCAACGCTGAATTTGACGAAATTCACAACTCGGCATTCAAGGAAGCGGATGTGGCCAAACGCGCTGAGATGTATCAGCGGGCGCAGGATCTGATGGAAGAAAGCGGTGCCTACCGCTTTATCACCCACGAGGCAACACCGGTGATTCACTCGGCTCGTGTCACCCCCGCGCTAAGACCCGACGGTCTGGCACTGCTGCGGTACTTCGGCAAGGAGACCTGACCTCCCCAAGGTCGGCTATGTCCGGCGGGGTTTGACGCCCGCCGGACAAAACAGCTCGCCACCCATCCACAAGGAGCCAGCTTTTCATGTTGAAGTTTGCAACCCGCCGCTTCGGGCTAGCGCTGCTTATCCTGTTCGTGGCGGTTACCGTCATGTTCCTGATGATCCGCGCCGTCCCCGGGGACCCGGTCCAGATCATGTTGGGGCCACGCGCAACACCTGAGCTTCAGGCCCAGCTCACCGCTGCGTTGGCGCTGGATCAACCAATCTGGAAACAGCTGGTCATATTCTATGGAAACCTGGTCCGTGGTGATCTGGGAATCGACGTATTCTCGGGCCGGTCCGTGACAGATATCGTGTTTCAGCAGCTACCCTACACTCTGGAACTGATCTTTGCGTCGATCCTGTGGTCCGCCACTTTGGGAATTGCACTTGGGGCATATGCCGCTGCCCATCCAAACACTCTGATCGATCGCATTGCGGCGGCGATTTCGGTCAGTTTTGTTGCAGCACCCGCCTTTGTCGTAGCACTTCTGTCGCTATTGGTCTTTGCCGTGCATCTTCAGTGGTTTCCAGCCATCGGCGCGGGCGAAGGCTTCTGGGGTCGCATTGATCACCTCGTTTTGCCCGCCTTTGCCATCGGGCTAAGCTGGGTGGGCTACATCGCGCGGTTGGTGCGCGCCTCGATGTTGGAAGTCTTAGGCGAAAACCACGTTCGGACCGCACGTGCCTTCGGTATCGCAGAGCGCCGCGTGGTGATGGTTTATGCCTTGCGTATCGCCATTCTTCCGGTTGTCACGGTGATCGGCGTCGGCATGGGTTTCCTGCTGAGCTCGGCCGTATTCGCCGAAATAGTGTTCGCGCGCCCGGGTCTGGGCAAGCTGGTGATCGACAGCATAACCACCCGCAATTACCCGATTGTCATGGGCTCGGTTCTGATCTCAACCGGTTTGTTCGTCGTGTCGACCGCACTGGCGGATCTGATCAATGCGTGGCTCGACCCACGCGCTAGACAAGCGCATTGAGGAAAGCCGACATGGAAAAATCTCGTTCTGAACTTGGTCAGATCATTGTCGGCGTCGCCCGCGACCCTCTGGGTCTGATTGGTTTGGTCATTGTGGGCACCATCGTCTTCTGTGCGATATTCGCCTATTGGATTGTGCCCTATGATCCTGTGGCCATGGATATCAAAGCCCGGTTGCAAGGCCCGTCTGCCGAGCACCTTCTGGGTACGGACCAACTTGGCCGCGATACGTTTTCCCGCGTGATTGCCGGCGGTCAGGTTGCGTTGAAAGTCGCCTTGCCTGCGGTCTTTGGTGCGATGGTAATTGGCCTAACCTTAGGAATGATTGCGGGGTATGGGCCAAAATGGCTCGACAACCTGTTGATGTTGTTCTTTGACACCATCCGATCCTTCCCAACCGTGATGTTCGCGCTGGCCGTCGTGGCCCTGGTCGGTCCCAGTTTGCAAACGGTTGTGTTCGTGGTGATGGCGACTTCGATCCCAACTTATGGCCGTGTGGCGCGAACGCAGACCCTGACGTTGCGCAATTCCGAGTTCATTCTGGCCGAGCGGTCGATGGGGGCCAGCATGGCCCGCATCTTGGGTGTGCACATGCTACCAAATATCGTGGGGGTTCTGGCCGTCCTGGCTGCTATGGACATCCCGACGGTGATCGCGCTTGAGGCGGGGCTGTCCTTTCTCGGGCTTGGCGTGAAGCCCCCAACCCCCAGTTGGGGCGCACTTCTGAAGGACGGATATTCCCTGATCCGACAGACACCTTGGCTGGTGGTGGGCGGCGGTCTGCCGATCATTCTGGCAACCCTGGGCTTTACGTTTTTAGGGGAATCCCTGCGCGACGTGGTTGATCCCAAACTGAGGAAACAGCGATGACCGAAACTCTTCTGGAAATCGAGAACCTCAGCGTCGATTATGAAACGGCACGCGGAGATCTCAAGGCATTGCGGGATCTCACCTTTGACATCCGCAAAGGTGAGATCGTGGGCATTGTCGGTGAGTCTGGTTGCGGAAAATCAACCTTGATCTCGTCGATCCTGCGGCTGACCGCACCGAACACGCGGTTCCGGCAAGGCGAAATACGCTTTAAAGGGCAGGATCTGTTGCAAGTGCCTGAACGCAGGATGAGTGATCTGCGCGGGGCCGATATCTCAATCATCTTTCAGGACCCAATGCAGACCCACAATCCGGTTCTGACCATTGGCCAGCAGATGGTCGATATTCAGCACCGGTCCAAGGCTAGTAAGCAGGAAAAACTGGCCAATGCGGCAAAGATGCTGGGGGCTGTCGGAATTCCGGACCCAGAGGCACGGCTAAAGCAGTTCCCGCATGAGTTTTCAGGCGGAATGCGACAGCGGATCGCGATCGCCATGGCGTTGATGTCAGAACCCGACCTGCTGATCGCGGATGAGCCGACCACCGCGCTGGACGCCACGCTTGAGGTGCAAATCATTGAGCGCTTGCAAGAGCTGCAGCGCGAGTTCGATTGCGCCATCCTGTTCATCTCGCACCATCTGGGTGTGATCGCGGAACTCTGTGATCGCGTAGTGGTAATGTACGCAGGCGCCGTGGTCGAAAGCGGCGAGGTGCGCGAGATTTTTCACAATCCCAAGCACCCTTACACACGCCGTCTGATTGATTGCGATCCCGGCCATATCAAGGAACGCGCGCGGGTTCTGCCAACTATTCCGGGCGAAGTGCCCGATCTGGCCAACCTGCCCGGCGGCTGTATTTTCCGCGACCGCTGCGATCAGGCGATGCCACGCTGCGCAACGGACGTTCCGCCCTTGGATCGTCTGAAAGAAGGGCATCACGCCGCCTGCTGGCTGAACCATGAGGAGGCCGTGACATGAGCCTGCTGAATGTCCAAGACCTGCAAACCAGCTATGGCCCGGTCAACGTGCTGGCGGGCGTCAGCTTTGAGGTCGAAGCTGGCGAAACCTATGCGCTTGTCGGCGAAAGCGGTTCGGGCAAGACAACTGTCATCCGTGCGATTGCGGGCCTGGCCCCGGCGCAGGCCGGTTCGGTCGTGTTTGACACGCAAGAGATACGAGGCGCGCCGGAACGGGTAATGCGTCCGCTGCGCAAGGACATGGCGATGATGTTTCAGGACCCTGTGGGCAGCTTGTCACCACGCCTGACAATTCGAAGCCTGATCACGGAACCCTATCGCATTCAGGGCATGAAAGATCGCGATCTGGATGCCGAAGCCAAGCGTCTGCTGGAAATGGTGAACCTGCCGGTGCATTTCGCGGACCGCTACCCCTATCAATTGTCCGGTGGCCAGGCACGACGGGTTGGTGTTGCCCGCGCTTTGGCGCTGGAGCCGAAACTGATCCTGGCGGATGAACCAACGGCGGGGCTGGATGTCTCGGTACAGGGTGAGCTGCTGAACCTGCTCAATGACCTGCGGGAACGCCTGGGCCTGGCGATGGTGATCATCACCCACAACCTGAACGTGGTGCGCCACGTGGCAGACCGCATGGGCATTATGTATCTGGGTCGACTGGTCGAGGAAGGCACGACAGAGGCGATCTTCGACGATCCGCGCCACCCCTATACCCGCTGCCTGCTCAGCGCCAACCCCGAGCCGGACCCCGATGCGCGCCTTGAACGGATCGCGCTCAAAGGTGAGCCGCCCAGCCTCTTGCAACGTCCGTCGGGCTGTGAGTTCCGCGAAAGATGCCCGTTTGCCAAAGACATCTGCACACAGACACCGCAATGGGAGGTTGCTGCAGGCCACGGGCTGCGCTGTCTCGCACCCTTGTCGGGTGCGCCTGCTCCGGGTCACTAAAGGATGAGGGAAACACTCTATTTCGGCGGTCCCATCCTGACGATGGACGCCGACAATTCCCGACCCGAGGCGGTGTTGGTGCGGGACGATGTCATCATTGCGGTGGGGGACGAAGCAACGCTGCGGCGGCAGATGTCATCCGATGCGGGTGTATATGACCTAGCTGGCCAGACCCTGATCCCAGCCTTCATCGACTCGCACGGCCACTTCCCAGATCCCGGCTTCATCCAGCTGTTTCGGGTTGATCTTGCATCACCTCCGCGCGGCGCGTGTATGGATATGGCGCAAGCTTTGGAAAAGCTGCGCAGCCGGGCCGAAGAGACGCCTGAGGGCAATTGGGTGATGGGCGTTTTGTTCGACAACACCGCCATTTCAGAAGGCCGCATGCCTACCCGGGCCGAACTGGATGATGTCTCAACGGCGCATCCAATCTGGGTTCTGCATGCTTCGGGTCACAACGGCGCGGCCAATTCGATGGCGCTGAAGCTGCATGGCGTCAATCGCGACACCCCGGACCCGGCCGGAGGGCGTTATGGCCGCGACCCCGATACCGGCGCCCTGACGGGGCTGGTCGAAGGGCTGTCGGCCATGGGCGAAATGGGCGATACTGATTTTCTGATCGGCCGGGACAGGTTCTGGCAAGGGTTCAACGCCTGCCGTGATGAGTATTTGTCCCACGGAGTAACTTATGCACAGAACGCTTGGGCATCGCAGGTTATGCTCGACCACTTTGCCAGCCTTCGTGCCGATCAGGATCCCGGCATTGATTTGGAATTGTTGCCAATTGCCGATCTGGAACCGGCTCTGAGCCAGGGCTGGATCGACGATAACTGGCCCGGCAACCCACATTTTACGCTGGGTGCGCGCAAGCTGTTTACCGATGGCGCATTCCAATTGCAGACTGCCTATCTGTCTGCGCCCTACTACAAGTCGCTGGACCCCGATCACCCCTGTGGCATGATCTATGCCACGCAGGTCGACATGGATTTCAAGGTTCTCCGCCTACACGCTATGGGGTTTCAGATCCACTGCCATTGCAACGGGGATGCCGGGGCCGAGATGTTCATCGATGCGGTGGACAAGGCCTTGCTAGCGCATCCGCGAGACGATCACCGCCATACAATCATCCACGGCCAGGTTCTGCGCGACGATCAACTGGACCGCATGGCGCGGCTTGGAATAACTGTCAGCTTCTTTTCAGCACATGTGCATTTCTGGGGGGACCGACATTACGATACCTTCCTCGGCCCGGAACGCGCTGAACGGATTTCGCCAGCCGCAACTGCGGAACGATACGGTGTACGCTATACTATCCACAATGACGCGTCGGTTACGCCAACGCGGCCAATCCATCTGGCGCATTGCGCGGTGAATCGACTGACTGCATCCGGCCGGCAACTGGGTGAAAAGGAAAAGGTCAGCGTACTGTCTGCGCTACGGGCACAAACCATCGATGCGGCGTGGCAAGTGTTTAAAGAAGATCAGCGCGGTTCGATTGAGCCCGGAAAACTGGCAGATTTCGCCATCCTTTCTCGCAATCCCCTAGATGATCCTGAACGGCTGCTCGACACATCGATTGTTGCAACCATCCGGCGAGGTCAGATTGTGTTTGGCACCACCAAATCCAGAAAAGAACTGGAATTTTAGAATGACAGCCAAACGCATTGCCATTGCAGGATTTCAACACGAAACCAACTGCTTCGGAGCGACCAAAGCGGGTCTGCCCGAGTTCGAGATGGCAGATTCATGGCCCGAAATGTTGCATGGCGCGCGTGTCATCGCAGACACCAAAGGCATGAACCTACCCATCGCCGGGTTTTCTTCCGCCGCGAACCAGGCAGGTTTCGAGCTTTTCCCGATCCTGTGGTGTGCGGCAGAACCTAGCGCTCATGTCACGGATCACGCGTTCGAGAAGATATGTACTATGATCTTGGATGGCCTTCGCGGCGCGGGACCGCTGGACGGAGTGTATCTTGACCTGCACGGTGCAATGGTGACTGAAAGCCTGGCCGATGGTGAGGGAGAGCTGTTGCGCCGAGTACGTGATCTGGTAGGGCGGGATGTTCCGGTCGTGGCGAGCCTTGACCTGCATGCCAATATCTCTGACCAGATGATCTCGCAGGCGGACTATCTGGCAATTTTCCGCACGTACCCGCACCTCGATATGGGCGAAACCGGTGCGCGATGCGTACCGGTTCTGCAAAGGCTACTGGCCGGAGAAAAGCTGCACAAAGCCTTCCGGCAGGTGCCCTATCTGATCCCATTGCATGCGCAATACACCTGGGCCGCACCGTTTGATGAGATTTATCAGTTGCCCACCCAGTTCGAACATACCCATGTCTTTGCAGAAATCGCGCTGGGTTTTACTGCGGCAGATTATCCCGATACTGGTCCGTCCTGCGTTGCCTACGCGACCAGTGCCGCGCAAGCGACCGCCGCAGTAGATCAAATTTTCGACCTTTTTCTGGCCCGAGAACCCGATGTGGACTGCTCTATGTTGTCGTTGGACGAAGCCGTTCTGGCCTGTTGTTCGCATCGCGACAAACCGCTCGTGTTAGCGGATGTACAGGACAACGCAGGCGCAGGCGGCACATCCGATACCACCGGACTTCTGGCCGCTTTGATCGAGGGGGAAGCGCAGGAGGTTTTGATGGGTCTCTTCCACGACGCCGAAAGCGCAGAGAAAGCGCATCGTGCAGGCCAAGGCGCAAAACTGAACCTGGCCATCGGCGGAAAATCAGGTCTGCCCGGGCACCACCCCGTTGAGGCAAAGTTCGAAGTCCTGGCCATCGGAGATGGCATCTGCCGATACTCAGGTGAGATGTACGGAGGCGGCATCGCGACGCTTGGCAAAACGGCCGCTCTGAGGATGATAGAGTCTGGCGCGAAGATAGACTTGGTCGTCACCAGTGTGCGCAACCAATGCCTAGACCGCGCTCATTTCACCCATATCGGCCTGAATCCCACATCCTATTCAGTGATCTGTGTCAAAAGCACCACACATTTCCGTGCGGATTTCCAACCCATCGCAAGCGACGTGAAAGCCGTTGCCGCTCCAGGCACCTTTCTCTGCGATCTGGACCAGATCCCCTACTACAACATCGCAGGCAAACGCCGCATCGAAACAAGTGGACCCAAAACCAAAAACCATTGATTTTCCACCAGCATCGCAGCTCGCAATCGACATAGCAGGCGCAGAAATTGCATTGAGATCCCGCTTGTAAACTAAGAGATTGGAAACTTCTCGCTTCACGTTTTGACAATGCCGCCTCATCTTTCGCTTCAAATCGACAGAAGATAGGGCTTAAACCGTTTCTGTTCGGCAGAAACCCAAACCCATTACGACCAAGCTTTGATAGAGCAACCCCGCGGCAAATCCCGACCCAGCAAACGGACCTTGCTAGCGCGATTCACGGTTCGAAATCGAGCGGTGAATATGTCTGACTTATATTGGTTGGCTGGCGCACATATAGCGCGTCTTGAGCCCTTATTCCCCAAATCACACGCCAGTCAACTACGCGAAACCCACGGAGTTACAGACCCAGATTGTTATGATGTGCTAAAACCCGCTTTTTATCGGAATAGTGAACGAAACCGCAACGCTGGGAAATACCATCAGACCGGATACCTCCGCTCAAGCAATCTGGTCTGAGATCCGGCCTGTTCGGCGTTGGATGTAGACGGCAAGTGTAGCTATCGATAGACAACTTCCACAGGGTCAAACCGAAAACGAGGGCCCGAGGCAACCCAGGCAACAGGAAGAAACTATGAAGCGCTGTGCAATTGTACAATTTGAACCGCGCCATGAAGAAGTCATCCCCAGCTTGGTGGCCGCCTGTAATGCAAACGGGTACCGACCACAAATCTTTCTGCATCGCCGGATCTTAAAGCTGCGCGGAGATATCATGGCCTTGGTCCCGGGATTGGAATTTGATGTTGAGTATGTGCCGTTGAGCACGCCGGATTACCGGGCTGCGGATGCACCAAAACATATCAAGTCTACTATGGCTGCAATTGAAGCGGCCAAACATGACTTCGTCCTCATGGCCTCTTTGAGTCGTCCAAAAGCGGCAAGCTGGGCGCAGGGAGTGAAGAAGCCATTGATCATGGTCCTGCATAATCTGGATCAGTTCAGCCAGATGGTACCCCTGCGCGAGACGCTTCAGATGCCAAATGCGCGCTACATCAGCCTGAGTGCACATGTCACGGCTGAATGGATCAGCCGGGTGGGCAAAGCCCATATGGACAGGATCGCGACGTTGGAGCCGTTTTATTGGATCGATGATCCGGAACCAAAGTTGGGCCAGCCGCGTCAGGTCGTGATCCCCGGCAACGTTAACATGCGGACACGTGATTACCCTGGCCTGCTGGATCTTCTTGGCAATCGACCGGACGCCTTTCAGAATCTGCATTTCATCCTGCCGTCAGGAGGCGGAGATCGCGCCAAGGTTGAAAGTGAGATCCAGGACCGAAAGCTTGACGCCCGCTTTACGTGCGTGCCTTTGGACAACAGCGGGCAGGTCGGGCATGCCGCGTATTTTGACGCACTGGCGGGCGCTCAGGTGATACATCCGCTCATGCCATTTGACTATGAACAATATCAACGGATCAAGATCACATCTGCCCTGTCCTCTTCGGGTGGATTCTGTGTGCCGATCGTCATGGACCGCTGGTCAGAGGCCTGTTACCGACCACCAATGCTGATTGCTGACAATGGGTTGGAGGCAAGCCTGACCCGCATTTCAGAGGCGAGTGATGCAGAACTCAGCGATCTGCAGGTAGCACTGAAGTCTTACCGCCGATCTGCACTTGCAAACGGAGCTGTCGGGCTAAGACGGCTAATTGAACAATAAGTGCATCTATCCGGTTCACTCTCAGCCTTTTAGATCCACCTACCACCGAGTTGGAAATCGCCCAAGTTGGCAACATGATGCCGCGCCGTACTTTTTTCGTTCCTACGCGAAATTCGCAGTTCAGAACATCTGCAAAACCGTTATTCTCAATGAGCACCACATGACATACGGTCTGGCGGATCACCAGACTGAAGCGTCGGATCAAAGGAATAGAATGACACGAAAGCTAGCGATCCTGACGCTCAAAGATGAAGGCGCGTTCCTGTTGGAATGGCTCGCCCATCATCAGATGGTTGGTTTCACTGATTTTCTGATCTTCTCGAATGATTGCGCGGATGGCACCGATCTGATGTTGCACCGACTCGAAGAGATGGGGCAAATCACTCATGTCAGCCATGAAGCCAAGCCCGATAAGAGCGTACAGTGGCAGGCTATGAAACAAGCCGCCAAACATCCTCTATTGAAAGAAGCAGACTGGATACTGGCGCTCGATATTGATGAGTTTGTAAATATCCATATTGGCGACGGCTCGTTAAACGCGCTCATCCATAGCCTCCCCGAGGCGGATGCGATCACGCTCACCTGGCGGCTATTCGGAAATGCAGGGATCGTTTATTTTGAAGATGCGCCGGTGACCCAACAGTTCACTTCGTGCGCCCCCAAACCCATCCTTTGGCCGTGGCGCGCCTCGATGTTCAAAACGCTTTATCGCAACAACGGGATTTACCATAAACCAGGCATTCATCGGCCAATTTCGCCTGATCAGACCCGCGTGGATGAGGCGCGCTGGTATGATGGATCAGGCCGTTTGCTTGGTGGCGATCATCGCCGCCAGCGGGTATTTTCCAACTATACGCAAGATACGACCATGAGGGTTCAGCTTAACCATTATGCTTTGGGCGCGATGGACTCCTTTCTGCTCAAACGTGCGCGTGGACGTGGGGTGCATTTCAAAGAGAAAATCGGCATGGATTATTGGGTCGATTACAACTTTAACAGCGATCAGGACGTCTCTATTTCCCGCTACCAATCGGCACGGGCTGCTCGGGTTACCGAGCTAAAATCAGATGCCACACTGAAGAAGCTACATGACAAGGCCTGCGAATGGCGGCACAAGCGATTTAAGGAACTTCTGGAGTCAGAACCTGAACGCGCGTTTTTTGCTCGCCTGATGATGGCTGGCCAAACCACACCTCTGACGGAGCATACGGCCCGTCAGCTTATTTCAGTTGCCATGCGCGCGAACCAGAAAGCCGCCGCAGAGTCCGAGTAGGAGCCTTCCTTCGTGCCGCAATCATCAAAAACCCATCCTGAATATCTGTCTACTCGTGCAGGCCGTACGCGGCGGATATTTCAGGTCGGTTTCAACAAGTGCGGCACAAGGTCGATTTCCGCCTTTCTAGATAACAACGGCATTCCGACGGTTCACTTCAAGCGTGGCAATCTGGCCCGCGCGCTCGCTAACAATCTTAAGTATGGCTATGCGCCGCTCAATGGCATTGACCGTTGGGTCGGCTACACCGACATGCAGATGGTGAGCGGGTCACGCGTGATTGAAGGTTGCCGTTATTTTCGTCAACTCGCGGCATATTATCCCAATTCGTATTTCATATTGAACACTCGAGACAAAGACAGGTGGATCGCAAGTCGCCGAAACCATGGCAATGGGTTTTATGCCGAGCGTTATCGTAAGGGTATGAATTTCGAGTCGGTTGATCAGGTAATTGATCATTGGTCAGAAGAATGGGACCGGCATCATCAGGAGGTGCCCGAATTTTTTAAGGACCAACCGGATAAATTATTGATATATAATATAGAAACAGACAGCCCTGACCAGATGTCCGAGTTCCTTGCGCCTGATTTTGAGACTGATCCGACTTTCTTCGGCCATGAGGGTAAAACGTCCGGAGGCAATGACGCCGACGATGCGGTTTCTCCGAATTGAGATGTCATGGCCTGCTTATTTAAGCAGCATAAGAAATCGAGTGTGGGCGAGAACGAAAGGTTCGGTCGCCAACTCTCTGACGAATGAATGCGACTTGAAACTTGCCCAGCTTAGCTGGCTAACGGAGTGACAAGATTGAACAGGCAGGCTGCGCCGCCGCGCACCTTTTGATTGCCTTGATTCCTATGGTGCGCGCGATGCTCTTGCCGTTGGCAATCTTTTGGAAAGGCCGTTGATTTCGACATTTTGGGCAATGAGCGTCGTAACTGTTGGTTTACTCTTGGTGCTGTTAGAGCACAAAATCCAGACCAATATCGAGGCAGTGTGCACTGTGGGTGATCCAGCCCATAGAAATCAAATCAACACCGGTGTTCGCCACAGCCCGCACATTATCTGGGGTTATCCCGCCTGAAGCTTCGGCAATGGCTTGACCATCAATCATGCCTATAGCTTCGCTTAAGGTTCTTGGATCCATGTTATCCAGAAGCACCGCATCAACACCGATTTTCAGAACTTCGGCCAGCTGCTCCAGCGTGTCGACCTCGATCTCGACCTTGACCATATGACCGACTGTCTCTTTGGCCCGCGTCAAGGCTGGGCGGACACCCCCGGCTATAGCGATGTGGTTGTCCTTGATCAGCACCGCGTCACTTAGGGAGTAGCGATGGTTCATGCCGCCGCCTGATCGCACAGCGTATTTCTCTAAAGCCCGCAAACCGGGCGTTGTTTTTCGGGTACAGACGATGGCAGCACGCGTGCCTTCGACGCGGCGAACCATATCGGCTGTCACACTTGCAATACCCGATAGATGACCCAAGAAGTTGAGCGCCGTACGTTCAGCAATCAGCAGACTGCGCGATGGTCCTTTGAAGGTAGCGATCACTGTGCCGGGCGCGACTGTCCCACCATCCTCGACATGACGGATTACTTTGATCGCCGGATCTATCAGCTCACAAGCCAATTCAGCACAATCCAGACCGGAAATACATCCGGATTGACGCGCGCAAGCCACAACTTCGGAAACATGATCCGAAGGAATAACAGCCGAGGAGGTGACATCTCCGGCGAGGCCCAAATCTTCATCAAGTGCGCGGCGGATCACCGGCTCCAGCATCGTTCGGGGCAACGGGGCTAGGGGCATGATAGTCATTTCTCAAGCAGTCCTCAAAAAGGGTTCCTGACTGGTCAAACTCGCATGAGCAAGTACTTCGCTCAGAGTCATCAAAAGAGATTGCGCGTTCGCCTCAGGATTAGGGAAGTCACTTCGGTAATGTCCGCCACGCGATTCTCGGCGCAGATCGGCAAAGACCGCGATCGAAAGCGCGACTAGTGCCGGGTCAGAAGCGCAGGCAGCGGTTTCGACCAACGGAGACAACTTTGAAATGACTTGACGCAATCCCACCTCGTCGCGGATCAAACCCAGAAATTTTGTAGCCAAAGGCCGGACAGAGCTAGGGTCAGAACGAGGCAGAGCGGTAACTGTAGGAACAAATGACAGGTTTCTCATTTCTGCCTTGGCAACATCATTTGCGGCGCGGCATCCCATCACCACCGCCTCCAGCAGTGAATTACTAGCAAGGCGATTGGCACCATGCAGGCCAGTGGCCGCGCATTCACCTATGGCCCAAAGGCCTGACAGAGTGCTTCTTCCATACTCATCAACGGCGATACCGCCCATGTGGTAATGCGCAGCCGGAAGTATCGGTATGGGATCGCGCGCCGGATCAATTCCGCTTGCTGCGCACAATGCATGGATGCCAGGGAACCGCTGGACAAATTCGGCACCAAGCGCGGCACGAGCATCAAGAAACACTCGCCCACCTTCCAATATGACCTGATGCACGGCACGAGCCACCACGTCGCGCGGGGCCAGTTCAGCCCCCGGAATATGCGACATGAAGCGCTTGCCGGTTTGGTCGATCAGAATTGCGCCCTCGCCCCGGACGGCTTCACTGACCAATGCCAGAGGTGTCTGCTTGATATCCAGCGCTGTGGGATGAAACTGGACAAATTCCATATCGCGCAAGGCTGCCCCGGCGCGGGCGGCCATCATGACGCCCTGGCCGAAATTACCTGAAGGGTTGGTGCTTGCACCAAACAGACCGCCGCAACCGCCTGACGCCATAACGAACTGAGATGTGCGCAATACCTCTGCTTGGGCATCTTTTTGCAGATGAACGCCTGTAACGTGTCCGTCTAGCGTCAACACCCGTCGGGCTTCGACTCCGGTCAAGCAAGTGATCGATGGGCATTGCAACACGGCACTCGCAAGGGCCGATGTGATTTCGGCTCCGGTGCGGTCGCCGCCTGCATGCAGTATTCGGCGGCGGGAATGCGCAGCCTCGCGCCCCAAGGCATATGTGCCGTCGGCGGTTTTATCGAAACGAGCGCCGTGTTTCTCTAATACAGTGATCGCCTTTTGCGCTTCGCAGAGAATGGCCGACGCCACGGTTTCATCGCACAGCCCGTCGCCGGCCCGCAAAGTATCGACCAAGTGTTGCGCAGGATCACCATCCGTGCCTAGTTCGGCGGCGATCCCTCCTTGAGCCCAAGCGCTGGAACATTCCTGGCCCAGCCCTGCACGGGTGATTAGTACTACGGGTTGTGGAGCCAGTTCCAGCGCAGCCGTCAGCCCGGCGATGCCGCCACCGATGATGGCAGTTCGACCATGAAGCCCTTCGAGCCCGATCATTTCACTGCCAGCATCCGTTCTACCGCGCGGCGCGCATCTTCGGCGATGGCCGGATCGACAGTGACTTCGTGATGGCCCAGTTCCAATGCGTTGCGAATGTTGCGCAGACTAATGCGCTTCATATGTGGACATAGGTTACAGGGGCGCACGAATTCCACCTCAGGATGGTTCAGCGCCACGTTGTCGCTCATCGAGCATTCGGTCAACAGGCAAACCCGCGTCGGTTTTTTGTCGCCGACGAAATCCGACATGACTGCGGTAGAGCCAGAAAAATCTGCTTCGGCAACCACTTCGGGCGGGCACTCAGGATGGGCCAGGACCGTAACACCCGGCCACGCTTCGCGCATTTCACGTATATCGGCTGGAGTAAACAGTTCGTGCACCTCGCAATGTCCGTGCCATGCGATCAATTCGACATCGGTCTCTTTGGCGACGTTCTTGGCGAGATACTCGTCCGGGATCATCAACACGCGCGGCACCCCGAGGGATTCCACCACCTTTACTGCGTTGCCCGACGTGCAGCAGATATCCGATGCCGCCTTCACCGCTGCCGACGTGTTTACGTATGTGATCACCGGAACGCCGGGATGGGCTTCGCGCAGAAGCGCAATATCCTCGGGTGTGATGGAATCTGCCAGTGAACACCCCGCCCCCAAATCTGGGATCAGCACCGTCTTTTCCGGGTTCAGCAGCTTGGCAGTTTCCGCCATAAAATGCACACCAGCCAACACAATGACATCGGCATCAACCTCGACAGCTTCGCGCGCAAGCGCAAGGCTGTCGCCCACGATATCGGCAACTCCGTGGAAGATCTCCGGCGTTTGGTAATTGTGGGCGAGGATGACCGCATTCCTCTCACGCTTGAGATCAAGGATGGCATCCAGATCATCTTCAAACAGCATCCATTCGGGTTGCGGGATGATCTGCTTTACCCGGTCGTAGAGGTCTGGAAGGCGAAAGTCTTTCATTAGCTTCTCCATTTATACTCGCATCGAGTATATTGGAGCCATACTTATTCTCGATTCGAGATTATGTCAAGCGAGGTTCAGGACCGGGAGAGAGGTAATCTGACGCCCGACAGCATGCGAGCCTCTAGAATGGCCGGCCGATATCGGAACAGGCGTGCCGGACGACCACCGGTGCCGCTGGACATTTCGCCGGTATCTTCAATCAATTCCTGCTGATCAATCTGGCGGCGAAAATTGGGTTTGTGCAGGTGTAGACCAGACAGCGCTTCGACTGTGCGCTGTAACTGCAGCAAGGTGAAGCTTTCGGGCATGAGCTCAAACACAACCGGAGAGTATTTTATCTTGGCCCGCAAGCGAGATATGCCGGTGGCGAGAATGCGACGGTTGTCCGCTTCCATGTGACGACCGAATTCAGGAGTGTCAACAAGCCCTGCTTCGTACATAAGCTCATAACGTTGCAAAACCAGCTCTTCGTTCCAGGTCTTCCCATTCAAACCAAACAGATAGTCCACACGCTGCAGTTTTAGCGGATCACTTCCTGCCCAAGCTGAGATACGTTTGATAATTTGCGGTAGCTCTTCTGGGCTGCGATCACGATGATCCTCCCATGGGAAGTACTGATACCAGCTACGCCATGCCGGACGTCCAGCACCGGTAGTATCCTGCTCCCGCACCAGACCGAGATAGCTGATCGAGATACGCTGAGAGTTGTCGGCATAACCCGAGCGTGGATCGCGATCCCTGTCTGCAAAGGTATAAAGCTGTTCAAGATATCCCACCGGATGGCCGGTCTGCGCCTCAATCCAGGCCCGCAAGCCGCTTTGCAAGCTGCGGTGTGAAGATTCGAACGGTCCCGAAGGTAGCGCGTTACCTCCACGCAAGGTCATGACACGCGGCTGATCATCAGTCACGGCGATTAGGATTGCGATCAGTTCGGCAGGGGCTAGTCCACTTGGCAAGGAATTTCCTGTTTGTAGAATGTCGCGAAGCGTTGGTTAGAATGTGCGTTCTAACCCAAATTTAGTACCTTGGCTTGAAGAAAAATACAGTGTGACGGGTGCTTCTTCAGAGAACAAGCATTTCTGGCCCAGTTAATCGTCCCACTGTTCTAACATCAGGTTACTACTTTCGGTCCAATGAACCTGAAATACAGTTTCGTCTCACGACTTGAGAAGTGTCGCAAGATATGGGTTCGGGCTGACCAAACAGCCAGTTGAGGTGTTCGTTTCGCTAAAGTAGTTCTCGAACCGGTCTTACATATGATCTTCTAGTGGCTGCCATTTCCGCAAAGACATTATTGATTACACTAAATACTTCGATTTGCGACACACAGTGTCTTATCGAAATTTGGAAGCGATCATAGCATGTCGCAGCTAAGGTCTGACCACTTCACATTCGACAGTTGGGTTGTGAAGCTTCCTCCAGTTCGAAGATACCCATCCGACCCGCGGCGCTATGCGGCCAGTTCTTTGAATCGTTGTACGGGACGGGGTCCAGGAGTGAATTGAAATCTACGGATCGGGACCTCTAGGTAGTTCGATATCTTGGCTGATGTTCACAAATTGCAAGTTTCAGAACAACCCAGTTTGATTTTTGCGTCATGCGCTTTGGCTTTCTTAGGCTGAAGATTCTGATCCCGCATTGACACCACGGATGAAAGAGTCCGCGCACGGCGGTAACAATCCAGCAGTCGTTCGGGCGGGGCATTCTGCTGCTCCGATACCAGCACTACTGGTCGAAAACTTCTCCCGGTCCAATAGTCAGAAAGAGAGAGGCCCAGGGCAGCAAAACCCTGAGCCAGCTTTCAATCGGACGGTCCCGCCTCAGCCGCCACTCGAGTTTGCTAACCCGGGCTGGGCAAAATCATTGGCGGGTGGTGTCAAATCCTGCGCACCGGTGCCGGGCATCAACTCGAAACCCAAATCGAATTGATCCAGGGTCGAAGCCAGTTGCGCTACGATCTCGGCGTTGCCATCAGACTGCGCGGTGCCATCAGCGAGCATCTCGGTCAATCTGCGCTCACCGGTCATGACCTTTTCCAAGTCCGTGCGGCTCAGACTGATCGAAAGATCGGCGTCTTCCGCCACCTGATCGACGATATGAGTCAGAGTGGCATTGCTCATCTCGACAACGATGTTCTCGTCCCGGTCGGGGATCGACAGGTTGATGGTGAACTCCATATCGGCGGCTTTGGCGCTATTGACGCGAATGGCCAGAAAGTCGAGCCACATCGTGGTCTGCATCGCCTTGATCGTATCGGGACCGGTGGTCTCGATGGTAGCGCCCTGCGGAATACCGTTGCGCAGTTCGAACGCCGCACCAAGGAACGAGTTGCGGACCGAAGGGCTTTCCTTCTGATACCCGATCTGCTCAAACGCGTCGGCCAACAGGTCCTTGGCGGCCTGGTTCTGTGGTTCGGCGTAGACCAGTTTGTTCAGAATCTCGGTCGCTTCAAGGTATTTGCCGGTGTCGACCAATTCCTGCCCTTTCGACAGGATCGGTTCGGCGCCGCCCATCATCTCGACAAACAGCGGCGCGCTGTCTTCTGGCGACAGAGGTGTGAGCGTGGTGGGGTTGGCATCCCAGTAGCCCAGATAACGGTTTATCACCGCTCGGCTGTTATGCTCGACCGAGCCATGATAGCTGCGCGCGGCCCATTGCTGCTGCAGGCTTTCCGGCACGTCATAGACGTTGTGAATCTGATTGATGGTCACGCCCTTGTTGGCCAGATTCAACACCCCGTTGTTAAGATTTGCGTAAGTGTCACGCTGCGCACGCATCACTTCTTGAATGCGCTCATTTCCGTAACGGGGCCAAGAGTGAGAGGCGAACATCAACTCGGCATCCTGCCCAAACTTGTACAGCGCGTCATTGACATGCTTGGACCAGCTCAGCGCATCGCGCACCAGTGCGCCACGCAAGGTATAGATGTTGTGAATTGTGCCAGTGATGTTTTCCGCCGCCCAGAATGCCTTGAGGTCGGGGAAATAAGTATTCATCTCAGCAGGTGCTTCAGTACCCGGTGTATTCTGGAAGATCATACGCACGCCGTCTACGATGATCTCTTCATACGCGTCCGAGACATAGCGGGTCGGTTCGATCAGGCCCGTGGTGCCAGCCGAGATGTTCTTGCCGATGGACTGATCCACATGGCCGAACGGGCTGCGCGGCAGCAATACACCGTATTGGAAAAACAGACGGCGGTTCATCACGTTGCCCGCATAGACGTTTTCGGAAACCGCATGTTCCATGAAACCTTCGGGCGCGATCACCTCCACGCCGTTTGCCACGTCCTCATCGGTGATCACCCCGCGCACACCGCCATAATGGTCGGCGTGGGAATGCGAATAGACAACCGCCTTGACAGGAAGTTCGCCCACGGTGTCGTTCAGCAGCTTCAGCGCTGCAGCGGCAGTTTCCTTGGAGGCCAGCGGGTCAAAGATGATCCAGCCGGTATCGCCACGAATAAAAGTGATGTTGGACAGATCGAAGCCACGCACCTGATAGATGCTGTCGTCGAGAATCTCGTACAGGCCGAAATTCAAGTTCAGGATCGCCTGACGCTGCAACGACGGGTGGATCGAGTCGAACTCTTTGCCCTCGAGCAGATAGTCATAGCTGCCGATGTCCCAGGCGACGGTGCCATCCTCGGTTTTGATCTGGCGGTATTCTGGAACCGCAATTAGCCCCTTGCGGCTTTCTTCAAAGTCACGCTCGTCATCGAACGGCAGGTTATTGCGTTGGGTTTGCTGGAATTCGATCGTGTAATCCGAGGGCAGCTTGCCCTTCGGGTCAAAGTGCTGAGGACTATCATCCTGCGCGACGGCAAGGCCTGAGGTCAGCGTCAAAAGGGTGACGGTCAAGAGTAAGGTGGTTCGACGTGGCATATATAATCGGTTCCTATCATGAACGCTTCAAAAGAGATCGCAGCGCAGGAGGTCTGACGGGACGAACCACAAGGTTGAAATTCGTCCCGCCGGTGCATTGACGTCCAGAAGTGCCGAGATGCGCGATCTTTTGGAAGCCGGGTGCCTGCCTGTACGACCAGCAGTGCGGCCCTCTTATCCGCAGAATTTTTCCCGAGAAGTGCAAACATGTTGCCACCTGTCGAAAAACACATGTATCAACGAGGCCAACATAATGGTTTTCCTTGGTTTTCCCGAGGCAGAGGGATATTGAAGTGGATACTACCGAGCGCGAAATTCGGGTACAGATGCAACGTATCCTGGATCATCCGGATTTCACCGCCAGCCCCAAACGCCGCGCATTTCTGAACTATATCATCGAGGAATATCTGGCCGGTCGTTCAGATCAGATCAAAGGCGTGTCGATTGCCATGTCGGTCTTTGACCGCGACGAAAGCTTCGACCAGCAGGTCGATCCGATTGTCCGACTTGAGGCGCGGCGACTACGGCAGGAGATTGACACCTATTATGCCGGGCCCGGTCGGGGCGATCCGATACGCCTCACCATGCCCAAAGGAGGATACGCGCCGCGGTTCGAAAAATCTTCACTGCCCGGCCCTGTTCCGGCACCTGCTGACGCCCGGCCCAATGCCGGGCTCAGAGGGCGACGACGCGCTGGGATTGGACTGGCTGTCGCCTTTGGCCTGGCATTGTTTGGGCTGATCTGGGGATTGGCCCGTTCAGGGACGCCCGAGGAACAGGCAAATCACAGCTTGCCCAAAGGACCCGTCGTGGCTGTACTGCCCTTTGAAACTCTGGGAGAGGGCCCCGAGTACCTCGCCGATGGTCTTACCCGGCAGTTGACGACCGAGTTGATCCGGTTCCGGGACATCTGGGTCTTGCCCCTTGGCAGCACACTGCATTCTGGTGAAACTGAGATTGATACGGCGAGCTTGCGTACAGAATTCAACGCTGATTTCGCGCTGGAAGGCAGTGTGATGGACAGGGGCGACACCTTGCGCCTGTCCGCACGCCTCATTGATCTGAAAGACCGAAGATATATCTGGTCGCAAAGCTATGAGGTCAGCGATACCTCCAAGGAGATCTATGCGGTACAGGACAGCATTATCCGAGATGTAATGGGTAAACTGGCCGGGAAATACGGGCTACTGACGCTTGGCGCGATGCGAGATGCCGATAGAATTCCACCCAACAATCGCGATGCTTATGACTGTGTGCTTGGTTATTACAGCTATCAGGTAACCATCAATCTGGATCGCCATGCCGGAATCAAATCCTGCATCCTGAACGCGCTCGAGAAGGCTCCGGATTATGCCGAGGCCTGGGCGGTGCTGTCGAACCTGTATCTGCAACAGATACGTTTTAGGCTGGGCGGAAATCGCGAACAGATTCTGGCCGCAGCCGATGCCGCAGCACGCCGGGCGGTCGAGATCGACCCAAATCTGGCGGCGGGACATCTGATGATGGCCAATATGCGGTTCGTGCTCGGTGATTTTGCCGGGTTCCGCGAGGCCGGGCAACGGGCGATTGACCTGAATCCGAATGATACCGACATTCTGGCCCATTACGGGATGCGTCTGGCGTTCAGTGGCGAATGGGACAAAGGACTTGCTATTGTAGACCGGGCAATCGCTCTGAACCCTGTGCATCCTCAGTGGTATCTGTTTCCGCGGGTTTTTTACGAGTTCGACCGGGGCGACTATGAAGCGGCGCTGGCACAATTGGAACAAATCGATATGCCAAGTTTCTTCTGGACCCATCTATGGCAGGCCGCGCTACACAGCAAACTGGGAAATGGGGAACAGGCCCAGGCGGCTCTACGCAGCTTGTTGGTTCTACGCCCAGATTTTTCATCTGTTGCATCGGATATACTTGCCATTTGGCAACTTGACGCCACTTTTAAGGAGAACCTGTTGGCCAGCCTCCAGAAGGCTGGTTTGTCAGATTCTTGACCGGCTTATCCAGTTTCCGCACACCTATTCATCGGTGGGTTTCACAGCTATCTGGAATCGCATCACCCTTGTACGCAGCAATAAGTAAACCACCTCAGATGGCTGACTTTATATCATCAGATCGTCGTTCGATTTTCTAGCTTTCACGCAAGCGGGCCAACGGTCGCTGCCGGTCCATATCTGGGATGGTTTGTCAGAGTTGGCGTTTTTTTGGGCCGGCCTTTTACGTAGTTTCGGCATTGCAAAACACTTTGCTCATCGGTGCTCAACATGTGGAAGTTGATCACCTGTAGCCTGAAAGAAGCGCGCTTCTGGGTGGGATATGTCAATTAGATGCGCCAACATGCAAGGCAATCGAAACGCGTCTTTGGAAGATCTGCGCGACACTGTTCACCCACCCAATCAGGCCGGTTTCTTTAACTGTTACAACTGAAACGTTTATTCGGCATTAGAGCGCTCCCTCTCTGGTCAGAGTTTGCCCCAAATTACGAACTCTGTTCGGACCCTTTTCTGAGTCACGGCCAAGGCCCCTTTCGATAAACCACTGAGTAATCTGCAGCCATTACTAGCCCACCACTCCGTGACCACGCACCTGCATGCAGTTCACAAGCACATGACGCCGCGCCATTTCGTCATTGTACTGGCCGCGCACAGATCCGACGATGCCACCTGCGATCGCACCTCCGATGACATCTTCCTTCTCGCCAACAACCCAACCAGTAACCGCGCCATCAATAGCGCCGAACGTAGCATCCATTTTACGCTGCCCAGGATTGAAACTCGCGGCCATCAATCGGCATTCAGCCTCATCTGTGTAGAAGGTCGCATTCCTGGTTCCGTCAACCATCAGTGGCTTCTGCATCGGGTACTGAGTGCATGCGGTAAGACTGATGAGAGCAACAAAAATGAACTTTTTCATCGCAGCTTTCCTTTCGGGAATCGAAGTAATTGCTTGGCGTACACGCTAAACTTGCCTGCCTAGGCAAATCTCATTTAGGAAGTTTACGATTGTCGAAAAATAGCCCCGCCATTTTACGCAGCGTAAAATTGCATTTGTTTCGCTGGCTCGGACGCAAACTTCTCTGGCGCATGAATGCAGCGCCTTTCTTGCGCAGCTAAGTTGGCTAAATAGGCACCTAGATTAACGCGAAAAAACCGTCGGCCGAGCATGCCGAAGGCGTGACGACACGCAGCCGCGTAGGGCTGCGGCATAAGAAAGTCGGCGGCCCGAAAGTCCTTTTTCAATTTTCATAGGGTCTTCTATTCAGCCGCGTAACGCTCCATGTCGGCAAGGCGCGTGTATCCGTCCCGCGTCTGTGGTGTTTTAATGCCTAGAATATTTCCGGCGATTTGGGTCCGGAGAATCTGTGCGGTCCCGCCGCCGATAGTGAACATGCGCACATCGCGATACATCCGCTCCAGCGGTTCACGATCGCTGTAGCCGCGCGCGCCGAACATCTGCAGCGCATCGCTGACCACCTTAATAGCCATCTCGGACGCAAAAAGCTTGGCGCGGGCGGCCATGGTCATATCGGGATACTGACTGCCGTTTGGGCCACGCGATCGTGCCGCTTCATGGAGCAGCAGCCTGGCTGCATGAACTTGCGTGTCCATATCGGCCAGCATCCATTGAAGCCCCTGGAATTCTGCAAGCGGGCGCCCGAACTGTTCACGTTGAACGAGGTAGCGTTTTGCATGTTCAAGTGCCCCTGCCGCAACACCCATAGCAACTGCTCCCGCACCGACGCGTTGCGAATTGTAAGCGTTCATCAGGTCGGCAAAGCCACGCTTCAATCCTGAAGGCGGTTTGACCAGCCATTTCTCGTTGATCTCGACATTTTCGAACCGCAATTCTGCTTCGGGCATACCGCAAAGGCCCATCGTGTATTCGCGACCCACCACGGTGAACCCCTTGGGCGTATCTCCTGACATCGGATCGGCAAACAGAATGAAACCGCCAATCCCCTGATCGACGCCCGCCTCATCGAGCACGCGGGCAAAGATCAGGTGCAGCTTCGAGACCCCTCCACCAGTGATCCAATGCTTGGACCCGTTGAGGATGTATGTGCGACCCTGTTTCAGCGCGGTAGTCTGCATTTCGGTCGCGGCACTTCCCGAGTCAGGTTCGGTTATGCAGATCGCGGGCTTATCTCCTGCCAGGACATGCTGAGCACAAAAAGCCTTCTGCTCGTCATTGCCGTACCCCATGACCGCACTGATGCCGCCCATGTTGCCCTCGACAACGATGCGGGCGGTCAGCGTGCAGGCTTTCGCGATCTGTTCGACCACCATGGTGACGTCCAGAAAACTCGCGCCCTGCCCACCATATTTCTTTGCAATGGTCATACCCATGATGCCAGCATCGGCCAATTCGCCAACATTCTGCCAGCAATACCTGCGTGATCTGTCCCAATCTGCGGCACGTTTCTCAAATTCTGGGGCCAGTTCTTTCGCAACGTTCACAAGCGGATGCGGCATGCGTGTCCCTCGTCTCTGTTTCTTAACAGAATACGCTTGCAGTAATACAACACAATCGAATAAAATTGGATATCTAATCCAATATACCTTAAGTTATGCAGACACGTTCTCTCAGAACCCTCATACGGGTCTCGAATGTCGGCTCCTTTGCAAAAGCGGCCGAGCAGCAAAACATGACATTGTCTGCACTTTCAATGCAGATGAAGGCGCTTGAGGTGGAGCTTGGCGTCGACCTCTTTGACCGCACCGTACGACCACCGCGACTTACACCAATCGGCCGGAGCATCGTCGCGGCATCGATCCCGCTCCTGCAGCACGAAGACAGCCTTCGCAAAATCTGTCGCCCGACGGACACGCTTTTTGGGCATTTCCGAATAGGATTTGTCACAACTGCTGCCGTTCGCTTGCTGCCGAACTTCCTGAACAACGCAAAACGTCAAGCACCGCAAGCGACCTTCTCATTCGAAACCGGCCTGTCCAAGGTTCTACAAGAAAAGGTTGTAAGCGGTCAGCTTGATGCCGCCCTTCTTACAGATGCAGAAGGTGTTCCAGACACGCTTGCGGAAAAGGTGCTTCGAGAGGAACCCTTTGCCTTTGCAGCCCATGAGAAATTGCTGAAAGACGGCCTCGCGGGTTTATTGAATGCACAGCCCTTCTTTCACTTTATGCCCGACACCGGGATCGGAAAACTCATTGCTGGAGAGATGCTTAAGCACAAAAGACCAAAGGGTTCCGAAACCATTGTCCTTGATAACCTTGAAGCGATTATGGAATGTGTTTCGGCAGGCCTGGGATTTACGCTTCTGCCTGTCCCCGATGTTTTGCGGTATCGGTCTGACGACGTCAAAAGTATTTGTCTCCCACATTCGTCGGCTCGGAAACTTGTTCTTGCGACCGTGCGCAAGGGCGCGCTGGCTGGAAGTGAGGCGATGCTTGCCGCGCTATTCTCGACAGGCGAGGCCGTCGCTGCGGGCGAATAAGAAACACCTTTCCTGCACTCGCGGCTTCGGCTTGATCGACTAAGGTCTTGAAACCCTCTTTTGGGTTCACGCAAGAACGACCGGAACCGGCCTTGGATAAACCGTTTAGATGCTGCGATGCAGCCTGTCTAACTAGCCACTCGCTACGGGAGCGATGGCCGCATTCACGGGAACTCAAAAATCGCGGAACAGATCAGGCTATTGCAATTGTAAAAGGCGTGTCCGCCTCGTGCATTTCTCCAAACTGGCGCCGTGATGTCTTAAGGCGCGCTTGACCAATATTGGGATCATGTTTCCCAAGGTGGATTTGAGCCAATCTCTGTGATCAGAAAATCCATGAATACCCGAACTTTGGGAGATAATACGTTGGACTTGGGATAGATAAGCCATAGAACATTGTCTTCCGTAGCCTCAAAGTCTGGCAGAATTTGCATCAACCGGCCCGATTTCAGGTGATCATACACGCTCCATAGTGCGTTTAGGGATATTCCGGCGCCGGCCAGAGTGGCGCAGACCTGACTTTGGCCGTCGTCGATGATCAATTGACCCTTGGCCATCGCTGGATCAAATGTGGCTTTCTCACCTGCCTTTCCCGTTAGCGTGCGCAATTGGCGATTTTGGAAAGCGATCAGGTGGTGGCTTTTCAGATCGGCAGGTGTTTTGGGTGTGCCGTATGTGTCAAGATAGTGCGGCGCGGCGCACAGTATGCGTCGGTCATCAGCCAATTTTCGGCCTTTCAGGCTGGTGTCGACAAGCGGCGCATTTCTTAGTGCAAGGTCGTAACTCCCCTCGATAAGATCAAACTGCACATCCGACAGGCGCAAATCGAGCGTCAGATCGGGGTGCTGTTGAAGAAATTTGGGCAGGATTGGAGCAATGTAGAGCTGAGCAAAGGTGCTGGGCGCAGCGAAGCGCAATGTACCGCGGATGGTCGCTGTTTGTTTGCCCAACGCCGTAAGTGCCGCCTCTTCCTGCGCAATAATCTCTCGGGCGAAGGGCAGGAAATCGGCACCTTCAACAGACAGCGACACTTTGCGCGTTGTGCGATGTAACAGTTCGGAACCCAGGCTTTGCTCCAACTTGGCAAGCTTTGCGCTCGAGACAGCTGGAGCCATGCCCAAAGCGCGCCCCGCCGCACTGATGTTCAGCCTTTCTGCCGCCGCCACAAACAATCTCAGCGCGTCTGTATCAAGCCCCATTATATCGTAAACCCGAATTATCAATCCATGAATGGGCAGTTTATACGCAAATAGATTAGCGTTAAATCCCCTTCATGGATGCAACTCGGCATGGGAAGGAGACGCAGATGACGCGGACAGCCACAGTCAACTACCACGTTCACAAGCCCTGGCGGCAAGCCTTTGAACTAGATGCAGGCGGGATTGCTGGTAATTTGATTTCGCCCGAACTGGCCAGCACGGCTGTTGCATTGACAGATGCCCGCACCACGAGCAACACAGTTACATTTGCGTCTGATGCTGTTGAGTTCGCGCTGCTGGAAACGCAGGTACAAGATTTTACCGGCGAGGTCTGGAAACCGACATACGATGCGGAACTAACGGCAATGCTCTCGAACAAGTTAGGTGCGCGCGAGGTTGTGGTTTTTGATCACACGGTTCGGATAGATGACCCAGGAGCGACGCGCAAACCCGCGCGCAACGTCCACAGTGACTATAGCAAGGACGGAGCCGAACAGCGGCTTGTCGATCTTTTGGGTGCCGAGGCCGCAGCGGAGTGGGCGCGCGGTCACTATGCTTTTGTTAATGTGTGGCGCCCTGTGGATCATCCTATCAACTCAGCACCCCTGGGCTTTGTTCGCCCGTCATCAGTTGAACCGTCTGATTGGATTTTACTGGACCTGATCTATCCCGACCGCAATGGGCAAATAATGGGGCTGGTAGGAAACCCCAGGCATGAATGGATTTATCAATCGAAGATGACGCCAGATGAGGTCGCGATCTTCAACATCTATGACAATCAAGGTGCTCCGTCGATCGCGCATAGTGCGCTTGATATGGTCGAAGATTCAAACGTCAACACCGTTCGCAAAAGCATCGAGAGCCGCACCTTGGTGCGCTATTAAAGGAGAGCCGGACATGTTGGATAAAATGCAGCCTGCTGATTTTGCCCAAATCAACGTGGCCTATAACCGGGTATTTCGACCGGGACGGCTGAGCGTTGGCCTTGTGTTGCCGCTCGAAGCATATGCAGTCGGTGCAGAGCCGACGCTTCGGGCTCATCTGGAAGCGGCTCGGAAAGCGGAGAACCTCGGGTTTGCATCACTTTGGCTGCGCGACGTGCCATTCAACGTTCCAAGCTTTGGTGATGCAGGACAGATTTTCGATCCATTTGTCTATCTGGGTGCGCTTGCTGCGGTGACGGACCGAATTGCCCTTGGAACGGCGAGCGTGATCTTGCCATTGCGTCACCCCGCTCATGTAGCCAAGGCGGCGGCGAGCGCGGACGTGCTCTCGGGCGGACGGTTGCTCTTGGGTGTAGCCTCCGGGGACCGGCCTGAGGAGTATCCGGCTATGAACCAGAGCTATGATGACCGCGGGGCACGTTTCCGCGACAGCTTTGACTACATCCGCGCCGTTGGATTGGACTATCCCGAGCGTGAAAGTGCACAGGGTACGCTGTCTGGCGGGATTGACCTGCTGCCAAAGCCGCATGGGACCCGCCTGCCGATGATTATTACGGGTGGTAGCCAGCAATCCCCCGATTGGGTGGCGCAGAACGGCGATGGTTGGATGACCTATCCGCGCAATGCGACTGCCCAAAGGCAGGTTATAGCGGACTATCGGAGGCGCGGGAATGAAGCCGGCCAGCCAGACAAGCCTGTCATGCAATCCCTGTATATCGATGTCGTTGCCGATCACGCCGCACCACCGCGCCCGATCCATCTTGGGTTTCAGTCTGGCACCGATTTCCTGCGTAGCTATTTACGTGAAATAGAAACGCTTGGGGTCAATCACGTTGCACTGAACCTACGGTTCAATCAAGCGCCCATCGATACAACGCTCGAACACCTGGCGGATACCGTACTGCCCGACTTTTCCTAAAGGATCAGATCAATGACCAAGACTATACTCATTACAGGTTCAACCGACGGCATTGGTTTGCTCACGGCAAAGAAGCTGGCCGCCGATGGACACAAAGTACTTCTGCATGGACGCAGTACCTCCAAATTGGACAGCGCGGCCTCCGAAGTCGGCGGCGATGTCGAAGCTTATACCGCTGATCTGAGCGATCTGTCCGCAGTGCGAGAACTGGCTGAAAGCGTAAAGGCCAAACATGACAAACTGGACGTGTTGATCAACAATGCAGGTGTGCTGAAAGCTCCGCAAACCGTGCTTGCGAATGGGCAGGACATCCGCTTTGTCGTCAACACACTCGCACCCTATTTGCTCACAGAATTGCTGATGCCCATCATTCCCGCCGACGGGCGCGTCGTGAACCTGTCATCGGCAGCGCAGGCCCCGGTGAACATAAATGCACTGGAGGGCAGTGTTCCGCTGGATGATATGGAGGCTTACGCGCAAAGCAAGCTGGCGATCACCATCTGGACCCGGGAATGGGCCAAATCTCTGTCCGATGCACCCGTCATGGTCGCGGTAAATCCGGGATCGCTGTTGGCCTCAAAGATGGTGAAAGAAGGATTCGGCCTAGCCGGGAACGATATGAACATCGGCGCTGATATCCTGATTGACGCAGCATTGGGTGATCGGTTCGCTGATGCGTCAGGTGCCTATTTTGACAATGACAGCGGTGCCTTCGCGAATCCACATGCCGCAGCACTGGACAAAGCACATGTTGCCGACGTCATGAACTCGATCAGAGGTTTGATTAACCAGACCAACTGACCCGCGCTGCGCTAAATCCAGACGCGCTTCCAACTTTAACCTCCCTTACCCCTCGCGCGTGCCGCGTCGAGGCCCAAGAAAGGACTGTCTGATGAAATATGAGAGCTTTCAAACCTTTGACGTTGCTGTTGAAAACGGCATCGCAACAGTCACATTCAACTTTGGCACCGTAAACGTGCAAGGCCAGGAAATGCTGGCCGACCTCAACAGTCTGGCCATGCGGCTAGAGCGAGACCGCGAAACCAAGGTCGTGATCTTTCAATCCGCCAACCCGGAAATCTGGGTCTGCCACTACGATACCGAGCTGCTCAAGGATATGTCGACTGAGGTCGTATCCCGCGAGGACGCACAGCTTTTGGACCTTCAATCGGTCTGCGAGCGGATCAGCAAGGTGCCACAAGCCACCATCGCAAAGCTGGAAGGGTTCGCACGTGGTGGCGGACACGAGTTGGCGTTGGCGCTCGACATGCGATTTGCGGCGCGGGGTAAGTACAAGTTCATGCAGATGGAAGTTGGAATGGGCATCCTGCCTTGCGGCGGCGGTGCTTCGCGCATGGCACGTCAAACCGGCCTTGGAAAAGCGCTCGAGATCATCCTGAGCGCACAAGACTACGATGCGGATGATGCAGAACGTCTGGGCACCATAAACAAGGCTTTGGAGCCAGATGAGATTGGCCCGTATGTGACGGCTCTGGCCGAGCGGATCGCAAAATTCCCGGCAGAGTCGATCAATGCCTGCAAGCAGATGGTCTATGAATCCATCGACAAACCCATTGATGAAGCGCTGAAGGCCGAAGCCTATTGGCTGTATCAGGCCACAAGCAAAACCCCGGCGGTCAAACGGTTCACCATCGCGGATGAACAGGGTCTGGAACACGACATCGAAAACCAGCGCAAGTGGGGCGATCTGGTTATTCAGGTTCAGGATATCAACTGATCCGTCCTCCAACACAATGATCACGTCAGGCGTGCGCTGTTCAATGCCGCGCCTGACACTTCGTCAAAAAAAGGAATATCCCAATGAAAGCAATGGTTCTGAACGACTACGGACCCGATGCACCGTTCGAGCTTGTAGAAATGCTCGAACCGGTCGCAACGTCTGAGCATGTAGTCGTCAAAGTGGCCGCGACCAGCGTCAATACCGTCGATACAATGATCCGAAGCATGGGCGCGGATCTACCTCTGTCCCCCAATTTGCCCGCGGTCCTTGGCATGGATTTTGCTGGCACAATCACAGCCGTTGGCGAAGGTGTTACAGGTTTTTCCATAGGCGATGAGGTGTATGGCTGCGCCGGTGGTTTGATGGACCTCCCTGGTTCGCTAGCCGAATACATCAATGCGGATGCCCGCCTGATTGCACACAAACCCAAGACGCTGAGCATGCGAGAAGCCGCGGCGCTGCCTCTCGTAGGCATCACCGCCTACGAAGGATTGACGCGCGCCGGTGTCGGCGAAGGGCAGACCGTTCTGGTTCAAGGCGGTGCCGGTGGCGTTGGTCATGTTGCCGTTCAAGTTGCGCGCCACCTTGGCGCAACCGTGTCGGCAACAGGTCGCGGAGCGGATCAGCTAGCCCTGATCGAGGGTCTCGGTGCGCGCCCGTTGGATTTCACAACCCAAAAGGTCGAGGACTACGTGGCCGAACACACTGATGGCGTAGGCTTCGATGTGGTGTTTGATAGCGTGGGTGGGCCTAACATGACGAACTCGTTCGAAGCGACCAAGCTCAATGGCCAAGTCGCCTCAACAGTCGCGATGGTCGAGATTGATCTGACACCTGTGCATTTCAAAGGTCTGTCTCTGCACGTCGTCTTCATGCTGATCCCGATGGTGCATGATGTTGGGCGTCAATCCCATGGTGACATCCTGAAAACTCTGGCGGAAATGGCGGATGCGGGCCAACTCAAACCAATTGTTGACGAACAGAGATTTGGGTGGACCAATGTCGATGCTGCCTATGAGCGCCTGACAAACGGAGCGGCGGTCGGAAAAGTTGTTATAGAGCTGTGAACGGAACCGGCCGGGATTGGTGCGCAGAGATATAATTGTGCACCATTACAGTATGGCCTGATATTGATATCGACCGTCAGTACTCAGCCAAGCTGAATGCAAGTTGCAGCTCAGATTGCTATGAACTCAAAGCACTGGTCGGAGCTGACGCAGGACATGGATCCCCTCCGCTGCTGGCGATACTAACTGATACCGCCATTGCGGTTTCCAGTCCCAAGAACCTTTACTTCCAGCCAGTGGAAACCAAATGCGATCACGCCCGCGACGAGAATATAGAATACGGCCAACAGGATGAGCGGCTCGTAAATAATGAAAGTGTCGGAGCGCACACGTGAAGACACAGCGTAAATGTCGACGACAGTGATGGTCGCAACCAATGGAGTTGCTTTGAGTTGCAATATGGTTTCACCGCCCAATGTCGGCAGGACGTTGCGGATAGCTTGCGGCAACCAGATACGGCGAAACATGGTGAAACGTGGCATGCCAAATGCCTTGGCTGCCTCAAGCTGACCCTTGGCGACCCCTTTGAAGGCACCGCGCATCACCTCTCCTTCGTAGCCGGCATAGGACAACGTCAGCGCCAGTACTGCATATGGCCAGGCCTGCCGCAAATAGGGCCACAACTCGGAAGAGCGTATCCAGGGGAACTGCGGAAACAAAGACCCAAGCCCATAATACAATAACCAGAGTTGCAGCAGCAGCGGTGTGCCACGGATGATAGTGCAAAATGCCTTGGCCGGGGCGGCAAGATACCAAGGCCCAACCGCCTGTGCCAATCCAAGAGGAACGGCGAGTAGGAAACCCAAAACTACGGTGACCACCAACAGCCAGATTGTCGTCCAAATGCCCTGAAGGGCGAGCGGCGCATATTTCGGGATCCAGTCCCACTGAAGAGAGACGGCGCACCAGACAACGATTCCAGCGAATATCAGCATCATCACAATGCGATGTGGTTGCATCAACGATCTGAAATCAATCATCTGCCCCCTCCCTTCAGAGAGGGTTGGCCGCGACGCGCCCATTTCTCAATCCGAGCGAAGATGCCGCCCGAACACAGCGTTACCATGAGATAAAGAAATCCCGCTGCCAGAAAGAAAGTAAAATAGGCGCGTGTACTGCTTGCAGCCTGGCGGGTTTCGAGTGTCAGCTCGTTGAAACCCACAACAGCGAGCAACGCGGTATCTTTGGTTGCAATCAGCCACAGGTTGGCAAGACCTGGCACGGCGAAGCTCATCATGGCCGGGATTGTCACGCGGCGCATGGTCATGAAGGCGGGCATCCCGTAGGATTTGGCGGCTTCGATCTGACCGGGCGGAACCGCCTGAATTGCGCCGCGCAAAATCTCGGTCGCGTAAGCGCCCTGGACAACACCCAGCACCCATATGCCTGCGCCAACACCACTGACCTCAACCCGCCCCCCGCCCATTGCGGCGGAGATTTTGTTTATGATGTCAGATCCCACGTAATACAGGATCAGGATCAGGACCAGCTCGGGCACAGCCCGGATCACCGTCGTGTAGATGGCGAGAAGATCGCGCGTGACCTTCCCGCCATAGAGTTTGCCATAAGCTCCGAACAATCCGATCACGAGACCGAGGGCATAAGCGCCGAAAGCGATCTGCAATGAGTGGGACAATCCGCGCAGCAGATTGGCCCCCCATCCCGGCGGCGAGAGCGACAAAAGCTCTGCGCTCTGCGCCAATCCAAGTGAATCCAACAGTCCGTTCACGGCAGCGGCTTAGTAAATGCTGGCCGAGAAATAGTTCGATGTGATCTTCTCGTGCGTGCCATCGGCAAGAATTGCGGCGATGCCTTTGTTCAGCGCCTCACGCAGGTCATCTTGCCCTTTGCGCACGCCAGCCCCAACGCCGCGTCCCAGAATAGCGGGATCATCTGCAACGGCGCCTTTAATTTCACAGCAAGCGCCCGCATCCGAGTTTACAAAGTCGGCCATGGCGATGCTGTCTGCTTGAGTTGCATCAATACGGCCTGCGAACAGGTCCTGATTGGCCTCATCCTGTGTCTGATAAACCCGCAGTTCAGCATCCTTGAAATATTCCTGCGCATAGGCCTGGTGGATGGTCGAAGCCTGAATGCCGACAACTTTACCCGCCAGCGACTCTGGTGTCGCTTCGATATCCATCGATTTGTCCGCAACGATCACAGCGGGTGTGTTGTAGTAAGGATCGCTGAAATCAATGGTTTTCAGCCGCTCCTCGGTGATCGACATAGAGGCCATGATGGCGTCGATCTGCTGCCCGGTCAGCGATGGGATGATACCATCCCAGGCTACAGGCGTTATAACACAGTCCAGTTCGGCAGCGGCACAGACAGCATTGATAACATCGATCTCCCATCCAACCCAGTTGCCTGAGCTGTCAAGCGAAGCGAATGGTGGATAAGGTTCAGCCGCGATACCGATCTTGACCTCTTCGGCACTGGCGACACCAACTGAAAGGATGGCGGCGGCAACTCCGGACGCAAGCAGTTTCTTAAGGTTCATTTTGTTACTCCCTTTTGGTTCATTAGTTTGTTTTGACTGAATCAGGCGACCGAGCTGAGGAACTGCCTCAACCGCTCTGATTTTGGATTACCGAAGACCTCGGCAGGTGGACCCTGCTCTTCAATGCGGCCTTCGAAAAGATAGACAACGTGGCTGGCAACTTCGCGCGCAAATTTCATTTCATGGGTGACGAGCAGCATGGTGCGTCCTTCACCAGCGAGATCACGGATCACGTTCAAAACTTCGCCGACCAACTCGGGGTCCAGCGCCGATGTGGGCTCATCGAAAAGCATCACCGAAGGATCTACGGCAAGCGCACGGGCAATGGCGGCGCGCTGTTGCTGACCGCCAGATAGATAGGCCGGAAAGGTGTCGGCCTTGTCACCAAGCCCTACCCTTTTCAACAGGTCGTGCGCCCGCGAGATAGCCTCTGCCTTTGGCACCTTTAGGACATGTATCGGCACTTCGATCACGTTCTCCAGAAGCGTGCGATGCGTCCACAGATTGAACTGCTGAAAAACCATTGCCAGCCGCGTCCGGATACGCTCGATCTGGCGGCGGTTCGCGGGGCTACCATCGGCGTGCATTTCAACCAATTCACCGCCAATGGTGATTTTTCCCGAGCTCGGCGTTTCCAAGAAGTTGATGCAGCGCAGCATGGTGGATTTGCCCGAGCCTGATCCCCCGATGATTGCGACAACGTCCCCCTTATTGGCAGTCAGGGAAACACCCTTCAGGACCTCTAGCGCACCAAAGGATTTGTGCAGGTCCTCAATCTTTATCGCCTCAATGGACGCAGTGGCTTCGGGTGTGGGTGATGCTGCTTCGGCTGTGTCCATATCCAACAATCTTCTGATTTCAGCTTGCAGTAAGCCTCGAATCTCGCAATTATGCAAGTGTATAATAACTCCATGCCATGGATGACACTGACGTGCAGGACGACAGCCGCAAATTTAAACGTGAGTCTGCTGAGTTTCGGCGCGAGGCGCTGATATTGGCGACTTTGGACCTGATCGCCGAGATGGGCGTCCGCGGTGCCACGGTGCGTGAGATTGCAGCCCGCGCGAACGTGACCCAAGGGTTGATCCGTCATTATTTCTCTTCAAAAGAAGAGTTGGTTCAGGCGGCGTATGAGCACCACATGAATACGCTAACCGATCAGACAGCAGCTTCGTCAGGAATGGGAAGCGCGGTATCTCAGTTGACCAACTTCGTTGACGCGTCGCTACGACCACCAATCGTTGATCCAAGCGCCGTGGCGTTGTGGGCCAGCTTTCTTAACAAGGTGCAACATGATTCAAAAATGCAGCGCATTCACCAGCAGACCTATAACTATTTCCGGGGTCACCTCGAGGAGCTGATCGTCGCCGCATTGCTGGAAACCGGACGTTCAGTTGCTGCAACGGAGGCAACGCAACTGGCCATTGCTTGCAACGCGGTAATCGACGGCCTTTGGCTGGAAGGCGGTGCGCTTCCGGACGCGTTTTCCGAAGGGCAACTGGCGCGGATCGGCTTGGACTCCGTGAGCGCCATCCTGGGGATACCATTAAACAAAGAGGCGGAGCAGCCATGAAGACAACATCTGTGACTGAGCGTTTAGCGGGGTTGGGTGGTGCCAAATGGGGTGTACACCTGAAAGCACGTGACCTTATCAAAGCCGGAGTGGATATCGTCGAAATGACGATTGGAGAACCGGATGTGCCCGTGCCAGCCGCATTGGTAGAAGCCACCGTAACCTCCTTGCGGGCACAACGGACAGGGTATTCCAACGGGCGCGGTGAAGCCGGACTGCTTGACGCGCTTGCTGCTCGCTATTCAACCTCTCGTGGGCGGCCCTTCGGACCCGAGAACTTTTTGTGCTTTCCCGGGACGCAAACCGCCCTTTTCGCAGTGATGTCCGGGATTGCAGAGGCCGGAGACGAAGTTTTGGTTGGTGATCCGATGTACGCGACATACGAAGGAGTCGTGCGTGCATCCGGGGCGGATATGGTGCCTGTGCCGCTTCGGCCAGAGCACGGGTTTCGCATGCAAGCCGAAGATATTGCCGCACGCATCACTCCACGCAGCCGCGCCATTCTTCTGACAACGCCACACAACCCGACAGGTGCAATTCTGACTACCACGGAAATTGCCGAAATCGGGCAGCTCGCCATGGCGCACGATTTATGGATCATCTCGGACGAGGTCTATGAAGAACTGATCTTTGACGAGGCCGAATTTGCTTCACCATTGGCAGACCCGAAACTGGCGGATCGTGTCATAGGTGTATCATCCATCTCGAAATCACATGCTGCCCCAGGGTTTCGTAGCGGTTGGTGTGTCGGACCAGCAGCGTTTTGTGAAGCGCTGCTGCCGTATTCCGAAACAATGCTCTTTGGCAATCAGCCCTTCATCGCGGACATGACCGAAATGGCAATCCGCGACGGGTCCGAGGTTGCGCCCGGCATGGCCGCTCGTTTCTCTGGCCGCGCCACCCTGCTGGCTGATCGTCTTGAAGCAGAAACGGATCTGACGGTTCATCGCCCAGAGGCGGGAATGTTCGCCCTCATCAACGTTTCTGCCACCGGGTTTGATGGTGAAGCTTATGCGTGGGATCTGTTACAGGCCGGGGTGGCTGTCATGCCAGGGTCCGCCTTTGGCGACGGTCTGAAAGACTGGGTCCGGGTCGCGCTGACGATTAGTGACGCCGATTTTGCCACAGCGGTTTCTCGCATCATTGATCACGCCAACAGCAAATCACGCGAGGTTGCATGAGCGGAATGACAATCGGTGAAGCTTTGGTTGCCAAGCTTCGCCAAAGAGATGTGACCTGCGTCTTCGGAATTCCGGGCGTTCACACGGTCGAACTTTACCGCGGTCTTGCGGCTTCGGGCATTCGTCATATCACGCCCAGGCATGAACAGGGTGCTGGTTTCATGGCTGATGGCTACGCGCGTGTTTCGGGGAAACCGGGTGTGACCTTTGTGATCACCGGCCCCGGATTGACCAACACCTTGACACCGATGGCGCAGGCGCGCGCTGATTCAATTCCGATGTTGGTGGTCTCTGGTGTCAATAAAACCGCTTCACTTGGCAAGGGCTTGGGACATCTGCATGAATTGCCAGACCAACTGGGGCTGGCCAGAACAGTTGCGTTGGTGTCAGAACAAGTTCCCGACTCCAACGCTCTGGACCCGGTCTTGGACCGTGTTTTTCACGACCTTACCAACGGTCGCCCAGGGCCGGTGCATATAGAGGTCCCGTTGGATGTAGCAGCAGAAAAATATCAAAAAACACCAGTCGAGACGCTCGATCCAGCACCCCCGGTCAATCCAGACTTAATCTCACAAGCGGCAAGGCAACTGGCTAAAGCAAATCGAGTTGTCATTCTGGCGGGTGGTGGCGCGAAAAAAGCGGAAACCGATTTACAGACATTGGCTGAAACTCTCGATGCCCCCGTCGTGCAAACCGTCAACGCACGGGGCCTGATGCACGAACATCCACTGACCGTTCCGGCCAGCCCCAGCCTCAAAGCAGTACGCGAGCTGATAGAAAGCGCTGATTGCGTTTTGGCTTTGGGAACCGAATTGGGGCCAACCGACTATGACATGTACGCCACCGAACAATTTGCAGGAAGGTCAGGCCTGATCCGGGTGGATCGCTGCAGCGATCAACTGGCGCGACATGAGGCAGCGCTTACCATTCAAGGTGACGTCAATTTGGTTGTACCGGCGCTGTTTGGGGCATTGTCCAATGAGGCAAAGCAAGACGACGGTGCCGAACGCGCCAGCAAAACACGCCGCGCCGCCTGGGAGGAAATTGGTCCGGACTATCGCCATCAGGTCGAAATCCTGAATGCCATTCGCTCAGAAGTTCCGAATGCATTGATGGTCGGAGACTCAACCCAACCAATTTATGCCGGCAATC
Source organism: Ruegeria sp. D6 (assembly GCF_056534365.1). Lineage (NCBI taxonomy): Bacteria > Pseudomonadati > Pseudomonadota > Alphaproteobacteria > Rhodobacterales > Roseobacteraceae > Ruegeria > Ruegeria sp. D6. Next base: position 302,795 of record NZ_JBQFPH010000003.1, on the reverse strand, counting down.
TTTTCTACGACCACGACCGGGCCGGAGGTTGGTTCAACGCAGCAACGGGATATGGCGCGCTCGGCTACGGGATACCCGCTGCCATCGGCGCGTCGATCGCCGATCCGACTGCAAGGGCGATCTGCATTGTCGGCGATGGAGGTGCACAGTTTTCATTGCCTGAAATCATGGCCGCAGCAGATGAAAACCTGCCGGTCACCTTCGTGATCTGGAACAATCATGGATACCAGGAAATTGCCGCGTCGATGCGGGATGTGGGTGTGACCGTCATAGGTTGTGATCCTTCGCCCCCGAATTTTTCTGCATCAGCCAAGTCTTTTGGCATTCCATTCACCAAGGTTCCGGCCGAACCACAGGCTGTCGCGCAGGCGTTGCGCGAAACTGTCGCTTTAGATGGGCCTGCAATGATCGAAGTCATCGCTCCGAAATGTGAACCTCAGAAAGATTGAAACATGTCAGACCCGACCTTTGAGTTCTCCCGCGCCATCACCCGCCGCCCGGCTGCGACCATTGCTGGCGGTTTGCGTGCAAAGGATATTGGAAACCCCGATTTCGAAGGGATGATGGCGGCACACAAGGCTTACGTGGCTGCACTGAAAAGCACCGGGGCTGAAGTGATCGAACTTGATCCCCTCGACGCGTTCCCCGACGCGCAGTTTGTCGAGGATACGGCCCTTTGCCTGCCGCAAGGCGCTGTGCTGATGCGGCCAGGCGCACCATCGCGGATGGGTGAGGTGGCAGAAATGGCGCCAAATCTTCGCGCTTGCTACGAGACGGTTCTGGAAATCAACGGCCCCGGCCATATCGAGGGCGGAGATATTCTTGTAACCGGCCGCGAAATTTTGGTGGGCAGATCAGACCGCACTGACGCTGAAGGTGTCGCCGAGCTGTCTAAAATCACCTCCGCGTGGGGCCACAAACTGCGCGAAGTGTTTACACCGGAAGGCGTTTTGCACTTCAAGACAGATTGTTCACTGATGGATGCCGAAACAATCCTGTCTACCCGAAGACTTGATGCATCAGGCTGCTTTGAGGGCTACCGAGTGCTTCATGTTGCTGATGGGGAAGAAGCTGCTGCCAACGCGATCCGCTTCAACAATCTGGTGCTGATGGCTGCTGGCTTCTCACGCACAGCGGACATGTTGGATCGTGAAGGGTTTGAGATCGTAGAAATTGACAACACCGATTGCGCCAAGCTGGATGGCGGCATGTCATGTCTCTCGCTAAGACTTTGAAGGGTTATTCGCCAACTTTTGGTCATCGGCGGTCTTTTAGTTGGCGAATGAATATCAAGCCGCACGCTATCTGCGACAGCCGGGCCGTTCTAAGAATCGGTTCATCGCGGCAGGACAAGTCAGCTATGCATATCCGCATCTATGATGGCGCGGATCCGTTGCAAATCCTCAAGTTCGATGCTGGTGATCTCGTCATAAAGGTTGCGAAACTCGAGCTCATCCATCAAAAACTCAATCTTAGCTTGGTGCCAGGCAACAGCTTTTTCGTGTAGCTGCGCAATCTGGGGAATGGCTAGCAACGCTTCCATCGCCACTGACAATCTGGCCAGGTTGCGTTGGATAGTGACGTCCTGATACTGGTTCCAATCCATCCGTATCCAATAGTTGCGCCCGACAGTGCGATCCACATGCAGGGCCCGTCCACGCTGGCGCTTGACCAAGAAAGACTGCGCAGATCTTAGTGCGTAGTGGTTTAGCTGGACCAGCTCATAGCCGATGGTCTTGATATCGGACCTCCAGCCATTCTTTGCCACTTTGTGCGTGATATCCTGACCCGATCCATTGACCCATAGCACCTGTTCGGCTTTTGCTTCTTTCAGCTTATTTGGCCGGTGACAGCTTAGTTTACGATAGGCACGAATATTCCTGGTGGCGGTCTTGAAGCCCCAAGCGGTATGCGGTTTGGGCAGATATGACGGAGCGCATCGGTCAAATTGCGCAATGACCGGCCTGTCCTCGTAGGTCTTTATCCCGGCCGACCCAAATTGCCGCCAGGTCATGGCAATATTGCTGACCCCCTCGGGCAGGCGCTTATAAAGTTCCGGCAGTGTCCCGTTACCAAAGCGGATGTTGATAAACTCATCCACATCAATATGGATAACCCAATCGGCACGTTTGACCACCTTGAGCTTTGCAGACTGGTTCAGAGCCCACTGTTGCGGGGAATTGCCCTTCCATTTGTTGTTGTCGACATGCGTGACCAGACCGGTTTTGGCCAGCGCATCCAGCATCAGATCCGTGCCATCCTCGCAGCCATTGGTATAGATAACAAAGTGATGCACACCGATCGATTGGTGGTATGCAATCCATTCCAATAGGAAAGGGCCTTCGTTTTTCATGCAACCGATCAGCACCGTGCCGCTGGTACCCTCTGGCGGCCTGAGGTCCACCGGCACCGTGTCACCCATGGGTCGACTTTCGTCAAAACTTGTCAGGTCATTGCGCGGCAAGAAGCGACGGGCAAATGGCAGCACTTCTTTTGGAGTGGATTCTTCTTTTTCAGAGGAGGCCAGGGTAGAGAATGCAGGAGGCTGCGCAGTCAGATCATCTGGCCATTCAATCCGGTTAACTATCGCATCGGCACCAAATTGTGTGGCCCAAATTCTGGCGCGATCAGATCCTGAATCAAGATCAGTCAAAATCAGGATGTCGGCCGCCAATTGCCCCAAAACTTCGTGGACTCGACCAACAGAGACTTCCGTGGTGAGGTTTTCTGCTAGCCCTGGCATGGCCAAAAGCATGAACCGCGGTCGCTCATTAGCAATCGCACTGGCGAGTGCGGGCAAAAAATCGGGCGGCTCGGCCTTTGCACGTCTTCGCCGTGTAATCTGCGCAAACGTAAGCAGTTGCTGCTGCAAATCCGCATTATCGATACTCAAAACAGACGCAACCCCATTGGCTTGGCGCGCCTGATCCCGAGCTGTGTCGCGTATATCCAGGATTAGCTGCATTAGTCAGCGGGCTCTTGATGGATGGGAACCAGCTGGTCGCCAAGGGCTTTTTCCAGTTTTCGGATGGTTCGCCGCCGCTGCCGCCAGAACATTTCTTCCCAGGCCAGATCAGGTGAGACAAATCCTGCATCGGCAAGCATTTTATGCAATCTGGACATGTCAAGCTCTCCAAGTGAATGGCGGTTGGGACGACCGCGCGAAGCCAATACCCAATCGGTGCGAATGGCATTGGCGACTAAAGGCTCTTGCCCGCAAAAGGCCGCTAGCTGGGCTGAGATATTGTGATGCACCGAAGAAGTGCGGCGAGGGATCATTGCAACCTGCTGATCTGGACGGCCGACCAGAGCAAAAAGATGCAGTGCCGACCCGTCTAGTGCAACGATCTGACGGGCGGCTTTGTAACGCGCGATCTGCTTTTCCATCGGGTGTTGTTCCGGATAGAAAATCTCGTACCCGTTCTGGCGCAAATTCTCTTCGAGAAACTCTTCTCCGATAACGCCACCCCGTCGTATTCCAAGACCCGCGCGCGAGATATAAAGCCGCTCCGGCCCTTCAGGGGAAACGTCGGCGCCAAAATTTTGATGGATCAAGGCACGATATTCAGGCGTTCCCGCCACAATCGGGCCCAGCCCAAATCCCTGACCGGGCACATGCAGATGTTCTACCTGAGTTGGCTCGGTCACCACTTTGATTGGCAGATCAATACCTAAAAGCGCAAAAAAATTATGCTGCATGGGGCGCGTTTCATCCCCATTGGCGGGTCGCTTGGGGGTAAAGAGGACCCCATCAATATCCTTCGCGATTGCCGGCAGCGGCCAAAGACGTGCGGTGCTTTCAGCCAGGAAATGACCAAAGTGTACCCATAACAGCCCGGCATAAAGCCAGCGACCCGACAATTGCGGCAAAGGGTCTGTTGGCGATACCGGTTGGGTGGTCATGGCACGCTTTCCCCGCCAAAGCGCCCCATGCGCGCAATATTCCCGGTCTTCAGTCAGAACACCGGCTTCCTGCACCGTATCGGAGACTGCGGGCGGAACCACAATAGCCCGCTCAAGTGCAACAAGTTCACGTGACCATCCTTGATCAGGCTGAGGAGGTTGGTTCAGATCATTATCGTTAAGCGTAGACATCTTTGTTCACACCCGGTCAGAGCGACCGGGTCGACAAAGACATGCTTTTAGTCGGTCTTCTGGTGTTAAAGGCCGGGATAGATGATCGGCGAATATCCTTGTGATCTGTAGCCAGCTTCTTTGACATTCGCCTATCCCATAAACTGGACCCCAGATTAATCCAAGATCTGTGTTCGGGCTTCATAACATTCGGCCCTATTCACCCCAGTATTCTGATATGGCCGTACCTGCGCCGCTGCAAGTAATCGTAGTGAAATTTCTACGCCAGAAAAAGTAAAGGCTCTATCCGTAGGAAGACAATCGAATATGTTGAGAGTGTCGCAGTTTATCATCCTTGCCTGAAGCGACCGCCATTACTTTGATTGCCAAGTTGTTGCACGTTGTACTCAATACAGTGGCCGGTTGTGGAACTGTCTGCCGAACAACTTGGCACTACGGTGTTAGCAGATGACGCCTAGTGTTTTTGATTCCGATCGTCCGAAACTTGGACACATACTGGCGCTTCTGACTTGCCCAGACATTTTAATCTTGGTCAACAGACTTCAGCACATCCTGTGGCATCGCCTTAGAGGGATCGATGTCATGTTTCTTGCATAGCTTGGCGACCTGGCTGTTGGGATGCGGCAAGGGAAACCCACCATCCATATTGTATTTCTTGCGCATGCTTGAGCCGCCAATGTGATGAACCCCCAACGCGTTTTCATCGAGCGATATGCGGGAAAACCGCGGCCGGAAATAATTCAAGCGCATGGCCGTAGGTTCTTGGGAATAGAATGACTCGGGTGGCAGGGCGTGTTTAACTTCACCGTTTTTGCCCAAAAAATAAGAGATAGCCTGAGGCCCGAACGTATAAAATGGCAGCTGCGACAGGTTTTCCAACGGTACCGAGAAAGAGCCGTCTTCATTGGACTTGCCGATGGAAACATCAATATTTTTTTTCCACGGCCAGTCATTGGGGATCACGATCTCGGACCCGTTCATAAAGTCATGCATACCCTGCAATGTTGGAGAACTGTGCGGCAGCCGGAGAGCCGCATTGTTAAAATAGCGTTTCTCTTTTGCGAAAATATACGGAATGTCGGGGATCGGCTGCATACACAACATATCGCAATCCATCCAGATTTCGTCGGATTCCCGAAGCATGTTGATCCTGAAAAAATCCGACAACGGGGCATAAGCGCTGTTTCGCTTTTCGTTTCGCCATATTTTCAGGTGGTCAGGCAAAAAAATACGTGCATCCGCATTTTCAACGCCCGGTGGTGTGTTCGTGATTTCTTTCAAAGAGTACAACTTGACCTTATGGCCGTGATCCACAAAGCTTTTGAGGCAGAGTTGCTCGAAAAAAGTCAGACTGGATCCATGCCAAAACGATGAAATTACTGGAGAAATTTCCATGCTGGATCAATGCCCGTTATATTTTTCGCTTGCTCCGCATTAGCATGGCTCCGGTATTCGATCCACTGGTTTAATGATCCCGATACAAGCGCAATTGTGATGGTGACCCAACCGTCCAATATGAACTGTCTGTAGCGCAGGTCCGTTAGTCAGAATTCTCGCACCTTTGTGTTTCGCGAAAAAGAACGAGCGGTAACGATCAAACTTTAGGGGCTCGCAATAAGCAGTAATTGTTTGGTTACCTCAACTTTGGTCCAGTTTTCTCAGTCCTCCCCGACAAAGGTCGTAAGATCAACCAAACTGTCTTAAATCGGATCGTCCAATAAGACCTCAGGATGCTCTTGCTTAAGGCGGAAAATTCACCGATCAAGGTTGCCACAAATCCAGACTTACTGGGCAATAGAGGAAGCCGGTGACTCTAAAGACGTGCAATCAGCGATTTTGGCCCTTCCCAAACACAGGACTCCTTTGAAGATGGCCACCTGGGGTGTCGTTACTATGGTCAAAGAGCCGCCAGAGCTGGTGGCTATATTTGCTTCCTATTATGCGTCACTCGGCGCGCAAGAGATCTTTATCTTTCTGGATGGTGATGATCCGAAAGCGCGGCAACTTCTGGCTCAGATACCGAACTGTCGCGTTGAAGTGATGGATGACACGTTTTTTCGAAGAAACTGGGACTGTGCTTATCCAGAAAACAGTTTCAGACGCCAAAGGCTGATAGCGACAAAAGCCTATCGAGAAGCAAAAGTCGATTGGATGCTTTTCCTCGATGCGGACGAGTATCTGCAAGCCGGTGATTTTGCACAAGAGCTTGCTGACCTGCCCTCGGATGTTGATACGATTTCAATTCCTAATGGCGAGCGTGTGTTTTCAACCGAGGACACCACACCCGGACTTTTTGGTGGTCTTATGCTGAAGCCTAAGCACACCCGCGGCTATGTCGCCCGAAGCTTATTCGGAGAAGAACGACTCAAGTACAGCGACAGAGGATTTTGTGCGCATCGTTTCGGAAAAAGCGCCAGCCGAACGGGGAAAAACATCAAGTTAGGTGTTCATGCGCCACAGCGGTGGAGAGGCAACATCAAGCGACATGTTTCTCAACAATCGGTCATTTGTCACTTTGACGGACTGACCGAAATCCACTGGATGCTCAAATTGCTGAGATATCATGATATGGGCACATATGAATCACCTAAGGGCAGCAACGATTTCCGATATGAACAGGTCCAATTCCTGAAAAATTCATCTTCTATGAATGCTGTTCAAGAGCTTCATGACATTATCCGAAAATACGACAAGGACACCGAAGAAAGACTAAGGGGTCATGGTCTTCTCGATGATGTGCAGGTCCGCCCTTTCCGGGGTTTGGATACTTATTATCCTGAACACGAGTTTGACTTGTCGGTTGAGTGGTTCAACGAGGTTCTGAAGACGAATATGTCGGACCTCTATGCGAGATTACCGACATGATGTTTGATGCAAATAGTCTGACCTTATGCAAAACATGCTCTACCGACCGCTCATCCTTGGAATGGAGCAAGTATGACCGAAACGAACCCTGATGTTGCGATCCAGTACCGTGGATTGAAGATACCTTCATCGCCATTTCTGGACGAAACGATCATGAATCTGATCGAGCAGGACAATTATGAAAGCTGGGAAATGGATGGCGCTTTGAGCGTCGTTCAACCTGAGGATCGTATTCTGGAAATGGGCGCCGGGCTGGGTATCGTGAGTGGTGTTGTCGCGCTCGAGAACAAACCAGAGGCTATTCTCAGTTTTGAAGCCAATCCAAATCTAATTCCACACATCCGTCGTTTACATGCCCTAAATGGGCTTTCAGACCGGATCGAAGTCCGGAATGCGATACTAAGCGCCAACCCAAAGGATCCCGACTCTATTCCGTTTCATATTGACGCTTCATATCTGGGGTCTTCAGTTTTTGATAATGCGGGTGATTCAACAACATCAGTGCGCGTAGCTAAAGCGGACTTCGAAGCGGTGAAACGAGAGTTCGCTCCGACGGTTCTTGTGATGGATATTGAGGGGGCGGAACTGGATTTCTTGAGGAATGCGGACCTGTCGGGCATTCGAGCCATTGTTATTGAATTCCATCGCCTCATTTATGGGCACAAAGGTGTCCGGGCCTGTAAAAGGATTCTTTCGAACGCGGGTTTTCTACGGCTGGACGATTTGTCCTGGAGGGTTGTTTGGACCTGCACACGAGATCTTGGCTGAACCGCGTCATTGAGACGAGCATTTTCGAACTATGCGAATTGGCCAAGGCAGTTGAGCGCCCTGAAATGAAACGTTTAGCCGACTTGTGACCTGAATTTGCCCATAGCAATTTATTCGTTGCAACTATGTGCATCTGCGGACGGGAACTTGTGACAGGACCTCAAAGAACTGTTTCTGCCTTCAATCTCGGATCGCGGGGCTGGGTCAACGACCACGATGTCGGCGCTGTATGTCCCTGTCTTATTGTGCCGTTTTCCGGTCATAGCATCTGGAAACACCACCATTTTGCGACACCGGCGACACCCCGAGTTAACTGCAAAGCTCAAAGCGAAGCCGCACCCATCATACGGTGTGCAACAAAACTGTTGACGAGACCTGATCTCATCAATAATCGGTAACCATCTGTTGGGGTGCCCCTCGGGGCTGAGATGCAGACATGCAAACCCATTGAACCTGACCCGGTTAGGACCGGCGGAGGAAACAGGCATACCGGGCGCCCCGTGTCACAACTCGTGTCACTACGCAGGCTCTGGGTCTTTCCACGCACATCCTGACCATGACAACGAAGGATGTGCCATGGTTGCGACTGCATTGACGATTGCCGGTTCCGACAGTGGGGGCGGCGCGGGAATTCAGGCGGATCTCAAATCATTCGGCGCAATGGGCGTGTTCGGTTGCAGCGTGGTCACCGCGATAACCGCGCAGAATACCTGTGACGTGACCGCAGTACATCCGGTACCCGACAATGTGGTCGCGGCTCAGATCAAGGCGGTCCTAGACGACATCCGCATAGACGCCATCAAGATCGGAATGCTGGGCACGCCATCATTGGTTGAAACAGTGGCCCGTGCAACGGAAGGTTTTTCCGGACCTGTCGTCCTCGACCCCGTCATGGTGGCGAAATCCGGGGTCGCCCTGCTTGAAAATCAAGCGATTGCCGCGCTGAAGCAGTATCTTCTGCCGCGCGCTGACCTGCTGACACCGAACCTGCCCGAGGCGGACAAGCTGCTGGGACAAACCCATAAGGGCGACAGTGCCGGACTGGTTGCGCCGTTGCTGGCGCTAGGTCCTAAGGCGGTTCTGATCAAGGGCGGCCATGCCGATGGCATTGAGTGCCTTGATGTGCTGGCAAAGTCGGGGTTCGTTGTCACGCTGGGGGCACCGCGGATCGCGACCCGCAACACGCATGGTACTGGCTGCAGTTATTCCGCAGCAATTGCGGGCTGCCTTGCGCGGGGCATGGATCTTGAGACTGCGGTGCGGCGGGCGCATGGCTGGTTGCACGCCGCAATAAAACGTGCCGACGGGTTGGAGATTGGACAAGGCCACGGCCCGGTGCATCATTTTCACGAGATGTGGGCATGAGCGCTGTCACCATACTGGGTGCAGGGGTTGCCGGGCTTTGCGTTGCAGCCGAGCTGGTGTCACGCGGTGTTTCCGTACGGATGATCGACCCGGCAGGTCCCGTGAATACGCATTCCTGCAGCTGGTGGGCCGGGGGCATGTTGTCGCCGGAATGCGAGGGCGCAGTCGCCGAACAGCCCGTTGTGGAACACGGGCGTAAAGCAGCGGATTGGTGGCAAAAGCAGGGGGCGCAGTTCGGTCTGGATGTGAACCGGAACGGTACCTTGGTTGTCGCTCTGGGCCGGGATCAGAGCGAGCTGACGACGTTTGCACGGCGCGCCGAAGGCGTGGAATGGCTGGACCGCGAGGGCATCGCGCTCCACGAGCCGCATCTGGCCGAGCAATTCGGCAAGGTGTTGTTCATCGCGAATGAAGCGCATCTCAATCCCCGCCCGATGTTGACCGGGTTGCATGCACACCTGGTGGCTTCGGGCGTTGAGTTTCTGACTGCAGGCGAAACGCTGGGTCAGGTCATCGACTGCCGTGGTCTCGCCGCGCAGGATCGGCTGAGCGATTTGCGCGGGGTAAAGGGTGAGATGCTCATCGTGCGCTGCCCGGACGTGTCGCTATCGCGTCCCGTGCGGCTGCTGCATCCTCGTTTCCCGCTCTACATCGTACCGCGCGGCGATGGCGTATTCATGTTGGGCGCAACCCAGATCGAAAGTGGGCAGCGCAGCCGCGCAAGCCTGCGATCCGTGATGGAACTAATGAATGCGGCCTACGCGTTGCATCCAGCCTTTGGTGAAGCCGAGCTGCTGGAAATCGGAGTCGATGCCCGCCCGGCCTTTGCGGACAATCAGCCACGCATCCGCCATTTCGACGATCGCATCATGGTGAACGGGCTGTACCGCCATGGCTATCTGCTTGCTCCGGCGTTGGCAGGGATGGTGGCAGATCTGGTGACCTGCGGCACGCAGCCCGCGCTTTGGTACGAGAACTGCCAAAACACGAAAATCGCACACAAAACACCGGGGAGAACCACATGAAACTGATGGTGAATGGTGAGGCCGTCGAGGCCAAAGGCCCCAGCCTTGCCGATCTTCTGGTCGAACTAGGCAAAGGCAATGACAAACTGGCCACGGCGGTGAACGAGGTGTTCGTTCCGGCATCAACACGTGCGGCGCAAATGCTTTCCGATGGGGACCGGATCGAGCTGGTTTCGCCGCGGCAGGGGGGCTGACATGCCGGAATTCTACGGCAAGGAAATAGCGTCGCGCCTGATGTTGGGCACCGCGCAGTATCCGTCGCCCGCAGTGCTCGCCGATGCGTTTCGACGTTCGGGCGCAGGCATTACCACGGTGTCGCTGCGTCGCGAGGCGGGTGGTGAAAGGGCCGGGCAGGATTTCTGGTCTCTGATCCGTGATTTGGGTGTCGAGGTCTTGCCCAATACCGCCGGGTGCTACTCAGTACGCGAAGCGGTCACTACGGCGCAGATGGCGCGCGAACTTTTCGAGACCAACTGGATCAAGCTTGAGGTGATCGGCCATGCCGACACTCTGCAGCCCGACCCGTTCGGCCTTGTGGAGGCGGCGCGCATCCTTGCCGACGATGGGTTCGACGTCTTCCCCTATTGCACCGAAGATCTGGTGCTGTGCGAGAAACTGATCGAGGCAGGCTGCCGGGTACTGATGCCCTGGGGTGCGCCGATCGGCACCGGATTGGGGCTGAATAATCTCTACGGCCTGCGCTCGGTCCGGGCTCATTTCCCCGAGGTGCCTCTGGTGGTCGATGCAGGGCTGGGTCTGCCGTCGCAGGCGGCACAGGCCATCGAAATCGGCTATGACGCGGTGCTGCTGAACACGGCGGTCGCTAAGGCAGGTGATCCGGCGGCGATGGCCGAAGCGTTTGCGCGCGCGGTCGAAGCGGGGGCTTTGGCCTTCGGTGCCGATGCGATGGAACCACGCGACATGGCCGCGCCCTCGACCCCTGTTTTTGGAAAGGCCATGTTGTGATCTTGCCGTCGTTCTACCCGATCTTCGATGACATCTCATGGCTGCGCCGAATGCTGCCGCTCGGGGTGCGGTTGGTGCAGCTGCGCATCAAGGAACATCCCCTGGATGCGGTGCGCGCGCAGTTGGCGGAGGCGCGGGATTTGTGCCGCGACCACGGCGCGCTGTTGGTGGTCAATGACTATTGGGAACTGGCGATTGAGCTAGACTGCGACTGGGTGCACCTAGGGCAGGAAGATCTGGATACCGCTGACCTTGACGCGATCCGAGCTGCTGGATTGAAACTTGGAGTCTCAACCCATGACGAAGCAGAGCTTAAGCGTGCGCTGGCTTTGCGGCCTGACTATGTGGCACTCGGGCCCGTTCATCCGACCATTCTTAAAAAGATGAAATGGCACCAGCAGGGTGTCGAAAAGCTGACCGACTGGAAGGCGCGGATCGGACCTATTCCGCTTGTGGCGATAGGTGGCATGTCGGTCGAGCGCGCGCAGGGTGCGTTCGCCGCCGGGGCCGACATCGTGTCCGCCGTGACCGACATCACCTTGAAGGACGACCCAGAAGCCCGTGTACGCGAATGGCTAAGGAGCTGCCTATGAGCCGCTATGCACGCCAGATTGCTGTACTTGGCTTTGGCGCGTCGGGGCAGGAAAACCTGCGCACCGCGCATGTACTGGTGATTGGCGCAGGAGGGCTTGCCGCACCAGTGCTGCAATATCTGGTCGGGGCCGGTGTGGGACGTATCCGTTTGGTTGATGCTGACAAGATCAGCCTGTCGAACCTGCACCGCCAAACGCTGTTCCGTGAACGCGACATAGGGCAATCCAAAGTGCAGGTGGCAGCACGTGAAATGATGGCGCTGAATGATGAGGTGCGGATCGAACCGGTCGAAACCCGCTTTGATCCGGCCAATGCCTCGCAACTTTGTCAGGGCATCAATCTGGTGCTGGATTGTGCCGACAGTTTTGCCGCCAGCTATGTGGCCTCGGATGTTTGCCTTGATGCCGATTTGCCGCTGATCAGCGCCAGCGTGGTGGGCTCGGAGGGCTATGTCGGGGGCTTCTGCCACAAGGCTCCGGGTCTGCGCGCGCTGTTCCCGGATCTGCCTGCAAGGCTGGGTTCCTGTGACGCCGATGGCGTGCTTGGCCCGACGGTGGGTGTGATCGGTAGTCTGCAAGCGCAGATCGCGGTTGCGGTGCTGAGCGGGGACCTTACGCCAATGGGGCGTCTGGTGACCTATGACGCCACCAGCATGCGCTTTGGCGGTTTTCGCTTTGACGGCGCACCGGATCCTATACCTGAGCCGGATTTCATAGCGCGCGAAATGCTTCGGGCCGACGATCTGGTAATCGACCTGCGCGCTGCAGATGAAACTGGCCCGGAGCTGGCTGGTGCTCAGCGCCTCAGTGTCGATGAAATCGATCCGCGTGACCCCCTTTTGCAAAACAACAGACGCCTCATCCTTGCCTGCCGTTCCGGTCTTCGGGCCTGGCAGGCGGCGATGCGGATTTCCACGAAAAACGGGCCCGAAATCAAGCTTCTGGCCCTAGGTGACAACAACTGAAACGAGGAAACCGAATTGAAACATTTTCTGACCATAGCGGCGATGCTGATGGCTACACCGGCGTTGGCACAAGACAAGATGACTCTGCTGCTGGATTGGTTCGTAAACCCTGATCACGGTCCGATCATCGTAGCGCAGCAAAAAGGTTATTTCGCAGACCAGAATCTTGAGGTCGAGATTGTGCCGCCTGCTGATCCCTCGGCCCCACCGAAACTGGTGGCCGCTGGGCAGGGTGACATCGCCGTGAGCTATCAACCAAACCAGCACCTCCAGGTAGCCGAAGGTCTGCCGCTGATGCGCGTCGGTACGTTAGTGGCGACACCTCTCAGCTGCCTTTTGACGCTGAAGGACGGCCCAATCCAGGAAATCAGCCAGCTCAAAGGTGGTAAGATCGGGTTCTCGGTTGCCGGCGTCGAAGAAGCGGTGCTGGGTGCCATGCTGGGCAAGCATGGGGTCGCGCTGGACGAGATCGAGATGATCAACGTCAACTTCTCGCTCAGCCCCTCGGTCATGTCCGGGCAGGTCGACGCGGTGATCGGTGCCTATCGCAATTTTGAGCTGAACCAGATGGAAATCGAAGGTGTCGAAGGCCGATGCTTCTATGTCGAAGAAGAAGGCGTGCCGACATATGACGAGTTGATTTACGTCGCCAACCCCGAGCTGATGGACAAGGACAAGGTGCGCCGCTTCCTGCGCGCCACCGAGCTGGCCACGCAATACATCGTCAACAACCCGGATGAAAGCTGGGAGGTTTTCAAAAGCTACGCGGAAGAGCTGGACGACGAGCTGAATGCAAAGGCTTGGGTCGACACCCTACCCCGCTTTGCCTTGCGTCCTGAGGCGCTGGACGAAGGCCGCTATATCCGCTTCGAGGAATTTCTGGCCAAAAGCGGCCTAGTCGAGGGCACCCGCCCAGTATCGAAAATCGCGGTCGATCTGGGGGCACAATGAACTACGGCACCTCATTTGAGGCGTGGCGAGCGGCGGCCGGGGAAACCTGGCCTGCCTATACCCGCCACGCATTCGTGCGGGGCATGGGTGATGGAACCCTCCCGCGCGCGGCGTTTTTGCATTATCTCAAACAGGACTACGTTTTTTTGATCCATTTCGCCCGCGCTTGGGCGCTGGTGGTGACCAAGGCCGAGACCGTCGCGGATATGCGCCTCGCCGCGGGGACAGTGAATGCACTGATCAATGACGAGCTTGCCCTGCATATCGGCATCTGCGCCGAGGCTGGGATTTCCGAGGAAGAACTTATTGCAACGCAAGAGCGTCAGGCTAATCTTGCCTATACACGCTATGTGCTGGATGCCGGGCATTCAGGGGATATGCTTGATCTGCTGGCCACACTGGCCCCCTGCGTCATGGGCTATGGTGTGATCGGGGCGGAGCTTTCGGTGGCAAAGACCTCAGAAACCTATGCCGATTGGATCAACACTTATGGCGGGGAAGATTACCAACAGGTCTGCTGCGATGTTGGCGCGCTGATCGATGGCGTGGTAGCGCGGCGCATCGGGGATGACCCGCAAAACTGCCCACGTTGGGCAAATCTTTGCGACCGCTTCCACAAGGCGACCGAGCTTGAGGTCGGCTTTTGGGGCATGGCATCGCAGCCATGAGCCCGGCCCCCGACCTATATCTGCGCGGATCACTGTCGATTGGCGACACATCCATCGCGCACGGCATTGATCTGCGACTTGATGCAGGGCGGTGGACCTGTCTTCTGGGGGCCAGTGGTGTGGGCAAATCCACAGTGCTCAAGCTGCTGGCCGGACTGGGAGACCATGTTTCTTTGGACGGTGAAATCTGGGCCTCGGACGGTGGCGCGCTGGCCGGGCGGGTGGCCTTAATGGCGCAGAGTGATTTGTTGCTGCCTTGGCTATCAGCGCTCGACAATGTGGCAATAGGGGCACGATTGCGCGGCGAGAAATTCGATCGGGGCCGGGCCGAGCAGGTACTGGAGCAAGTTGGGCTAGGCACACATCTGGGCAAGAAACCGGGAAAGCTCTCCGGTGGGCAAAGACAGCGCGTGGCCTTGGCCCGAACCCTGATGGAAGACCGCCCCATTGTGTTGCTGGACGAACCATTTTCAGCCCTTGATGCCCTGACTCGGGTGCATATGCAGGACCTCACCGCACAGCTGCTGAAGGGACGTACGGTGCTGCTTATCACCCATGACCCGGCCGAAGTGGCGCGGCTGGGGCAGAACATCATGATCATGACGCGCGACGGGCTGCACCCGGTCGAAACTCCAATGGGCAGCATCCCGCGCCCTGTTGATGATCCGGGCGTGCTGGGCATCCAGGCCGCGCTGCTTCAACAACTCAGGAGTGACAGATGAGCACAAGCGAAACTCTCAGGGCGCTGAACCAGGACAACTGGACAGCGGCCACGACACATGACTTTACCAATGCGCTGGCTACCGGAACGCTCGATCACGGCAAAATGGCTGGCTATTTACAGCAGGATTACCTTTTCGTGGAAGGCTTCGTGCGTCTGCTGGCCTCAGCAGTGGCGCATGCACCCAACCTCGCCGATGCTGTGCCGGGCGCGCGCTTTCTGGGCCAGATCTGCGGGCCAGAGAACACGTACTTCCTGCGTGCATTAGACGCGCTGGACGTGCCCCAGGCAAGCGAAGCCGCACCAGAAACCCTGGCGTTTCAGGCCCTGATGGACGAAGCCCGCACATCCGGGCGCTACGAGCGGATGCTGGCGGTGTTGGTGGTCGCGGAATGGGTCTATCTGGATTGGGCCAGCCCGGTCGAAGCCCGCGCCGAAGATCTGCCGTTCTGGCTGGGGGAATGGATCACTCTGCACTCAGGCGACGGGTTCGAAAGTGTGGTCGCCTACCTACGTGGACAATTGGACGCGATCTGGTCGACCCTTTCGGACCAGGCACAGGCCGAGGTCGCTGAAGCCTTCGGCAAGGCCGTCGCCCTTGAACGTGCCTTTTTCGATGCCGCATGGGCAGGCTTCCCGGTAGCCCGATGACAGGTTGGCGTGCGGGTATCGCCGCCACCGCAATGGCAGTAGCGCTTTGGCAACTGGTGGTTTGGGCCACCGGCTTGCCGCGTTTTATCTTGCCCCCGCCAGCGCTGGTTTCCGAAACCATTTGGAACAGCCGCAACCTTCTGCTGGAGCATGGGCTGGTCACCGCGACCGAAGTGCTGATCGGGCTGGCCCTTGGCGCAGTGCTGGGCGGGCTGTCGGCCATCGGCCTTGCCGCCTCACCGCTAGTACGCGCGCTGGTGCGACCAATTTTGGTGTTTTCCCAGACCATCCCCGTCTTTGCCCTCGCACCGATTCTGACCCTGTGGCTTGGCTTCGGGCTCGAGGCCAAAATCGCCATGGCGCTGCTGATCATTTATTTCCCGGTTACTTCGTCTTTCTTTGATGCACTGATGCGCAGTAATCGCGACTGGCTGGATCTGGCTCGGGTCATGGGGGCGTCACCTGCCCGAGTAATGTGGCACATCCGTATTCCATCTGCTCTGCCCGGATTTGCCAGCGGCCTGCGTCTGGCTGCCGTCTATGCCCCGATCGGTGCCGTCATCGGTGAATGGGTCGGAGCGTCGCGTGGGCTGGGATATCTGATGTTGCTGGCCAATGGCCGTGCCAAAACCGATCTGATGTTCGCCGCGCTGATCGTGTTGGCGGTACTCACCATCATCCTGCACGCAACGGTCAACGCCCTGTGCAATCGGTACCTGGATCAGCGTGATCAGATATGAACAAAGTACTGACCATCAATATACGCGAACGCGGAGATCGACTTTAATCGTGCCACCAGCTGTGATGAAAGAGCTCAAAGCTAGAGTACATTGATTTCCAGAGCGCCAAGTTAAACAAAGCTAATTGGTCGAGCGGCGAACACAGAGTGTGCCGCAGTCACTTGTCCAAGAGTCCTACCTTAAGGATCAACTTGAATTAAGCCGAACCAGAACGCGTAGCGTCATGGTCTGAAGGTGGTTTATCATTGCCAGTGGCCACTACTTCCGCTGGTCAGGCCTCCGCAGCCAGAGAAGCCGAATGGTTTCCGTAATCTTTGCAACGCGGATCACATAGTGAACGCCCCACACACCAAAAGCCTGTTTGGTTGACAGATTCTGATTCCTCAGAAGGTTTTTCAACGTCTTGAAGGAAGGGATCAATTTCTGCACAGGCGGGATGTAATTTACGATGCCGCGCTTGGCATTGCGGCGCAGCCTAGCCCCCTCAATACGACGGGCTTTGGTGATGTGATCCTCAAGACTGTCGCGCGCCGGATGACGGACGATGGCGTCTTCGGCAAACACAATCGCTTCGCCCGCAGATTGAGCACGATCATTCCATTCCATGTCCCCGCCGGACAACACCGTGTCGTTGAACCGACCGATGCGATCCATAAGCTCCCGCCGAACGATCAGATTGGCCGTAACCGCGCGCCCACGCTCCACCCATTTTTTTTGCTCTAATCCCAAATGAACATCATAGAGTTCGGTCGTCTTCCAATCCTGCCCGTTCGGGATCAGCACAACATTGCCGCCAAAGCGATTAACCTCGGGGTGGTCTTCGGCTATTTTCAACCCGGCCTCTAGATAGAGCGGGTCAGGCTGACAATCGGAGTCGGTGAAAAACAGTAGCTCCGAGGCGGCTTCTTCGATTCCCCGGTTGCGCGCTGCGTATGAGCCGGGTTTTGCCTCACTTAGGATGCGGGCGTTGGCGGGCAGGCGAAACCCGTCTGGCATGGGGTCGGTCGGATCATTGTTGACTGCAAGTATCTCGAACTGGTTTGTGTTCAGTGTCTGAGAGGCGAGCCCATCCAGACAAAGCTGCAATTGGTCCCAGCTTTGATAGGTCGGGATGATCACTGACGCGCTCAGGGGCGAACGCGCCGGTGTAATGTCAGGCCGCTGGATCACGTCGGGATCATTCGGCATTGACGGCGTTCGAGTACTGATGGTCATACAGGGTTTTGAATGGTCCCGGTTTCTTCAGCAACTGTTGGGCGCTGCCCTGCTCAAGAACTTCACCAGCCTCAATCACGACGATCTTGTCCGCATGCATGATGGTTGAAAGCCTGTGAGCCACAATGATTGTCGTGCGCCCCTCGGTCAGGCGGCCCAATGCCTCCTGAACCAGATGTTCCGACCGCGAGTCCAGCGCACTAGTTGGTTCGTCCAGCAGCAGGATCGGGCTGTCGCGCAGAAGCGCGCGCGCAATCGCAAGGCGCTGTTTTTGACCACCGGACAGGAAGGCACCATTTTCACCAACCAGAGTGTCAAAGCCTTTCTCAAGCGACATGATGAAGTCATAGGCATTCGCGGCCTTGGCAGCCTCGATCACGTCGTCTTGCGAGGCACCCTCACGGCCAAAACGGATGTTGTCGGCGATTGAGGCCGAAAACAGAAACGTCTCTTGCCCGACGAACGACATGTTCTGGCGCAGTGATTTGAACGAGGCGTACTTGATATCCTGACCATCGATCGATACCGAACCACTGCTCGGGTCATAAAGGCGCAGGGCCAAATTCAAAATGGTCGACTTGCCGCCGCCGGACAGACCAACCAGAGCGGTGGTCTTGCCAGCTTCGAACGTCAACGAAAGCCCTTTCAGGATCGGATCGCGACGACGGTAGCCGAAAGTGACGGCGTCGAACACCACCTCTCGCGGACCATCAGGCAGGCTTTTGGGATTGGCCTCTTCCGGCAGAGTTTCAGGCTCGTCCAACATATTGAACAACATCTGCACCCGGCGCAGACCCAGCTCCATCTTCACCCGCACCTTCGTCAGGCGCTTCGCGGGCTCATAGGCCATCATCACAGCGGTCACGAACGACATCAGTTCACCCGGAGTGGACGCTGCAGCGCCAAACAGCTTACCAGCGCTCAACCCGATGACCGAGGCAATTGCAAACCCGGCCAGGATATCCGTCAGCGGGCTCGTCGCAGCTTGCAAACGCGCAAGCTTGTTGCGGCGCTTCTCAACGCTTTTCACCGCCGAATTCATTTCGAGGGCCATGCGCTCTTCCAATCCGAAGGACTTGACCACACGTATACCAGCCGAGGTTTCTTGAATGACCTTCATGATCGCGCCCATCGATTGCAGCTCCATATCCGCAATCTCTCGCACTTTGCGAAGCAGCATGCGAACACCCAAGATCGCCAAAGGGCCGACGATAAGCGTAAACAAAGACAAGATCGGTTGCTGGTAGAACATCACGGCCAAAAGACCAATCAATGTAAGCATATCGCGCACCGCAGTGGTCACCATGATCTCGATCACCGTGCGCGCAGCCTGGGCGGTTTGTGTCACCTTCAACAACAGATCCGAGCTTTCGGTCAAATTGAAGAATGACACCCCTTGCCGCAAAAGTTTGTCGTAAAGCTTGATCTGCTGTTTCGAGACGATCCGGTTACCGGCACGGGTCAGAGCCACAATCTGGACGTAAGTCGCAATCCCTTTGACCAGGAAGATCGAGAATACAGCCATCGAAACGCCGAAAATCTTGGCTGAGTTTTCACTGTCAAACAGCGAATCCACCACATCACGCATGATAAAGGCGATACCTGCAGTGGTTGCCGCAACAAATACCATCGCGATGATCGCGATGGTATAAGGGACCGCTTGCTCGCGCATATTTTCGGAGAGCAGTCGCCACAGGACGGAATCACTCAATACGGCCGCAAATTTTGATTTGATCTTTTGCAATGCACATGTCCACTGTGATCAGGATCGAGCTATGTCACATCTGACGCGCTCATAAACAGTTTCCGCTAGATAGTCGCCTGTTGCCAGTTGAGCAAGCCCGCGCCCTATTCTGCCGCTTCAATGCGAATTGTTCGAACCGAAGGGTCTACACGCGAATAAGCGGCCAAAACCCTCCCCGACCATTTCTGTGCAATGTAATCCGCCATGAAACGCGTTGGCGCAATCAGAATCGCCAGGCCCCCTGCCCTTTCGGCTTCGTTCAGATGCTTGAACCAACTGGACCAAAGTTCTGGGTCACGCTCATGTAGGATCGATTGAACCTGTGCCCAAACGTCTTCACCCTGTGGCGGTGGGATCGATGGCTTTGACTGAAATGGCACAACATTGGTATCGCGCTCTGGCTTCTGCTGCATTCGTTCTTGGAAATCCGTCCCGATGACGGGCCAGGTTTCGATTGTGTCCAGCATGATCTGCTTGAGGTCGAGTTCATAAACCGCAACCCGACCCCGAGCGGCGGGTCGTTTGACCGCAATCCAGCGTGCGCTGCGCAGCTTAGCCATCTCACGTTTAACTGTGCGTTCGTTCACGGACCACAACCGAGCGATCTCTTCCCGACCAATCGACAGTTCATTGGAGCGCCAGTTATAGCGCGTGGTAATTAATGTCATGATGCGAAGAACACTGCGATGACGATGCTTGTCACCTGATAAGGCGTGAACGGCGAGCGCCGACAAGATATCGTACTTCAGTGCAGGCGCATTTCGCCCGACCGGTTTCGCAACCTGCATCCGTTTCCTCACCGCTCTTTTTTGCCTCATGCGGGTTGATCCCGCCGTAATCGCGCCGTTTCTCAACGCTTTTCGTGATTGTTCACTGATTAGCGTCCAATACTTCGATTCTGTCAAGAGTTCGTTGAGATCACGCTATTTGGTAGCTGCTATTCGCTATCAAAAAATAAAAGAAATAGGTGAATTTATGGTGATGGGGGACATACTGGGTGTCCCCTTATCGAGCAATAATGTCCCCCTATATGCCGTATTTGCTTGAGTTGTGTCCCCCTAAATCTGGTAGGATATCCGAAGTCAGGACGATCGCAGAAAGAAGCAGCGTTCCGAATCGGTCAGCACTAGATACGGCCATATTTTCTTACCCGTGGGTAACATCACAACCTTACAATAATTTCTTTTGCCAAATATGCAAATCGGGCGTAAATAACAAAAGAGAGAAAAATAACGTCCAGAAGAATGAGAACTGAGGCATGTACACGCACGAAGACCTGAATGCATTGCGCACCCAGTCCCTGAAATTGCAGGGCTGGATTCGCCAGCAGACTTTCAGCCCTGAGATGGAGAAGACGCTAAGGCGGTTCTCAAGCTGGGAGGTGTCTGAGCTGATCTTTAAGGTGAACCAATCGACTTTCCGAGGAAAGCTGGCTGCCGATCCTTCATTGCCGGGAGGCGAGGTCGAGCCTGATGGGCGGCAGCGTTGGTTTAGTCTGGAAGAGGTAAATGAGCTCAGGCGGCGGCTTAAGGTTAATCGCAAAGCGCTCACTCCTCCACGCCCTGCGGGCAAGCGGGCGGTTCGGGCCGCTGTTGCCAATTTCAAAGGGGGGGCCGGCAAGTCGACCGTGGCGTTGCATCTTGCGCACGCCGCTGCTCTGGACGGCTACCGAGTATTAGTGGTGGATTTTGACCCTCAGGCGACGCTCAGCCATTCGATGGGTCTGACCGATGTCGCTGAAGATTTCACCGTCTGGGGTATCATGGCGCGGGATCTAATCCGTGAAACCGAGCGCATGAATAACCGCCCTGCGGCTGCGGAGTCAGGAACTGCCCTGCCCCGCCGAGAATTACCACCTTCTATAACGGATATGGGCCTCGGCGAACTGCGCATTTCTGATTTTATCAAGCAGACCTCATGGTCAACGATTGATGCAATCCCTTCTTGCGCCAATGCTGCTTTCGTCGAATTCGCATCAGCACAATATCGGCACCTGAATCCTGAGTGGTCTTTTTTTGCAGCTGTGTCTCGCTATCTGGATCAAATACCGAATGATGCTTATGACCTGATCCTGTTCGATTGCCCGCCTGCGATAGGATACCAATCCATGAATGCGGTGTTCGCAGCAGACATGTTGTATATCCCGTCGGGGCCCGGATACTGGGAATACGATTCAACCACCTCATTCATTGGACAGTTGGCTGAAGCCCTCGAAGATCTGGCCTATGGTTTCGACAAGACCTTACCCACGGGTAAGATTGGTTTACCCAAGACATTCTGCGAAATTCGGTTTTTGCTTACGCGCTACGAACCGGGGAACGCACTGCACACAGCGATGTATGACGCATTCCGCAAAGTCTTTGGTGAGCACCTCGCCGAGCACCCGGTCGAGATGACGCGTGCGGTCGAGCAATCGGGTCGATTCCTGAGTTCAGTTTATGAGATGGATTACCGTGAGATGACGAGGGAAACCTGGCGTCGCGCGCGTTCGACATTTGATAATGTTTATGATGAATTCCGGGGCGTCATGCTATCGGCCTGGGACAAGCTGGAGGATGACGTATGAGCCGAAAACGCAGAATGTTCGATATCGATATGCCAGCGATGGAAGAAATCCCGGTTGGCAAGGTTCCGGATAAAGCGCTTGAGAAAAGGCGCGGACCAATGGCCACTGCAATCTCCGAGAACGCTAATGCGCTACGCGACCAGCAAACTACCGAAGATGCAATCAGAGTCGAAAATGACAGGTTAGCGCACGAGCTTGTGCGACTACGTTCCGAAGGGTATGTTACTGAACAGATCGCATTGGCGGATGTTGTTACCGAGCGCCTGACGCGCGACCGCAAGCCTGGCCCTGATCCTGAGTTGGATGAGTTGAAGGCTTCTATTCAGGATGTGGGTCTTTCGAACCCGATCCGGGTCGAGCGTCGCAACGATGGACGCTTTGAGTTAATTCAAGGAATGCGCAGATTATCGGCATTTCGCGCATTACTTGAGGAAACTGGCGACGCGCGATTTGCGACGATTCCGGCCGGTGTTTCTGACGTTGCAGAGCTGGATGATAGCTATCGTCGCATGGTCGATGAAAACCTGATCCGAAAGGATATCTCGTTTGCGGAAATGGGCGCGCTTGCGCGTACCTATGCGGAAGACCCCGCCAATGATTGTCCGGATGTCGACAAAGCGGTTTCAACCTTGTTCAAATCTGCAAGCTATACCAAGCGCAGCTATATTCGGGCGTTTGCGAGTTTGCTGGCCATGTTGGAAAAGGTTCTTATGCACCCAAACGACATTCCACGGAATGTGGGGGTTGAACTCAAACGAAAGCTCGACTCTGATCCTGGATTGATCCGACAAGTCAGTGCGGCTTTGGTGAGTGAACCAAATCGCGACAGCGTGCGCGAAGTGGCCATTCTTCGCGATTTTCTCACAATCGAAAATGCGACCGCCGCTAAGCCAAAGGCTGAAGCCGTAGGTAAACCACGCCGCGCGAAGACAACGTTTCAGGTAAGGGGCAGGGCAGGGATTGCAAAATGTTCTGCATCCAGCGGAAGGATCGAACTTCGCTATGATCTCGATTTCACCCGTGTCGATAGGGCGAAATTAGAACGTGCTGTGGCCACTTTGATCGAGGATCTGCGAGAAGAAGACGATCTTACCCACGGGTAAGACGGGCTTAGCGAGATAGATCCGAAGCGCGGCGCTGGTTAATCTCAGCGCCGTTTTTTTGCATAAAAAGACCAATCGTGTAATACGGTACCCTGGGAGACCATCTAAACGCTTAGCTTTTACCGCCCGGCCTCAAATTCTTGTTTTGTAGTTCGGGCAGGTACGTTCCGAGCAGAGTTGACGAATACAAGTTCAGGCCATCAGTAGAAGGTTTCTTAACGTATTGATATGGAACTAGGGCAGATAATCTACAGTTTATGTAGTTAGTCGCGGATGAACAGATACACAGTTTTCGCGGCAGGGCAGGGACGACGCGATCGCTTCTATCTTCGAGCGCCCCGGCACTACATTTCAACGGGAAGACCAACATAGCGTACCGAAACATATTCGAGGCGCGTGAGCATATAACGGATTGGCCGTGAGCACCTATCAATGATGGATATGATTGCGCTGTGGCTTGCCAAAGAAAGGGCGGCGATGGGTTGAATGATTGACTGAGTAGAAGGTCATTTGGGCGTAGTGTGCAAAATACTTTAATAAGTATTATTAAGAGCTGTATCGGTCTGCCTACTTTAATGCGAAGGCGCCCCATCTAGCCGGCTTAGGGGCCTGCTGAATCGTGATTTAAGGACAGGCTTTGTTAAAGCTTGCTAAAAAAACAATGACTCTTCTCAGTATTGAAACGCCCTAAGCAACCAGAAAGATGTTCGGTAACCTGATCCGATACTACAAATACCGGATTAATCGCGCGAGAAGCGCCTATAAGAATATATACTGGCCTGATAGATAATCAGTATACGGGCGGCGTTATCTGAGACAAAACCTTCTCGCTTACTTTTGTTGCTTCAAGGCTACTTATGGCATTCGCCAACAGCGCGCTCTCATCCCTGGATGACGTTCTGACGTTGCGTGCCCAAACCCTGAATACCAAGCTCCATTTTGTCGCCGGGATTCAAGTAGGTCTGCGGGTTCTGTCCCATACCAACACCCGGGGGTGTGCCTGTAGAAATTACGTCACCGGGTTGCAAAGACATAAATTGCGACAGATGCGAGATGACCGTCGCTACGCCAAAATGCATCGTTTTGGTTGATCCGTCCTGATATCGGTGCCCGTTTACCTCAAGATACATCGGAAGGTTCTGCGGGTCGGGGACTTCGTCTCGTGTTACCAGCCAAGGGCCAATTGGGCCGAACGTGTCCGCAGACTTTCCTTTGACCCATTGGCCAGAGCGATGAAGCTGAAAGTCACGTTCTGACAAATCGTTCACTACGCAGTAGCCGGCGACGTGGTCTATGGCTTCCGCCTCAGAGACATATTTGGCCTCTTTGCCGATAACGACGCCCAGCTCAACTTCCCAATCGGTTTTGACCGATCCGCGCGGGATTTCTACGGTATCGTCGGGGCCGGCGATGGCCGAGGTGGCTTTGAAGAAGATTACGGGCTCAGCAGGCAATTCCATGCCGCTTTCTGCTGCGTGATCGGCATAATTCAGGCCAATGCATATGAACTTTCCAACATTGCCAACGCAAGGACCGATGCGCGGGTTGCTGTCTACCAATGGCAGGCTGGCCAAATCTAGTGCGCGGAGCTTTTCAAGAACGACATCGCCAAGAGTATCGCCCGAAATATCATCCACCACACCGGAAAGGTCGCGAACCGAACCGTCTGAGGCCAAAATGCCGGGTTTCTCAGCGCCCTTCGGGCCATAGCGTAGTAGTTTCATTGTCAGGTCCTTCCTGCTCAGATCGTCCAGCCGCCATCTATGGCAAAGGGCTGGCCCGAAGTGTATTTGCTGGCATCACTGGCCAAATACAGAGCCAGTTCAGCGATCTCCTCCGCTGTGCCAATACGGCCCATCGGTTGACGGGCGATGAAATCAGTCATTGCCTGCTCATAATCCCCGGTGGTGCGAAGCCGGTCATGCAGGCTGGGGCTGTCCACCGTACCTGGACAAATCGCGTTGCACCGAATGCCCTGGGTCACAAAATCGGTTGCCACAGACTTGGTCAGGCCAATCACCGCTGCTTTTGACGCGCAATACGCAAATCGGTTGGGCACGCCTTTCATGGACGATGCGACCGACGACATATTGATGATCGATCCTCCGCCTGCTTTCAGCATTCCGGGTAGAGTCAGTTGGATCAGTCTGAACATGGCCTTTACGTTGAGGTCAAAGCTGAAATCCCAATCCCTTTCAGTGCATTCAAGAATTGATCCCCCCGCTACATAACCTGCGCAGTTAAACAGAATGTCCAGTTGCGGCAGATTGACCGCTGCATCTGTAACGGCCTTATCGTCCATTACGTCCAGTTGCAGCGGTTCGATACCCGGAATACCGCCCAATTCGGCAAGCGCAGCATCGTTGATGTCGCTGGCTATCACCCGTGCGCCTTCGGCAGCGAATAATTCGGCGGTTGCACGGCCAATGCCTTGGCCAGCTGCTGTGATGAGAGCGGTCTTATCTGCAAGCCGGTTGGATGGGTTGATTGTCGACATGAACAACCTCACAATTTCTCGGGTAGAAGCTCGGATGGGATGTCCTGATAACAAACCGGCCGCAGGAAACGGCGTATCGACAATGTTCCCACGGATGTTGCGCCAAAGTTGGTTGAGGCGGGGTAGGGGCCTCCGTGAACCATGCTGTCGCAAACTTCGACCCCGGTCGGAAAGCTGTTGGCCAACAATCGCCCAGCCTTTCGTTCAAGCAGCGGTAGCAGTGCCTGAGCGTCCGCTTTGTCACCTGCGTCCAGATGTAGTGTGCAGGTCAACTGCCCTTCGATGGCCCGCGCGATCTGTTGCATCTGAGAGCTGTCGTTCACGAGCACGATGATGCCCAATGGTCCGAAGACTTCTTCTTGCAGCTCCCGATTGGCGAGCCAGTCATCACCTGAAACAGTGAACAGGTATGGGGCCGCATCGCGTGACTTGCGGCTTGTGCCGATAATCTTCGATACACCGGTACCAGCAGCTACACGCGAAACTCCGTTTCGGTATGCCTGCGCAATTCCATCGGTCAGCATTGTCTGCTCGGCCACCGAAGACAGGCCAGCCTCTGCCGCTGCTTGAAACGCGTCAGCATCCGGACCTTCGATGATCACGGCGATACCGGGATTGGTGCAGAACTGTCCAGCGCCCATGGTTAGGGACGCGGCCCAGCCATTGCCGATTTCAGCACCGCGCGCGGCCGCCGCTTGCGGCAGTATGAACATCGGATTGATTGAACCCAGTTCGCCAAAAAACGGAATGGGTTCATCGCGTTGCGCGCATAAATCGAACAGCGCCCGTCCACCTCCGAGGCTGCCCGTAAAGCCAACCGCCCGGATCAAGGGATGTTGCACCAATCGCGTGCCCACATCCCGTTTGCCACCCTGTACCAATGAAAACACTCCGGGATGAATCCCTGTCGCTTTGATGGCGGCGTCGATTGCCTGGGCGACAATTTCGCCAGTGCCGGGATGGGCCGAATGGCCTTTGACAACGACAGGGCATCCTGCGGCTAATGCTGCGGCTGTATCACCCCCTGCGACTGAGAAGGCCAATGGGAAGTTCGAAGCGCCGAACACCGCAACAGGACCCAGCGGGCGCTGTATCATGCGCAGGTCGGGGCGGGGCAGGGGTGCACGATCCGGCATGGCCGGGTCATGGCGCATGTCCAGGTAATCGCCCGCTTCGATGTGATCGGCGAAGAGGCGCAGCTGGCCGACGGTACGGCCACGTTCCCCCTGCAGGCGTGCCTCGGGCAAGCCGGTTTCCTGCGTGCCGATTTCGGTGATGGCATCCCCGCGGGCATCAATCTCATCTGCGATCTTGCGCAACAGCGCGGCACGTTCGGTACGCGAGGACCACCCGAAAGTGGCAAATGCCGACTCTGCTGCCTCCACTGCGCTATCAATCATCGCCGCTGTCCCCACAGAAAAGTCATGGCTTGGTCCATGCGCTGGTTCCGACGCAAAAGTAGTGTCTGCGCCGATCCATTCGCCAGCAATCAGGTGTTTTCCGGTCAACATATTCGTTCTCTCTTACAGCAGGCCGCGATGGGCGAGGTTTCGCATCAGGTGTGAGGCCCCAAAGGACCATTCGGGGCATTCCGTCGACAGGCGCACGGTGTTTGTCAGCGCTCCAAGGCGCGTATTGGAGATAGTGACGACATCGCCAATTTTGTGAGTGAACCCACCGCCAGGTGTGTCACGGTCTTGGGTCGGGGCGAACAGAGTGCCAAGGAAAAGCATCAGCCCATCAGGATATTGGTGATGGCGCCCGATAGTCTGCTTCACAAGGTCTGCAGGATCGCGACTGATCTGGGACATAGATGAGCTTCCGTTCAGCACAAATCCATCCGATCCGGTCACGGTTAGCGCAAGTTCAGCCTGGCGTACATCGTCCAGTGTGAACCCATCATCGAACAACCGGATCATCGGTCCGATCGCGCAAGAGGCATTGTTGTCCTTTGCTTTGCTCAGCAATAAAGCCGAACGACCTTCAACGTCACGCAGATTGACGTCGTTCCCCAGCGTAGCGCCCTTAATCTCGCCCTTAGAAGTAACGGCCAGAACGACCTCGGGCTCGGGGTTGTTCCAGGTCGAAATCGGGTGAAGACCGATTTCTGAACCGAACCCGACCGAAGACAAAACTTGTGCTTTGGAGAACACCTCGGCATCGGGGCCGATCCCGACTTCCAGATACTGGCTCCAGAGGCCTTCAGCGATCAGTGCTTCTTTGACCTCTGCGGCCGCGTCCGATCCAGGTAGGATGTTCGAGAGGCTGTCTCCGATCCGGTCTCCGATGCGCGCCCGGATCGCGTCGGCTTTGGCAGGATCACCGGCGGCTTGTTCCTCGATTACGCGTTCGACCATGGACCCGGCAAATGTGACACCACAGGCCTTGACCGCCTGCAGGTCACACGGGGCCAGCCATTGGTGGTCGGCGTCCAAAGGGCCGATATCTTCACCTTGAGCGTTGCGCACATGATCTGCTTCATCGTCGCGTTCCAGAATGTCCCTGACAGTTGGTGCCGTTTTTGACGTGATATCGATAATCCGCCCATTGCGCAGGGTCACCACGCTGGGGCCGATTCCGCCGCGCTCAATACGGCCGAGCCACAGCCCGTTCGAATCCAATGTACCTATGGTCATTTCAATTCCTGAGGTTGTAGGCGCAGGCGGCGTTGCCACCCATTATTGCCTGTCGTTCTGCGCTGCTCAGATGTTTCAGCAACATGTCGGTGGTTTCACACCAGCGCTCATAGCTACTGGCCAAGGTGCAAACTGGCCAATCGCTACCCCAGATCAGACGCGATGGACCGAAGGTGTTCAGCAGGTGATCCACGTACGGGCGCAGATCGTCGATCGTCCAGTCTGTAGCAGCCTCAGTCACAAGGCCTGAAAGCTTGCACCATGCATTTGTATCTCGGGCCAAGGCGGTCATGTTGTCGGACCAGTCACCCAAGATTGCGTCTTTGATCAATGGTTTCGACCCATGGTCAATGACAATACTCATATCGGAATGGTGCTGAAGAAGTTGCCTGAGCGGGCCCAGGTGTTGAGGCAAGGTCAAGGCATCAAATGTCAGGCCATGCCGCTGAGCTGCCTCGAAAGCGGGCGTTAGCGCGTCGCCTAGCATCCAAAGCGGGTCGGCGATGTCCTGTATCATCGGACGTAGACCGACAAATGCCTTGTGGGTAGCCAACGCGGAAATCTTTGCAGGTGCATCAGTGGCTTCAAAGTCAACCCAGCCCACAACACCTTTGATAAACGCATTCTGATCGGCCAGAGCGAGCATATATTCGGTCTCGGCCACTGTGGGTGCTGCCTGCACAAGGACCGTGCCATCAATCCCGGCGGCGCTGAGCAGAGGCATCAGATCGTGCGGTGCAAAATCCCGGTAGATCTCGCTCAGATCGGGCGTCAGCCAGCCATAGTCGCCCCGCGCCAAAGCCCAGAAATGCTGATGCGCGTCGATCCTCATGCGATCACACCCTTTTTCAGGATGATGTTGCCATAAAGCCTGCGTTCGCCCGTTTGAACGATGGCAAACGCGTTGGCTGCACGCTCGTAGAATGCAAACCGTTCCAAGCCCTGAACTTTGGCCGGGTTGTCGGCGGTCGTGTCGATGATGCGTTGAAAGTCCGCGACTGCGTCGGGAACCGCCTCCGCGTCGCCGACAACCTGCATGGTCAACGCCGGATCAGGAACGAATGTGTCCAAGGGCATCACCGACAAGACCGCTTGCAACACTTCACTGGCCGAAGATCCATCCGCCCGAATGCAGTCCGGCCCGCTGCTGGAACCCGGGAAGTTCGCATCTGCAATAACGATTTCATCCCCGTGGCCCATGGCTCTGAGGGTATACAGCAGCTCCGGCGACAGGATCGGATCGATGTTACGCAGCATCTGCAGTCTCGCTTGGCAGAGGCGCATCCGGTCGGATCAGACCTTCGGATCGTAGGTCTGCCCACAGGCCCGGGGGAATGTCACGCTCCATCAATGCCACATTGGATTGGACTTCGGATGCGTTTACAGCCCCGGGTACAACTGTTTTGACGCAAGGATGGCCCAGAACAAATTGCAACGCCGCCGCAATCAGCGGAGTGTTGTGGGCTGCGCACACGGCTTCGATCTTGCGGACCCGGTCCAGAATGTCTTCGGGCGCGTCAGCATAATTGTACTTGGCACCGGGCACTGCTCCGGTCGCGAGAATGCCTGAATTGTAAGGTCCTCCGAGGATTATCCCGACGTCGCGCTGCTCGCAGAGTGGCAGGAAACTGTCGAGGGCCTCTTGTTCAAGCAATGTATAGCGCCCAGCCAAAAGGAACCCGTCAAAGTCGCCCAGCCCAAGAAGTTTCTCGCAAACCTGCCATTCGTTTACACCTGCGCCGATTGCTGCGATTTCACCCGCATCGCGCAGCTCGGTCAAAGCCTTGTAACCTCCGCCATCAAAAAGTTCGCGCACCTTGGCGTCCGACATTTCCTGACTGCCCTGGCTGAAGACACAGACATCATGGACCAGAAGAATGTCAGAATTGGCAACGCCGATCCTGTCGCGGCTGGCCTCGTAAGACCGCATGACCCCGTCATAGGTATAGTCGAACACAATCCGTTTCTGCGGCACATCGACAAAGGCTTCGGGTGTCACTTCATGCGGTTTGCAATCCAGTAATAAACGCCCGATTTTGGTCGAAAGCTGAATGTTCTTGCGACCGAACCGGTCGATCGCCTGCCCAAACCGATGCTCTGACCGGCCAAGCCCGTATTGCGGCGCGGTGTCGAAAAAACGGATGCCTGCGTCATAGGCGGCTTGCAATGCAGCCTGCGCGTCCTCGTCCGTGACTTTGCGGTACAGGTTCCCCAATGGCGCTCCGCCGAACCCCATGCGGGTCAGGGGAACGGGCCGCGTGGTCCGGTTGTTCAGTAATTCTGTTTGGGAAACGGTCATCCTGCCTCGCTATTCAGCTGTGGGGTGAGGTTGAACAGATGCGGCTTCAGTTGCTCCAACTGCTCAATGCGCGGCATCAACTGCCCGAGGTGGGCGCGCATAGCGACCTGCGCGGCCTGTTCGTCGCGATTGCTGATTGCCTCGAAAATGGCCCTGTGTTCTGCCAGTGTTTCAGCGATCCGGCCAGGGGTGGGCAGCAATAGCATGCGTGCGCGACTGACCTGTAAGGAAACGGTTTGGGCAACGTCGGCGAGGCGACGGAAGCCAGTAAATTCCATCAGAAGACTGTGGAACTCTTCATCAGCCTGATAAAAGCCTGGGATATCATCATCCATAATCAACAGTTCCTGCAGACGCATGTTGCGGCTTAACCTTTTACGCTGATCGTCGGTTATGTCGCGCGCGACTTTGGCGACAGTTGCAAGTTCAAGCGCTTCACGCAGGAATACGCCTTCGCGGATCTCGTCCATCGAAAAGTAGGATACGCGAGTGCCTGACTGCGGTACCACATCCACCAGCCCTTCCGAGGCCAAACGCGCGATCGCATCGGCCACAGGTGCGCGCGACACTCCCAATCTCTCACACACAGGTGCCTTCCTAAGGTTCGCTCCGGGTGGGAAATCCAGTGAGAGAATCGCCTGCTTCAATGAGTGGTGAACCCGCTGAGCGAGCGGTCCTTCGATCGTTGTGATCTCGGGCAACAGTTCGGCATCAATATCTTGGTGTTTGTTCATACTGCATAAGTTAGCATTCTAACATGTTAGTTGACAAGTAGTGATATTGGATTTAGCAACATTGACCAAGCAAGTGGAGAAGAGATGCGAGCGAACGGCGGCATAAACGTTTTGGAAGAGGCGACTCGCGATGTCGTGAAGCTAAATCCGCAGGACAACATCGTTATTGCTTTGCGTGACTTGCAGGCGGGTGAGCAGCCGGCACATGTTCCCGTGCAATTGGCTGCGCCCGTTACCCGCGGCCACAAGCTAGCCGTGTCATCAATCCAATCTGGCGAGAATATTGTCCGCTACGGTCAGATCATCGGGCAGGCCAAATGCGATATAGCGCCTGGCGAACATATCCATGTGCACAACCTTGGCATGGGGGCGCATCAGCAGGATTATGCGCATGCCAGCGCCAACACCCCGCTGCCTGTTCTGACTGAAAAGCGTACATTCGACGGATACCATCGATCTGACGGTAAAGTGGGAACCCGAAACTACATCGGGATTCTAACCACCGTGAACTGCTCGGGTTCGGTAGCGCGTTTTATCGCCGACGCAGCGGAAAAGACCGGGTTGTTGGAAAGCTATCCCAATGTTGACGGTGTGGTCCCGATTGTGCACGGGACCGGATGTGGAATGTCCAGCAAGGATGAGGGCTATGCTACCCTGTTTCGGACGTTGGCCGGCTATGCACAGCATCCGAATTTCGGGGGTATTCTGCTGATCGGTCTGGGCTGCGAAGTCATGCAGGTGGCAGATCTTGTCGGCGGTCGACCAATCCGCGCTGACGGTGCGCTGCGTTATATGACCATTCAGAACGAGGGCGGAACACGCCGCACTATCGACCGGGGGCTGGCGGAGTTGCGCGGCATCGCCCATCTGGCCAATCAAGCCGAACGCGCCCCGGCTCCGATCAGTGCCATCACGGTCGGTATGCAATGCGGCGGCTCAGACGGGTATTCTGGGATAACCGCGAACCCGGCGCTGGGGTATGCGTCGGATTTACTTGTGCGCCATGGTGGAACAACGATCCTGTCGGAAACCTCGGAAATCTACGGTGCCGAACACCTGCTGACCCGGCGGGCCGAGACTGCTGAGGTGGGTAAAAAACTGATCGAACGCATCCACTGGTGGGAGGACTACACGGCCCTAAACGGCGGTGAGATGGACAACAACCCAAGCCCCGGCAACAAGCGCGGGGGGCTCACAACCATTCTTGAGAAATCGCTTGGTGCCGTAGCTAAGGGAGGCACCGCGCCACTGCGAGACGTCTACAAATTCGGTGAGATGATCGACAAGAGCGGGTTTGTCTTCATGGATAGCCCCGGGTTTGATCCGTGTTCGGTCACCGGACAAGTCGCTTCGGGTGCGAACCTGATTGTGTTTACCACCGGGCGTGGTTCGGTGTCTGGATATCAGCCAACGCCCTGCATCAAGCTGGCCACCAATTCCGAAATGTATGCCCGCATGGCCGAGGATATGGATCTGAACTGCGGTGACATCGTGACAGACGGGATCAGCATCGAGAGCAAGGGCGAAGAACTGTTCGAAATACTGATCCGTGTCGCCTCAGGCAAGAAAACCAAAAGCGAGGAACTTGGATTTGGGGGCGTTGAATTCGTCCCCTGGCAAATTGGTGCGGTGATGTAAACCGCGTTGGCCCAAGGGGAGAGGGGCAAATGGGAGGCAACAAAAATAGACTGGTCGAAATGACGGGGATTGATAAGTTTTTCCCCGGCGTGCACGCGCTGAAATCCGTGCAATTCGATCTTGAACCGGGTGAAGTTCACGCGCTGATGGGCGAGAACGGTGCCGGCAAAAGTACGTTGATGAAAATCCTGTCGGGTATTTATCAACGTGACGGTGGGACCTTGAAGATCGAAGGGTGCGAAGTCAGTCCGACAACCCCGCGCGAGGCGCAGGATCTAGGTATTGGGATCATCCATCAGGAACTGAGCCTGATGAACGACCTGACTGTAGCCCAGAACATTTTTATCGGACGCGAACCGCGTAAGAGCTTTGGCCGTTTGGACGAGGCGGCGCTGAATGCGCAGACTGCCGAAATCTTTGCTTCGATGAACCTCAGCCTTGATCCCAAGGCGTTGGTTGGCAGCCTGACCATCGCAAAACAGCAAATGGTCG
The DNA here is from genome assembly GCF_056534365.1 of Ruegeria sp. D6. Classification (NCBI taxonomy): domain Bacteria; kingdom Pseudomonadati; phylum Pseudomonadota; class Alphaproteobacteria; order Rhodobacterales; family Roseobacteraceae; genus Ruegeria; species Ruegeria sp. D6. Next base: position 269,498 of record NZ_JBQFPH010000003.1, on the reverse strand, counting down.
AGATCGCCAAGGCACTGTCCTTTCGGTCCAAGGTGCTCATCATGGACGAGCCAACAGCGGCCCTGAATGACGCCGAGATTGCCGAGCTGTTCGTGATCATCCGCCGCCTCAAGGCTGAAGGTGTAGGCATCGTTTACATTAGCCACAAGATGGACGAGCTGAAGCAGATCTCGGATCGCGTGACGGTTATGCGCGATGGGGAATATGTCGGAACAGTTGGGGCTGCTGAAACCCCGATCAGCCAGATCATCGCCATGATGGTGGGCCGAGAGGTCAAGGAAGAACCGCTGGACGTGCCCGATCTGGGTGATGCGGAGATGTCTTTGCAAGTCACCGGGCTGTGCCGGAGCAACGAAATTCAGGACGTCAGTTTCTCGGTCCAAAAGGGTGAAATTCTGGGCTTTGCCGGTCTGATGGGCGCAGGTCGTACAGAGGTTGCACGGGCTATCTTCGGGGCCGATCCCAAGGATTGCGGCGAAATCCGGGTACATGGTCAGGTGGTGTCGATCAAATCACCCACCGACGCCGTCAAAGCGGGGATTGGATACCTGTCCGAGGACCGAAAGCACTTCGGTCTCGCCACTGGTATGAATGTACGCGACAACATCGCGCTTGCCTCGATGGACCTATTCACCGGCGCAGGCGGGGTTCTGCACGATGGTGAAATCAGCGACACCGCCAAAAGCTACATCCAGCAATTGGGCATTAGAACGCCATCGGATGTGCAAGAGGTTCGTCTGCTGTCAGGCGGCAATCAGCAGAAGGTTGTCATCGCCAAATGGCTGCTGCGCGACTGCGATATTCTGATCTTTGACGAACCGACCCGCGGTATCGACGTCGGCGCGAAATCCGAGATTTACAAATTGCTGGAAGAACTGGCAGGGCAGGGCAAGACGATCATCGTGATCTCGTCTGAACTGCCCGAAATCATGCGCCTCAGCCATCGCATCGCCGTGATGTGCGAAGGGCGGCTGACCGGCATTTTGCCCGGCGGAAAAGACACAACTCAGGAAGACATCATGCATCTGGCCACGCAACGTGCGGCGGCGATGCAGGTAACAGGGACAGTCCAATGACCACAGCAACCGACATCGAAAAGAAAAAGCCACTATCGGGCCTCGCGGACAGTGGCGCCTATCAAAAGCTGTTGGCCTTTGCCAGTTTGATCGTCCTGCTGATCGGATTTTCTATTGCGTCGCCGAATTTCATGCAGACATCGAACATGATCGCCATTCTGCAGGCGACATCAGTAAATGGCGTTCTGGCCGTCGCCGCGACGCTGGTCATTATCACCGGCGGGATCGACCTTTCAGTCGGAACACTGATGACCTTCTGTGCTGTGATCGCCGGGGTGGTCCTGACATATCTCGGCATGCCCTTGCTGTTGGGTGTGGCCGCAGCCATTGCGGCGGGCGCATTTTGCGGACTTTGCTCGGGCACTTTCGTAGCGAAAATGAAAATTCCGCCCTTCATCGCCACACTTGGGATGATGCTGATTCTCAAAGGCCTGTCGCTGGTGATCTCTGGGACACGGCCGATCTACTTCAATGACACGCCGGGCTTTGACCAGATCTCGCGCGGGTCGCTGATCGGAGAGGTTTTCCCGTCACTGCCCATCCCCAACGGTGTGCTGATCCTGTTCCTGGTTGCCATCGCGGCTTCGTACATTCTGGGGCGCACAGTTCTGGGTCGTTACACCTTTGCGCTTGGCTCTAACGAGGAAGCGGTGCGTCTGTCAGGCGTGAACACCGACATGTGGAAGATGCGCATTTATGCGCTGGCCGGAGCGATCTGCGGCATCGCCGGTATCCTGATCGCCTCGCGCCTGAACTCGGCGCAACCGGCATTGGGTTTGGGATACGAATTGGAGGCGATCGCAGCCGTGGTGATCGGTGGCACGTCTTTGTCCGGTGGGCGCGGCACGATCCTGGGCACGCTGATCGGCGCCCTGATCATGGCTGTACTGACCAACGGATTGCGCGTGCTGTCAGTCGCGCAGGAATGGCAGACCGTTGTCACCGGCGCGATCATCATTCTGGCCGTCTATGCCGACATGGCGCGGCGCAAGAAATCGGGATGACCAAGCAACTAAATCAAAGACCAAAACGACCAACTGGAGGAGAAAACATGTTAACACGTCGTTTCATTCTGGGTGCGCTCAGCGCAGCCACCCTGGCAGGTCCCGCCTCGATGGCGGTAGCCGAAGAGATTTACATTCCACTGGTATCCAAAGGGTTCCAACATCAGTTCTGGCAAGCGGTGAAGTCCGGCGCCGAACAGGCAGCAGACGAGTTTGATGTCACCATCACGTTCGAAGGTCCGGATAACGAAACAATGGTGGACCGCCAAATCGACATGCTGGCTGCCGCTTTGGCCAACAACCCCAAAGCCATTGGGTTTGCCGCTCTGGACAGTCAGGCCGCAATTCCGCTTTTGAAGCAGGCCAATGAAAAGGGCATTCCGATCATCGCCTTCGACAGCGGCGTTGACAGTGACATCCCGCTTTCAACTGCGACAACAGACAATCTGGCGGCGGCTGGGCTTGCAGCCGACAAGATGGCCGAAAAAATCGGCGGCAAGGGTAAAGTTGCGGTTGTCGCGCATGACCAGACCAGCCGAACCGGCATCGACCGCCGCGACGGTTTCGTCAATCGCATGGCCGAGAAGTACCCGGATATCGAAGTCGTCACAGTTCAGTACGGTCAGGGCGACCACCTGAAGTCGACCGAGGTCACAAAGGCGATCCTGACAGCAAACCCCGATCTGAATGGCATCTTCGGCACCAACGAGGGCTCGGCCATCGGCGTTGTGAATGGCGTTCAGGAGCTGGGCACCGAGGGTTTGGTGATCATCGGTTATGACAGTGGCAAGGCCCAGAAAGACGCAATCAAGAGCGGCCTGATGGCGGGTGCGATCACGCAAAACCCTGTGGGCATCGGCTATGAGACTGTGAAAGCAGCGGTTGCGGCTCTGAATGGGGAAGAGGTTCCAGGTCTGATCGACACAGGCTTCTACTACTACGATGCCTCGAATATTGACGACCCGAAGATCTCGGCCGTTCTGTACGACTAAAAGTACTTATTAACTCTGTTCGGCCTGCCTTTTTGGTGGGCCGGACAACCAATGTTCATCGTTCAGGTGGGTTATGTCAGGTTTTGCGGGGCAACGGCGTTTGGGTCGCAACACCGGTCTGTCGCTGCTCCGCGTATGTCCTTGGTGCGTCGATGATGGGTTTAAGCCTAATTAGCAGAAATTTTGGCAAATTGATTTAATACTCGAAGTCTGGACATAAGCTAACCTGTTGCAGACGATTAACTTTTCAGCTTTCAATCAGCAAGCTCTATACACCAATATGTTACAAGCTATTGACCATCGACGAATGCGCCACCAGCGCGTGAGTGGTTCGCGGTATCGCCGCGTCGAAGGCAAGTTCGTGATCTCTTACAATGGCGATTAGTCAGGTCTGAAAGGCGTGACGAAATCCCAAACTGCTGTAAACAAATGCATGAATCGCTATCAATCTAAATACCCCTGCCGATATGGGAATATCTGGAATGCAGGATGCATGCCCGCTTCTACGATGTCTGGTTTGTGATCGCGGTACAGGCTGCGCCAATGAGGTTGGATCGTCACTCTCTCAACACCGTCCTGCAAAGCGATGTCTCTAGAACAACGCTCAGGTTACAAACCGTCGGCCTGACCAGCGGTTTCTCAACCAAGCGAAGGCATGCGTGAGGGTGTGATCGGGCCGACGAAATTGAAATTCGCGAACCATATCGTTCTTGTGGCTGAGTTCTCTTGGCTCGATGGTCTCAATTTCCACCCACAATGCCCCAAGTTTTTTTGTGAGTAGTTTTGCAAAAGGGCGCATATATCTTGCCAGAATGACATTTTCGCAGGAATGGTTCCCGATGACCAAGATCACTCCAGAATTGCTTGAACAAATCCGTGCCCGATTTGCGCAGGTCGACCACTGCCCGCAGCAGGGACCGCGTATTTTCTTTGAAAACGCGGGTGGCGCGCTGACGCTGAATTCGGTTGTGGGCACCTCGCAGGCTTATGCTGCGATCCCTGACAATCAGGGCCGCGACAACCCGGGAAGTCACGAACTGGTGCGGGTAATCAACAAGGCCAAAGAAGATATGGCCGTGTTCATGAACGCCCCCGGTGGCCAGTTCTTTGTCGGCGAAAGCGGGACCGAGCTGCTGTTTCGTTTGATAATGAACGCCTGTCTGGGCACAGGCACCGGTCGGGTGCTTGGCACAACGCTGGAACATCCCGCGACCCGAAGCGCTTGCGCGCGTTGGGCCGGGGTGGCCGGGCAAGTTCATGTTCTGGTGGTCCATGACGACGCCACAGGCACCGTCACCGCAGATGCTTATGCGGCGCAGGTAACGCCGGACACAAAGGTTGCGACTATCGTGCACACCTCGCCGGTGACCGGTATGGGCGTGGATGTAGCGGCTGTGGCTGCCGAGATCCGCGCCGTTGCGCCCAATTGCTTCATCATAATCGACGGTATCCAGCACGCCGCGCATGGCCGGATCGACCTGACCGCCTATGATGTCGATGGCTATGTGATCTCGCCTTACAAGGTGTTCTCGCGCCATGGTTACGGGGTGGCCTGGATTTCTGACCGGCTGACCAAGCTGCCACATAACAGCTTGATCGACGGCCCCGCCGACAATTGGGAAATGGGGACACGCGATACCGGCTCTTACGCTACAATGTCTGACGTAATCAGCTATTTCGAATGGCTGGGCGCACAGGTCAGCGACGCCACCGACCGGCGCGCAAAATTCGTCGCTGCCGGAGAGGCGATCCATGAGCAGGAAAAAGCGCTGACTGATGCGATGATCCGCGGAACCGGCAACCTGCCTGGGCTGGCCGAGATGGAGAAGGTGACCATTCTGGGCGGTGTCGATAACCCTGCACGCGAGGGGCTGGTGTCACTGCAGGTCGAGGGCGTGCCGTCGGTCGATGTGGTCAAGCAACTGAACGAACAAGGCATCCGTACGCATTTGCGCAAGGCCGATCACTACTCGGGCAACATCTTGACACCGCTTGGCATGGACAGCTGCGTGCGTGTTTCGATGTGCCACTACAACAGCGTCGCCGAAGTGGCCCAGTTTCTGGGTGCAATGAAAACCATCGCCGCCTGAGGCATTTGAGAGGGGAAGCACATGAAAACGCATGCGCAAGCGGTTGTAATCGGCGGTGGCCTAGCCGGCTGTTCAATTCTGTATCATCTCGCCAAGTTGGGTTGGACCGATGTGGTCCTGCTAGAGCGGGACGAACTGACCAGCGGCTCGACCTGGCACGCGGCGGCCAACATTCATGGGCTGCATGACAACAACAATATCACCCGCATCCAGCACTATACGATGAATCTATATAAAGAGCTGGAACAGGAAACCGGTCAGAGCTGCGGCGTGTTCCAGCCAGGTTCGCTCTATTTAGCGCAAACCGAAGAACGCGAGCATCAGCTGCGCCTACAGGAAGCCAAGGCTAAATTCTATGGTTTGAACTTCCACGAGGTCAGTCGCGAGCAGGCCAAGGAACTGCACCCGCTGGCGCAGTTCGACGATATCCGCTGCATCATGTATGAACCCGATGGCGGCAATGTGGATCCCTCGGGCGTGCCCCACGCCTATGCTGCCGGTGCCCGCGCCATGGGAGCAACCATAGAACGGTTCTGTCCGGTACTAGGTACGGATCAGCAACCCGACGGGTCTTGGATCGTGCGTACCGCAAAGGGCGATATTCACACGCAATGGGTGGTGAATGCCGCTGGTCTTTGGGGCCGCGAAGTTGCGGCGCTGGCGGGGCTGACTCTGCCGTTGCAACCGACCGAGCACCAGTACTTCGTGACTGAATCCATCGAAGAAGTTGCCAATCTGGGCCGTCGCCTTCCGTCAATTGCAGACCGGGATGGCGAGTACTATTTCCGTCAGGAAGGCAACGGATTGCTCATCGGGGCCTATGAGAAGGACATGAAGTTCTGGGCCGAGGACGGTACGCCGCTGGACTTTGCCCATGACCTGTTCCCCGACGATTTGGATCGGATCATGGAAAACGTGATCCGCGCTACCGAACGTGTGCCAGTTGCCGCCACCGCGGGGGTCAAACGGGTGATCAACGGGCCGATGATCTGGTCTCCGGACTCCAGCGCCTTGTGGGGTCCGGTGCCCGAACTGAAGAACTATTTCCTCTGCGGCGGACTGATCCCGGGTTTCTCGCAATCGGGTGGTCTGGGCCTGCTGGCGGCGCAGTGGATGATCGAGGGCGAGCCGCAATACGACATGTTTGCATGGGATCTGGCCCGCTTCGGCGACTGGGCCGACAAAAAATTCACCAAGGCACGGGTTGAGGACCAGTATACCCACCGTTTTGCCATCCACTTCCCGAACGAGGAGCGTAGTGCAGGTCGCCCCGCCCGAGTCCGCCCTGCCTTTGAAATGCAGAAAGACATGGGCTGTGTCTTTGGTCTGAACTGCGGCTGGGAGCATCCCCTATGGTTCGCCGATCAGCCCGGCGTGCAGGAAACCAACGGCTTCACACGCCAGAACTGGTGGGAGCCGGTGGGACGTGAGGTACAGATGCTGCGGGAGAATGTGGGCGTCATCGACATATCGAATTTTGCGAACTACATCATCAAAGGACCCGGTGCGCAAGATTGGCTGGATCGCTTGGTCGCCAACCGCGTACCGACCGTGATTGGGCGGTCTTGCCTGACGCCGCTGATCTCTGTCCGTGGCGGCGTGGCTGGCGATTTCACCATAACCAAGGTGGCCGATGACGAATACATGATGATCGGATCGGGCATGGCCGAGCGCTATCATCAACGCTTTTTCAACATGATCGACCTGCCAAAGGACACAACCTTCGAAGTCGCCACCGACCGCATAGCCGGGTTCAACGTCGCCGGTCCGAAAGCGCGTGACCTGCTGCAGCGGCTGACCAATGCAGACCTGTCGAACGAGGCGTTCCGCTTTATGCGCTCGGCCACAATCGAGGTTGCGGGTGTCACCTGTCTGGCCATCCGCGTCAGCTTTACCGGCGATCTAGGGTGGGAGTTGCACTGCGCCGAAGAAGATCAGACCCGGCTTTACGCTGCGCTGCTGGATGCGGCCAAGCTGCTGGATGGCGGCCCCGTTGGCGGCCGCGCGCTGGGGTCGTTGCGGATCGAAAAAGGTTATGGCTCATGGGGCCGTGAGTATTCGCAGGAATACTGGCCGCAAGAGGTCGGGCTGGCGGGCCTGATCAAGCTGGACAAGGATTTCCTGCACAAGGATGCGTATCTGTCGGTCAAGGACAACGCCGCGCGCGAAGTGCTGTCAATCTTCGAGGTCGAAGTCTCCGAGGATGCCGACGCTACCGGCGGTGAGCCGATTTTTAACCCGGATGGTACCCCGGTTGGCCGCGTGACATCCGGTGCATACGGCTATTCGGTCGGCAAATCGCTAGCGCTTGGCTATATAAACCCTGAGGTCGCACAACCTGGTGATACGGTCGAAGTGTTCATCCTTGGCAATCCCCATAAAGCGAAAATCCTGTCCGAGCCCCCATTTGACCCGGATGGAAACCGCCTGCGTGATGTTAAACCGGCACTGGAAGGGGCTGCTTGAGCAGCCCCGTTGCAGGTCAGCGGTTCATGCTGGCGGCGGCGTTTAGCAGCCAGTCCTGAAACAGCCTGACCGACGGTGAAACGGGTTTTTCCTTGAGACGCACGAAATAGGCCCAGGGGCTGTCCAAATCGAATTCGAACGGTTCGATCAGCAGCCCCCGGTCCACATAAGACCCGGCCAGAGAGCGGGGCAGGGCGACGCAGCCCAACGACTGCGCCGCCATCTCCATTGCCAGATTTGAAGCGTTGGTCCGCAGCCCTTCCTTCTGGTTCAGGTCTGCCAGATCAAAATGACGTGCGACCCGTTCCCAATAAGCTGGACGACCCAGAATATGGATCAGAGGTGCCTCTTGCAGTTGCGCCGGATCGGTCAGCTGCGCGCCATTGACTGTGAATTCGGGCGCACACACGACCGCAAGCTTTTCGGCCCACAGCTGCCGTGCGCCCACCGTCACATCGTCAATATGATTGACCGTTATCGAAATGTCCGAGACGTTCGGCTCGACATCAATCCAGACGGTGCCGTGTACCGTCAGGTCGATATCTGGGTGCTGGTCGCTAAAACCCCGGATTACGTCCGGTAGCCAATTCTCGGCCAGGCTGACCGGGCAAGACACGACGACTTTGCGGGTGTGTGACCGCTGGATGACCGATTGTGTGGCCACGTCAATCTCATGCAGAGCATGCCGCACTGAAGGCAGATACGCCTCGCCCACGTCGGTCAGCGACAATGACCGGGCATGGCGCACGAACAGAGGCCGCTGCAAAAACTCTTCGAGCGAACGCACATGGTTGCTGACGGCGGATTGGGTGCAGTTCAGCTCATCTGCCGCGCTGGTAAAGCTGAGGTACCGGGCGGCGGCCTCGAAGGAGCGCAGGAAGATCAGGTGGGGCAGGTTCATCATGGCGATAGGTTCCTGGGCGAGCGGGTAGGTGGTGCGCCGGGAATTCTGTTTCGCGGCGGGAATTGATCTGGTTCATATGCTACAATGGAGCGGAGCCAAAGCTACAAATTTTCCGGGGCCATTGCCCTCGTATTGTTTTCGTGCTGCGATGGGCAAACACACTTAGGTTTTGGCCGAACCCGAAACCTCATCTGTAGGGCATCGTGACCAACACATTTCAAACTATCGCAAAGTTTGCGCTAAATCGAAGGGTGCAGGATTTCCCCGACAGCGCGCTCGAAGCGGCGGCACTGATGCTGCTGGACACGATGGGGATCACCATCGGGTCCGGACCGATGCAGGCCGGTCAGATCGCGCGTGACAGCGCAGTGGCGCTTTACGGTGCGGGCGATCCGGGCCTCAGCGCACGGATGCTGTTCGATGGCCGCAAGGTTAGCGTTGCCGGCGCGGCTTATGCCGCTGCGACTCAGACCGATAATCTGGATGGCCATGACGGCTATAACCCCACCAAGGGCCATATCGGTGTTGCCGTTGTGCCGGCTCTGGCGGCTTTGGCGGAAACGGTCGCGGATTTTTCCGGCCCCGAGGCGTTGGCGACCGTAACTATTGGATACGAAATCGCCGGGCGCGCCGGGATTTCGTTGCATGACACAGTCAGCGACTACCACACTTCCGGCGCATGGAACGCGTTGGGAGTTGTGGCCGTTGTCGCCCGTCTGCGCGGGCTGAGCGCGGAACAGATGCGGCAGGCCATGGGCATCGCCGAATATCACGGGCCGCGGAGTCAAATGATGCGCGAGATTGCCAACCCCACCATGCTGCATGACGGCTCGGGCTGGGGCGCGCTGGTGGGTGTATCCTCGGCAGTGCTGGCCGAGAAGGGATTTACCGGCGCGCCGGCGATCACAATAGAGGCGGATGAGGTCGCGCATCACTGGCGGAATCTGGGCAGCTTCTGGCAGATGGAACATCAATATGTGAAGCCCTATCCGATCTGTCGTTGGGCCCATGCAGCGATCGACGCCACCAGGGTGCTGATGCGTGAATATGGCCTGTCTCATCAGGACATTGCCGCGATTCAGGTGAACACTTTCCACGAAAGTGCCTGCCTGTTTCAGGGTATGCCGGATGACACTTCGAAGGCGCAGTATTCGCTGTCCTTCGCTGTGGCGACGATGGTGGCGCACGGCCGTATCGGGGTCGAGCATATCACCGGCGAGGGCCTCTCCGATCCGCTGGTCGCGGCGATTGTCGACCGTATCTCGGTGGCCGAGACCGCGCGCCATTCCAACCGCTTTCCTCAAAGCCGCGTTGCTGATGTCGTCATGACCCTGACGGATGGGCGGGAACTGGCGTCGGGCGACGTCCACGCGCGCGGCGGGCCCGAGGCACCCATGGACCGTGACGAAGTGATCGCCAAGTTCATGGAGTTCGCCACTCCACCGCTGGGGGTCAGCCGTGCCGCCGCCATACGCGACGCGGTTCTGGGGTTGCAGTCGCCGGGCGCCAAATTCTCGGATCTCGGCGCGCTGATTTATGACGCCGCTGACAACCGCTGAAATCAGGACAACAAAAATGCCGCTAAGGCTGCTGAAATACGGGCTATCCGCCGATTACCCTGTCACCGGAGACATTCCGGCCACGCCAGAGCTTAAATCCAGTTACGATGTGGTCATCGTAGGTGGTGGCGGCCACGGACTGGCCTGTGCCCACTACCTGTCAAAGTATCACGGCATCACCAATGTGGCTGTGCTGGAAAAGGGTTATCTGGCGGGCGGCAACACCGCGCGGAACACCACTACCATCCGCTCGAACTACATCACCAAAGAGGGCATCGCGTTCTACAAGGAAGGTGTGCAGCTTTACGGGGAGATGAGCGAAGAGCTGGATTTCAACGTCATGTTCAGCCAGCGCGGTCAACTGACGCTGGCCCATACCGAGGCGACGCTACGCTCGTTCCATCTGCGGGCCGAGATGGGTAAACACGCGGGCACCCGGATCGAGGTCGTTGATGCGCAGACGGTCAAGGACCTGTCCCCGCATCTGAATATGGATGAGGGCGGGCCGCTGGAAATCATCGGCGGTTTGTGGCACGCCGATGGAGGCACTGCGCGGCATGATGCGGTGGCCTGGGGCTATGCAGCGCAAGCCAGCAGGCGCGGGGTGGAAATTCATCAACGTACCGAGGTTGAAGGGTTCGACACTGCCGGTGGCAAGATCACAAAGGTGCGCACCAATCGCGGTGATATCAGTGCCGGTCAGGTGATGATTGCTGTCGGGGGCATGAACTACGACATGGCGATGAAAGCCGGGGTAGAATTGCCGATCCGTTGCTATCCGTTGCAGGCGATGGTTACGCAGCCGCTGAAACCGTGGCTGCACGCGCTGGTCAGCTCGGTCAGCCTGCACACCTATCTGGTGCAGTCTTCGCGAGGCGAGATCGTGATCGGCGGTGGCTCGGACCCTTATCAGCTATATTCCACCCGCTCGACACTGGAGATGAAAGAACATCTGGCCGAAGGCGCGGTACATTTATTCCCGTTCCTGCACGGGGTGCGTCTGCTGCGACAATGGGCCGGGATTACCGACATGACGCCCGATTACTCACCCATCATGGGTGCCAGCCCATTGTCCAACCTATGGCTAGATTGCGGTTGGGGCACTTGGGGGTTCAAAGCCACTCCGGTGGCGGGCAAGTACATGGCGCAGTCCATCGCCAACCAGAAGGTCGCGCCGATACTCGAACCCTTCACAATGGAGCGTTTCGCCACCTTTGATCTGCTCAATGAAATGGGCGCAACTGCCGCGAGCCACTGACATGAAGATCCTGATCTGCCCGATGAACGGGCCCCGCAATATTAATGAATTCCAGAGCTTCGGCCCTCTGCGCGCCAACCCCGACCCGGATGCAACCAGCGATCAGGACTGGGCACGTCACCTGTTCCGCGCCGACAATTCACGCGGAACGCTGGTGGAATGGTGGCGGCACGTGCCCTCGAACTATTTCTTTCTGGCCGAGCGCAACGCCACCACGAACGAGGTGATCCGCACTTTTGACCCCTCAGGGTTGGAGCAAAGGTGATGGCCCGACTTCCCGCACCCTGGGGCAACAGGATCAATCGAGATGCGCCGGTATCGTTCAGCTTTGAAGGGCAGGCGTTTCAGGGATACGAAGGTGATGTGATCGCCTCGGCTTTGGCCGGTCAGGGGAAGTGGATGCTGTCGCGCTCGTTCAAATACCATCGACCGCGCGGTGCGATGTCGATGGCGGGCACCGAGGCCGATACGCTGGTGCAACTGCCCTCGGACCCGAACGTGCAGGCCGACCGGCATCCGATTTCGGCAGGGCTGCAAGTTACGGCGCAGAACGTCAACGGAACACTGGCGCGAGACCGCGACGCATTCATGGACAAGCTGGGGCGATTCATGCCGGTGGGGTTCTATTATCGCACCTTCATGGGCCCGACGCGCAATAGCTGGCTGAAACTGTGGGAGCCGCTGATCCGCAAGAAGGCGGGGCTGGGCGTTCTGGATATCCACGCACCGCATGAAGACTACGAAAAGGCCAACCTGTTTTGCGATCTGCTGGTCGTCGGCGCGGGGCTGGCCGGGTTGACCGCCGCCATCGAAGCCGCCGAGGCCGGGGCTGACGTCATTCTGGCCGAGCAGGAGCCGGTCTTGGGCGGTGCGCTGACCTATGGCCGCGATGCCAACAGGCTGTCCGACCTACTGGCGAAAGTGCAAAGTCTGCCGAACCTCCGCATCATGACCGGTACAGTGGTGAACGGCTGGTTCGAGGACAACTGGCTGCCGCTGATCCGGGGCAACAAGCTGTTCAAGACGCGCGCGCGCGAGGTTCTGCTGGCCACCGGCTGCATCGAACAGCCCGCGATCTTCCGAAACAATGACCTGCCGGGCATCTTGCTGGGCACTGGCGCGCAACGGCTTATGCGGCACTATGGTGTGAAACCGGGCAAGCGCGCGGTGGTACTGGCCGCCAATCTCGACGGTTATCGGGTGGCGCTGGATCTGTTGGACGCAGGCGTAGAACTGGCGGCTGTGGTTGATCCGCGCCCCGGCGGCAGCGGCGGCGAGCTTGGCCAGCAACTGGCAACAAGGGGAACGCGTGTCATTCACGGCGCCGTGGGCGAGGCGCGTGGCAAGACCCATGTTACCGGCGTAAAGGTCGGAGGCGACTGGCTAGATTGCGATCTGTTGGTAATTTCGGTCGGCTATGCGCCAATGTGGCAACTGCCCTGTCATGCTGGCGCGAAACTTGGCTACAATGAAACGGCGGCGCGGTTTTCCCTGTCTCTGCCAGACGCTACGCTGGGCATTGCCGGGGGTGTTGCCGGTGTCTTTGCGCCTGATGCGGTGGTGGCCGATGCGCAACGCGCGGCACAGACGGCGTTGACTCGTCTGGGGCTGCCAACCCGCGACATCGCGCAGGTCGAAGATGTCGAGGCTGCGTTGACGAATTTCGAACCGGCAATCGCCGGGCATCCCAAGGGCAAGGATTTTGTCGACCGGGACGAGGATATTCAAATCAAGGACCTGCAAAACGCGGTTAAGGAAGGCTATCGCGAGTTGGAGCTGATCAAGCGCTTTACCACCGTCGGTATGGGGCCGTCACAAGGGCGGCACTCGGCGCTGGCCACCGCCCGGGTGGTGGCCAAGGCGACCGACCGCACCATCGGGCAGATCGGCGTGACTACCGCCCGTCCGCCCTTTGGCCCCGAAACGCTGGGCGGGCTGTCTGGTCATCATCACCCGGCAGACAGGCGCACCGCGCTGCATCACGAACATATCCGGTTGGGGGCGGACATGCGCCCGGTCGGAGCGTGGTGGCGGCCTTATTTCTACGGCCCCAAACAAGACGCCAAGCGCCTTATCGAAGAAGAGGTGCATGCGGTGCGCAATGGGGTCGGCGTGCTGGATGTTTCAACTCTGGGCGGGCTCGAGGTGCGTGGCCCGGATGCGGGCGAATTCCTCAACCGCATTTACACCATGGCCTATAAAAAGCAGCCTGTGGGCCGTTGCCGGTACTGCCTGATGACAAACGAAATGGGCACGGTGATCGACGATGGCGTGGCGTATCGGCTGGCCGAGGATTTGTTCTATGTCACCGCCACCACCGGGGCCGTGGCGCGGGTTTATTCGGATATGTTGTTCTGGAATGCGCAGTGGCGGTTGGATGTGGATGTGCTGAACGTCACCTCGGCCTTCTCGGGCTTCAACATTACCGGTCCCAAGGCGCGCTCCGTGGTCGAGGCGCTGGACAGCGATATCGATTTCTCGCGCGATAGCTTTGCCTATCTCGACGGGCGCAGCGGCATGGTGGCCGGGGTGCCAGTGCGCGCCATGCGGATTGGGTTCACCGGCGAGTTGAGCTACGAGCTGCACTGCCCCACCAGCTATGCCCACACCCTGTGGGATGCGGTGATGGCGGCGGGTCACGCGCACGAGTTGCGCCCTTACGGGCTGGAAGCCAGCCGGATTCTGCGGTTGGAGAAAGGCCATATCCTGATTGGTCAGGACACCGACGCGCTGACCTCGCCGGATGAGCTGGGGTTCGAATGGGCGATCTCGAAGACCAAGCCGTTTTTCGTGGGCAAGCGCTCAACCGAGATGCGCCGAAACAAAGGCCTGCCGCGCAAGCTGGTCGGGCTGACATTCGACGGGCCAGATGTACCGGGGGAAAGCTGTCTGGTACTGAGGAATGATGTACCGGTGGGGCATGTGACCTCGGTCCTGTGGTCGCCGACGCTGAACACCCATATCGCGCTGGCATATGTGCATGGCGATGACGCTACGCAAGGATCGCAGGTCACGGTGAAGTGCCGCAATGGCAAGCGCGTCGTTGCAACTGTGCGCGGCCACACCTTTTTTGATCCTGAAAACAAACGGCAGGAGGTGTGATGATGCGAACCTATCCGCTTGACCCAAAGGGCGCTGCTGAAGGCACACTACTGGTTTCCGGGCAGATTATCGTGCAGGACCTGACCCATACGCCGCGTTTTGGCCTCAAGGGCCGAGGCACCGTGGCGTTTTTGCAATCGCAGGGCCTGAAGGTGCCATACGTCAACGAAACCGCCGATGGCCTTCTGCGTCTGGGTCAGGAAGAGGTGGTGGTACTGGATGCGCCTGCCGACCTGTATGCCCGGTGGCAGGTCGCCGCCACGCCAAAGGGCTATTATTCCTGGCGCGAGGAAACCTGGGCCATGATGCACCTGACCGGCCCGCGCCTGTTCGATCTGCTGGCCAAGATTTGCCCGGTCGACCTGTCGCCCGGTGCCTTTCCAGTGGGAAAGATCGCCCAGACCCGCGTGGGCTATGTCGAGGCAATCACATGGCGCAACGACCGCAAAGGTGTGGGGTTCGATGTCCTTTTCGACGTCGCCGCCACTGCTTTTTTCGCCAACGCGGTAGCCATTGCCAGCGCCGAGTTCCAACCGGAGGTACCCGCATGAAATCCCCCACCGTGATCTTGCACACCGATAACCCCGACGCTGCCCGTGCGGTTCTTGCTGAAGGTCATCCCGATCTGCCGATCCACACCTGCGACAGCTACGAGGCGCTCACGGGTTTGATCAAGGATACAGGGGCTGAAGTTGTCTATTCCGTTCGCTTTGCGGGCACCCCCGGCTTTCCACGCGCAGCACTGGTCGAGAACCCGCAAATCAAATGGGCTTCGGTCGGCGGCTCAGGTACCGATCACCTGAACCCTTGGAACCCTGATGAGGTAACGGTGACAAATGCCGCCGGGGTCGCCGCCGATATGATGGCACAATATGCGCTGGGGGCGATGCTGCATTTCACGCTGGATTTCCCGGGCTTTCGTGCCGCGCAGGCGCGGCGGGACTGGATCGGCGGCAAAGTCGAGCCCATCGACAGCAAGACGGTGCTGATCATCGGCCTTGGCAAAACAGGAGAGGCTGTTGCGGCACGAGCCAAAGCTATGGGGCTGAACACAATCGGTGTACGGGCCCGCCCGAAACCGACCCCCAACGTGGACGAGGTACACGGGATGGAGGCTTTGCCTGATCTCTGGCCACGCGCTGACTTTATCGTCGTTTGCGTACCACTGCTGGACAGCACGCGCGGTCTGGTCGGGGCGGAGGCTTTTGCCGCCATGAAACCGACGACGGTGATAATCGACGTCTCGCGAGGTGGGGTAATTGACGAAGCACCTCTACTGGCCGCGCTGGAACAGAACCGGATCAGAGGCGCGGCGCTGGACGTGTTCGTTACCGAACCGCTGCCTCAGGGGCACAGGTTCTGGGAACTGGACAACGTGATCGTCACACCGCACTGCAGCTCGGTCTATGACGGCTGGGATCTGAAATCGGTCCGCATGTTTTCCGAGAACCTGATGCGCTATCGCAAGGGCGAGGTGCTGAACAACATCGTAAATCCACAACGGGGATACTAGGTCAATGGCACGAGACAGACGCAGCGGCGGGCGACGCGGCAAATCCGGGCGCGCGGCGGCGGGAATCGAACAGCTGCCCTGGCAACAGGTGCGCAACAGCTATCCGCCGTTCGAGCTGTTGAACCCTGAACAGATGGATCAGCTGCATACAACCTCGATGCGCATTCTGTCCGAGGCCGGAATCCGGGTGATGGGCGACAATGTTATGGACATTTTCGAACGCGCGGGGGCCATCGTAGACCGCGACACCAAGACCATCCGTATGGACGAAACCATTGTCGCAGAAGCGTTAAAAACGGTGCCCTCGGAATTCACGCTGACCTCTCGCAACCGCGCGAAACAGATTACGCTGGGCGGCGATCATGTGAATTTTGGTTTGGTTGCCGGGCCGCCGAACGTACATGACTGTATCAATGGCCGCCGTCAGGGTAATTACGATGACTATTGCAACTTCATCCGGTTGGCGCATCACTTCAACGCTATCCATCTGATCGGCAATCAGGTGATGGCCCCGATCGAAATGCCCGCCAACAACCGCCATCTGGACACCTACAACGCCAACCTTAGCTATAGCGACCTGAGCTTTCACTGCACCGCTATCGGGCGCGGGCGGGCGATGGATGGCATCAACATGATGGCGATTTCGCGCGGTCAGAAACCCGAGGACATGCGCGGCGATCCGGGGGTGATCACAATCATTTCGGTGAACTCTCCGCGCCTGTTCGACGATGCCATGGGTGACGGCCTGATCGCGATGGCCGAGTATGGTCAACCGGTGACGGTCACGCCGTTCACTCTGATGGGGGCCATGACACCGGTCACGCTGCCTGCCGCGCTGGCGCAACAGAACGCCGAGGCGCTGTTCGGTGTGGTGCTGACGCAGTTGGTCAGCCCGGGAGCGCCTGTCATGTATGGCTCGTTCACCTCGAATGTGGACATGAAATCTGGGGCTCCGGCCTTTGGTACACCGGAGAATGCCAAGGCGAATATTGTCGGCGGGCAGTTGGCGCGGCGCTATGGCATTCCGTACCGGACATCGAATGCAAATGCGTCCAACGTGGTGGATTTGCAGGCGGCATACGAAACGATGATGGCCACCTGGGGCGCGGTTCTGGGAGGGGCTAATATCGTCTATCATGCCGCCGGCTGGCTTGAAGGCGGGCTGACCGCATCTTACGAGAAATTCGTTATGGATATCGAGATCATCCAGAACATGATGGAATTCCTCAAACCGATGAAATTTAACACGGATGAACTGGGCCTGGACACCATCAAATCGGTGCCCACTGGCGGCCATTTCTTTGGCGTCGATCACACGATGGAACGCTATGAAACCGCGTTCTACAAACCGATGCTGTCCGACTGGCAGAACTATGAAAACTGGGAGGCGGCCGGAGCCAAGGACGCCCTGCAACGCGCCACCGAGGTTTGGCAGCAGGCGCTACGCGAGTATCAGATGCCCGAGATGGATCCCTCCGTGCGTGAGGAGCTGGATGCCTATATCGCCAAACGCAAGGAAGAGATCGGCAGCGGCGAACCCTGATGGAATATCGGGGCAGGGGGGTCGACCGCTGCCCCGGTTCGGTTACAGCAGATCGAACAACCGGCCCGGCAGCGCCTCGTGGCGTGGCAGACCCAGCGCCCGCATCATGCAGAACATCATCGCCTGATTTGAGGTCACTACCGGCTTGTCCAGCGTGTCCTCGATCTGCGCGATGGCCTCGACTGCGCGCATGTCGGTGCAGCTGAGCACGACGGCTTGCGCGTTCGGGTGGTCTGCCTCACAGGCGAGGTCGTAAACCTCGTCCGGGGTCAGCTCTCCCTGTCCGTAATTGCCCAGCTCGCGGCCAACATCGGCGCAACGCACGGTTTCGATGTCGTTTGCGGCCATGAAATCCATCGCCTGCGTGTTGATCTCGCCCAGATAGGGCGAGGAAAAGCCCACTTTCGTCACCCCAAGCGCCTGAATGGCGGCGATCAGCGATCCGGCGGCTGTCAGCGATTGCGCTCCCGATCCGGCCTTGATCTGCTGCGCCAGATCGGCGTCGAAAGTCGGCCCATGGGTCAGCGTGGCCGAGGTGCAGCCGTACAGCACCACATCTGGCCGCACGCCCGAAATCATCCGCAGATCGTGGCTGATGTCCGAGGCCCCAAGCCCCGCCATCTGGTCCGAGCCGGGGATTTCATCCACGTCATAACCACCCATGCGCTGGAAATGCACGGTGGTGTGCGGGCAGCGCATCAAGGCCATGTCGGCCTCGAGGTTGGTGTTGGTGAAGGGCACCAGCACTCCGATCTTGGCCCGGGTACGCGTTTCGTGGCTCATGACGTTACCTTTCTCAGAACGGCCAGACAGCGATCCATCACCGGTGTGTTGCAGATCGTGGCGCGCAGGCAGTCGGACAGACCATAGCCGCCCATACCGCGCATCAGCAGTTTCTCGGCCCGTAGCGCGGCGTCGGCCTGTTGCGCCTGCTCGGTCGAGGCAAAGTGGATCAGCACGAAATTGGTGTGGCTATCCGGCACGATCAGCCCCAGATCGCGGCAGTCCTGCGCGAACCGATCGCGAATAGTTGCCGTTTTCGCGACCACGTCCCGCATATGCGCCTGATCGCGCATCGCTGCCGCTGCCGCAGCCTGCGAGGCAATCGAGATGTTGTTGGGGTTCAACAGCTTGCGCAGCTCTCTGGCGATGTCGGTGGGGAAATAGCCCCACCCGGCGCGTGCCCCGGCCAGCCCGTAAGCCTTGGAGAAGGTGCGCGTGATAACGGTATCTCCCCGGTCCGCCAGCCCGAAAACCTCAGTCGGATCGTTGGCGGCATCGGCGAACTCGGCATAGGCCTGATCGACCACCAGCAGCACGTCGCCGGGTAGCGCGTTGCGCAGGCGCAGGATCTCGGAATTCGGGATCAGGGTGCCGGTGGGATTGCCCGGATTACAGACGAACACGATACGGGTCGCCGGGGTGACGGCGGCCAGAACCGCATCGACCGAGACGGTCAGATCGACCTCGGGCGCGGCGACGTATTTGGCCTGCGCCTGCGCCGTGGCCGAGGCCACGAAGGCATAGCCATACTGCGTGCCCAGCACGTGATCGCCGGGCCCGGCAAAGGCGCGGATCAGGCAGCCGATCAACTCCATCGAGCCCGCGCCACACAGCACCCGCGCCGGGTCGACCCCGTGTACCCCGGCAATGGCCGCGCGCATGTCGGGCCATTCGGGATCGGGGTAGAGCGTCAGATCAGCCAGCGCTGCCTGCCCGGCCGCCACGGCGGACGGACTGGCCGGAAAGGCGCTTTCGTTCTGCGCCAGCGAGATGGTGCCTTCACCACCCAGATCGGCCAGCGCATAGGCGCCCATGGCGCCGACATGAGAAACCGGACGGATCATGCGTCACCTCCGTAGGCTTTGGCGCCCTCGGCGCTGACCAGACCGCGTTTGAGGTCCAGCGCCAGCGAGTCCCGATCACGGTCTGCCGGGTCGCCGAAACCGCCGCCGCCCGGGGTGTCGAAGATCAGGTAATCGCCACCTTCGACCCGCAGCTCTCCCTTGCCGGGAATGTCGCTGTCGCCATCACGGAACCGGATGCGCCCCGGCGCGCCGGGCTGACCGCCCATGCGGCCCAGGGCGGGGAATTTCAGCCGCTCGACCGACAGGAACACGATGAAGGGTGCGCCGTTGGCCGATGTCATCTCGATCCGCTGCCCAAGCCCGCCGCGATACTTGCCCGCGCCACCGGAATCCGCGCGCAACTCGCGTCGCCAGATGGTCACCGGCGCGACGCTTTCGGTGATCTCCACCTGCGAACCGAACACGCCCGAGGGGTAGGCGGTGGCTGACAGACCATCCGCATGCGGCCGTGCACCGGTGCCGCCATTATGTACCGGTTCCACTGCGAATTCGCGCCCACCGTCGCGGGCCACCTCGGGGGCGTGGCGCATGGGCAGGTCGAACATGCAGCTTGCGCCCTCGGCGGGCACTGCATCAGGCAGTGCCTGATGCAGACAGCCCAGCACCAGATCGGGTGTCACCTGACCCAGCGTGTGCCGCATCGCGACCGGCACCGGGCGCTGTGCGTTCAGGATGCAGCCCTTGGGGCCGTCGACGGTGAACGGCTCCAGCGATCCGGCATTGTTGGGGATGTCCGAGCCGACGATGCAGCGCAGCGCAAACACCGTATAGGCGGTAGCATAGTTCAGCGGCACGTTGATGCCCTTGCGCGAACAACCCGAGGTGCCGGTGAAATCCACATGCATCCCCGATTTACTGACGGTCAGGGTTGCGTGCAACTCCAGCTCATTCTCATAGCCATCCATTTTCAGGACGTTTTTGTAGATACCTTTGGGCACCTCGGCGATGGCCTCAAGCGTGCCACGGCGCGAAGTGTCGATGATGTAGGACCCCAGCGCATCCAGATCGGTCAGGCCGAACTCTTCCATCATACTGACCAGCCGGTTCACCCCGGCCTCGCAACAGGCAATCAAGGCATAGATGTCGCCCTCGTTGGCGATGGGCTCGCGGCTGTTGGCGCGGATGATGTCCAGCAGCAGCGCGTTTGGGGTGCCTTCCTCGACCAGTTTGCAGGGCGGAATCAGCAGCCCCTCGTCATAGATGTCGGAGCCTTCCGGCCCCATGCCCAGACCACCCAGATCAACCAGATGTGAGGTGCACGAGGTAAAGCCCACCACCTTGCCATCCTTGAACGCGGGCATCATCAACAGGAAGTCGTTCAGATGCCCCGAGGCCAGCCACGGATCGTTGGTCATGTAGATATCGCCCGGTTTCATGGTCTGAACCGGGAAGGCGGCGCGCAGATGCTGCGCCGCTTCGGCCATGGTGTTGATATGGCCCGGCGTACCGGTTACCGCCTGTGCCAGCATCCGGCCGTTGACGTCGAAGATCCCGGCGGAGATATCGCCGCATTCGCGCACGATGGGCGAAAAGGCGGCGCGGATCAGGGTCTGGCCCTGTTCCTCGACCACCGCCAGCAAACGGTTCCACATCACTTGTAGGCGGGCGGGGGACAGATCGGTTGTCATCAAGCGCCTCCTTTCTGGTCCTGAACCAGGACGAGGTTTCCTATGGCATCCACATGGGCCGAGAAATCGGCCGAGACCAGCGTGGTGGTCTGCGGTTCGTGGATCAGGGCGGGGCCTTGTATGCGATCGCCGGGGTGTAGGTCAGCCCGCGCCACGAATGCGGCTTGTTTCAGCGCCCCGTCCACATCGCAGGTGATCGGGCGGGATTCGGTTGCGGAGATAGTAGCCAACGCCGGAGTTTCCGGCACTGGCGGCACGGCGCTGTCGCTTGTGGCGACGCGCACCGCCCAGTTGAGAATCTCGATCTGCATCCCCGGCACCGGGCGTGAGAACTGCTTGCGATATTCTTCCTCAAAGGCGGTGGTCAGCGGTGCAATATCGTCTGCCGTCAGATGCCGGTCGGGCAGGGTGATCTCGATCTCGTGACCCTGACCGTTGTAGCGCATGAAGGCGGTGCGCTGGGTTTCGGTCGGGGCATCGCCCGCGCCCTGGGCAACCACGCCTTTGGCTTCGAAAATCATTGCGTCGAACAGCGCGTTGATCTCATCCATGTCCATGCTGTCCAACAACGAATAGCGCGAGCGGACGATTTCGAACGACACGGGTGCGAACAGGAAGCCCACGGCAGACCCCACGCCCGGATTGGGCGGGATTACAATGCGGCTGACCCCGGCGGATCGTGCCACCCGACCGGCATGCAACGGCCCGTTGCCGCCAAAGGCAATCATCGTGCGCGGTCCAAGATCCTTGCCCGATTCCACCGCGTGCATCCGGCCCGCGCTGGCCATGCTTTCGTCGACGATGCGGCTGACGCCGTCGGCTGAGCCAACGGCATCGAGATCTAGTTTCGACCCGATCACCCGGCTTAGCGACTGTTTGGAGCCTTCGGGGTCCAGCTTGATATGCCCCTCGGCAAATGTGTCGGGCACGATGTAGCCCAGCGTAATGTCGCTGTCTGTCACCGTGGGCTCGGTGCCGCCGCGCATGAAGGCCACGGGTCCGGGTTCAGACCCCGCCGATTTCGGACCTACGGTCAGGCGTCCCAACCGATCCACCCCGGCGATGGAGCCACCGCCCGCGCCGATCTCGATCATCTCGATCACCGGGATGCGCACTGGCATGCCCGAGCCCTTTATGAACCGCGCGGCGCGGGCGATCTCGAACTGGCGCGAGGTCTGCGGGCGGGCCTTGTCGATCAGGCACAGCTTAGCGGTGGTGCCGCCAACGTCAAAGGACAGCACCTGATCCAGCCCGGTGCGGGCGGCGATGCGGGCGGCCAGAATGGCCCCTCCGGCGGGGCCGGATTCCACCAGCCGGATCGGAAAACGCGCGGCGGTGCGCACGGTGCACATGCCGCCGCCCGCCGTCATCATCAGGATCGGACAGGTCACGCCCTCGGCCTCGAACCGGTCGACGAAACGGGCCAGATAGGTCTGCATCAGCGGCTGGATATAAGCATTGGCGACGGTGGTGCACAGCCGGTCGAACTCGCGCGCCTCGGGGCTGACCTCGGACGAGATCGAGACGGTCAGATCGGGGCGCTTTTCGGCCAGCACATCGCGTAGGCGGCGTTCATGGGCGGGGTTGGCATAAGCGTGCATCAGGCAGATCGCTATGGCCTCTGCGCCGCTCGCGTCGATATCGGCCAGCAGTGCGTCGATGGCCGAGTCTTCGAGCTCGATCAATACCTGACCACCTGCCGACATGCGTTCGCGCACTGTCAGAGCACGCTCGCGCGGCACCAGCAGGTCAGGCTTCTCGAGGTTGATATCGTATTGCGAATAACGCCGCTCATACGCGATTTCCAGGATGTCGCGAAAGCCTTCGGTGGTCACCGTCGCCACCACCGCGCCGCGACGTTCGATCAGCGCATTGGTCGCCAGGGTGGTGCCGTGGATAAAGCCGGTCACCTGATCCAGCGTCCGGCCCGATTGCTGCATTACTCGCGCGGCCCCTTCCATGGCGCCGTCGGCAGGGTTCTGATGGCTGGTCAGGGTCTTGGTGGAGGCCAGGATTGTCTCTTCGCCAGAGACAAGGACCGTATCGGTAAAGGTGCCGCCAATATCGATGGCCAGGCGCAGCGTTTGAGTTGTCATGAGGTCTTCCGAAATTTCTGTAATCGCAGCGTGAAGCAAAAGGCCCGAGGCCCTGCTTTATGCAAGGATCACAAGATCACAGCCGGTTGCGCGGCGGTCCGTAGGATTCGGAATATCAGTCTGTGTCATGGGCGAAATGTGCAGTTTCAAGATAGCGGCAGCAAGCTGGATTGCGACAGAAAGGCCTGCAAGCGACATCTATCGTCTCTGCAGGCCAGAAATCTGCCGACACGGGCCACCAGACGGAGAGCGCGCGATCAGGCAAGCCACCAGCGTTCAGGGGCTTTGGCACCATCCATTTCCCAATTCGCGGCGATCTCGCCCTGGGCGACGGTTTTGGCAACACCCATGATATGATTGGCGAACATCGGAACGATCGCACCGCCATCATCATGAACCAAAGTCTGCGCTTCGGCATACAGAGTGCGGCGTTTGGCGTCGTCCAGCTCTGCACGGGCCTCGACCACGATGGCGTTGAAGCGATCGGCGGCTTCGCCTGTGCGCCAGGCTCGTACACCTCAATGAATTAGCCACCGGTGCCAATTCCGGATTGTGGGTCGGTCAATTTGCCATCGGTCGAAGGCATAATGACCAAGTGATAGCCAGACAGGATGATGGGAAGTCGGCATTTGCCGGATCCAGCTCGAACACCACGTTGTTGCCATCGGCGCGCATCGATTTGATTTGGGCAACCAAACCGTTCACCGCAGATTTCGATCCTTCGCCACAGTGGTGGTCGATTGTGGCGATGACAACGGCAGGGGTAAGGGTTTGGTCGTTGTGGAACTCGACCCCTTCACGCAGGGTGAATACCCAAGTGATTGCGTCGTTCGAGGAATACTCGGTCGCGAGTTCGGGCACTAAATTTCCGTTTGCGTCTAATTCGACCAAGTTGTTGCCGAACAGATAGGCGACAGCGGTTTTGATCGTGCCTTCATAGGTTGCTGGGTCTAAAAAGTCGGTAGTCGAACCGCTGCCAAAGCCAAATTTGATCGCTCCGCCTTTTTTAGGGACCTGCGCAAGTGCTTGTCCGGATAGGCTCAGTGCCGCCGGAATGGCAAGGCCCGCAGCCAGAGCGCTTGATATGAAGATACGACGCGAAATCCGGCCGCTCTGCAGTTTCTGCATCTGAGAGGACAGGAAAGGTGATCCGGGCGGAGCTTGGCCTCGATAAACCTGCCTATATCCGATATTTCGATTGGATCGGTGCGTTGGCGACCGGGGATCTGGGAACGTCGTTCTCAGGTCGGGCGAGTTCGGGTGTTGATCGATCACGTCCGGTAGTGGAACTGGTCGCACCGCGCTTATGGAACACATTGTTTCTTGCGGGTATGGCGGCGCTGATCTCGGTTCCGCTAGCGCTGTTTCTGGGTATTACCACCGCGCTGTGGCGCAATTCGCGCTATGATAAGCTGGCCAGCGCCAGCACCTTGACGGCGATCTCGTTCCCCGAGTTTTTTGTGGCATATATCCTAATTTTGCTGTTCGGAACGCTATGGCCGGTGTTGCCGTCGTTGGCCAATGTGGAGCCAGGGATGCCGCTGGTCGAGCGGATCGTCAAATGCATATTACCTGCGCTTACACTGACACTTGTAATCGTCGCGCACATGATGCGTATGACGCGGGCTTCGCTGATCAGTCTTCTAGCTTCACCCTATGTCGAGATGGCGCGGTTGAAAGGAGAGAACGCCCGCCGCGTGGTTCTGCATCACGCGCTGCCCAATGCGTGGGCGCCAATTTCAACGGTGGTCGCGTTCAACCTGGCCTATCTGGTAGTTGGAGTGGTCGTGGTCGAGGTGGTGTTCGTCTATCCCGGCGTCGGCCAACTGATGGTCGATGCTGTCAGCTCGCGCGATATCCCGGTGGTTCAGGCGTGCGCCCTGATATTCGCCGCCACATATGTCCTTCTGAACCTGATTGCCGACATCATTGGAATCGTCACCAACCCGAGGCTTCTGCACCCAAAATGAGCCAGACAAGCAAGACATATTCAGCCGCCGCCGAGGTGGGTCGCGTGCGGACCCGTCGCAGCAAGCGCGAGCGTATTTGGATCGAGCTGAAGAAAGCGCCGCCGACAGCAATTTTCGGCATGTTTGTGATCCTGTTCTATCTAATCATGGCAATCGGAGCGCCGGTCATCGCGCCTTATGGTGAGGCCGAGGTATTCCCGACGCCTTACGCACCCTGGTCGTCCGAGCATTGGCTGGGTACCGACCAGATCGGGCGTGATATCCTGTCGCGGCTGATCTATGGCGCGCGCAACACCATCGGTATCGCTTTTTTCACTACGCTGCTGGCGTTCTTCATCGGAGGCGGTCTGGGGCTGATCGCTGCGATTAACCGCAGTTGGCTGGATCAATTGATCAGCCGGGGCGTAGATGTATTTATGGCCATTCCCAGCCTGATTTTCGCGCTGATGCTGCTGTCGATTTTCGGCTCGTCGGCGCTGTCGTTGATTTTGATTATTGCGATTCTGGATTCAACCCGCGTGTTCCGCCTGACTCGCGCTGTGGCGGTGAACGTGGCAGTGATGGATTATGTCGAGGCAGCCCGGCTGCGCGGCGAAAAACTGCCTTGGGTGATGCGTCGCGAGATTTTGCCCAACATCATGCCTCCGCTGGTGGCCGAGTTCGGGCTGCGATTCTGTTTCGTTTTCCTAACCATCGCTGCGCTCAGCTTTCTGGGCGTCGGTATTCAGCCCCCCACCGCCGATTGGGGCACAATGGTGCGCGAGACCGCCAACCTGATCCAGTTCGCCAAATATGATTTCAAGGCCGGGATCACGCCGCTGCTGCCCGCTGCCTCGATCGCGTTGATCACTGTGGCGGTCAACTTTGTCGTCGACTGGTTCTTGCACAAAACAAGTGGATTACGCGATGAACACTGAGACTGACCTTCTGCTGGATATGCGCGACATCCGTATCGAGGGGTTCTCGGACGAAAAGTGGAATCCGATCATCAGAGGTGTCAACCTGACCCTGAAGCGCGGTGAGGTGCTGGGCCTGATAGGCGAAAGTGGCGCGGGCAAGTCGACGCTGGGCAAAGCGGCTATGGGATACACTCAGCCCGGCTGTCGTATCACGGGCGGTTCGATCCGGTTCAAGGGGCAGGAGTTGCGGGATCTGGACGACCACGTGCTGCAGCATCTGTGGGGATCGCGGATAGCCTATGTGGCCCAATCGGCGGCTGCGTCGTTCAACCCGGCGCATAAGTTGTTGGATCAGACCGTTGCTGCAACGGTGCGCGAGGGACTGCAACCCGAGAATGTCGCGCGTGAGGATGCCCGCGCGCTTTATGCCTCGTTGTCGTTACCGCATCCCGAAACGATTGGTGACCGCTATCCGCATCAGGTCTCCGGTGGCCAGTTACAGCGGATCATGACAGCCATGGCGATGTCACCCCGTCCCGATTTGATCATTTTCGACGAACCGACAACTGCGCTGGATGTGACGACCCAGGTCGAAGTTCTGACTGCTATGCGCCGGATCGTCGAAGAATTTCATACCGCCGCAATCTACATAACCCATGACCTGGCGGTGGTCGCGCAGATGGCGGACCGGATCAAGGTGCTGCGCTATGGAGAAGAGGTAGAAGAGGCGGAAACGCGCAAAATGCTGTCTGCGCCCGAGCAAGAGTATACCAAATCCCTCTGGTCCGTGCGTCTGTTGCAAAAACAAGCCGAGACTTCGGATGATATCATCCTTAAAATTGACGGTGTGGATGCGGCCTATGGCAAGAGCGCCAAGGTGTTGCACAATGTGTCAATCAGCCTGCCGCGGGGGCGCACGGTGTCGATTGTCGGCGAATCCGGATCTGGTAAATCGACCACGGCGCGGGTGATCACCGGCTTGCTGCCCGCCACAAGCGGGCAGGTCACGTTCAATGGCGAGGTCCTGCCAAACGAACTGAAAAACCGCAGCCGTGATCAGCTGCGCAGAATTCAGATGATCTATCAGATGGCCGATACCGCGATGAACCCGCGTCAAACCGTAGGCGAAATCATTGGACGTCCGCTGGAATTTTATCATGGTCTGCGGGGCCGGGCGCAGGAGGACCGGGTCATCGAACTGCTTGAAGCCATCGAGTTGTCGGAAGACTTCTATGATCGTCTTCCCAGCGAATTGTCCGGCGGACAAAAACAGAGAATTTGCATTGCTCGCGCTCTGGCCGCCGACCCTGAGGTGATTATTTGTGACGAAGTGACGTCCGCACTGGACCAGCTTGTGCAGGAAGGCATACTGCAATTGCTGATGCGCCTACAAAAGGAGCGCGGAATTTCCTATCTGTTCATCACGCATGACATTGCCACGGTCGAGGCTATTTCGGACGAGATTGTTGTGATGCTGAATGGTCAAGTCGTTGAGCAGGGATTGAAGAATACCGTTCTATCCGAACCCTTCCCGGACTATACAAAGCTGCTGCTAAGTTCGGTTCCCGAGATGGACCCGGATTGGTTGACGAACCTGCTGAAAGAGCGAAAAGAAAATCACTTAAATACAAAACATGACACTGCGTAGGCGCGGGCAATAACAACACTTGCGAAGCTCAGTCGCAGTGGACTTCTCATTTTGCTTGTATTCCGAAACTCTTTTTTACCGGCATAACAATAGATCGATACGCAGATAACCTGAAACTCAGGAGCAACTCGCGAATTAAGGTGGCTTTTGACTGGATCGCATTGATGTTCTTGTTCACAATCAGTTCGATCCTCTTTTGGGCTGCCATAGGGTTAATACTTGAGGTCACCGCAGGCCGTGTAATTGCCCCGTTCTTCGACACCCCATTGGTGACATGGGCTGCAGTCATCACAACCTTCCTCGCCGGGTTTTCCTCAGACAGTGCGCGCGAAGCCTTGTCGCAAAATACGAGTGCAAGGCTGCGATCAATAATGTGCGAGCGGCGCTTGTCGTGATGACTGTCCCAATGGCATCATCTCCGACGGTCATGGCACTGCTCTCCGTAATGGGTGCTCAAGTAGTGGCTGGAATGCTGCAGAGCGCACCTTACATGCGTCGCAAAGATCTTATCGACTAAACCTCCTAGCACGACATCGTCCAATTTGGTGATGCCTTATGAACAATAGATCTGGGACCGAGTGAACGTCGATCTCAATCTGGCATCCCCTGTCTTGTTCGTTGGAGGTGGTAGTAGCACTTTGCCCACCAACCTGCTCGCACCGCGACCACTGATGCAGGTCGCCCGGTTTTTTTCTGATCGACCCTGGCGAGCGGGCGCAGAGCTTTTACATCTCGTTTTCGCCCAACCTGACTCATGGGGGCAACGCAATCCTTCGAACTCAGCATTGGGTGCAAATGCGTTATGCGGGCCCGATCCCGGTTTCCGAATTGGCCCGCACCGCTCGACTTGAGCTGCGCACTTTTGGATTCCGATTCCTGACGGCCACGGGTTTCACGCCATCGGAATACCTGCGACAGCTTCGCATCACCAATGCCTGTCAGAGGCTGGAACTATCCCAGTCCAGTATCGAAACCATCGCGCGGGATATAAGGTATATGGATGTTTCAGCATTCCGCCGAATGTTTCACGAAATAGTCGACCTCTCGCCAGGAGATTACCGCAAGCGCTTTTCTTTTCTTAAAGACGCTTCGCATTTAAGAAAATGACGTCTGAACAGCCTTTCTTGGGTCTGTTTTTGCTTTGGCTAAGCGTAATTGCAAAGGTCTTATTCCTCTGCTTTCTTTTGTCATCACGACCTTGACGATATGGCGGCCTCGATGCTTCGATTGATTGCCTCGATCGGTCCCATTGCGTCAACATTCGCCAAAACGCCCATATGGCTATAGTAGTCGATCAAGGGTGAAGTCTGTTTATGATATTCAGTCAGTCGTGCGGCGACTGTTTCGGCCCTGTCGTCAGCGCGGCGCTTGAACTCAGAGCCTCCGCAATTGTCGCAGCGTTCCGCTGCCTCAAGCGGTTTGAATGTATCATGGTAACCTTCGCCACATCCTGCACAAGTAAAGCGACCGGAAATGCGGTCGACCATCTTCTTGTCATCCACCGCAAGACTGACGACAGCACTGATCTGCTGCCCCGTTTCCGCCAATAGTTGATCCAATGCGCGCGCCTGACTAAGCGTGCGTGGAAATCCGTCTAATATCACCCCTCCGGCACAGTCCGAATCCCTCATACGGTCACGCAAGATCGAAATGACGATGTCATCTCCGACGAGCCTGCCTTCAGCCATGATGGATTCCACCGCCTTGCCTGTTTCGCTGCCGCTTTCAATCGATCTGCGGAGCAAATCGCCTGTCGACAACTGAACCAAGTCAAATTTTTGCTCAAGCAGTCGGGATTGCGTTCCCTTACCGGCACCAGGAGGGCCGAGAAGGATTAACACTTTAGACGTATTCGGGCTGGTCACTCTTTTTCCTCTTAGAGAATATCGTAAACACGACTTGGAATAGACCGCTCAGTGCCATTTCAGATGTATTAGCGGTGTATGACGGTCGTGTGTGGGCGTTGCTTCTGATCCCTAGACCAGACTATCTCACCACGTGTACGGAACAATTTGCATGCCTGACTACGCGTGCCGCTGTGGACCCCAGAAGATAATCCTGCAATCCAGGCTGGTGGCTTGCGATAACGATGCAGTCTGCATTGTTATTCGTTGCATAATCGAGAATTCCACGGCCCGACTGTCCTTCGACAATTTCAATTTTGGAGTCCGCAACCCCGTCGACTAGTGGGCCCAGTTTGTCAGTAACGCTGGTCTTTGCGATATCCAGATGGTTTTCAGGAAGCAGGTCGCTTGTGTATTGCGGAAGGTGCTCAATGACATGCAATAGAGTAATATGACCACCATCCGAGCGGAGAGTTTGTGCGACATCCAGCGCTCTTTGCGCGTCGCGGTCGGTATCAAAGGAAACAGGGACTAGAATATTTCCATACATTTCTGGTTCTCCAGCAGGTAGAAAAATTCAACAACCAGAGAAGGGAACAGGTCCGCCTGCCCTGGTTGTTGAAGCTAGGCCCGTAGCATTATCGAGAAGAGGGGCTACTGGGCCGGGGAGGGTCATCTTACGCTGCCACGAACATGTCTTTGTATCGGTCGCGCAGGATGTTCTTTTGAACTTTGCCCATGGTGTTGCGGGGCAGTTCGTCCAGCAGGATCAGTTTGCGTGGATGCTTGAACCGCGCCAAGCTACCGCGCACGGCCTCCATCATTGCGTCCAGATCGGGGGTTTGGCCCCGCTCTGCAACGATCACGCCCAGAACAGTTTCGCCGAAATCGGGATGTGGAACGCCCACAACGGCGCTTTCCAGCACGCCGGACTGGTCATCCAGAATCAGCTCGATTTCTTTGGGATAGATGTTGTAACCGCCTGAAATAATAAGGTCTTTGTTGCGGCCAACAATATGAACATAGCCGTCTTCGTCGATCCGACCCAAATCGCCAGTGATGAAAAACCCGTTCTCGCGCAGTTCGGCGGCAGTCTTCTCCGGCATCTGCCAGTAACCTTTGAACACGTTGGGCCCGCGCACCTCGATCTCGCCGATCTCGCCCTGAGCCAGCGCATTGCCGTCTGAATCACAGATCTGCAGCTCGACCCCAGGCAATGGAAAGCCCACCGTGCCTGCGCGGCGGTCACCGTCATAGGGGTTCGAGGTGTTCATGTTAGTTTCGGTCATGCCATAGCGTTCAAGGATGCGATGGCCGGTGCGTTCTTCGAACTGTACATGGGTTTCGGCCAGCAAGGGTGCCGAGCCTGAAACAAACAGGCGCATATGTGCGGCCAGATTCTTGGTGAAGCGGTCATCGTCCAGAAGGCGGGTGTAGAAGGTTGGCACGCCCATCATGGTCGTGGCATTGGGCATCCGCCCGATGATCTCATCCAGATCGAACTTGGGCATAAAAACGATGCTACTGCCTGCAGCCAGCGTGACATTGGTGGCCACGAATAGTCCGTGAGTGTGAAAGATCGGCAGCGCATGCAGCAGCACGTCGTCGGATGTGAAGCGCCATTCTTTGACCAGCGTCTGTGCATTCGACAACAGGTTGTTCTGGGTCAGCATCGCACCCTTCGATCGGCCTGTAGTCCCCGATGTATAGAGGAATGCGGCCAGATCGTCGCCATCACGGTCAACGGTCTCAAAGCTGGCAGGCATTGCTGCAGCCTGCTCCATCAGGCTGCCGCTGCCATCGGCGTTCAGGGTTTCCACCTTCGCGCCTAGCTGCGCACCAACCGGGGCGAGTTTCTCTTCGCTGCGGCTGTCACAAACGATCAGCGAGGCGCCACTGTTTTCGATGAAATAGGTCAATTCATCCACAGTGTAAGCGGTATTGAGCGGCAGGAATACAAGACCTGCCTGCGCACAGGCAGCATATAGCGCCAGCGCTTCGGGCGATTTCTCGATCTGTGCCGCAACCCGGTCGCCGGGTTTCAGGCCCAGCTGCGTCGCCACATGGGCGATTTGTGCCGCGGTGCTCAGGAAGTCCTGATGGGTGATGGTCGTTCCGTCGAGCAACTGCAAGAAGGCTGTGTCTTTACCGGCATGTGCGCCGAACAAACCGTCATAGAGAGGATTGGCCATAAGGGTTACCTTTCCTGTGTCGTGGTGAGAGAGGCTGACGCGGCAAGCGATTTGGCCTCGGACGAGGCGATTACCTCGCGGGTGTTGGCGAACTGTTCGTGGTTCTGCGCTACGCGGCCAAGGTCATAAAGATAGTTGACCATGGTGCCACCGGACTGTGCCCGGCCCTTGTCCGAAACATCCGCGTCGGCATGAACCGCATGGACCAGTGCACCGTTGCCAAGATGGAACCGTGCCACCGGATCGAACGGCAGATCGCCCCGACCTTTGGCGTTCAACAGGTAATGTGCGGCCAGTGCTTTCATCTGATCGGGCTCTTCGATGTTCCAATCGATGCCTTCCTGCGACAACCATTTGGTCAGCCCCGGAATTGGCGAGAGCGTGACGAAGGTTTTCAGCCCCGCCAACTCAGCCGACAGGTCCGAGGCCACCTGTTTGATCAGCGAATTGCCGAAAGAGATGCTGGCCAACCCGGCCTGACAGTTGGAGATCGAGTAGAACACAGCCGTATCGGCCTGATCTTCGGGCAACGGATCGCGGTCTTCGGCGAGCAAGGCCTGTACGGAACCCGGAATACCGCTGTTCAGCGCCACTTCGACAAAGATCAGCGGCTCATCAGGCATCGAGGGATGAAAAAAGGCAAAGCAGCGCCGGTCAGTGGGTTCCAGCCTGCGGCGCAGGTCGTCCCAGCTGTCGATGGCATGGACCGCCTCATACGCAATGATCTTTTCCAGAATATGCGCCGGGCTTTCCCAGTTGATCGGGCGCAGCACCAGAAAGCCACGGTTGAACCAGCTGGCAAACAGGTGCCGGAAGTCCAGGTCAAGCGCCTGCAATTCGGGCTCCTTGCCGCCCAGCCGCAGCAGATCAGCGCGCATCTGTACCAGTGCGCCGGTGGCACCGGGCACGCGGTTCAACCGGCGGATCATTTCCTGCCGGGCCGGTTCCACCGCAGCCGCAAAGCTGCGATAGGTCGCTTTCGATGGGTCGCGTTCGTATTCATCCAGCGACGACCGCACCGCCTCGGGGTCGATATTCATAGCCGAGGCGATATAGCGGAAGAACTCCAGCTTTTCGTCGTCGTCCAGAGTATCGAACCGGGTCAGGATTTCCTCGGCCAGCGCCAGCCCCGAAGTTTCTCCCGCTGACCCAACCAGCGCGTCGGCCAGTTCGGTCAGCGGTCGGCCATCCGGAGCCACCGCGCTGTCGCGGCGGTAACGCCGCTCGAACACGGTGGATAGAAGATCCGCCAGCAGGGTCATACCGCTGCTCCCATCACCAAGTCAGGCAGCCATGTGGCCAGACCGGGGAACAGGCACAGCAGGACAATCGCGATCACCATGCAGGCCACGAAGGGGAGAGAGCCTGTCAGGATGGTCTTGAGCGAGATGTCGGGCGCAATGCCGTTGATCACATAGAGGTTCAGGCCGACAGGGGGCGAGATCAGGCCAATCTCCATGTTGATGGTCAGTACAACCGCAAACCAGATCGGATCGAAGCCAGCGGTGGTGATGATCGGCAGCAGGATCGGTGCCGCCATCAGGATCACAGCGACGGGCGGCAGGAAGAACCCGGCGATCAGCAGGAACACGTTGACCGCACCCATCAGAACCCAGCGGTTCACGTCCAGCGTACCAATCCATTCGGCAATCGCCTGTGTGATGAACAGCGAGCTGAGCATGTAAGAGAACACACCGGCAGCGGCGATGATGAACAGGATCATCACGCTTTCCTTGGTGCTGTCGCGCAGCACGACCCAGATGTCCTTGGGGTTCCACAGCTTGTAGATGATCATCGCGATCAACAGGCAGAGCAGGGCACCGACCGCAGCCGTTTCCGACGGGGTGGCGATACCGCCATACATGGCGTAAAGCACACCCAGAATGATGCCGAGGAAGGGCAGCACGCGCGGCAGGATCTCGAACCGTTCGGCCCAGGTGTAGCTGCCCGAACCCAGACGGGTCGCGTCACCGGATTTCCAGGTCGAATACAGCGACCAGGCCATGAACAGACCCACCAGCATAAGGCCTGGGATCACACCGGCCAGAAACAGACGGCCAATCGAGGTTTCGGTGGCAATACCGTAAACGATCATAGTGACCGATGGCGGGATCAGGATTCCCAGTGTACCGCCTGCAGCGATCGAACCGGCGGCGACGCCGTCAGGATAGCCACGTTTGCGCATCTCCGGGATACCCATCTTGCCGATGGCGGCACAGGTCGCGGGTGACGAACCGGACATAGCCGCAAATAGGGCACAGGCACCGAGGTTTGATACGACGAGACCGCCGGGAACACGGGTCAGCCAGCGTTCCAGCGCTTCGTACAAATCTGCTCCGGCTCTGGTAGAGGCGATTGAGGCCCCCATGATGATGAACATCGGTATAGATAGAAGGGCGAAGTTATCGAGTTTGCCGAACAGGATTTCCGGCATCAGTTCCAGCGAGCGCGGGCCGTCGAAGACGATCAGGAACCCAGCCGAGACGATCAGCAGGCCGATGGCCACGGACACGCCCGAGAAAAGAACAAGGATGGTGGCGATGGCGACAATAGCGCCGAGCAGAAGGGGATCCATCGGCTTTACTCCAGACCAAATGGTTTATCGATGCCAAGCAGGACGGCGACGAGATCGGCGATCAGTTGCAACAACAGCAGACCAAAGCCAACTGGGATGGCGAGGTAGGGGATCCACAGACGAACGCCCCAAACGGTGTCGGATTTCCATCCGCGCTCCCATGCGAAGTGCCAATATTCGTAGCCGTAGAACAGCATGACTGAGACGATGGCGATGGACAGAACCGAAGTCAGGATCGCCATGTAAAAGCGGGCTCGAGGTGCGAGCGAAATCGGGATCAGGTCAACATTCACGTGACCGCGCAGGCGCTGCACATAAGGCAGACCGACCAGGGTTGCGGCGATGACCAGATAAATGACCGCTTCGGTTTGCCAAATGGTCGATTGATTCAGCACGAAGCGCACGATGATCATCTGGCAGGTGATGGCGACAGCAGCGACGATCATGCCTGCGGAACACCATCCAGCCAGAGTTGAAAGTGCAGCGACAAAGCGAAGGAAGGGATTGTTCCCTGTGTGGGAAGCAACGGCAGAGCTATGACCGGCCATTTGCGCCTCCTGTGATTGAGATGCAATTAAGTCTGAAGATCAGAGAAGATCAGAACCAAGATCGGATGCCGAGCGGCGGCAGGCCGCCCGACAAGATGGGGTCATTCGACCGCCAGAGCCTTGTCCAGCAGGTCCTGCCCATCAGGAACCTCTTCTACGAAGGCCTTGTAAGATGTTTCCATTGCCAGCGTACGCCATGCTTCGAAGTCTTCGGCGCTCATCTCCGCAATCTCAACACCGGCGTCGGCAAAAACTTTGGCCGAGTTGGCGTCCTGTTTCTTGGCCTCTTCCAAATAGAAGGCCTGTGCCTTTTCCGATGCAGCCAGCAATGCGGCTTGCTGATCTTCGTTCAGTCCGTCGAAGGTGGATTTGTTCATCAGCAGCGGCTGATACATGAACCACAGCGCCACATCGCCCGCAGGAGTATAGCAGGCAACCTGCTCGTAGATGCGGTAGCTGACAAAGGACGAGGACGACGTGTTGGCCGCCTGCAAAACGCCGGTTTGCATGGCGTTATAGATTTCCGACGACGCCATTGATGCGATCGAGGCATCAGCGCCGGCCAGCATCTGCTCAAAGGATTTACCTGCCGCGCGAGTCTGCAGGCCTGCGACATCCTCAGGGTTCGTGATGCACTTGTCTTTACCGGCGAAGCCACCGGCCAGATAGCCATGCACCAGCACCATCACGTCGTCCTGAGCCATTTTCTCTTCCAACGCCTCCATGAAGGGCGAGTCGGCCAGACGGGCAGCGTGATCGTGGTTTTTCACCAATCCCGGCATCAGCGTCAGATTATAGGCAGGCTGCTGACCGCCGGCGTAGGACAGCGGCAGTATGGTCATATCCAATTGACCGCGGCTGAGCGGCTTGTACTGCTCGCGCGGCTTGAACAGCGATTTCGAGCCGAAAATCTTGATTTCCAGATCAACGTCCGCCGCCGCAACCTCGTCTGCAACAATCTGTGCTACTTGATGGCGAATGTCCTTGTTCGACCACTGATGTGACAGGCGCAGTTCCTCCGCTGACCCCAATGTACCTGCGGATGCAAGCGCCAACGCAGCGACGGCCGTTTTGAACACTGATTTCATTTTTTCCTCCCGTTTTCAGTCCCGGATGAGCCGGGGATGAATAGAAGCATAGGGCAGTAATGTTTTTTTAGTCAAGGTTTTTGTATACAAGATATGATTTCTTGAGTTCTCGCCTAATCACAAGTAAAACAGAAACCTATGGACCAACGACTTGCAGATACCATCGCTCAGGATTTGGAAGAGCTGATTTTTGACGGGACATTTTCGGACGGTGACCGTCTAGATGAGGTCAAACTGGCTGAGCAGTTCGGGGTCTCACGAACGCCACTTAGGGAAGCATTCCAGAGACTTGCCTTGTCGGGGTTGGTCGATCTGATAGCGCGGCGGGGCGCTTTTGTCCGACAGCCCGGCCCGGTGGAACTGATGGAGATGTTCGAGGTCATGGCCGAGCTTGAAGCCGTTTGTGGTCGACTTGCGGCGTTGCGCATTTCCGATGAAGCTTTGCTTGAACTGACCGAAGCTAACAGCAAATGCCAACTGGCCGTGGATGCGGGCAATCCCGATGCGTACTACCTGGAAAACGAGCGGTTCCATCGAATCATCTATCAACAGTCCGGCAATGCATTCTTAGAGCAAGAAACTTCCAAGCTGCACAGAAGGCTCAAACCATTCCGTCGACAGCAGCTTCGGTTCCGTGGTCGTATGGCCCAGTCCATGGCCGAACACGAAGAAATTGTCAGAGCCCTGAAAAAAGGCGTACCGGAAGAAACAGCGAATGCGCTGCGTGACCATGTCGCCGTACAAGGTGAGAAGTTTCGCAACCTTATGGCTTCACTCAAGAGCGCCGCTGAGTAGCAGTTGCCATTAATACACGCGGAATTTCATTGTGAGCGCGACTGGGCTGGTCAGCTAGCGTTGATGCCAGTGCGCCTTTGAACCAGATCTCTAGTATAATCGAGTCAAATTTCGAACCCATATTGACGCGGCAGGATTTCCTGTTGTCCTATCCCCCTGGTAGGGATATATGGTTGTGATATGAATCACAAGCACACCTCACACCCAACGATTATCGCGCGGCTTAAGCGGGCCGAAGGCCATCTTGCGAAAGTCATCAAGATGTTAGAACAGCAGAGTCCCTGCGCAGACGTCGCGCAGCAACTACACGCGGTTGAAAAAGCAGTTACGAACGCAAAACGAGCGCTTATTCACGACCATATCGATCACTGTCTGACGGGCAGGGATGATTCCAGGCAAGCCGCGGAAGAATTGAAGAGTATTAGCAAATATCTTTGATCCGATGCTTTCAGTTCTGAAAAATCGAACATATCGCCGTCTGTTCTTCGCCCAAATCGTAGCGTTGTCGGGCACTGGTTTGGCAACAGTGGCTCTCGGTTTGCTCGCCTTTCAGCTTGCCGAAGATTCTGCTGCGTTGGTGCTGGGAACTGCGCTTACGATCAAGATGGTCGCATATGTCACGGTGGCGCCTTTAGCTGCCGCATTCTCGGAACGTCTGGACCGGCGCGCAATGTTGGTCGCGTTAGATCTGGTCAGAGCGGCAGTCGGCTTGGCGTTGCCTTTTGTTTCCGAGGTATGGCAGATTTATGTGCTGATCTTCATCCTCCAATCGGCATCCGCCGGATTCACACCGGCCTTTCAGGCAACCATTCCTGATGTCTTGCCGGATGAGAAAGAATACACCAAAGCACTTTCTCTTTCGCGATTGGCCGTGGATATGGAGAGCTTGTTGAGCCCGATTTTGGCTGCCGCACTGCTAACGTTCATGAGCTATGATAATCTGTTCTGGGGCACCGTCTTGGGCTTCATTGCATCAGCCGTTCTGGTTGCATCCGTATTGCTGCCATCGCCGAAACCTTCCAAACCGAGAGGTATCTACGATCGGACAACACGCGGAATGCGGTTATATCTCAGATCGCCCCGATTGCGAGGATTGCTGGCGGTAAATTGGGTCATCTCTGCTACGGGCGCCATGGTCATTGTCAACACAGTTGTCATTGTCCGCAGTGATTTGGGATTGTCAGAAAGTGCCGTCGCTTTGGTTCTTGCCGCTTTCGGGGCAGGGTCAATGATGATGGCGATGACTATCCCGAGCTTGCTGGATCACCACAGCGCGCGCGCGGTCATGCTATCCGGTGCAATACTGAACATACTTGCATTGGCGCTATTGGCCCTCAGCGTTGTAGCCATTCCTATATCAATGTCGACCATCATGGTTGGCTGGTTTACGATCGGCGCGGGGTACTCAGCAATGCTCACTCCTGGGGGGCGTGTTCTGACGCGGTCCGCCCATCCTGAAGATCGGCCTTCCGTGTTTGCAGCGCAGTTTGCATTGTCACACGCCTGCTGGTTGGTCTTTTACCCGGTTTCCGGCTGGTTGATCACTGAATTCGGAACCCTGGTTACGATGCTCGTGCTGGCGGGTCTGGCGTGCCTCGGCTTAATTACGGCATGGCGTATCTGGCCAATAGACGCAGATCTACCTGTAAAGCATGAGCATCCTGATTTGCCGCCCGACCACCCTCACCTGAAAGGTGCGGGGCCGCACAAACATGTGATCATCGTCGACAGTTTGCATCGCCAGCTGACGCGCTCGGTGCAAGCCTCTGATCGCCGATGAGGTGCTGCGATTCGAAAAGCCAATAATAAATGTGTAGACATAATGATATATTGCATGTTTATAAAAGATGGTATTGGACGTGTTTATCCGTCTTCACTAGGCATTCAGTGCCAAAGGTAAACGCCTTTTGTCTGAACCACCCATGGATGGGAGCGAAGTTGGTTGCAGAGGTAAAACGTATAGAAGCACCACCCCGCTTCACTTTACGGGCTGTCTATACTGGGCCCGCACAGTGTATTTTGGACTGCTTCTTGATTGTCTGACAGCCTCACTTGTAGCTGGTTCTCATGTTCATTAAGATCCGGCAGTCACCCATCAGGCAGAAGCGTCAGCCAAATCGGCTCCTGTGGCTTCTGGGCTGGGTGCTCAATTCGCTTCACGACATGTGTCGCACAATCAAAGTAACAAACCCTCGGACGATGACAGTGCTCCGGTAAAACTCACTGTCAACCACAGCACGACGCATGTACATGAAGTACCTTTTGTCGCATTTCAGATGGCGACGGCGGCCGAGCGGGGTTATCGATCGATCTGCCTTATGTCGTCACGGTGTTCGCAGGTGTTTGAGCTGTCAACGGACATTTTTCATCCTCCAAGACTTGGGTGATCGCACGCATGAAGTTCACGTATCGCTCGGGCTGAAATCTTCTTCAGACTGATAGCGAAGTGTCCGCCCACCCGGGCAATCTAATGCGCAATCAAAAGTCACATTAGAAGCTCTGAGTATCGACGTCGGACTTTCTGACCCAACAGTTTTAGAGAATCGAAATGCCAATTCTTACCCGCCGCGCCGCGCTGATGGCCGAGCGTGTCGTCGGCCCTTTGGCTTCGGCGGAACTGGTTGCACAGATCGAGGATGAGCTGGGTCTGAACGACCCTCTGCCCGTCCGCTATGTCCGGTGGCTGGGCGATGCACTGGCCGGTGATCTGGGCATCTCACTGCGGTTCGGCAAACCCATCGGGCAGGAGTTCGCCGAACGCCTGCCCATAACCGCCACCCTGCTGATCTGGGGTGGTGTGATCGTCTTTTTCCTATCGCTGCTGGTCGGCCTTGCGGGCGCAATCAGCAATGGTGGCTGGATCGACAGGCTGCTACGGGCGTTTTCGCTGCTGGCGGCCTCGCCCCCCAATTTCTTTGTCGCGGCCCTGCTGGTGATTCTGTTTTCCGTCACGCTGGGCTGGCTGCCCGCATTTGGCGGCGCAGGCGTGGCCAGCCGGATCATGCCGTGCCTGACCATTGCGCTGTTTCCCGACGCGGTGCTCAGCCGTGTGGTGCGCGTCGGCTTGCAAGAGGTGATGGCTCGCCCTTTCGCCACCACTGGCTTTGCCAAGGGATATGGCCGGTCAGGCGTGCTGCTGCGCGAGGCGCTGCCCAATATAGCTGTGCCTTACCTGACCACATTCGGCGCGCAGTTCACGCTGATGATCATCGGGTCGATCGTGGTCGAGACGGTCTTTGCCCTCAAACGGCGTCGGCGCGTTCTTCATCGAGGCGATCCGGTTCCGCGATTTCGTCTCGATGCAGGCGATCCTGCTGACCTTCATCGTGTTCTTTGTGTTCGTTAACCTGTTTGTCGACCTGCTGTGCATGCTGATCGACCGCCGCATCCGGAGGCAGAAGAATGCATATCCTGAAAAAAAATTGCCGTGGCTGGTGATCACCCCTGTGGCCCTGTTCACCTTGATCGCCATTCTCGCTCCGTGGATCAGCCCATATGATCCAACTGCGCAGAACTATGGCGCCATCCTGCAGGGTCCTAGTGCCGCCCATTGGCTTGGCGCCGACTATCTGGGCCGCGATATGCTCAGCCGTCTGATCAATGGCGCGAGTGTGTCTCTGTTTGCCATTTCTATGGTGCTGGCCTCGGCGTTGTTGATTGGCGTGGTGATCGGGTCGTTAGCAGGCTATGCCGGCGGCAAGGTCGAGCTTGTGCTGATCAGCGCCATCGACATCGTACTGTCGCTGCCCAGCCTGATCGCGGCGCTGACCATGGCATGGTGGGCCAACTATACCCGCATGAGCCGCTCCGTCGTCGCATCAGAACTGCATCAGCCGTATATCGAGGCCGCGCGGATCATGGGTGCGGGCCATGTACGCATATTCTCGCGCCATATCCTGCCGCATGTGCTGGCGCTGGTGGTGGTCTATGCCTCAGCGGATTCAGGCGCGCTGGTGCTGGCGATTGCCACGCTGTCCTTTCTGGGTTTGGGGGTCGAACCGCCCACACCGGAATGAGGCCAGATGTTGGTCGACGGCATGAGCTATCTTGAGGAATATCCCCGCCTCGTCATCGCGCCCGGTCTTGCCCTGACTATGGTGGTGGTCAGCTTCAACCTGCTGGGTGAACATTTCGCGTTGTAAAAAGTGCCGCGCGCGCTGAACCCGCGCCGTTTGCGTAAGCTAAAACGGGAACGCCTCGGCGACGAGGCCGAGATTCAGGCCAAGGAGGTCAAAGCATGACCCAACCCGTCTTTCAAATCGAGGATCTTGTGATCGATCTTTACACTGAGCAAGTCTCGGTCCGGGCGGTCGATACCGCCTCGCTGTCGGTGATGCCGGGTGAGATTCTGGCAATTGTCGGCGAAAGCGGATCGGGCAAAACGGTGATGACGTTGGGCCCGTTGGGCCTTCTGCCCGAAGGCGTATCAGTCGATATTCGCGGCAGTGCTGTGTGCGGCGGGCAATCGCTGCTGAACCGCTCCGACCGGGTGCTGGCGGGCAATCCGCGCGTGCTGATCGCGGATGAGCCGACAACGGCACTGGACGCCACCGTGCAGGCGCAGATTCTGGAACTGATCAAGGATATCCAGCAACAGGAAGATATCGCGGTGGTGCTGATCACCCATGATATCGGCGTGGTCGCTTCGGTCGCCGACCGCGTGGCGGTGCTCTATGCGGGTCTGGTGGTGGAAAGCAGCACGGTTGCGCAGGTGCTAACCGCACCGGTGCACCCTTATACGCAGGGGTTGCTGGCCTCGGTCCCTAATCTGCGGGCCAACAGCAACGAAGTACCCAAGGGCATCCCCGGATCGTCCCCTGATCAGTCGCGGCTGCGCACCGGTTGCCCGTTCGATACGCGCTGTTCGCGCATGCTCCCGGTCTGCGCCACCCAACGCCCGGCGCTCATCCCGGTGCCTGAGGACGGGATTCATGTCACAGCCTGCCACGCGGCGCAGGCGGAACTGGAAAGTGCCTGAGATGGAGACGCAAAACGCAATCGAGGTTCACGACCTGAAGGTTCATTTCCCCGGCAGCGGCCCCGACCGGATGGTGCGTGCGGTGGATGGCGTAGATCTGACCATCGCGCGCGCTTTTCACGCCATCGTTGGCGAATCCGGCTGCGGCAAGACCGCACTGGCGCGAGCCATGGTCGGGCTGCAACCGGCCACATCGGGTTCGGTGCGCATTCTGGGGCAGGATCTGGCCGACGGGATGCGCGACCGTAAGGCGCTGGCAAAA
This sequence comes from Ruegeria sp. D6, assembly GCF_056534365.1. NCBI lineage: Bacteria > Pseudomonadati > Pseudomonadota > Alphaproteobacteria > Rhodobacterales > Roseobacteraceae > Ruegeria > Ruegeria sp. D6. The sequence continues at coordinate 227,600 of NZ_JBQFPH010000003.1, read as the reverse complement.
CAGATGCAGTTCGTGTTCTAGAACCCGCTGGGTGCGCTCAGCCGTCGCCAGACGGTTTATCAGTCGCTTGAGGAACCCCTCTCGATCCACAGGTTCGGTCGCAAGGATCGTCAACAGCGCATCGCCCGACTGATGCATCTGGTGGGGCTGCCTGAAACGGCGGGTGAGCGTCTGCCACGGTCTCTGGCCGGCGGGCAACGGCAGCGTGTCGCGATTGCTCGCTCCCTGATGCTAGAGCCCGAAATTCTGATCTGTGACGAACCGCTTTCGGCGCTGGATGTCTCGACTCAGGCGCAGATCGTGAAGCTGTTCGTAACCCTGCAGCAGGAACTCGGCCTGACGGTACTGATGATCTCGCACGACTTGGCGGTGGTGCGGGAAATGTGTAGCGACATGACAGTGATGTATCTGGGTCGCATGATGGAGAAAGGTTCAACCGAGAACCTGTTTAACGATGCACAACCTCCTTATACCCAAGCGCTTTTGTCTGCTGTCCCGTCTCCCGACCCGCGTATTGAGGCAACCAGGCAGCGCATCGTACTGCACGGTGACCCGCCCAGCCCAATGGACCCGCCACCCGGATGCCGTTTCCAGACGCGCTGTCAGCGGGCGCAAGACATATGCCGGCAAAAAGGGCCAATTCTCACAGGTCAACACAATGAACACGCAGTTGCGTGCTAATTTTCTGGTTCGGCTGCAGCGCGAGAACACGCAAATTGAAGTCCTGATCTGTCGAGAAGGAGATCTTTCGGCCTTTTCGGCAGATCGGAGACTTCCCGCTGACAATGATATCCAGGGTTGCGAGATAACGATTATTGACGCTAAGTGAGTAGGATAGCGCATGAAGAAAAACGGACGGAAAACCGTCGCGGGCAGGAACAGTGATGCAGATTGTGTCGGGCAGACAACTGGCTGATTGGATCAGACACGCGTTTATAGCGTTCATGGTTCTGTGCGTATTCGCCTGGTCAGTGGCCCCGTCTTTCACACACTCTGCCAACTATTTGCTTAGCGTGTCAGAACGCAGCCAGATAATGGGTGATCACGGCCATTCCCATGGCGAAGCACTGGACAATTACTGGGCGCTGCATGGCCATAGTCACGATGCGGTCGATCATGATCACAGCTCGGCGATCCTGTTCCTGGTTGCCGAGGCGGAATCGGTCGACAGATTTAGGTTGCCTGATGCGCTGGAACCGTTTCTGGACAAACCTGACCCCATATATAGGCTTGACCGACCTCCGCGCGTGTGACCGAACCCGCTTTTGCGGGGTTTGACGATCAATCACACAACATAGCGGAGAAATATCTCATGCAAACCGTCCAAAGGGGCCGGTTAGGGGAGGCTATGCGCCAATCCCTGACGCTGGCAGCCCTTGTCTTTGCGGCGCTCGCCTACAGCGCGTCTTATGCCGCAGCCCATAACGTCACGGCTGGCGATGCCGGCTATATTCAACAGATCTGGGGTGTAAAACTGATCCCCTTCGCCTATCTGGGTGCCAAGCACATGGTGACGGGATATGACCATATCCTGTTTCTGTTCGGGGTCGTGTTTTTCCTGTACCGGGCCAAACATGTCGCCACCTATGTCAGCATCTTTGCCCTAGGCCATTCCACGACCATGCTGCTTGGCGTCTACTACGGCTGGAACGTTAATGCTTACATTATTGATGCCATCATCGGCTTGTCTGTCGTCTACAAGGCGCTGGACAATCTGGGAGCGTATCAGCGTTGGTTCGGCTATCAGCCCAATACCAAATGGGCCACGCTGATCTTCGGCTTTTTCCACGGCCTTGGTCTCGCAGCCAAGATTTTGGACTATGATATGCCCGAAGACGGGCTGTTGCCCAACTTGCTGGCCTTCAATGTCGGCGTCGAAATCGGCCAGTTCATAGCCCTTGCCCTGATCCTGATCTTCATGGGGTTTTGGCGCAAATCCAAATTCTTCTGGAAACACGCCTATGGCGTCAACGTCGCGATGATGGCGGCTGGTTTCGTGCTGATGGGATATCAGCTGACCGGCCTGTTCGTCTCAGCCTGAATAAACGGAGATACACATGTACAATTCTGAAAAACCAAGCCCAGAAGAACTGCCTAGCTCGGCCCAGTTGATCAAGTCCACTATCATTGCGGCCGTGGCCGCTGTGGTTTTGCTGGTGACCGTGGTTCTGCCCGCAGAATATGGCATTGATCCCACTCGGATCGGCAGTGTTCTTGGTCTGACCGAGATGGGAGAGATCAAGACCGATCTGGCCGAAGAGGCCGCTCGGGACGCGCAGCAGGCACCAGAAGATCAATCCAGCTTGTTTAAGGATATCTTTGGCGCCTTTGTGGGCGCCGCCTATGCGCAGCAAAGTGCCGAGCCCTGGGCGGATGAATTCTCGTTCACTCTGACCCCTGGAGAAGGAATCGAGTGGAAGCTGGTCATGGATGAAGGTGCTGTGACTGAATTTGATTGGGTTGCCGAAGGCGGCCGGGCAAATTTTGAACTCCATGGCGACAACGCTGACGAATCCATCAGCTATGAGAAAGGCCGTGGCAAAACCGGTGCAAAGGGAACAGTGGTTGCCGCATTCACCGGCAATCACGGCTGGTTCTGGCGCAACCGTGATAAGCAGGACATCACGATCACCGTGAAGCTGCGCGGTGCCTACAGCGACATCAAGCGCACCTATTGATATCTTAACGCCCCGTTTCGTCTGAAACGGGGCGTTCCACAGATCATTTGGCTCACGACCCGTTACGTGAAATTACTCTATCTCAGTTGATTAATTTCATTCCTGAAAGCTTCGGTTGGGTTTGAACATCCGTGGCGCTTTCTTGTTCTCCTTCAAGGAATCCCAAACCGCTGAAACATAGGACACAGGAGCGGCGATGCCTGCGTCTAGCCGACTGTGAGGAACCGATATTCGCTTAGAATGTGTAGGTTTAGGCTGGCCGAGAATTCCGGCGGCGAGGATCTGTTTTCCAAGCCTAAGTATCCCCACACAAATGCTACCAGTTACTGTCCCCGATCTTGAAATGAGCGGTCGAAAGCGAATTCCAATCGAAGGGGAGAATCCCAATCCGTTCGAAACAGGCTGGCGCAATCACTTTCCTTCAATTCTATGATACGCGCAGCTGTCTTAGTGTGTGATGTACTTCGAATTCCCATCAAATTTCGAAGTCTTCTTCTACGCAAATTTTTACAGATTAACCCTACATAAGCAGTCGATACCCAAGCCTTATTAGCTTCATGATACCATACTAATAGATGACGGTTTCCGCGAGCGCCGGCTGCGAGCAAGACCTTTGGACATCGGTCAAAGCGCGTCGCCACGCGTCTCCAACTCTTGAGTCTGTCGGACATGATCTCGTTGCGGTTTTGCCGTTTGTAACGGCGCTTCCGTCGGCTGTTGAGGGTCCTGCACGGGCCATAAGCGACAGGAGCGCCACACCAGCGCAAGCCATTGTGATTGAAGAAAATTATTCCGTTAAATACACACCTATCGTCGACCCGGGGCTTTCCAAGCGAGTTCGGCAAGAAGGACTTAGACGTGCGATCTGCCCGCCAGCCAGCCTGAAAAGATCACGCATTTCAAAGTTCCGTTATCGATGCCGTGAGGCATGCAGTGCGATCTTAATCAATGAAGCCGGGCGTTGGTCTCTTCTTTAGTGAATTCGTCGACCGCCTTTTCTTAATGGCGTTGCGCTGGTGGCAAATCTGCGGAGGATCTCGAAAAACTGGTCAACAGTTTCCGGGTTGAGGCGGACGAGCGTTTCCTATCCGGCCGCCGCGAACCTCTGCGTCAAACAGACGATCATAAACCCTAAGAACCAGTTCGGCGCAAGGTGGTCGAGTTTTTCCTGCTACTGGCGGAATCGCCGATCAAATAGTGCTGGAACGGCTACATTACGGATGCGGCAGATGGTCTGCCGCGTTTGCAAACTCTTAACTCTGGTCTCTGGACATCTATGGGGATTAACGTGTGCGGTTTAGGATAAGCGACGGTGACTGGTGAACTGCTAGACGAACTGATCTCGGGCCAACGCCGTGCAGTTTCCGATCTCGACTTTTACTGTTAAACCTAGCCCGTTTAGCGATTTTTGCCTGATCAAGGCGGGTACGGCGGACTGGAGAAAAACCGACAGGACACCGCTATTCAGCGAAGCGAATAATCCGCAATCGCGCATCGCATTTCTAGCAAAGAAAGTACTGTCGTCGCAGCATTTACCAGCCCGCGGATATTTCGACGCCAAGGCCCTTTCCACTAAAAAGCCCTGTGCGTTTCACGTCCTCGCGGTGCCATGGAAGTTCTCCGCTTCCGCGTTTGCAGCGCGAAGCATGAAGGCGTGTTCCGAAGCGACGAAGATCATGGTCACCCCATAGTCGCGCAGCTTGAGTCCGGCTTCTGCGCTGGCTGCAAAGGTCATCAGCGTCTTTCCATGTGCTTTGGCTGCATCGCCCGAGCGTCGCATTGCATCAAGAACTTGTGGGTCGGACTGATCGGTCACGCCGTAGCACACCGCAAGATCCGCAGGCCCTACAAAAATCCCGTCGATGCCCTCGGTCGCGGCGATATCATCAACTTCTGCGACGCCTTCTGGTTCTTCGATTTGGGCAATGATAATTGTCTCTTCTTCGCTTTGCTTGAGGACATCAGCCATGGATCGAGTCGCAAACCCTGCCCACCGGGTTGATCCGGCATAGCCGCGACCACCATGGCCAAAACGACCCTCGCGCGCAATGCGACGAGCCTTTTCGGCGCTGTCAACATGCGGCACAACAATACCTGTCGCGCCACTGTCGAGCGCCTTGAGAATCTCGTCCGCCGACCCAGTCGGCACCCGCACCAACGTCGGCAACCCCAGAGCCCGGGCGACGGCGAGGCAAACATCCAACCGACCCCGGTCAAAGGGTGCGTGTTCCGCATCCAGGCACAAGAAGTCCAGTTTTGACTTGGCAATTATCTCGACCAGTTCATGAGCTGGTGTCTTGAGAAACGTTCCGACGAGAGGCTCGCCAGAAAGCATGCGTTGTTTGAAATTCATGGGAAAGTCCTGACGGTTTTGTTTGGGCGGCACGTGGCAATTGGTAGCCAAGCGGTTTGGAAACATCGGCCATAGCGTAGAGCATTGAAGTTGGCAGGGCCAGACTATCGAACAGTCGTTATTGCGTTTTCTCCTGAAACGCTGTTCTTGTCGAGGCTTGCCGGTAGTGTTGGCAGGCGCAACTCTGAAAAGGTGTTCACATGGTATTCGATATCCGTTCCAAATGCTTCACAGATCTGGTGCACCCTGACGCTCAACTGGAAGAAATCGCTAGCGGTCTGGGGTTTACCGAAGGGCCAATATGGCACCCCGAAGAGCATTGGCTGGTATTCTCGGACATTCAGGAGAGCCATCAATACAAGTGGAGCGAGGGTGAGGGAGTTCGCGTTTTTCGCACCCCATCCAACCAAGCAAACGGAAATTGCTTCGACAAAAGCGGGGCAGTGATCTCTTGCGAGCACGCCAGTTCGCATTTGGTACGCCATGATCACGGCGGCAAGCGGGTTACTTCGATCGCCACGCATTTTGATGGCAAAGAACTCAACAGCCCCAACGATGTTATCTGCGACTCGCACGGTCGGATTTGGTTCACTGATCCCAGTTTTGGTCGTATCCGAGAGGATCTTGGCATTCTGAGAGAGCAGGAACTGCCGGTGCAAGGCGTGTTCCGGCTGGATCCCGACGGCACGTTACACCTTGTCGCGGATGATTTTCAGCAACCCAACGGGTTGTGTTTGTCAGCTGACGAAACAAGGCTGTTTGTCAATGACAGTTGGGGTGGCCATATCCGCATCTTTGATGTCGCCGCTGATGGCTCACTGACCGGTGGGGTGGTCTGGGCCGATGTTGTTGGCGATGGGGAAGGGGTACCGGACGGTATGAAGTGCACCCGCGACGGCCAGATTTTGTGCAATGGTCCCGGCGGTGTACATCTGTTTGATGCCCAAGCGCACTGCCTTGGTGTCATTCTGACGCCGCAGAAATCTACCAACTTCTGCTTTGGTGGGGCCGGGTTCAGCATGCTGTACATCACTGCCTGCACGTCCGTTTACCGTATTCCGACCAACATGACGGGTCTGGCCATGATCTAAAGGCCCACTCGCGCCATGCGGTCCAGAATATCGACACCCTGTTGCTTCCAGAAATGAAGCAGATCGATGAAAATCCAGTTCTCGGCCAGTTTATCACCTTTGCGACGATAAATGTCTATCACCCGGAACTCACCGGCTTTGTCAGTGGCAGGCATCCCCATGAACCCGCCGGTTGGTCGGGCGGTAAAGTTCGGCCAGCCAAAAAAGCCGCCATAGTGGCCCTCGGCCATGCGGCAGATATGGTTGGTTTTTGACCGGTCGGCAAACCCAGCACGGAACGGGCCAGCGTGTTGTTTGGCGTAACGTTCGATTGTGTAGGTCGCACCGATACCGGATGGCCCCCACCAGATCATGTCTTCGCACCATGTGCGGCGCAACTCATCTTCAAGGCTGAGCCCGCTGTCCCACCGCCCAAGATCGGAGATCATCGCGTTGATAGCGGCCAATGTCTTTTGGCCGTCTTCGGCGGGTTGAGGCGTGAACATCAGGCCGTCATGGGTCATGGGCCCGGGCTGGACAAGTTGTGCGGCGGTCTGCGGCGGGAAGGGCTGCAACCCGGCCTGAATCATGAAATGCGGGATGTCGAGATACATCGCGGTTTCGACAATCTTACCGTGCTCAATCCTGTTGAACTCGCAATAGCGCAGCAAGGCCATTTTTCCGGTTGGCGCAATGCCCAGCCAGTCCTTGTCGAACAGCCCCATGAGATGGCCCATCGAAACAACCCAGACTGAATTGAACCCGTCGATTTCATTTTGACCAGCCATGAACACGTCCATCCGACGCTGCAAGTTAGTTAGGCTGTGATTCAGCGGCTGCCAGAATTTTTGCGCCACGTTGCTAGCGCCACGCAGCTCGTTGAACGGGTGAAAGCCGCGCCACAGGAGGTCCTCGGCGCAATACTCAGCGATCACATCAGAGTGGGCTGATTCCTCTGCATCGCTCAGAGCTTTGTAGAAGTTCAGGACAATTTCTTTCTCGGCTTCGTAAGACATATCTTTTACTTTCAATGCTTTGCCCGGAGGGAAGCGTCAGTCTTTAGCAAGATTGCGGGCGCTTTTGCATTCGCTTGCAAAAAATACTTGCCAGATGTTCCTTTGGATGTCTATGCTTTTGCAAACGTATGCACTCAGGTGCAACTGGGAGGACAGTATGGCCGAGATTCAACTGCGCAATGTTGGAAAACGTTGGGGTTCGTTTGTTGGAGTGGACAATTTCGACCTGACAATATCCGACAAGGAATTTCTGGTGCTTCTCGGCCCGTCGGGTTGTGGCAAGACCACGACGATGCGCATGATCGCAGGTTTGGAAGACGCAAGCGAGGGTGATATTCTGATCGACGGTACCCGCGTCAACGATATGGAGCCAAAAGACCGCGACGTCGCGATGGTGTTCCAGTCTTACGCTTTGTATCCGAACATGAATGTCTACGAGAACATTCGTTTCCCGCTGAGGGTACGTGGCATCGACGCTTCCACCCATGACGAAAAAGTGCGCCGTGCGTCGGCGATGGTAGAGTTGGACGACTTTCTGCATCGTAAGCCGGCAGAGCTGTCAGGTGGGCAACGTCAACGGGTGGCTCTGGCGCGTGCGATTGTACGCGAGCCCAACGTGTTCCTGATGGATGAGCCGTTGTCCAACCTTGACGCAAAACTGCGCGTTTCGACTCGCGCGCAGATCAAGAACCTTAGCCATGAACTGGCGGTGACTACGATTTATGTGACACATGACCAGATCGAGGCGATGACACTGGCCGATCGCGTGGTGATCATGAAGCAGGGTGTTGTCCAGCAGGTTGGCTCTCCGACGGCGATCTACGACGAGCCTGCGAACACGTTTGTCGCCAGCTTTATCGGCAACCCGGCGATGAACCTGGTTGATGGCGATGTTCAGGGCGGTGTGTTCCGCGCGCAGAATACCGAAGTGCATGGTCTGAATGCTCCGGATGGCCCAATAACTTTGGGTTTCCGCGCCGAGGACGCCAATGTCGTAGAAAGCGGGGGCGAGATTAACGCGCCCATCTATACGCAGGAATTGCTGGGCGATAGCACCATGGTCTCGGTTCGGATCGGCGGAGCGCTGGTCTCGGTCAAGGCCGACAAAACCTATCGTGCTGAAATCGACGATCAGGTGTCGATTCATATCCATACCGATCACTGTCACCTGTTCGATGCGCAAACCGGCGCGCGCCTTGAGATCTGAGAGACGAAAACCAATCCCGCAATGACGGGACAATCTCGGGTGCAGGCTTCGAAGATGCACCCAATCACCTAGGGAGGAATCAAAATGTTTCTAAAGAAAATCGCATTGGCCGGGTCACTGACCGCCTTTGCTTCGAGCGCGGGTTATGCCTGCGAGATCACGGATCGGGTCAACATCGTCGGCAACGAATTTGCCGCCATTCAGGCTGTGGCCGCTGCTGCAAAGGAATGCACGGGCGCATCTGTTGAATCCAACCTGACATCCGAACACCAAACCATCAACGTCGCCGGTCTGTCGGGTAATCCGTCGGAATACACCTCAGCCATCATCGCCAACAGCTCGATTGTGGCGTTGATGAATGAAGACGTTATCCGACCGCTCAATGACCTGGTCGAAAAACATGGTCAGAACCTGCAGCCGGGACAATTGATCAAGATCGGCGATGACATCATGGCCATCGCCTTCATGGCCAATGCTCAGCACCTGATGTACCGCAAGGACGTTCTGGAACAGGCAGGCGTCGAAGTGCCAACCACGTATGAAGAACTGCTCGAGGCGGCCGAAGCCATTCGCGCGCAGGGCATAATGCAAAACCCGGTTGGTGGTGCTTACGCTGCGGGATGGAATCTGGCGCAGGAATTCAACAACATGTTCCTTGGCTATGGAGGTACTCATTTCAAGCCCGGCAGCGCAGAGCCCAACGTCAATACCGAGGCCGGTGTCAAAGCGCTGAACATGATGAAGGCTTTGTCCGAGTATATGAACCCCGACTTTCTAACCCATGATTCCAATGCCACCAACGCGGAATACCGCGCGGGCAATGTGGCGATCATGAATATGTGGGGGTCACGGGCGTCACAGCAGACCACAACCGAAGGTGTCTTGCAGGAAGTAATTGATGGCCATGCAATTGCAGCGCCGCTGACCGTGGGTGGCGGCACGACTCCGGCCTCGACCCTTTGGTGGGACGGATGGACCGTCGGCAAGAACATCTCGGATGAAGAGGCTGAGGCGACTTTTGTCGCGATGACGCATGGCGTCCGCCCCGAAATGTTGAACGATGAAACCACGCCGCTGGCAGTCTGGTTGATCGAAGGGTACGAACCTGCAGACGACGCGCAGGGTGTATTTGACGCTGCCAAAATGGGCACGACGCCTTATCCGATGCTGCCCTACATGGGTTTGATGCACAGTGCACTCGGCAATGAACTTGCCGATTTCATGCAGGGCAAGGAAAGCGCTGAACAGGCGCTGGCCGATGTCGAGGCCGCCTATCGCGCCGCGGCAATCGAACAGGGCTTCCTACAGTAAAACGCCCCTCGCGGGTGCCCAATTCGGGCACCCGCCCAATCAAGCCGACACGGGAATTGCGACATGCGCCATAAGACATTCCTTTGGTTTTTCCTGCCCACAGGACTTGCAATGCTGCTGTTCATTGCAATGCCCATCGTCTCGGTGGTGATCCAATCCATTTATGCCCCACACCCGGCGGTTCTGGTGGAAGTCGAAAACTGTACTCCGCTTGTCGGGTGCACAACCGAGACCACCATCGATCAGGAAGCCACCGCAGCGCTTCGTGCCGAACAACCATTGGGCAGATTTGTCGGGCTGGATATCTACTTTGATCGCGGCCACCTGGCGATACAGGAGGTTGGCGAAATCTGGGCGGCGAGCGATACGTGGGGCGACCTTTTCTCAGAGGTCGGAAACTTGCCCTTCTATCGGGCCATGGCCTTTACGCTGACCTTCACATTCATTGTGACACCCCTCACGATCATTCTGGGGCTGGTGATTGCGCTGGCGGTCAACTCACTGCACCGGCACCTCAAGGGTTTGATGATCTTCTTCTCGCTCTTGCCCATGATTGTGACACCGCTGATCGGCTCGCTCATTCTGTTTTGGATGATTGACAGTCGTGGCGTCATCGGCAACGCCCTTGTAAACTTGGCCGGAGATCCGGATTTCAGTCTAAAGGCTTCGACCGGGCTGATGTGGGTGGCGCTGATGGTTTATGGCGTCTGGAGTTCGGCCCCCTTTGCCTTCGTGGTGTTCTATGCCGGTTTGCAAACTTTGCCCAAAGATCAGATCGAGGCGGCCCAGATCGATGGGGCAACCCGCTGGCAACAGGTCAAATTCGTGGTTGTTCCCCATCTCATGCCACTGGTTACGTTTGTGGCGCTGATCCAGTTGATGGATAATTTCAAGGTGTTTGAACCGATTATTGGCTTCAGCGCCGGTGCCCATGCGCAATCGCTCAGTACTTTCATCTTCAACGACCTCGGCGGTGAAACGCGACAGCTGTCCTCTGCAGCCGCTACGTCTGTGATCACGATTATCGGGGTCGCCATTCTGTTGTCGCCCGTGCTTGTCCGCACCTGGCGTGACTTCAAAGGAGCAAGATAACATGGCCAGCCGTGCGCAAAGAATGCCCAAAAGCCTTCGGATTGCTTCGTCGCTTTTTGTGATCCTTTGGTTCATCCTGGCCGCTTTCCCGTTCCTCTGGACGGTTTGGGGGTCGTTCAAGGTAGAGCTGGATTTCTTCTCGATCGCCGATTGGACCAACGCTCTAACCGGCGCACGGACCGAGGCAGTTTATGGCTCACCCTTTACCACCACCGGTTACGAAGGGGCTTGGATTCAGGAAGAATTTTGGCGGAATGTTCTGAACACGGGGATCGTTTGCGTCTTTGTGGTCGCCATCTCGCTGACCATCGGAACGCTGGGTGGCTATGCGCTTTCACGATCGAGCTATAACTACACATTCTGGCTTTTGATCACGGCGCTGATCTTCCGCGCAATGCCGCCGATCACGTTGGTTTCGGGTTATTTGTTACCCTTCTTTGAATGGAATATCTGGGGGATACTGCCGACGACAATCATCGTACTTGTCGCGATCAACCAGCCGTTCACCCTGTGGATGCTACACGCCTTCTTCAAGAACATCCCCAGCGAGCTTGACGAAAGCGCAAAGGTCGACGGCTGCAACCAGTTTCAGGCCTTCCGCCGCGTGATCATTCCGGTGATGTGGCCGGGTGTGATCACCACGGGGCTGTTCTCGTTTCTTCTGGCCTATAACGACTTTGCCGTTGGGGCGATGCTGTTGTCAGAAAGCAACCGCACAATGGTTCCAGCCATCGCCGCGTTCCTTGGTACAACGCAAACCGAGGGCAACGTAATGTTCGCCGTTGCGGCCGTGGTTTCTGCGACGGTTCCGCTGTTCATCTTGGTGATGTTCTTCCAGCGTCAGATTGTGGGCGGTTTGACCGCCGGGGCTGTGAAAGGCTGACGCTGATGGGACGCACGCATCCTCAGTCCGTATTTGCCCATGCGCACGCAGGCAGCCTGAATATGGCTGCGTGCCGGGCAAGGCGACCAGGGCGAATTCCTTTTGCTTTGATGCGCGCAGGGCCTTGCGGGGCGTTTCTCCGCAGACGCCTTGAACAGATCCTACAGAGACAAAGTTAATGGAACGCCTCGACCGTAAACCCTTTCTGAATTTCACCGCCGCGCAACGCCATCCAGGCAATTTCCGGCCGGCCTATAAGGGATTCTTCGCCCCCGGTGCACATGTCAACGTGGTGCATCCTTTCAACGAGGTCGCAGGTGGCCTCGGGCTGCACGATCACGTCATCGCCCCGCTCGCAGCCTCCTTCGATGGGCTTTTTCGGCGCGATGATATCGTCATGGCCGGTGTATTTGAAGGACAGGGCTGGATCAGCGCCACCGGCTATTTCGTCGGTCGGTTCTCGCGCGACTGGCTTGGTATCCGCGCCACAGGTGAGCTTGCCTATCTGCGCTTCGGCGAGTTCCACCGCATGCAGGATGGCAAGGCGGTGGAGAGCTATATCTTCTTCGATATCCCAGAACTGATGCTGGCTGCAGGGCAATGGCCGATCACCGATAGCCCGGGCAAGACCCGTGGCTTCACCGGGATGATTCAGGGTCCAGCAAGCCATGATGGCATCTTGACCACGCCGCAAGACCCAGTCGAGGGGGCCAAGAGCTATTGTATGGTCACAGAAATGCTGGCCAAGCTTGCCACCAAGAACGAGGCCTGGCGCCCGTTCTGGCATGACAACATGGTCTGGTACGGCCCCGGCGCCTTCGGTTCTTTCGTCGGGCTCGAGAGTTTTGCAAGCTTCCAGGTGCCTTTCGAGGCCACCTTCGAAGGTTGGTCCGGAGGTAGTGCGGGAAATGGCATGACTGCGCATTTCACCCGCTTCGGCGAAGGCAATTACGTATGCTCGGGTGGCTGGCCTTCCTTGACTGGTGTCCAGGTGAAACCCTTCCTCGACCAGCCCGCAAGCGGAAAACGCGTCTTCATGCGGGTCTGCGACTGGTGGCGTCGAGAGGACGATCTGTTGGTCGAAAACTGGGTTTTCGTCGACATCCCGCATGTGTTGTTGCAGCTGGGATATGACCTTTTTGCCGACATCGCCGAGCAAGCCGCATGAGCAGCTCTGCAAGACATAACGCCGTTGGCCGCCACCCGGCGCTCAACCGGATGCCGAGGGATTTTCTGTCAGCTGATTGAGCTACCCGATGAAGACAGAATTTCTATTGGCACCAATACAAGGATGAGAAAGATGAAGGGTTCCCGCCCGGAACAGGCCGTGCTGACACGTGATACGGACCTCGACAAAACAGAAGACACCCGCCGTGTGATTGAAACCATGGTGGATGGTCTGAACGATCACCGCATAGATGACATCGGCGAATTCTTCTCGGAAGGCTTCCGCTGGATGGGCAATCAGGGCTGCGGCACAAAAACTGGCCTGAAACAGTTTCAGGACAATTGGCAACGCCCGTTTCAGGCGGCTTTTTCGGACAAGACCTGCATCGACGAAGCGCGCCTTTACATGGGCGAGTGGGCGGCTGCGTTTGGCCGACAGGAAGCAACCCATTCGGGTGAGTTCCTGGGGATCGCCCCCACCGGAAAGCGGGTCGAGATCCGATATATGGATTTCTGGAAAGTGGTCGACGGCAAGATCGTCGACAATTGGGTGAATGTGGATTTCGCCCATGTAGCGGCACAGCTGGGTGTCGATCTGTTTAACGGTGAAGGCTGGGAAGCATTTGACCGGGGTGAGAAGTCTCCGCCCCGGCCTGAAACTAAGGATTAGGACAATGACAATCGAGTATCTGAAACGTGGTAAGTCCGATGCTGACCGAGCCGAGGATGACGCCAAAACACGCGCTGTCGTCGAAGCGACGCTGAAAGACATCGAAACACGTGGCGATGCTGCGGTACGCGAGCTAAGCGAGAAGTTCGATAACTATTCGCCAGCATCGTTTCGGTTGTCTCAAGACCAGATCGGCGACCTGATCAATCAGCTAACGGATCGAGAGCTGGCGGACATCAAATTCGCGCAGGAGCAAGTGCGCAACTTTGCACAAGCTCAGCGCGATTCGATGCTGGATATCGAAGTTGAGACTCTGCCGGGCGTCATTTTGGGCCACAAGAACATCCCCGTACAATCGGTGGGCTGTTATGTGCCCGGTGGAAAATTCCCGATGGTGGCCTCGGCGCATATGTCGGTGGCGACGGCCTCGGTGGCGGGCGTGCCGCGCATCATCGCCTGCACCCCTCCGTTTCAGGGCAAGCCCAATGCAGCGGTGATCGCCGCCATGCATTTGGGTGGGGCGCATGAGATTTACGTGATGGGCGGCATTCAGGCTATCGGCGCCATGGCGTTGGGAACCGAGACGATTGATCCAGTCCACATGCTTGTCGGTCCGGGTAACGCCTTTGTCGCAGAAGCTAAACGTCAGCTATTTGGCCGCGTCGGTATCGACCTGTTCGCCGGCCCGACCGAGACCATGGTGATTGCTGATGAGACCGCCGCAGACGCAGAGCTGTGCGCGACCGATCTTCTGGGTCAGGCTGAACATGGGTATAACAGCCCCTGCGTATTGCTGACCAATTCTCGCAAACTGGCCGAGGACACGATGGCCGAAGTGGACCGGCTGCTGGGCATTCTACCGACAGCGGGCACCGCAAAAGTATCGTGGGAGGAATATGGCGAAGTGATCGTCTGCGACACGTATGATGAGATGCTGCGGGTTGCTGATGACATTGCATCAGAACATGTGCAGGTCATGACCGATCGCGACGACTGGTTCCTTGAGAACATGACTTGTTATGGCGCATTGTTCCTTGGACCGCGTACCAATGTCTCGAACGGTGATAAGGTTATTGGCACCAATCACACGCTACCTACCAAAAAAGCTGGCCGCTATACTGGTGGTCTATGGGTGGGTAAATATCTGAAAACACATAGCTATCAAAAGGTGCTGACTGATGAGGCGGCAACCTTGATCGGCGAATATGGCTCGCGCCTATGTATGCTCGAAGGTTTTGTGGGGCACGCCGAGCAATGTAACGTCCGCGTACGGCGTTACGGCGGCATCAATGTCCCCTACGGCGCGCCTGCACCTTACAGGGACGCCGCAGAATGAGTGACAGGCATACTGAGCACAAGACCCTGATCGCACAGATCAGGGCTGCGATGTATGACTTTACCGAAGCCGGTGTCCGGCAGGCGTTGGATCAGATTTGTTCTCCCGACGCTGTGTTCCATCTGAGCTATCCGTTTGGTGACACCAATGGGAGTAGTGCTTATTACGATTGTTGCTATCGCGATCTTCTGACCGCATGGCCCGATCTTGAGCGCCGCGATTATATCGTCATGGCTGGACCTGATGAATTCGGGGCTGATTGGGTTGGATGCGGTGGGTACTATACCGGCACTTTCGCGGGGCCATGGCTGGAGATTCCGCCGACAGGCCATCAGGTCACCATGCGGTTTCACGAGTTTTACCGGATCGAAAATGGCAAAGTCGCCGAGGTGCAGGCGCTTTGGGATATCCCCGAAGTGATGATGCAAGCGCAGGCCTGGCCCATGGCACCCGGTTTGGGGCGGGAATGGCATGTTCCGGGACCAGCGACGCAGGACGGGCTGGTGCCCGGCCCGTATGACAAGGCCAAGGGCAAAGAGACCTGCCAGCACATAGTCGACATGCTGGATCATCTGACCAAACATCCCGTAGAAGGTGGTCCGGAGGTGATGGAGTTGGAGCGGTTCTGGCATCCTCGGATGAACTGGTACGGCCCCTCGGGGATCGGCACAGGGCGGGGTATCGCGGGGTTCCGTAATTGGCATCAGATTCCATTCCTCAACGCAATGCCGGATCGCGGGCAGGATGTAGATGACATCACCTGTCATTTCTTTGGCGACGGTGACTATGCGGCTGTTACGGGTTGGCCCAACATGATCCAGACTGTCACCAATGATGGCTGGATGGGGATCGCACCGTCGGGCAAGAAGATCACGCTGCGCAGCCTCGATTTCTGGCGGCTTGAAAATGGCAAGATTCGCGAGAACTGGGTTCTGGTTGATCTGCTGGATACCTATCGCCAGCTGGGTGTTGACGTCTTTGCCCGTTTGCGAGAGTTCAACAAGGCGCGCGTTCCGGGCCGCATTCCATTTCCGGTTGGCGAGGTCTGATATGTCCCAATTTCCCAGCACCCCAAGTTTCAATCTTAACGGCAAACGCGCATTGGTCGCGGGCGCGTCGTCCGGTATCGGCATGGCCTGTGCCGTAGCACTGGCAGAGCATGGTGCCGAAGTGACACTGGCGGCGCGGCGCAAGGATGCGTTGCAGGATCTGGCAACAGAGATGACCGCTCGGGGATGGTTGGCGAATATACTTGAACTGGATGTTTCTGACGTTGCAGGCACTGCTGATGCTGTGGCGCAAAACGGGCCGTTTGATATCCTGCTGAACTCGGCCGGTCTGGCCCGACACAGCAGGGCCGTGGACACACGGCCCGAGGATTTTGATGCGGTAATGGATGTCAATGTCCGAGGAGCCTATTTTCTGACCCAAGCGGTGGCGAAAGGACTGTTAGAAGCTGGGCGCCCCGGATCGCTGATGAACATCTCCAGCCAGATGGGCCATGTGGGCGGGCGGGAAAGGGCCGTCTATTGCGCGTCAAAATTCGCAGTCGAAGGCTTTTCCAAGGCGATGGCGCTGGAGTTCGGTCCTGCAAAAATTCGGGTCAACACGATCTGCCCAACTTTTATTCTGACCGATTTGACCAAGTCGACTTTTGATGACCCGGACAAGCGCGCATGGATATTGGACAAGATCAAGTTGGGCCGCCCGGGCGAGATCGAAGACATCATGGGGGCAGTGGTTTATCTTGCAGCGGATGCATCGGCTTTGGTGACGGGCACCGCGTTGATGATAGACGGAGGTTGGACAGCAGACTGATGGCGGCGCAAAAAGTTACATCCATGGAGGTCGCCCGCCTCGCCGGGGTCAGCCAGTCTGCCGTTAGCCGTGTGTTCACTCCGGGGGCGTCAGCCTCGAAAAAGACGATTGAAAAGGTGCGTCAGGCCGCCAAGCAACTGGGCTATCGGCCGAACGTCCTTGCGCGTGCCGTAGTGTCCGGCAAAAGCCGGATCATTGGGCTTGTTGTGGCGTATCTGAATAATCAGTTTTATCCTGAAGCACTGGAAAGGTTGACGAACACGCTGCAAGAGCGCGGCTACCATGTGATGATATTCATGGCGTCGAACCAAGCCGAAAACGTCGATAGCGTGGTCGAGGAATTGCTCGACTTTCAAGTCGACGGCATAATCGCGGCATCGGTGGCCCTGTCGTCGACCTTGTATGAACGTTGTCGGACCGTTGGCGTACCGATGGTGTTGTTCAATCGGGCACAGGATGACCTCACTATGTCATCGGTTACATCCGACAATGTCGCCGGTGGCCGAAAGGCAGCCGAGTTTCTGCTGGCTGGCGGTCATGAGAAGATCGGATATATCGCCGGGTGGGAGGGCGCTTCGACCCAGCGCGATCGCGAAGCGGGGTTCGTAGCGGCCCTGCAAGAGGCGGGTGTCAAACTGCACGCCCGTGGAGCCGGGAACTTCATCGCTGAACAGGCGCGTGAGGCAACGCTACGCATGTTCGCGTCCGATCCACCGGACGCTGTGTTCGTGGCCAATGATCACATGGCGATCTCTGTGATGGACACGCTGCGGTTCGAGTTGGGCCTGCAAATTCCGGCCGATGTCTCGGTTCTGGGATATGACGATGTCGCCGTTGCCTCTTGGCCAGCCTACAATCTGACAACTATTCGTCAGCCTGCCAATCGGATGGTTGCCGAAACCGTCGATATTCTACTTAGCAAGATCGAAAATCCCGCTGCTGCGCCGCGCCGCACCGAGATTGACGGACCTTTGATCGTTCGCGGCTCCGCCCGCATACCTGAAGGATGGAAGACATGAAGGGATTTGATCCCAAATTCAAAGATTTCCCGGATTATATCATCGGCATCACCAAAGAGATTTGGGAAGACCGTGGCATTGCGACTCTGCATCAATATTACAGCCCAGACATCGTCGTCCGCTCACCTGGTTCGGTTGTGTTGGGTAACCAGAATGTCATTGGTGCAACAATGGCCACGTTGGCCGAGTTCCCCGACCGTCAGCTGCTGGGCGAGGATGTGATCTGGTCGGGCACCCCGGAAGATGGCATGCTGAGCTCGCATCGTATCCTGTCGACCGCCACGCACCGGGGCAATGGTGTCTATGGCAAAGCCACCGGAACACGCTTGCGATACCGAATTCTGGCCGACTGCCACGCCATCGACAACATGATCGATGACGAATGGCTGATCCGAGATCAGGGTGCGATTGTTCGGCAAATGGGCTGGGATCCCAAGGAGTATGCCGCCGATCTGATAGCGCGTGAAGGTGGGGCCGAGGCCAGTGTGAAGCCTCTGTCACCCAAGAACGACATCGAAGGCCCCTACAAGGGGTACGGCAATGACAATGAATGGGGACACCGCCACGCGGATCTGCTGACACGGATAATGAATGCAGATATGGGCGCGATTGAACGAGAGTATGACCGAGGCGTGCAGACCGAATATCCCGGCGGTGTCACGGGCCATGGCTGGGATTCGGCTGATCGGTTCTGGATGTCTTTGCGTGCCGCCATGCCAAGCGCAACCTTCACCATCCATCATCAGATCGGGCGCGATGATCCGAATATGCCGCCCCGCTCGGCCCTGCGCTGGAGCTTGCATGGCAAGCATGACGGTTGGGGCGTGTTCGGCAAACCCACAGGCGCTGAGTTGTATGTGTTGGGGATCAGCCATGCCGAATGGGGCGAGTTGATTGGAGGCGACATCAGGCTGCGACGCGAATGGACCTTGTTCGATGAAACCGCGGTCTGGAAACAGCTTCTGTTGGAAACCGGGGATCTCTGATGTCTCGAACGCGCGTCGCATTGGATGCCAGTGAAGGAACCCGGCGGTACCACGGCCACCGGGCGTCCTTGCGGGCGCGGCGGCTGAATGATCGCCCTCCGGGTGCATGAGGATCGAGACCTCTTGTACCAATTCAATGAACGGAGACCATTATGAGCACGATCCAACAACGCATTGTCCGCTACGGCGAACTGCAGCCTTGTAAAACCGCATTTATTGACGCGCACACGCCCGGTTCGGACCAGAAGGAAAACTTTACCATCGTAGGCGGTGGCGTATCCGAAAGCCCCGATCAGCATGTCCACATCACCGACAAAATCGGTTTCAATATTGGCGCGGCGGGGCAACCTCCGAAATGCCGGAATTCGCTGCACAGCCACACCACGGCCGAGGTGTTCTTTGTCGCCAAAGGACGTTGGCGGTTCTTCTGGGGTCGCTATGGCACTGCGGGCGAGTTTATTGCCGAGGAAGGTGACATATTTAACATTCCAACTGGCATCTTTCGCGGTTTCGAAAATGTCGGGCAGGATTATGGGATGATCATGTCGATCCTGGGCGGCGATGATGCGGGTGGCGGTGTCACCTGGGCACCACAGGTGATCGAAGACGCGCAGGCGCATGGGCTGATGCTGGGCGACAATGGCGTGCTGTATGACAGCAAGAAGGGTCAGGAACTGCCCCACAACGTGCGCCCCATGCCGCTGCTGACCGAAGAAGAGCTTAAGAGCTATCCGGAAGTTCCGGTCGAAGATGTTATCGGCAAATATGTGGCACGCTATTGGGATCTGATGGCGCTTTCCGCTAACAAGCCAGCCAAAGTTATTGGCGAAGATGCCCTGATCAAGGATAAGCCGGGGTTTGAGGTCGATTTCCTCGGACACGGCTCTTGTTTGAACGAACCCGTCGCGGCGCATATGCCCGTCGTCCTCATGCCTGCGAGTGGTCATTGGCGGATTACAATCGATGGCTATGAAACAACTTTGTCCGCAGGCGACACAGCGCTGGTTCTGTCAGGTGAAAGCTACAGTATCGTGCCCTCAATGACCGGAGAGGCCGGTCTGTATCGTATCACGGCAACGGACGATCCCGCCGGAGCTACCTGGACCGGTGCATAAAGGCAAAGTTGCGCGCTCCGATCTCCTTCGGGGCGCGCAGTATGTGACCCGTTCTTCACTTTGGACTCGGCACAGGGAAGTAATTGAATTGGAGATGACATGATGACACGAATTTCAACCACCCACGTGGGGAGTCTGCCGCGTAGTCAGGAAGTCGTCGATTTCATCTTCGCGCGCGAGCGGGGGGAACCGTTCGATCAGACAGATTTTGATGCCTGCATGACGAACGCGGTGTCCGAAACCGTAGGCAAACAGGCTGCAGCGGGGATCGATATTGTATCAGATGGCGAGACTTCGAAAATCTCTTACGCGACCTACGTCAAGGACCGCTACACCGGGTTTGCAGGCGACAGCCCGCGCAACGCTCCGGCTGATCTGAAGATGTTTCCGGGCTTTCTTCAACGTTTGGCGAATGATGGCGGAACTCCGCAATACGCGCGGCCCATGTGTGTAGGCGACGTGTGCTCGAAAGGGCAGGGCGAGTTGCAGAAGGATATCGACAACCTCAAAAGAGCCATGGCTGAGCACGGGATTGAGCGCGGATTTATGAATGCTGCCAGCCCAGGTGTGATCTCTCTTTTTCTGCAGAACGACTATTACCCGACGCGCGAGGCGTATTTGGCCGCGCTGGCCGATGCGATGAAATCCGAATATGAAACCATCGTCGCGGCGGGTCTGGATCTTCAATTGGATTGTCCCGATCTTGCCCTGTCGCGCCATATGCTGTTCACCGACCTTTCTGACGAGGAATTTGTCAGTATTGCCGAAATGCATGTCGAAGCGCTGAACCATGCATTGCAGGATGTGCCCGCCGACAAGGTTCGGGTTCACATCTGCTGGGGCAATTACGAAGGTCCGCATTGCTGCGATATCGGAATGGACAAGGTGTTCTCGACTTTGATGTCAACCAAGTCGCGCTATGTGCTGTTTGAAACCTCGAACCCGCGCCATGCACATGAATGGACGGTGTTCCGCGACCGCAAGTCCGAGATACCGGATGACAAGGTACTGGTGCCGGGCGTGGTCGATACCACCACAAACTTTGTGGAACACCCCGAACTGGTCGTGCAACGTCTTGAGCGGTTCGTGAACATCGTGGGAGCGGAGCGGGTGATCGGCGGATCGGATTGCGGTTTTGGCACTTTTGCGGGGTTTGGCGCTGTCGATCCTGATATCGCCTATGCCAAACTGGGTGCGCTGGCCGAAGGGGCTGCTCTGGTCAAATGACACCACTTGTCCTTTTGCCGGGCATGATGTGCGATGCTCGGCTATTCTCGCCGCAAATTGGGGCATTGTCTGGCAGATATCCGATATTTGTCGCCCCCATTGGTACGCATGATACGATGCAGGCTCTGGCCGCCGAGGTTTTAAGACACGCGCCCGACCGGTTCGCGTTGGCCGGTCTTTCCATGGGAGGCATTGTTGCGATGGAAATGCTGCGGCAAGCACCGGGGCGTGTAGCGGGGATGGCGTTGATGGACACCAACCCGCTGGCAGAGGTGGATCAGGTCAAGGCGAGGCGTGAGCCCCAGATTGAGGCGGTTAAAAACGGTCGGCTACGCGATGTGATGGCCGAGGAAATGAAGCCCAACTATCTGACCGATGGCCCTGATCGACAGGCAATTCTGGACCTATGCATGGATATGGCTATGGCCTTGGGGCCGGAGATTTTTGTTAACCAATCCAAGGCCCTACGAGATCGCCCGGATCAAAGTCACACATTGCGCGCTTTCAAGGGATCTGCGCTGGTCCTTTGCGGTCGTCATGACGCGTTATGCCCAGTCGAACGCCACGAATTGATGCATGACCTGTTGCCGCAAAGCCGGTTGGAAGTCATCGAACGCGCGGGGCATTTGCCAACTCTGGAACAACCGCGGCAAACCGCGGCGGCGCTGCTGCGCTGGCTGGAGACAGTCGAAACAATCTAAGCCGGATTTCCGCAAGGCCGTAGATAGCTCTGGCGGAAACTGACTACGATATTACTCTGTCGGACTTGGAGCCTCTTTCGTAGCGTGGATGCAGCAGTAACGTTTAAGGGTTTCAGAAGCACCCAAATCTGGTTCAGAGCCTGCTGTCGCGATCAAAACTGCACTTAAGTCGGGGCACACGCGATACACCAAATACAAAGCCTGCTACCAAGTCTCTGACGAAGATTGCTTTGTTGCACGCAGCCACCTGCGGAAGGTGGCGGAAGTTGGAGGAATTTGCTGTTTGGAGTGACAAATTATTCAATCGTCCGGAATGCCCCGGTGGATGATTGTCTGGTTTAGCCATGAGTGGCGATTGCGGTCGCCGCGTACCAGACAGTTTGATCGTTCTCTGCAACATTGACAGCTTCGAATAGCAAATGTTGTTATCGTAACGACAGGCATCGTCCCGAGGAGAAGAGCTATGCAAGACGTCGCGGATCAATCCGCTGGCTATGATGAGCACATTCTGATTTGTGACGATGACATCGAGTTTGCTCAGGGTGTTTGTGCATTTCTGACTGACAAAGGGTACAAAATCGAACACGCGCAAGATGTACCCGCTGCGCGGTTGATGATGGCTGATGAAACCTACAGCTTGTTTCTGCTGGACCTCGTGATGCCAGGAACTAGTGGTAAGGTGTTATGTCACGAGATCGCTTCGCGCATAGATGCCGGGATCATCATGATCAGTTCGATTGATGACGACGCCGAGCGGATTTCCCTGCTGGAACTGGGCGCGGATGATTACATCATTAAACCATTCAACGAGTTGGAACTCCTCGCGCGCGTGCGTGCTGTGCTGCGCAGGCGTGCTGGTGGAACGCAGGGAAAATCCCGGGTTACCCGGTTTGGAGAATGGGAGCTTGTTGAAAACGAGCGGCATCTCAAAAGCGAGGATGGTCGCCTCATCACCCTCACCTCAAGTGAAGTGCGCGTCATGCGGTTTTTTGCTGAAAATCCGGACGTGTTGTGCACCCGAGAAGACCTTCTTGCCGTCGCTCGAACGCGGCAGCATGGCGGAGCAGGGGACAGGAGCGTTGATGCTCTGATCAAACGGTTGCGGTCGAAGATCGAGAACGATCCATCAAATCCG
The DNA here is from genome assembly GCF_056534365.1 of Ruegeria sp. D6. Taxonomy (NCBI): domain Bacteria; kingdom Pseudomonadati; phylum Pseudomonadota; class Alphaproteobacteria; order Rhodobacterales; family Roseobacteraceae; genus Ruegeria; species Ruegeria sp. D6. The sequence goes on along the minus strand of NZ_JBQFPH010000003.1, from coordinate 204,816 downwards.
GAATATATTCGAACGGTCTGGGGGCAGGGTTACATCTTTCGTCCAGGCTGAACTCCGGAATCAAGCGGCAAAAGCACATTAGCCCTAAGGCCCCCGCTAGGGCGGTTTTCAAGCGTAACAGTGCCCCCCTGATCGACAACAATCGCCCGGACAATAGCAAGGCCGAGGCCTGTGCCGGGTTCGGTGGCTCCAAGTCTCTGGAAAGGCTCAAACGCTGTTTCAAGTTGTTCGGCTGGGATACCTGGTCCTTCATCGTCTATGTGAATTGCGGCCATATCATTCGAGGTGGTCAAAGAGACACTTGTTCGGCCCCCGTATTTGACCGCATTTTCCAACAAGTTTCTAAGAACCCGGGTTAGCGCGTTGTGTCTTCCTTTGACCACCGCAGATTGTTCGATGGTGCAGGTCACATCGCGACCCGCCTCAACCTGTTCATCTACAAGCGCCTCAACCAGTGAGCGCAAATCCAGGCGTGCAAGCTCTCCATCGTGATGCGTTTCGCGGTTGAGGTTGGTGACGGAGTTTACAATATCGCTGATGGTTTCCAACCGCTTGAGCAGTTGCTCTTTGGGTGCTGTTGGTTCCAATTTCTGGATCGCATCGTGCATCCGTGCAATCGGTCCCTTCAGGTCATGCCCGAGGCTACGAAGCAAGGTTGTCTTGTACTCAAGCGCCAGAACAATCCGGGCTTCCATGCGATTGAACGCAATAATTGTGTGGCGGATATCAATGGCACCCGCCTCGACGAGTGGGCCGACTTCTTCACCCCGGCCGATCAACTCGGCATTGACGGCCATCGCGCTCAGCGGTCGCATCACTTTCTGAATAAGAAACGCAAGTGCGCAAAGCAGGGTAAGCGCGACCAGACTGTCGATTGAGCCAACGATGACCAAAGGTACAATGTTCTTGTTTTTCATGAGCAAATAGCAGTTCAGCCATTCGTCATCATCCTTGAGCCGGACCGAAAAAACGCTCACCAGAAACGCGTCAACGCTTTCTGCATCGATAGGTTCGCCCGAGTGGCTCTTGAACAGTTGCAACAGCGCGCTTTGGTCGTGTTTGGCGTCAACGACCGTGTCTGCCACGGACAGTTCCGCGACGGCGATCCCGCGGTGTTCCAGCCGCGCCGTCAGCCAGTTAGCCAGATTCGGGCGGTCGCGGCCATTGGCCAAAGTGGTTGCTGCATCCTGCGTGCCGACCCTGACACTCCATTCTGCAGGAAAGAAACCAAGCGCTGCTTCGGAGCGGCTGTCAGGAGGCACGCGGGCCAGGGTTGAAACCACCTGCGCAAGAAAGGCATCGCCCCTGTTTCGGATCTCTTCAGCGCGAGAGTTTCGGATCTGAACCACATCGGTGACTACCGAGAACACGCCGACAATCGTCCAGCTGATAAGCACGATGCTCATAACTTGTGTTCGAAGTGTCAGATCATTCCAGCGCATTGCGCGTAGGCTCCCTGTCCCATCCCCCTGACTTGGGACGCTAATTCAAATACCGCCGCATTCCCAAGCGGAAATTGCAACCGCCATGCCGCTGATGATGCAAAGGGGTTTCACCCACCGGTACCGCACTTCCGGGCACCCGGTTTCGTCAGCTCGGTAAACAACCGGCCAAATTCGTCAATTGAATCAAAGTGTGACAAGCCCTTGGGGCATCGGCGGCTGGTCTCCAAGTATCACCCACAGAGTTTTTATTGGGAGCCAGCTATGTCAAAGCATTCATCCGTTCATCCACAACTTGCCAGCGCCCGGCGCGCGCTGAAGGGCAATCTGATTGCCACCGGCGTTTTCAGCGGTGTTGTGAACCTATTGATGCTGACAGGGCCGATTTTCATGCTTCAGATCTATGATCGCGTGATGTCTAGCCAAAGCGTGAATACGCTTGTCGCGCTCAGCACACTTGTCGCCGGTCTGTACTTGTTCATGGCCTTGATTGACGGCGCGCGGACCCGTGTGCTGGTTGCCATGGGGCATCGCTTTGAACAAAGGCTCACCCGAACAGCGTTTGATTGCACTTTGTCCGAGCCGTCGCGCAACCGTCCGGGTGGCAACCCTGCGGCGGCAATTCAAGATGTCGAAAAAATTCGCGGTTTCCTGTCGGGTCAGGGTGCCGGAGCTTTGTTCGATCTGCCGTGGATCCCGGTCTATCTGGGATTGGTTTTTGCCATGCACATGTGGCTGGGTATGGTCGGTGTAATTGGCGCGCTGGCATTGGTTGCCATTGCCATCGTTACGGATATCAAGGTCCGCGCTGCCGCGTGCGTTCAGTCTGAGCATTCAGCCAAGCGCAATCGTCTGGCAGAAGCCGGCCGCCGGAATGCCGAAATGGTTCGCGCGATGGGGATGCAGTCCAATCTGGGCAAGACCTGGCAAGATGTGAATGATCTCCACCTTGGTGCGAGTGCTAAGGCGGCCACTACTGTCGGAGTGTCTGGTAGCTTTACCAAGGTGTTCCGCCTGGCACTTCAGTCCGCCGTTCTTGCGGTCGCCGCTTATCTTGCCATCCATGGACATATATCGGCTGGCTCAATCGTTGCGGCATCGGTTATCATGTCCCGTGGCTTGCAGCCTATCGAGACTCTGGTCGGTAGTTGGCGCAATCTGGTTGCTGCCCGGCAAGCATGGGCTCAGCTGAAGCAAACTCTTTCTGGTGACGAAGCTGACCGTCGTATTTCCATGCCCAAGGCACAGAAGTCGCTGACCGTTGACGGCCTGATCGCTGCCCCTCCGATGGCCACTGCCGCTGTTCTCAAAGGTGTTGGTTTCGATATGAAAGCAGGCGAGGCACTGGCTGTGATTGGAACGACCGGCAGCGGAAAATCAACCTTGGCGCGCACACTTGTTGGTGCATGGTCGGCGGCCAAAGGCAGCATCAGTCTCGACGGTGTGCCGATCGACCAGTACCTGCCTGAGGAGCTTGGCCCCCAGATCGGCTTTCTGCCGCAGGATGTTGAGCTCTTTGACGGAACGATCGCCCAGAATATCGCGCGTTTTGATCCCGAGGCGACGGACGAGTTGGTGATTGCCGCCGCCAAGGCAGCGGGTGTTCACGAACTGATCGCTAGCTTCAAAGACGGCTATGCCACCTCGGTTGGCGAGCGTGGCGCGGCCTTGTCCGGTGGTCAGCGACAGCGTGTTGCCCTTGCGCGCGCGCTTTATGGTGATCCATTTCTGGTGGTTCTGGATGAGCCCAATTCCAATCTGGATGCCGTGGGCGAGGCTGCACTGAACCATGCCATTCTCGCCGCCAAGGCACGCGGGGCGATTGTGATCGTCATCGCGCACCGGGCGAGCGTGCTGGGTTCAGTCGACAAGATTCTGATTATGGAAGACGGTCGCGCCGGAGATTTTGGTCCTCGTACAGAAGTGATGGAGCGGTTGCGTCAACGCAATCAGGCCGCCGCCGGAGCTGCACAGCCTGCCGCTGAACAGAAGACCGTCGAACAACCCCAACAAACAGAAATCGTTGCCGCCACGGGCTGACCCAGGCCGGCGCTGTAAACAGAATGAATGGAGGAAGTCATGAATACCAACAAGAATTCCAACACGAACAACAAAGGGTTTAGGGATTGTTCTGCCCAATCCATCGGCTTTGGTCTGGTCGCAATTGCAGTGCTCGCCATAGGATTCGGTGGTTGGGCGATGAAAGCCCCGATGTCCGGGGCGGTCGTGACGGCTGGTAGTGTGGTGGTCTCGTCCGACCTCAGAGCTGTGCAACATCCCGACGGAGGTATTGTCGGCGCCATTCACGTCAAAAACGGAGATAGGGTTCAGGCTGGCGATGTTGTTCTGACACTTGATGATCAGCTGTTGTCAGGCAGCCAAGCCTTGGTCGATGACAGGCTCGTGGCGCTTGAAGCGCAGTTAGTTCGTCTGACGGCCGAGCGCGATAGTCTGGACGATCTCGTACTGACCGAGGAGCTTGCGTCCCGGAAAGACGAAGACAAAGTTGACCGCGCACTTGCAACGCAGCGCGCGGTGATGGAAGCACGTCGTCTGTCGCAGGATGGTGAGGTCGCGGCCTTGGAAGAGAAAATCGAACAGGCAGAGCAGGAAATTGTGGGCCTGGAGGCGCAGCGCGAAGCTTCCGAAGAAGAGATCAAACTGATCGACAGCGAATTGGAGGGTCTGACGCAGCTCTTTGAAAAGGGTTTAGTGCCTGGCACCCGGGTGACGACTTTGCAGCGTCAAAGAAGCAGTCTTGTCGGTAATAGTGGCGGCCTGACCTCTCAGATTGCAGTCGCCCGTGGTCGTATCAGTGAGACGCGTATCCATATCCTGCAACTGGAAAAAACCTTCCGCGAGCAGGTGATGAACGAGATCTCCTCGCTGGAGGTCGAACTGGATGGCTTGAAAGAACGTCGGAGCGCGGCCGCGTTGCAGCTGGCGCGGGTTGACCTTCGGGCTCCGGCGGATGGCATCGTGCATGAATTGGGGGTGCATACAGTCGGCGGCGTAGTGTCTCCGGGCGAAACGCTGATGCAGATCGTGCCCGAGGATGACGGGTTGGTGGTGACCGCTAGTGTCATGCCACAGGACATCAACAATGTCGCCTTGGGCCAGGCTGCGAGCGTGATGATCGGGGCGTTCGATCAACATGTTGCCCCTCGGTTGGATGGGCACGTTGAGTTTGTCTCGGCTGATTTGAAAACAGATCAGATAACTGGCTTACCCTACTACGAGGCGCGGGTTGCACTAAGCGAGGAGGCTGTCGGACTTTTGTCTGACCGCCAGTTGAGCCTGCTGCCGGGTATGCCGGCTGACGTCTTCATCGAAACCGGCGAACGTACCCTGTTCCAGTACCTTCTTGATCCTCTCAGTAAACAAATCCGGACCACGTTCCGGGAGGTCTGATCGACCGCATGATGTGAGCTGCCCAATAGGAAGAAACAGCTAAAACCAGCGCCAGAAATGGCGCTGGTTTTTTCGATCCTGAAGGCGAGGAGGGGCGAAGGTGGTACCTGAGCGGGTGCTGGTCCACATCTTGGAAGCGCGTCCTGTCTGAAAAGAGATGATGCCCGGCTTGAGAGCCTATTTTTGTCATACTTTGTAACAATTTAGCCCCCTTTTTCGCGTTGTAATGAAGGGGCCGGATAACCACCTTTTTGTTATACCCGAGGAGGAAGTTTCTAAGATTTTTTGGGTGCTAAACAAAGTGTGTAACAAGGAGAAATACAATGAAACATGTAACCGCTACGAGCTTCGAGAAAGCCAACGACGATGTCATCGCCGTGCCCCCGATTCAGCCTTTTCCAAAGTGCGGAACCGAGGTGCCAAACGATGGTGAAGACCTGGTGGCTGTAAATCCGTTGCCGATTAATCCGCTGGTTGCCGATCCCATCGAAGATCTGGTTGCCGTGAACCCGCTGCCTTTTGGTGCGGTTCCTGCCGGTGAAGGTGACGACGTCACCGCAGTTTCCCCGATCATGCCTGACCCCCGGTGTGGTACCGAGGTTCCGCAGGATGGTGAAGACCTGATCGCAGTAGCCCCGCTGCCTTATGGTGCGGTTCCTGCTGGTGAAGGTGACGATGTGACCGCAGTTTCGCCGATCATGCCTGATCCCCGTTGCGGCACCGAAGTGCCACAGGACGGTGAAGATCTGGTTGCAGTGAACCCGCTGCCCTTTGATCCGATCGTTCTGGATCAGGGTGATGACGTCATCGCTGTACCCCCGATCCTGCCGCTGCCCAAATGCGGCACCGAAGTACCGGAGGATGAGTATGACCTGACGGAAATGGCGCCTCCGCCGCTGTGCGAGATCGTACCGACTGCAGGCGGCGAAGACATCTGCGGAACCCCCGTTCCGACCGACAGCTTCTTTGTCGATATGGTCGCCTAAGTGGGGCGAAAACTCAGCGATCATCTATCGCTGCACAACCAAAATCCGGGCGTCTTAGTTCCTGTTGAAACGGACGCCCGGGCAAACAAAGGGAAAACCAAACTCACCGGCTGGGGCCTGAAGCAGGCGCCAGCCGGATTGCTGGTTTTCTCAGGCCGTGGATTCCATTTTTGTCATACTTTGTAACAACTTAACTGGCTTTCGCCTGTTGAGATCAACAGCCTGAAAAACCACATCTTTCCTATGATCTGTGATGCGTATGGGCCCGAACCTCGGGTGTCGACCATCCAGGAAACAGGAGGAAAGACATGAAACATGTTAGCAAATCAAAATTCCAGCCCAACTCGGCGAGTACGCTCAACATATCGGTTGGTCTTGGTGAAACGGATGACGATCCTATCGTGATCCCGCCGGTTAGTCTGCTGTCGGAAGAAAGCAGCGAATTGCAGGACTACGTCTGGGAAGATTCAGCCTCGGACGACGAGACTGTAGCCAGCAACAAACCTGATATTCCCGTCTGGACCGGTGGTAAATCACCTGGCGATGGCCACAGCGGTTGGTGGGATAAATATGGGACCCATCTGCATGACACCAGCGGCACCTATGTCGGCCGCGATGTCAAAGCCCGTGGTGAATACAATATGGCCGATGGTGAGGTGAGCTTTGAAAACCTGATGCACCGTCTCTCAAGTGGGCAAAGCAAGGGGACATATCTTTATACCCGTATCGAAGGGAATGACGGGGATAACGTCATCCACGGTTGGAACCCCGAAAACTGGGATAACTATGATGGCGGCACCTCGATCAAGAATTACTATTCCAACTATCATCATCGGGACAATATCTCGGGTGGTGACGGAGATGACATCATCATCGCCTACCGTGGGAACGACCAGTTGTTCGGTGATGGCGGTAATGATGTCATCTATGGTGGCGGTGGCCACGACTACATCGATGGAGGTGAAGGTGATGATCAGCTGTTCGGCGAATCCGGCAACGACAAGATCATTGGCGGCGGAGGCAAGAACATCCTTGTTGGCGGCGAAGGCGATGACATCCTGATTGCCGGGAATGAAGGCGACAAACTGTACGGTGGTACTGGTAACGACCTTCTTGTCGGCGGTGACGGTGATGATGTCCTGTTTACCGGGCATATCGATGAAACCTCTGCCGACACGCTTTACGGTGGAAAAGGGGCCGACACGTTCGTTATTGGCTCTGTGCCTGAACCAACAACTCATGATCCCAACCATAACCAATCGAATGGTCTGGGCGAAGAGTGGCTGGAAGAGGCAGGTAATCTGGCACTCGCCAAGATGCTGCCGGGCGCGAAGCTGTTCATCAACCTTGCCAGAGGCCTGATCGACGGGATCAAGAACATGTTCAAGACCGAGGAGCAGGTTGTCGAAACCGTCAACCCGCCGAAGGTGTCTCTGGTCGAGATCCTCGACTTCAACCCGCTTGAAGACAAGATCATTGTACCAGTCAACGTGGAGGGGCCAGTAACGCTGGACCTGCAGGCATCGATCGTTGATGGCGCGGCATTCGATCTGGTCGCGCTTGATCCGGCCGACAACAAGTTCAAGGTGATTACAACCTTCTATTGGGATGAGGCGTCGAACATCTTTCCGGGCGCAACAAGTATCTCGCAGCAGAACACAGATGCCTTCATTCAACGGTTGAAAGAAACCGCTCTGATCACGGGGCCGGATGGTGCGCATTATGGCTTGGGCCAAAAGATCGACCTTGGCCTGAGTAGTGAAGACCTTGCAGGTCTTGGAACCAGCAAGTTCGTCACATTCGGGGCGTTCGGCGGTGTTTCGATGGTCGGCTTTCACGACGAGGATCGTCAGTTGGGAACAAACCACAACGACGTTCTGCAAGCCTATACGTCCGAGCGCGATACCCACGGCGGAAACGAGGCCGAAATCCGTAATGACGGCAATGATGTTCTCTACGGCTTTGGCGGTGACGATATCATGGCTGGCGGTGGCGGCTTTAATAAGCTGTATGGTGGAGAAGGCAATGACACGGCCTGGTATGGTGACAGCCTGAGCGGCATCTATGTCGACATGAACAACAAGGCGGAAGATGCCAGTGGTGAGTATTACTGGGCCTGGCATGGCAACAGCGCCAATCCGTTCGATCTCAATGACGAGATTCGCGACAAGGAAGGCTATGATCTGCTCTGGAGCGTCGAGAACATCTATGGCAGCGACCATGATGATGTGATCATCGGAGACGAGGGCGATAACGTCTTCACCTCGGGTGATGGCAAAGACGTGCTGACCGGTAACGGAGGAGCTGACACCTTCATTCTGAACGGCGGCGGGAACACGATCACCGATTTCGATGCCGATGAAGGCGACCGTATCGAGATTGACCTCGACGCCTACGGGATGACCGGCTGGTTCGATCTGGATCACCGCATTGAAAACGGCCAGATCGTGCTGTTCAACAAGCTGACAGACGAGATCATCGTGCGCTATGACGATGACGGGAACGGATTTGACCCGTCATACATCGACCTGCGCAGCTTGGTTGGCAACGATGAAGAAGGCTATCAGGTTGTCTACGAACCGCCCTTTGGTGCAAACACGCTGGAGTGGTTCGAAAAGTATGGCAACCGGATTGATGCCGAGGTCGGCGAAGAGCTCGTTACCGTAGATGGCACCGATAGTTGGGACTACATGATCGGCGACACCGGCAGTGGTGGATTGACCCTGAATGGTGGTGCTGGTGATGACTACATTGTTGGCGGTGCGCTCAATCAGTTCGCTACTCTGAACGGCGGCGACGGCAATGACACCATCGTGATCCGCAAAGGCGCGATGATCACCAATGCAAATGGTGGAGACGGCGACGACGTCATCATCCTTGATGCAGACCAGTCTTCAGAAGCCGGGTTTGCCAATATGTTCGGTGGCGAAGGCAGCGATACTTTTGTCATCACCGGCCCGGGCAGCCAGTATGGTGGTCAGGTGATCCGGGATTTTGAGGCTGACGACTCGATTGTTATCGATCTGGAAGGGTTCGGGATCTCGTCTCTGGATCAACTTCAGATCGAATGGCGTTCCAGCACTCACTGGGTCACGGCAAATGGCCAAAAGGTGATCAGCGTACAGGGTGTTGATGAGCATTTCGATGTCATGCAGCACATCAGCGAGCTGACGGCTCAGCAATCACAGGATTGGGGTCTCTGATCATCGCCTAATTACCAAAAAAACGCCTCAGCCGGTCTGGATCGGCTGAGGCTTTCTTAACAGTTCGATCTGGCAATAATGCAAAGTTAATTATTGCGACGTTCCAAATTTGGCGAAGACTCGCGCAACTACACCGATCTTTTGCTCAAACCCCGCCATAACCCACTGACCTACAGCGTTTTTTAGCGCATCAAAAGGTTGGCCTAGGCCCGCATCCGCTCAGATTAATTCGTTAATGAACTCTTAACGTGTCCTGAACTTCTGACTTGTTACGCAAGTTGGGCCTGAATTCATCGGGCTAATAAAGCCGAAATACTTGGGCTGAAACAACGACAAGATGGGAGTCTGTTTCAAGATGAGTAATGGAACATATGAAGAATTTCGCGACGCTTTGCGTGCATTTGAATCTGGTTGGGATCGAGATCGATACGACGCAGGAATCATTCAGGATTGGCAGCTGAACCAATGGGCGGGAGGGGCCGTTGCCGACTTCTATCCAAGCTATTCCAGCTGGTCTGATCTAAGCAGTGATGAATGGGACGCGATGTCCTATCGCTCGATGAACTCGCTTGGTTTTGTTGGATATCAGTTCGGCGAGGCGCTGTTAATTGACCTCGGGTATTACACCGATGATGTCTATTATGGGAATGGCGCGGCTTCGAACACCTGGGATGGCACATGGACCGGTAAGAACGGGGTGAATTCGCTGGCAGAGTTCACAACCGCCGAAGCGCAGGAGCGCGCGATTCAAGAAGCGTTTGGCTACAATCTTCAAGTCATCGAAACCGGGCTGGGCTATCAGGGAGAGAGCCTGTCCGATTATCTCGGCGCGACACGCACTTATCTGGAAAATGGCCAGGCCGTCTCTGTCACGCTCAGTCTTACTGGCATAATGGCCGCCGCGCACCTGCGGGGGGCATGGGGTACGTTGGCTCTGCTTCAGGGTGGAAGTGTATCCAGCGATGAATACGGTACTTCGATCCTGCGGTATGTCTCGCAATTCGGCGGTTATGACGCGCCGAGTATCGAAGACGCTATCAAGGTATACACCGACGGTGTCTTGCCCACGGATACAAATGGCGGCACCGATAACGGGAATACGTCGCCGCCCGTTGTCCCACCGGTGATACATCCGGAACCCACGGAACCGACCGGCAACGGGACTGCTGACACCACAGAAGATACTGCGGATGTGGTGATTAACTGGGCTTGGGGCACGAATGCAACGATCCCGGATTTCGACCCTACGACCGATACGATCTTCATCGCATGGGTCGGTGCAGACGCGTTGGAGGTTGCCGAGGTTGATGGCGCGGTTGTGTTCTCGATCCCGTCCAATAACCAGGCCACGACCCTCAGCGGTGTGACACTTGCTGAGCTGAGCCCGGCAAACTTCACTATTCTGGACAATACCGCCGCAGCTGAGGTGCTTGGTCTGATAGGCACTGATGGTTCAATGCCGACCAGCGGTGGCGATGGTGGCGGAGATGGTGGTGGCGGTGGCCATAGCCACCAACATATGCACGTTATGCTGGGCCTTGCCAGCGAGGCACAGACGGTCGAAGGCTTCCTGCCCGCGATGGGAGATGTCATTGAAATCGGACCGGACATTGGGGCTGATAACTTCTCGATTTTCGAAGAGAGTGGGGACGCCCTGGGGCAGACCGTTAGAATTGAGCTGACATCGGGCAATGTAACCAAGCAGGTCGTATTCACGGGCTTTGGCCTGTCTGATCTTTCGCTCAGCAATTTCTCTATCACGGATCAGACGGTGTTGAACGAAGTGTCCACAGCTTTGGGGCAAGTTATCGTCTCGCCGGGAGACGGAGAGGGCTATGACCTCAGTTATAATGCAGACGGGTCAAACCCGCCCGCGATCACCGGCAATACAGACACGGGCGGGGTGAAATTCCGGGCCGATAGCAACGCTGACGACATAACCGGATTCCGCCCCGGTGTGGACGAGTTGGACTTTGGCGGTACGTCGGTTCACGGCATGATCGTCACCAAATCCAAGGCCGGCGAGATTGTTATCGACAGCCCATGGTCGGACGCGGCGCAAATCGTGCAAGGTGTCACCTTCCAGGACGTGACCATCGACAGCTTTGGTGTGGTCGGCAACGAACACCTCCGTCAGGATATAGGCGGCGTTCTTAGTTGGGAGCAGGGCGTAGGACCTCGCGATGCTGACACAGTCTATGTTCGCAGCCACGAATATGGTGTGCACGAAGTTATTGACGGTTTTGATCCTTCAACGATGAAGATCAGCTTTCTGTATTTCGGAACCCGCGAGCGGCTTAGCGTCGAGGACAGTGGCGATGGTCTGGTGATCTCATCCTTGCCGACCGGACAAAGCATCACGCTGACCGGCGTGACCAAGGCTGACCTGATCCCGGGTCTGGTCGAATTCCATTTTGATCAGGTGATGGAAGACAATCTCGAGGTGCCATTTGGCTTTGACCAGAACGATGTGACGTTGGTTGATCGCACCATACTGCTGACCCCACAGGCTTCTGTCGGGGCGACGACAGACGGTTATCAGACACGGGTCGGAGATCTGACAGGGGGATCGACCCAACCAGATATCGGGAGTGGAACCAACGAACCCGGAAACAGCTACACACCAGGAGTTGTGACCTTCGGCGCTGAAGCGGATGTGGCAGAGCTTACCTGGAACTGGGGGGAAAAGACCCAGATTATCGGTTTTAATGCCGATGAAGATATCATCGATTTCAACGCTTTGAGCGAAAGCGATGTGTCGGTCACCGAAATCGATGGCGATCTTATCTTTGAAGTTGTCGGAAATGGCGGCCATACCGTTACACTTCAGGATGTTCAGGCCGAGGATCTGGATCTTGGCAACCTGACGGCTGATGACTGGAACAGTGTTGCCGAAGCAGAAAGCGCCCTGACAGACCAACTTGAAGCGCTCGGCATGTCCATCGCCTGAAGCACTCCAATAAGTGGTTCCCGGTCTGCGCTAGGCCGGGAACGAAAACAAACACATGAAAATCGATGGGCTCTAGCCTCGTTTCCGGTTCGGTTCCGTGATCAAGTCATGCGATCATAATATTAATGCTCGGATCGCTTGCGCTAGGTCTTCGTGGCTGGCTTTCTTATAGGTTGTCCTTCCGGCTCTACTTAAACATTACTCCAATAGGCTGCCGGACGGAGCGTTTAGCATATCAATTTGCTAAGCCAAACTAATCGGATGTCTTTGACAGAATTTGGCCACCGCTGCAGAGTCGGGTTGCAGGCGTTTCCAGTGCGGAAGAAACCCATGATCGCAACCGTTAGAAGTGTGAATCCGATTAAAGCCCTCTTTTTGTTCGTTTTGTCCTTCGCTTGTTTTTGCGCTACAAGCGCTTTGTCTCAAAACTCAGTGCCGCAAGTCGTTCTAACGGATGAGATCGTGCAGCGCATAGAAACAGAGCGCGCAGCCGATCAGGTATTCGCGGCTGACTATCAGGCATTAATTGACAGTGCAGAAGCGCATTTGCAGTCGCCTACTATTGTTGAGGCAGTTCGGAATGGAGATGGTCAGCTTCACGAAGCTTTTCGTGGATTTGGACAACGTCCGGTCGAACGCCTCACCACACTGGCTTTGGCTTGGCGATTGACCGGTGACAGTCGATTTGTTGATCGCGCCAGAACCGAGCTCTTGCAGTTTTCGGAACTGGAAACATGGCAGCCTGCACACTTTCTGGGATTAAGCCGTGTCACATTGGCGGTGTCGCTCGGATACAGTTGGATTAGTGACAATCTGGACGAAGAGGATCATCAGACTATTCGATCGGCACTTGTTGAGAAGGGGCTGAAAGAAGCCGCAAAAATCTACGATCTGGATACGCTCTATTATGATAAGGGTTGGATCGCCCCCCAACGCTGGGTGAACCCAGTGTCTGTTCCCGCATCGCTTCCTGATGGGACGGCTACCGCAGATATCGCCTGGCCCGTTGCTTCCTTCAACTGGAACATCGTTTGCAATGCAGGAATGATCGTCGCTGCTCTGGTTGTGTCAGAAACAGAACCGGAACTGGCTGATCATATTATTGAGCAAGCGCAGGTTTCACTTAGAAATGGGTTGGCAATGTTTGCTCCGGATGGTGCATGGCCAGAAGGACCGATGTACGGGGCTTTGTCCGCCCGGGACGCGGCGGTGGCGTTTGATGCGCTTGTTTCCGTCCTCGGGCATGATTTTGATCTCTCTAGAATGGTAGGGTTGGAGGATTTTGGGGAGTTCCTGATCCATGCATCTGGGCCAACTGGCATGCTGTTTAACTTTGGAGACAGCGATACAAGCACTGACCTTGTTGTGTTGACCTGGTTGGCGTCGCGGTTCAATCGCCCGGGCTACGACATTAAAATGAATAGCAAAATGCGGTCTTCCCATCCAGCATTCGAGCTGATCTGGCAGCAGCGACGCAATAGTGAACCAATCACTGCCCGATCAACATCCTATTGGTCTGGAGGGCTTGGGATCGTAACCATGCGGTCTGGTTGGAATGACCCTACGGCCAGCTATATCGGCCTCAAGGCTGGGCCGCTTAGCAGCCATCACAATGACCTTGATGCGGGCACCTTTGTGCTTGAAGCCGACGGTGTACGTTGGGGGGTGGATCTTGGGCTCGGAAATTACCAATTGCCCGGCTACTTTACTGACAAACGTTTTGACTATTATCGAACGGCCACGATCGGGCAGAATACACTGACCTTTGACATGGCAAATCAAATCGAAACGGGGCGGGCCTATGTTGAGGAGTTGGCGCAGTTTCCAGGTTTCGATTTTGCAATCGCCGATCTTTCAGACGCCTATGGAAAGCCCAAGGGAACGGTCAGACGAGGCATAGCTCTTGTCGATGGAACGACAGTGTTGGTTCAGGATGAAATTAGCCCTGATCAACGGGGGCGGGTGGCGTGGGCAATGCATACCGAAGCGCAGGTAACAGTTGATGGCTCCAAGGCCACATTGCGTCAGGATGGGAAAGAACTAACCGCGCGCATACTGTCGCCGCCAAACGCCACCTTCTCTCAACTTTCAGCCAATCCTTGCGAAACGGCATTCAATTCTGAATGTGCGATGCAGAATCCGAATTCAAACGTTACACGGCTCATGATCCAACTTGATCTTGATGAAAGCGACAAGCGTGAAATCATTGCCGTTACTTTTGAACCTGACGCACAGGCCGCAAACAAGCCGGTCATCCCGTTAGGTGAGTGGCGATTGAACGCGACCCTCTCGAACGATGTTGAAAAAAAGCACATTGATCGGTTGCCTGCTGAAAACTCACGATAGGTTTGGGTCAAACTTGAACGACCTCAACCCTGGCTTTGGGCGATGCTGGGTGCGCTCAAGGAATGTAGTACGCACCAGAAGTCGCACTATGTTTGGAAACGAATAGAAGACGGCACCCTAGCGCCTGAAGCAGCGCATGGCGACCTTCAGATACGATAGACTCCGTTTCAAGTTGTCTGGCTGACCCGATCCAAATTATTAAGCCTATACAGCTTCGTGCTCACCACTGCTTAGATATCGGCGCAGGGTTACGCCAAGCCCAAACACAGCTACATCCCCCAGAACCGAGAGCGCGCGATGCGCGATCGCAGCGCTTAGACCGACTCCCTGATCAGTGAAAAGGCCAAGTCCGAGAGCAATAATTCCGTCTCGAATACCGATACCACCGGGTGCGCCCGGCATCAGAAAACCGATGACCCAGGCTGTCGAAAAGATTGCGATGCATTGCAATATACCGGCACCACCCTGAGGGTAGATCGCCCGTGCGACACACCAAAGTGACAAACCCAGCATCAAAAAGTTGAAGCTATGCAGAAACAACAGGATCAGGCATTTTGAAATTGTGAGCTTCGGTTTTCCCGCTTTGCGCCAGATTACAATCTGGCCAATCATGATGCAGGCCAGAATTCCGAAGAAGATGAATGTCATCTGTCCATCGAGCCAGGATCCTGGAAGGTCTGCAATTACTGCGGCGACAAGATCGGGCATGGTCAGAAGCACAATTCCGACGACCAGAGCACCGCTGGCGAGCAGAAAACCGATCTCGAGCAACAGAGATGACGCAATAATTGCGGATGGCACTCCATCATTCCGTGCGAGGGCGAAACGTCCCAAAAGGTGGGCAACATTGCCGGGGATGTATTTCCCGATCTGCGATACCATTAACTGACTTTCAGCGCGTGTGCGCGGTAGGGCAACGTCATAGATGTTTAGCGTCACCCCCCAAGCCACAGCACCTACGAGCTGCGACAGCACATAAAGGGTAAACCCACCTAGCAGTGCATAACGGGCGCGGCCTGACCCGAGGTCGAGCACTGCAATGTCTCCGGCGTGTCGAACCAGAATGATTCCGATGAAGATCAGGGCAGCAGCGGTGCCGATATAGCGCAGGGCGGTAGCCATGTGTTTACGTTTTGCGCGCCACTACAAGAAAACCATTTCCAAATTCGGTGTTAAGGAAAGGGCGTTGTAGCTGGAAAAAAAGCCGCATGACCGTGACTGCGGGTATGGAAGAAAACACAGGCCAGAAGCGCCGCTCAATGGAACGATCGCTACCGCTCTCGTTTGTAAGGTCGTTCGCTGTTTTACCAGATTTGGCGTTGGTTTCTAATATCTGCCCATAGGCCCGAGCACGCCAATACTCCATGATATTGGCCAAAGGAAAACCGTAGCACTCAATAGTTTCGACCGTGAAGCCGGCTTCCTGAACCGAATGTACTAAAAGTTCTTTACTGTAGCGTCGAACATGCCCTGCCCAAACGTCGGCCGCATTCCAGCGGGATGGGTGCGCAGGCGTCGACAAGATCATTGTTCCACCGGGTTTCAGATAAGTTTGCCATTCTCTCATGGCCTCAATATCTTGCTCCAAGTGCTCAATCACTTCAAATGACATGATCAGGTCGAAGGAGTTTTTCCAATCCGGGTCAAGCTCGGCCAAGAGTGTCATAGGGCTGGCTTGAGTGTTGAGCTTATCTGCCAGTTCAAGGGCCTGCTGCGAACGATCTACGCCATAAGCTTCAAAACCCTGTTCTGCCAGTTCTGACAATAGCGCAGCCGGTCCGCACCCGATGTCAAGCACTCTGCAAGGCATCAGATTTTTGAGATGCCGCATAACCCGATCACGCCTTAGAAGATACCGCGGCGCGGGCACCCAATTGGATTGCGGCAGGGCCGGGCCAAAGTGCCTGTGATAGATGGCAGAAGCACTATGCTCTGCGGAATTAATGGCGGTATCAGTCATGTCGACCACAGTTTTATCCGGCTTGAGGTGCACAATGAAACAAGTATCCGCAAAGAGTCCGCGCAATCTCATGCGGCTGGGCCATTTTCAGTTTGTCTTCAGGCATTACCGGATAGCCCTCGTGCCTCAATTCAGCGATGGCATCCAGCAGCGCTTCGGGATTTGAATGAGGGATAAGATTCACCCCGAGAGCTTCGGTGCCGAATGTTTCGATCATGGCAGGTGAGCTTCGGGTGATCACTGAACGCCCTGACAACAGCGCCTGATAAACCTTGTTCGGCACCACTGACGCAGCCTTGCCAGAGGCGCCAAAAATGCCGAGGCAGATGTCGGCATTTGAAATTGCCTCGGTCAGTTCCTCATAGGGAACCCACTTCTGCCAGGAGATATGATTATGCTCCGCATCCACCAGAGCTGTCTCGAGCAATAGGCGCTCTTGCCCGGTGCCAATCAGGTGCCAATTGATATCGCGACCTCGATCCGAGGTAGCTGCCGTCAATATCGTTTTAAGCCCATGCAGCGGGATGAGCTGTCCGTAAAACAACACTCTAGTGGGACCGTCGTGGCGCGCAGGAGGAGGCAGACGCTGGAAGGATCCCGGCTCAGCTCCCACCGGCACTGCTCCAATCCTGGATTCAGGCAAATTGAAGATCCGTGCAATATGCTCGGCATGCGCCTTCGTATCGAGCAAGACATGATGCGCTGCCCGACAGGCCAGCCATTCAGTGACCCAAAGCATCCGGCCCGGCAGTGACTTGGCTCCAACCATACTTCGATCGTTAACGACAGTGTCGTAAAGCGAAAGGAACATGTCCCAGGTGATCTGCCGCCGACGTAGCAGGGCAAAGGGCCACAACACCAATGTATCGAGCGCGCCAAGATAGGGAACCATCACTGCATCATGACGAGGCGCACGCAAATAATGCAGGATCAGAAGCGGATAGGCCAAGAGCGCGCTGAACAACACTCGGATCATTACAGCCATGTTCAACTGGCTTTTATCCGCGTGTTTGGGCCAAATCTCTGCGTGGATTTCAATTACTTCTACGCCGAGCTCTTGCAATCCAGTTCGGAGAATTCGAGTACGCGGTTTGCTGAGATCATATGTTCCCCAAAAAATCACCCGCTTGTTGCCGGGCTCAGATGGTATCGGAGTGGTGCTGACCACCGGAGGGGAAAGAGGCATATCGGCATTCATGGCGAAAGCACCCGGAAGCCGGTATAAACCTCTCGATCCAAGCTTTCTGGCGCAACCGGAGCCACACCAGTATCCCAGATCAGCCTGACAGCAACACCTTTCGGTCCGTTGATTGTTACTGCCTCGGCCCCAATGCTGAGAATGTCTCCAGATGCGACGGCACTTGTGTCAATCTGTACTGGCTGGCTGGTTTCGACCCGATACCGTCCGGGGAACGGAAGTGCCAATTCAACCGGTTCGCCGGTCAGCGTCACTGATCCACCGGCAAGCCAGATCGATCCCGAATAGTGCACATATGACTCGCGTAATATCTTGTGGTCCTCAGGCAGCAGCACAGGCTCGGCTCCATTGGCCGAACTTGGGTCCATCGTTAGCGTCAGAGCAGTTTTGTTGGCGATAAGTAGAGGTGGCTGCTGTTCTGCGATGATTCTGGCAAATACGGGCTGGCCCGCCGCCTGATAGCGTGCAACGCCCCAGCCTGACATGAAGAAACCAGGATTCGGGAAACTTGCGATCATGTGGCTGTCATCAATATAGGCGACCGGATCTGGGAACAGGCGATGAATTTCCGCAATAGTGGCGCGCTGGTTTCCTGCACGATCTTGCAGTGCTAGGGCAGCCTGGACAAAAAGCCCCGCAAGCATCACCATCACCAGTTGTGCCGAGCGTCGTGATGATCCAAGCCTCTGTGCTCCGATCGCGACGGCTACCATCAGGAGTGGGGTAGCGAAGGGGTAAAAATAGACAAAGGCATTGCGATAGATCACCACCGAGAGGAGCGGTGCAGCAAAGAGCGCAATCAGCAGAACCCGCCGAGCATTCCGACCGGCACACAGACCGATCCCCACAAGAATGATCTGTGGGAGGCTGAGCATAGCCCAACTCATGAATTCAGTTGATCGTGGGAATATGCCGCTTTT
This sequence comes from Ruegeria sp. D6, assembly GCF_056534365.1. Classification (NCBI taxonomy): domain Bacteria; kingdom Pseudomonadati; phylum Pseudomonadota; class Alphaproteobacteria; order Rhodobacterales; family Roseobacteraceae; genus Ruegeria; species Ruegeria sp. D6. The sequence goes on along the minus strand of NZ_JBQFPH010000003.1, from coordinate 186,400 downwards.
CAACAGCGTCGTATTCAGCGCGTCCTTTGCATTGTTTGCCGTCTGGTTGCCTTCGGCGACGCGAAGGCCAGACGCATGCCAGAGGTAGAATGACACGCAAATGCCAACCGCCAAGATACCCGTGATAGTGATGCGCCGTACCGCTATTCGATCTTCGATCCTCCATATCAGCACGGCCAGAAATGCGGGCAGATAGAGTGCCGATTTGATCGTAACCAGTACGGCCAGCGCGCTCAGAAGCGCTGCCGCCAGTGTTTGCCAGACAGACAGGCGCGTGGTCAGCAAGATTGCAATCGAAGAAGTCAGTAACGCCGCAGCAATGGGATCGGCACGGAAACTGGCGCCATAGGCCAAAACGTAGCCTGAAGTCAGGAAACCCAGAGCAGCGATATCGGCAAATCGCTGTTCGGTAAAATACAGGGCGATACGGTGCACAGAAATTGTGGTCAGCCCGACGCATGCAACCATCATAAGCCGGGCTGCAAATATCTGTTCCATCTCATGACCCGGCAGCGCATCGAGCCATGTGAAACCATGCACGAAGAAGGTCTGCATTGGACGGTCCAATCGACCGTCGAGGAAGGCATGGACATGTGACAGGAAATAGAATTCGTCCCAATTCACATTATGAGTATACGCCAGCACCAGCATAAACACGAAAACAACGACAATGCTCGCACGTACCACTCGATCAAGAGTGATAGCCCCTACCAATCCGGCGTTTCGCTGATCGCCTAGCGCCGGATTATCCATTCTCTACCGCCCTGACCGGGTCGAGGGAAATTACTTCAGTAGGTCTAATCGGCGCGCGCAGCAACTCTCGGGCCCGGATGTCTTCCAGCAGACTACGGTTGGTGGCGATAAGATCGGCCAGGATACCAACGGCGAACAGTATCGTGGCCATTGCCAGCAGCACACCGGACAGAACCAGCGACTGAACATGCCCAGCCCCCCCGTCTGTCGCGTAATAATAGAGAAATCGCCCAACCCCGATTAAGCCAGGCAAGGCGAATACTGCCGAAAGCGTCAGGAAGAACTTCAATGGTGCATAGATCACAAAAACGCGCAGAATAGTTCTTGCGGAGCGGGTGACATACTCTCCGATACCTCTGAACAGACGAGACGGGCGTGTTACCTTGTTGACCCGAACAGGCACCGAGGTCATCGGGATATGTTTGCGTCCGGCCTGAATGATGGTTTCCAGAGTGTAGGTATAAGTGTTGACAACACAGAGTCGGGCAGCGGCATCTCGGGAATAGGCGCGAAATCCGCTGGGCGCATCAGGGATTTCTGACTTGCTAGCCAGTCGCACGACCCAACTGCCCAGCCGTTGAAGGGTTTTCTTCAACGGCGAGAAGCCCTCGATCTCTCTGATCGGGCGAGCGCCGACCACGATTTGTGCCTTACGCTTCAGTATCGGATCAATCAGGGCCGGAATGTCGTCAGCGCAATACTGATTGTCTGCATCGGTGTTGACGATCACATCCGCGCCCAATGAAAGTGCATACTCGATGCCGGCACTGAACGCACGGGCGAGGCCGACATGGCTGCTCATTTCCAGAACGTGATCAGCTTTGGCGTTCCAGGCGACTTCAACGGTCCGATCGGTGGAGCCGTCGTCGATGACCAGTACTTCAACTTTGCTGACGCCAGGAATCGATCGGGGAATTGCCGCGATCGCTTCGGCAAGGGTTTCCTCCTCGTTAAGCGCCGGTATTTGGACGACAAGCATCATGATCATGCCACATTGATAACTATTGAGTGCAATTACATTTTATTTTGGGACAAAATTGTGTCCAAAAGGGGTAATTGTTGAGCCATCTGAAACGGTTGAAACGCTCCTTTGAAACAATTCGTATGAATACTCGATGGTTGGTGCGTCATCGGTGTCGACCGAAAACTGCGTTACTCTAAATCCGTGAATTGCGACCAGCCGTCTTTCTTCTCAAATCAACTTGACGCTGTAAATCGCTTCGAGCGATCAAGAGATCAACTCATTGGGGCCGATCAGTTTTACTCACGCCCGGCCTGGAAGATCCATTCTGTGTGAGGATTCGCCTTCACGTCTTCCAACATTTTTAAGACCTCGGCTTTCCATCCAGCTTTGATCTTTAAAGCCAGTTGAGACGGCGGCCGGTGGTTGGGTTCAAGGATCGCGTATTCATATCTGAGCGGTTTCTTGAATGGCAAAAAAGCGACCTTTCCGTCGGACAGGTTCAATTCTTGCTCGGTCACGACGGTCAGCGGATCAACGATGCTGCAACATTGCCCGGAGCTGACGAAGGGGATGAGCGGCTGAAAATACTGGCAGGTCACTGTCGGATTGTACTCAGCACCGACCTCCTCGAATTCCTGCCGGATTTTGCGCTGGAATGGGTGTGACGCATGCAAGCCGCCCATGGGCGTATCGTTCAGATCAGACAGTGTCAGGCTCTTGCGCGAAGCAAGTGGGTGGGTGCGGTCAATGGCACAGAAGCAATCTGCTTTGATTAGTTCGGCAGAGTACTGCGGTTCTTTGCCCGCTGAATGTTCGAAATCAGCAAATCCGAAGTCGATGTTCTGGGTCCCTGCAAGCTCCATAATCTGAGGTGAACTGCGGGTGGAAAGAGTGATGCGAATATCGGGGTTTTCTCCGACCGACTGGCTGATGAAACGCGGGAACAAAAAGGCGGACGGGCCAGGCATCGTTGCGATGTTCAGGCTGCCTGCATGCCCTTTGATCAACCCTTCCATTGTGCTGGAGATGGTGGCGAGACGGTCCAAAATGCCTGTGGTTTCGGCCAGAAGGTAGTGCGCTTCAGGAACCGGAACCAGGCGTCTTCCCTTGCGTTCAAACAGGGTCAGTCCCAGCGTTTTTTCCAAGTTTTTCAACGCAAGGCTAATCGCCGGCTGAGTGCGATTCAGTTTCTTGGCAGTTTGCGAGATAGAGCCGGTCTCCATCACTTCGCGAAACACTGTGAGCTGCATAAGGTTCATGGTTAATGTATAAATAAAACCTTAGTTTTGTGAAGTATAAAAAATTTGCATTTATGCGAATCGTCTCTACGCTGAGGAGATCGAATTCGGGAAAACCGAATCCAGCGATCCAACAACGGAGATGATTATGAAATTCGTGAAATGTTTGACTGGACTGGCCTTGGCAGGCGCGCTTGCCGCCCCTGCGCTGGCGCAGGATCCAACATTCTTCCGCATCGGGACCGGTGGCGCAGGCGGAACCTACTTCCCCATCGGCGGCACCATCGCCAACGGAATTTCCGCCCCTCCGGGATCGCGTCCATGTGAAGAAGGCGGCCAATGTGGCGTTCCGGGGCTGATCGCGATTGCGCAATCCACAACAGCGTCTGTATTCAACAACGCCGCCGTGCAGAATGGTGAGCTTGAGGCCGGTCTGGCCGCGGCTGATGTGACCCGATCGATGTATTTGGGTGAAGGCAAGTTCGAGGGTAAACCTCATCCCAACCTCCGCATCGTTGCAAATCTGTTCCCCGAGGATCTGCATCTCGTACTGCCCGCTGGTCAGACGATCAACGACCTGGGCGATCTGGAAGGCAAACGCGTCGGTATCGCACAGGCCGGATCGGGTACGCAGGTTGCAGTTTTGCAGATGCTCGACGCCTGGGGCGTGAATCGCGACAATATGGATGAAGCCGAACTGAACAACAGTCAAAGCGCCGAGCGTTTGGCTGACGGTCAGTTAGACGCCTATTTCTACGCTGCGGGCTGGCCAGTTGCCGCGATGGTACAACTGTCGTCGACCAAAGGCATGAACCTGCATTCGTTCAGCGATGAAGATCTGGCCAAGATCAACGAGATCATTCCGGCCTATATCCCTTCGGCTATTCCGGGTGGTGTCTATGAAGGCATAGATGCGGAAACCAAGACCCCTGCGGTCAGTGCTATGCTGGTTGTGTCCTCGGATCTGTCGGAAGATCTGGTCTATCAGCTGACCAAAGCCCTGTGGAACGACAACACCCGCAAGCTACTGGACAACGGCCATGCCAAGGGTAAGCAGATCACGCCCGATACCGCGCTGGATGGTGTAGAGGCGCTGGGTGTTCCACTGCATCCGGGTGCCGAGAAGTTCTACAAAGAAGCCGGACTTCTTCAGTAAACGCAACAAACTGAACCGTATCGTCGGTGCCCCTATGTGGGGCACCGCACACTGGAACTATGCGAAATCGGGAGGCCATCATGTCCGAGACCCAGAAACTTGATGACCACGAATTGACAGCCGAGGAACTAGCGGCCATCGAGGAACAGTTCGATGAAGGTGCCGCCGTCCGGCAGGTGACGCCCACCGCTGGAAAAGTTCTCCGTGTTGTGGCCCTGATTTTAGCGTTCTACGAATTCTTCACGGCCGGATTCGGCCTGCCCGCAGACCACTGGCACATGGGCATCTACCTCGCCCTGCTGTTCATTCTGGTCTACGCCACAATCCCGATTGTCGGGGCCAAAAGCCTTTATGCCCTTAAGGTCAGCCGGTTCCGCATCGGTAACATCCCATTATATGACCTGGTTTTCATGGCGCTTGGCATCGTTGCCGCGCTTTACGTCGGTGTTGCCTGGCGCGGCATTCCGTTTCTCGGAATCGAAGAACAGACCTTCCGAATGGGCAACCCAAACAACTACGACGTGTTTCTGGGCGTCATCATCATCCTATTGGTGCTGGACATCGCGCGGCGCACGCTGGGTTGGGTACTGCCACTGATCATCTGTGTGTTCATCTCATACGCCCTGCTGGGGCCATATTTTCCCGGCCTGCTGCAGCATCCAGGCGTGAACTTCAAAACCTTCGTCTCGTCGATGTATTTCCCGCAGGAAGGTATCTACGGCGTCACGCTCTGGGTGGTTTCGACCATCGTATTCCACTTTGTTTTGTTTGGGGTCATCGCTCAGCGCACCGGGTTGGGGCAGCTGTTCATCGACAACGCGACTATACTTGCGGGCCGTTATACTGGCGGTCCGGCAAAGGTATCAGTGGTTTCCTCGGCTTTCTTTGGCACGATCTCGGGCTCATCGGTGGCCAACACCGTATCGACCGGCGCGTTGACCATTCCCAATATGAAGCGTCTCGGATACCCGGGCCATTTTGCGGGCGGGGTTGAGGCTGCGTCTTCTGCTGGTGGCCAAATCACTCCGCCGATCATGGGCGCTGCGGCCTTCATCATGGCCGAGTTCCTTGAGGTCCCCTACACCACCATTGTAATCGCGGCGATCTTCCCAGCAATTCTGCACTATGTCGGCGTCTTCGCTGTGGTGCACCTGATGGCACGCAAGCTGAACCTGAAGGGTCTGGCGAAAGAGCAACTGCCGCAACTCAAAGCCGTCTGGGCGGAAGGCTGGGCCAATATCGTGCCACTGATCGGCCTGCTGGTGGTGCTGTTTACGGGCTACACGCCGTTCATGTCCGCTTTCTGCGGTATTTCTCTGGCGGTTATCGCGGGCATGTCGCGGATTAAGCAGCCGCCAACGCTGGTCTATGCCGCGGCTTTCCTGGCTTTTGTGCTTTGGAAATTCTCGGATGGCGGGTTCGACCTGACGATGACCGCAATCCTCTGTGGCCTGTCGGTTATTGCCACGCTGAATCCACAGAAACGGATTGAAGTGCCCGAGATGCTGCAGGCGGTCGAACTGGGCGTGAAGTACTCGCTGGCCGTTGGTGCCGCAGCGGCTGCGGTTGGCATCGTGGTCGGAGTGATCAACACCACTGGCATCGGCTTTCGCATTGGCTTCATGGTGACACAGGGCGCGGGCAATCTGGCGTCAGATATCTACAACATGATCTCGTTCGGCAGCTTCCAGCTGTTTGCCATGGAAGACCTGCAGCTATTCATCTCACTGGTCTTCATAGCCATCGTCTGTATCCTGATGGGCGCAGGTATCCCGACCACAGCGTTGTACATCATGCTGGTATCGGTCGCACAGCCTGCACTGGCGCAGCTTGGCGTGCCGCCCATCGCCAGCCACCTGTTCGTGCTCTATTACGGCGTGGTGTCCGAGATCACGCCACCGGTCTGTACGTCAGCCTACGCGGCTGCTGCAATCGCCAACTCGAATCCGTTCCGCACTGGCCTGTCGGCATTCACTCTTGGATTGGGCAAGGTGATTGCGCCGATGGCTTTCGTATATGCGCCAGTTCTGCTGTTCGTATCCTCAACCGGCTTCAATTTCTGGGAGTTCACTTACACCGCCGCCAGCTGTATCGCCGGGGTCATCGCCCTGTCGGCTGCGGTTGTGGGCTACTGGCTGAAACCGATGAATGTTGCGGCGCGGATTCTGATGGCCCTTGCGGGGATTATCTTTGTCGCGCCCAGCCTGACGGCAGACCTGATCGCGCTGGCCGTTGCCTCGCCTGTCATCGTCACCCAATTGATCGCGCGCAACCGCAGTCAATCTCCGGCCTGAACTGATGACAGAACAAGTGACCATCATCGGCGCAGGAATCGTCGGCATCTGTTGCGCTTTGTCGCTGCAGGAACGGGGCATTCAGGTTCGGCTGATCGATCGAGGTGAGCCGGGTCAGGAAACCTCGTTCGGGAATGCTGGTGTGGTTTCGCCTTGGTCGATCATTCCGCAAGCAATGCCCGGTATCTGGAAAATGCTGCCCAAAATGCTGCTTGACCCAAAGAGCGCGCTGTCAGTCAGGCCCAGCTTCTGGCCCAAAATGATTCCTTGGGGGTTGCGATTTCTCGGAAACTCAGGAGAAAAAACTGTTCGCGAAGTCTCGGACGCAATGGAGGTTCTTTGTCGCCCCTCCGTCGATCTGTACCGGCGTCATTTACATGGTACCGGGCACGAGAACCTGATCACCGATAGCTATTACATCCACGCCTTTCGCCGACCAGAACAGGCTGATCTGGACGGGCTTGGATATCTTATCCGCCGAGAAAAAGGCGGCGATCTGGAACGCGTCGACGGAGACGAACTGCGCCGATTGGAGCCCGCTATGTCCGAAGCGTTCAAAGGTGCGATCGTGATCAAAGGGCAAGCGCGTGTAACCGCTCCGGGACGTGTGGGAGCGGTTTTGGCCGAAAAGGCGCAAGTGCAAGGTGCTGAAATTGTGCAAACCGAAGTCACCAAGCTTACCCCCGCAGAAGAGGGTGGTTGGCAGATTGCAACTGCGCAGGATACGCTAACCGCCAGCCATGTTGTTCTTGCGGCAGGCGTATGGTCTGCCGACCTGTTGAAACCATTGGGATTGCCTATGCCTCTCGTGGCCGAAAGGGGCTATCATGTCGAATTCCCAACCCCTGCGGTCGAACTGAACAACTCGGTCATGGATGTGGATGCAAAGGTGGTCGCAAGTTCGATGCTTGGGGGGCTTAGGGTCGCCGGTACGGCTGAATTCGGCAGCGCCGATGCACCCGCTGACCCACGGAAGAAGCAAATCCTGTCCCAACAGGCCAAGGCCATGATGCCCGAGCTTGATACAGGTGAGGCGCGGTTTTGGATGGGTCGGCGCCCGTCATTCCCGGACAGCTTGCCCGCAATCGGGCAAGTAAAAGACCAAGAGGGACTCTGTGCAGCGTTCGGGCATTCTCATTACGGGCTGATGATGGCCCCGAAAACCGGCGAGCTAGTGGCGGATATCGTCTCGGATCGCATCCCGAATATCGATCTAGCACCGTATACACCAACCCGGTTTTGAACTTTCAAATCAAAGAAGGACCTGATGACAATGCCAATTTATCAAGGCGGCCAGAATATCTGCGGGGCCTCAATCGGTGTGCTTTGCCTTGAAAGCTATTTCCCAAAGCCACCGGGCCATATCAAGAACCCGTCCAGCCTGCCATTTCCGGTTCTGTATGAAATGATCGACGGGGTGACTGTCCCGAAACTTCTGAACAACCCTACGCCGGAATTGCTTGAACCCTTCATCGAAGGTGCCAGACGGCTTGAGGCCGAAGGCGTGCGCGCCATTACCGGCAGCTGTGGCTTTCTTGCGCTGTTTCAAAAGGAACTCGCGGCAGCGGTTTCTGTTCCCGTCTTTGCCTCCAGCCTGATCCAAGTGCCGCTGGCTTATCACATGACCGGCGCGAACGCTCCGGTGGGTGTTTTGACTGCAGACGCGTCTGCTTTGACCGCCCGGCATTTTGAAGGCGTCGGTGCCGCCGGTGTTCCGGTGGCGGTGAAGGGACTGGAGGACACTAGTGAATTTGCAGAAGTGATCTTGCGGAATACCCGCACCCGTATGGACACAGACCTGATCGAGGCCGAGGTCCTGAACGCAGCCCGTAGCCTGATGCTTGAGGCCCCTGATATCCGCTCGCTGGTTTTGGAGTGTACAGACCTGCCGCCCTACGCATTGCGCCTTCAGGAAGAACTGCGCCTTCCCGTGTATGATCTGACGACACTTGCGCAAATGGCACATTCCGTAGCGGCCCGCGAGCTATACTCTGGATTGATGCCCTGGCAGCGTTAGTGCGTACCAATCAATTCGAATGAAGGAATGACATGGACCATGGCCGTAACCTCAGGATATCTGAGGTCTTGCAACAATGCCAAAGCTGCAGGAGTGCTATGTGACCATTGATCTGTCTATTTTGATGGCCGCCATTTGCCTCGGGGCAATGCTGCAGGTTGGCGTGGGCATCGGTTTCAGTATCATCGCGGGTCCCCCGATGATGATCCTGCTCGGCACCTCGACGGCAGTTCCCATATTGCTGTTGCTGAATACCCTTGTGTCGATAGTCGCGACGGACCGTCATGTACTAAAGAACAACAAGCCACTCATTCTTAATGCGATCATCGCATGTTGTGTCGGTGTAGCTGCCGGTCTTACTGTTTATCCGTTGTTGAACGAGGCGTTTGTTCTGGCCTTGACGGCCTGCTTGTTGTTGATCGGTTTAATCACCACCCTGCTTCCCTTGCGCGGCACAATCGGGCGTTTTGGGTTTTCAGCCATTACAGGACTGTCCGGGCTTGCGACCGTCTGGGCAGCAACACCGGGCCCACTTATGGTGTTTGGTTTGATCGCAAAGGGCCGTTCAGCAAAAGAGGTGGCCAAGCTGGTGCAACCCATCGCGCTGGTGGCTTATGGCATTGCATTCCTGTTGCACAGCCTGTCCGAAACGCAGGCCATCACATACGGGCCGCAACTGCTCGGCTTTGTCATAATCACGCTGGTAGGCAGCCTGCTTGGACGGGCAGGGGGCCCTTACTTGCCGCAATCGGTCGTCATAGCCGCGATCCGCGTGGTTTCTTTCATCGCTTGCTGTGTCCTGTTCCAGCGCGCCTATATGATTGCATAATCCCGGGAGGTACACGATGCAACGAAACGACAATCTGGAGAGATTTCCTCGCGCCCGGCTTATGTCGGGCCCGACACCTCTGGAACGTTTGGACAGGTTGTCGGCGGAATTGGGGATCGATCTCTGGCTCAAGCGCGATGATCTGACGGAGCTTGTGTTTGGCGGCAATAAAACACGGCAGCTCGAATTCTACCTCGGCGATGCTCAGCAACAAGGTGCCGATACCATTCTAATCACCGGTGCTGTTCAGTCCAATTTTGTCCGATCTGCAGCTGCGGCGGCCGCTAAGCTGGGGATGCAATCCGTGCTTCAATTAGAAGAGCGTGTCCCAGATATGGACGAAGAGTATTACAGGTCCGGGAACGTATTTTTGGCACAGATTCTGGGTGCCGAGCATATGAGCTATCCCGAGGGCGAAGACGAAGCTGGGGCCGACGCGGCATTGCACGCGCGTGCTGACGAATTGAAGGCCCAAGGCCGCACGCCATACGTCATTCATCTGGGCTTGAATCATCCACCTCTGGGGGCGTTGGGCTATGTCGTTGGCGGACAGGAATTGTGCGCCCAGATGCCCAGTTTCGATGCGGTGGTTGTGCCGTCAGGCAGTGGTGCTACGCATGGCGGTTTGCTAACCGGTCTAGCACTGGAAGGCAGCACGGCCCCGGTATTTGGAATATGCGTGCGCAGAGATCGCGAGAAGCAACACGCCCGCATGATGATCGTTCTACAGAAACTTGCAAACTTGCTGGATGTTGATGCCGCTCTATTGCAGGCGCGGATCGATGTCTATGACGATGCATTGCCGCCAGGTTACGGCAAAGTGAACGCAAGAACGCGTGCCGCTCTGGAAAAAATGGCACGGACCGAAGGGGTTTTCCTCGACCCGGTTTATTCCGCCAAGACATTCGCCGGTTTGATGCATCTGGTTGAAAGCCAGAAGATTAAACAGGGTCAGAAGGTCATTCTGCTGCACACCGGCGGGCTGCCGGCCCTTTTTGGATATCAAAATGAACTGGCGGACAATCTGACTTGAATGAACCTCGGCCTCGTAATGCCGGCTTCTGATCTATGGCTCCCATTGGCATTTCAACGCTTGTGCCGTGGGCAGCTCAAATCACTGCTAAATTCAACAATGAGAAAGTACAAGTTATGACAATCACCCGCATCGAAACCGGTCAGCGCATGAGCCGGATCGTCAAACACAACGGCGTTGCCTACCTGTGCGGTCAGACTTCGGACGCGCCGACCGTGGCAGATCAGACGCAGGCCATTCTGGCCAAGGTTGAGGATCTTTTGCAAAAGGCAGGCAGCGACAAGACCCGCATCCTAAAATGCGAAATCTGGTTGGCGGATATGGCAGACTTTGCCGAGATGAATGCCGTTTGGGACGCTTGGGTGCCCGAAGGCCACGCGCCCGCCCGCGCCTGCGGAGAATCCAAGCTCGCCCGTGATGAATTGAAGGTCGAAATGATCGTGACGGCAGCTTACGACTGAGCGGCGGCTGATTGCGGTTAATAGGGCCGGTTTTCTGGGCCTTTGCAAGTCCAGTCCCTCGGAGATTGAGCTATTCACGGTCCAGAAAACACCCTAGGTCTTCGCTTCTGCGTTCGTGTGCCCACATTTGCGTCTCTGAAAGCGATTGCTGACGGGAGATGACGGCGATGCGTTAGTTTCGCAGTTTCACCACCAACTGGCATGTGATGCGCGCCCGGTGGGTTCATATCGATTGACCGAAGTCATCGTCGTGGATTCAAATCCTCACGCATCCTGGGTGAGTCAAGAAACAACGCACGATAAATAGCGCTATTCGAGTGCTATTTCAGATCATTTTGGCCGATTCAGGACTTCGCTATGCTGCTGTTAATACAGCAAATTATTGCTTTCCGAATTTGACCAAATAGCTGCGGCGTGTATTCATCGACTTGCAACGAAACGAGCGATCAACTCTTTCTCTTTGCAAGATACGTCCAGGTTGGTCCGGCAGTTTCCCCTGATCCATCCGGCAAAGGAATACGCATCAATTTCTGCGCCAGAGACTTGATGTCATACATTGCTGGGACCAATGACCTTAGCGCAGTCTTGTCCGTGTTGAACGCGATGTGCAGACCATCAAGCAGGCCGGACCAGGCCGCGTTAAATTCAGCAGATATTTCTGCGATCTCTGGCGCGTTTTTGAAGTCCTTTTCGGACGGATCATCCCGCATCGGGGATACCGCGCTCCAATCGACGATGAGGTCGCCACCGGTGGGCGGGCCGTCTATGCTATCATCTGGCTTATAATACCGGCTGTGCAGGATTTCGTTGAATTTGAAATAGTGCGCAACATCCTCGCGGTGGTCAGGGCCAGGGATGATGTCATTGTCGCCAGCTCTGTGACCAAGGTCTGCGCCTTCCCCTTCATCCATGATTTTCTTTATCGCCTTCAGCGCGGCCTTACGGCGCTGCGACGGGGTGCCAATCACCTCGATCACCTCACCTCCAGCACCGAAATAGTCGGCGTCGGTGATTTGTCGTGCCTCATTACCAGTAAAAATCGCGGCATCCCCATAAGTATCACAGGCTTTGCGCAACCTTTCCCGGATGTAGATGTAAAAACCTCCGATCGTATGATAATCACCGCTTTTCGCAGCTCTTTCATCTTTTGGTGCCGTTTCAACCGCACGAAAGCTCTTGATTTGGTCTGGCGTAAACCTGCGCAGATAAACAGTTGGACCGCGCCCGTTTAGCAGTGGCTGGGGGTATTTGGGTAGCAGCTTAGGATTGTTCAGCTCCGGAGTTCCGCCTATCGAATTCATGACATTCGCCGCAAGAACCATGTGCAGCATTTCTTCGACCATAACCTGCCGGATCACTTCGATGGGTTCGGCGTTTACGATTGTTGGCTCAGACCGGTCATACTGGCCTTGTTCGAGGATCGAATAACACGCAGTCGCATAGGGAGGAATGGTAGTGAGTTCAAGAATAAGCGCGTCCTGAAACAGTTTACACAGTGTCGCGCGCTCTTTCTCCAATTTGTCTTTCGAGGTCATTTTGCACCCCCTTTCCGAACAGCATCCGATATTGCTCTGGAGGCTCGGTAAGCCATTGCCGACATCGTGAGTGTCGGGTTCGATGTTGCGATTGTTGGCATCGATCCGGCGCCTACCATCCACAAATTGTCGTGATCCCAGGTTCGCATTACGTCATTAGTCACCGAATTGCGCGGGTGCGTTCCGATCCGATGGGTTCCGACAAGATGACCTGCGCCAAAGAACGTGTATCCCCGGCCGTCATAGGTGAAATATCCGGCGTCAGATGGGTTGTAGGCCGTGTGGTTTCGAATGCCCAGGCGCTGAAAAATCTGGGTGCAAGTGTCATAGGCAGTTGCCAAACCGGCCCGCGAATAGTCATCCAGATCATAGCTGATCACAGGGCGATATTCACCCATCGGTGTGCGATAGGCGGGATCAATCGTGACTCGGTTGGTCGAGCGGGGCAGTTGTTCGACCATCGTGCCGATGCGAACCTGTCTTTGAACATCGTGATATAATTTGTCACGAAGCGCTTTGCCAAAGAGGTTCTCCTGTTCAACAGAGCGCGCCACATCCGTGTTTGGGGCCCCGGTGGCAAAGTTCCAGCCCCAGTTTCCGATCTCGAGCCTATGCGCGGCAGTTCTGTCACGAAAGGTCCCGTCCCGGAAATTGGCGTAGCTTGACGTCGATCCCGGCCCACGAAACGGACCAACCGGCTCGGGCGCGGAACCCCAAGTCATCATGTAGGGATGATCCATCAGGTTGCGGCCCAATTCGCCGCTGGTCCGACAAATCTCGGAAGCCAGCGCGAGTGTCACGTTTTCCACCGCACCACCGGCAAGGACGTATTGTTTGCCTTTGGCCCGGCGCAATTCGTATTGCGCGACACCGGGGAACGGGTATTTCTTGTAGACGATACCCGAAACCCGACCGCTTTCGGCAAGCTCGACCTTGGACGCCACGGCTTGCGTGATGGTCTTCATGTGATGTTTGCGAATGTGCTTGGCATCTTCCAGCGTCTTCATCGCATTGTATTTTGCCTGGATTGGGCAGATCGGGATGCAGCTTGAGTTGCCCTCGCATCGTTGGCCCATATAAGCAAATGGACCGGTCGATCCTCGCGGGCGAAACTGATGCCTCATCTTACGGCCCACAGGTATGCCATTGGCATTTTTTGGCTTGCGCGGGGTTGAGTTGCGGCCTTGTGGAGTGCGTGAGACTTTCAGTCTAACTGTATCTTTAGGGTCTTCGCCAATTTCAATGGGCATGCCGTCTGCCCGGGCAAAGAACCCGTCGATATAAGACGAGGGTATCGAGTGCATGGGGAAGTCATATCCTTTAGCAAAGTACCCCCGGTTATCATGCTTGCCCGAGGTCTTTATTCCCAATGCTCTGGGTGTCTGTTCCTCGGCGTCCGCAGAGACGCCGATTTCCCACTCGGCTCTTTCATAGTCGGATCGAATATCCTTGTAGCCAAATGGCCAATCGACCCCTTGGCCGAACCTGCTCTGCATTTCGAAATCTGCGGGCATCATCCGAAGGCTGGTGCCCAGCCAATGCAAGGAGGTTCCGCCATAGGCACGCAGATAGTTGCTGCCGAAGGGCAACGGGCCACGTTGAACAAAGTACCCGTTCGTGTCCGGTTCGGTGCCGCGAACCGCCGTAATGTCCAGCACCGAAGGTGACGGCAAAGTCGGCAGATCCGGATAGGGTGAGTTCGGTGTTTTCGCCAACGAGAGGTAGTACTGATCCAGATAGGATCGGTAGGTCTCCCACGTTTTACCGTGATCTGCACCGGCCTCGAGGATCAGAACTGTATGCCCTGCTGACACAAGCTCTTTCGCCAGAATGGCACCGGAAAATCCTGCCCCTACAATGACCACATCATAGGTTCTGTCGTCGTCTGTAATCGCGTTCATTGGCCCGCCTCCCGTTTCCGAGGAGGTTCAAGCGCCCAAGCACCAAAACCCTGCTGCTTTGCCCCCATGGGATGGGCACCGATGGCGTCCCAGACCAACCCTTCCTTGTACGAGCGTGTCGAGATGATCTTGACCACATCAAAGCGAGAAGCGCCGTAGCTTTCGCGCCATTCTTGCGAAAGCGGGACCCACTGACCCGTGTACCAAAGCTGAATCAGCGAACGTGCAATCGGGCCAAGGCACCTGTCCGACAGGTATGTTTGGCGGATAATCTGATCATCGTCCCCTTGGCCGAGGGATTGAGCGTGAGACAGAAACCGGCTCAAAATCTCTTCTGGTAGAACCTGTCGGAATTGATGCCAGTATTCCCCGGTGCACCCGGTCCCTTGCAACTCGGCACTATTGTAACCCGTCAATGCCGCGCTGACCGTCAGGAAGGCCTGATGGGCGGGACTGTTGTCATGCTGTGTCATGGCGGTCTCCATCAATGGCATCCACGTAGAACCCGCGCGGCTCGAAGCAGGCGGGGGGGCTTTCAAAAACCTGTACGGCGACAGGGGTGAAGTCGGTGAACAACCGATGCATGTCCCGTGTCATCGGGAAATCGTTGTTGCCGAGTTTCAGTTTGAATGTCTTGGCGATGCGCTTGCCGTCCTTGTTGTTCAGCATTGCAGTTTCGAAGAGGCCCGAGATTGTCCAGCGGGTCCAAACAGTGCGGCCAAGACCGGTCGCGAATTCTGGGATCGGAGTGCAATTTGTTGTCGTCCACTGATTACCACTGAGCTTTCCCAAATCGGCGGTCAAATCGTAGACGATGGTTTGCGGGTCGTCGGGGTTGACCAATTGAATCCACCAGGATTTCGGAGAGATTGGCGGATGGCCTTTCATCTTGGCGTTCAGCGACGGCACTTTGTAATTGAACTGCCCCAGAAACTTGGGCTCGCCAAAGGCCTGACGCCCAGCCTTGACAGCAACCGCATTGTCTGCGGCTACGTGTATTCGCAGATGCCCGATGGTCTTGGTCTGATCGCGGCCGTGCAGATACTCGGTCAGGGACATCTTCGGAACGCCGGGCACCCGGTTCGAAGGGTAAGCCAGAAGGTTAAATTCAACCTCGTTCACAAAGCCCAAGGAATTGTCATAGTGGGCGGTGTAGCGTTGAAAATTCAATAGAATGACAGCTTTGTTCTTTCCATTTTCATCGGGGAACTCCGCCACGCACAATCCTGTACCCTTGACGAAGGGTTTGGCGGCTTCGACCGAGGTATACCAATACATCCATTGGCATTGCAGAGAGGCATAATAGAAGGGAAACGTATCAAACTGCTTGGGCAGTTTTGGCATGACACCGGTGACATTCGTCTGATGGCAGCGGTCACCTTTTGATTTCTTCTTAGTCATAATGGCTATGTCCTCCCGACTGGCTTTGACTATCTCGTATTTTTCAAATGTCCTGTGATGAGCTCTCCGTTTTTGCAGTTCCAAGTTTATTCAGAATAGCGCGTGTCTCGGCCAAATCCGGACCATCGAACCCGGCGACTTCTTCAACCGCTTTTTTGATCCGGTTCAGGCAATCGGGGGGTGGATCAAGCTTTGCCAGCTCTTTGATCGTACGCAGCAGTGGACCAAAATGCCCGCGGTCCAGCGCCAAACTGACAGCCTGCTCGAAATGATCGATACACGCTTCTTCATGACCTTGGGCAAGCGACAGACGTCCTCTTAGCCGGGTCAAACCGACAATCCAGAATTGTTCCCCCCCACCCAACGTGATCTGCTCGGCTTCGTCCAAAAGCTCTTCTGCGAGTTCGAGATGTCCGTGCAGGATGGCCGCGTCTGCATAAAGATACAGAAAGAAACTCAACCCCAGCCGGCAGCCGGTATCCCGCCATTCCTGAAGACCAAGTTCGATTTCCTTCAGCGCGCCGTCGCCCAACTCGTTCCGGCGTGCCCATCCGTTCATGATCCGCGCCCATCCACGCCAGAACTGAAACGAGTACTCCTCTGACAGCGCAATCAGATTGGCCGAGCTTTCCAGTACAAGGTCTTCATCGCCGCGGAACTGCGAGATCCAACCCAGAAATGCATTTGCAAAGGATTGACTGAAGGGATGCGCTGTTTCTTCAGCGTGAAGCACGGCCTTTTCGATCGCTTCCAAAGCGCTTTTCGTGTCGCCCGACAACCAGCAAGACAGCGCACGATATCCCTGAAGCGCGACGGATAGATCAACGACGTCAAAATCCAGCCCCATGAACCGGTGCTCAAGCGACAGATTGACATCAATCCCTGCCTGCAGATGCGTTAGGGCGTCCTGCGGCTGGCCAAGATATGTCTGCAGCGAGCCAAGTGATCTCTCGGCGGATACAATGGCAAGAGGGCTTTTCAGATCCTGACAAAGCGACACCAGGCGATCCGCATTCTGTTTCGATACAGCATATTCGCCCCCCAGCATTGTCGATCGGAACTGGCCATAGACGACTTTGAACAACCGCTCTGTTTCGCCGTATTCACGACACAAATTTTGTGCCCGGGCATAGGCGGAAAGGACCGAATTGTGTGCGTATCCTCGTACAAACGCCAACGGAACCGCGATGGTGATTTGCAGATCAATCTCGCGCCGGTCGCGGTCTTGCGAAGCAGGCAGTTCCTGCAGACATTCCAGGGCATGTTGCAGATGGGTGATGGCCTCAACATTTGCAGAATGATCCAATGCCTGGCGCGCGGCCCGCATAAGGTTGAGCTCGGCCGCCAAATAATCACCGGCCCGCCAATAGTGATGGCCCAGAATCTCTGGCTCGTGTTTAACAATTTCCTTGTAGTTCTCTTCAAGAACCGCCGCGATTTGACCGTGCCATCTGGACGCTGTCGAACGCAGCATGGATTGATACGCCGCATCCTGTACCAAGGCGTGACGGAACCGGTATGTGTCTTCCACGCCTCTTAGCCCGGCGGGAACAATCAACTCTGTTTCAAGTAGCTGCTCCAGCGCTCTGGTGATTTCCTGGTCGCTCCATTTCAAAACGTAGCTAAGCAGGTTTCTTTCAAAGTTGCGCCCGATTGCAGCAGCGACCTGCACGATCTCGCGGCTGGCGGATAATCGGTCCAGCCTGGCCATCAAGGAATCCTGCAGAGACTCCGGAATCGCCATGGACAACTCGGCCTTACTTTGCCCCCGGCTTACCAGCAGACCGGATTCCATCGCCATTTTGGTCAGTTCTTCGACAAACAGCGGCACGCCATCGGTTCGGTCTGCCAACTGGGTCAGAACCTCATCCGAAGGCCGGATCCCCGAAATGCTTTCAACCAGTTTGAAGATATCGCGCCGGACCAGACGGTTCAGCTCCAAGGTGGTGACATGTGACTGGTTTCGCCAGGGTGACTGGAATTCACTGCGGGCGGTCATCAAGACCAGGCAGCGTCTACTTGATAGTTGTTCAACCCATCCGTCGACAAACTCAAGCGTGGAAGCATCGAACCAATGTACGTCGTCCAGCAACAACATCAGCGGTGAAGATTGTTCTAATCCTGCGCAAAGCCGCAGCAACGCTTCGATCAACGCACCCTTTTCCCGTTCAGGCGCCATTGGTTCAGCCGGGATTGAAGTGTCTTCCAGCGCCACTAGGCGCAGAATGGGCATAACACAGTCAGGATCATCGAGACCGAGTTCAGACAAAAACCCGATGATCTTAGCTCGGTTCTGTTCTGGAGTCTCATCAGGTGTCATTCCGGTCAACGCCGTAAGCGCGTTTTTTATCGGGTAAAATGCGCTGCTTTGATGAAGCGGTGAGCCGAACAGAATGAATTGCGACGCATCTTCTTCGGCCAGATCATCGCTCAACCCAAAGGCGATCTTAGACTTTCCGACACCCGCATCGCCGGTCAGCAACAGCACTTGCCCTTCACCTTCCAGCGCACCCTCCCACCGAGATCGGACCAAGGCAATTTCCGCCGTCCGACCGATGGTTGGTGTTTTGTCGTGTGAAAAGTCTTTGCGCCCCGTTTCGAACCCCAAAACCTTCTGCCGGGCCTCAAACAGCTCTAGCGGAGCGCTAATCCCTGCCAATTGCGGCGCGCCCAAAGACACAAAGTCGAGCCGTTCACCAATCAGGCGTCGCGTCACCTCGGAGATCACGACTTGCCCGACCTCGGCAACGGACTGAATACGGGCCGCCACGTTCGGTGTGTCTCCGAACAGCCACATCTTTTCGTCCAATGAAGAGCTGTTGGCGGTGCCAACAACAACGGGTCCAGTGTGAATTCCGATACGAACGTTGGTCGCAACCGGCTGGCTGGAAAATCCAACTTCAATACCCTCTGCCATCTGGGTAATTTCAAGCGCGCACAGCGCGGCCGAATAGTGACTCGCCTCTTGCGCGACGGGGTAACCAAAGACAGCTACAACACCATCACCCGCATAGTTTGCGATCTCACCGCCAAATTTCGCAACCGTGCTACCGACCAGATCGCGATATTGGGTGATAAGCTCACGATAGTCTTCGGGATCAAATTTTTCGGACAACGCGGTAGAACCAACCAGATCGCAGAACATGACGGTTAGTTGCCGTCGTTCCGCAACATTTTCGGGTGCGGGCGTTAGTGGCGGTGAATTGTCTGGCTCTGAGTTTTTGACCGACGCTGATCCGACCAAAGACGCACCGCAGGCCGTGCAGAACTTTGCCTTTCGCAAAGCTGGGGCTCCGCACGCTGTACACGTAAGGGACAGGGCGTTTCCACAGCTTTGGCAATATTTCGATCCGGCAGGATTGGCCGAACCACAATTTGGGCAATTAACGTCAGGACTTACCAAAATGGTCGCCTTCGTAAGTTTAGATAGATCAGGTCAAAATTAGAAACGATAGAACGAAATCACGGCTTCTTATAACATAATATCAACAATGCGTCGCCCAACAATTCCTGATGGATGAACCAGGCTGCAACTTTACCCGGCGCAAAGCCCCGTGGATCAACAAAATTACAGGGTTTCCTTGGGGCGGACGGGATCGCCCGACCTAGCTTTAGCCGTTGCTCGACCCAGCTTCGGGGCGTACGAATCCCTGAATGCGATCAACGTTCATGACCTGAAAGAATGGGCTCTTGCTCCCTGGGGCAGAAAGAAAAAGGTGACCACTTTTTTTCAGGAACTTCGAAAAGTCCGATCCTTTGCTCAGGTGTTTTTTAAATGCCTTTTCGTTTTTGTAGATTTCCACGAACACAATCTTATCGTCATCGCATGGCGGGACCGAGTCCGCGCCACCTGAGTGCACAAGGTAACCCCAGGTATCAGGTTCGTTTTTCTTGACGTCTCTAGCAAGCCGCCGGAGTGCAGCAATACCTTCGGACCGGGTTTCTGGGTTCAGATACCAAATCGCAATCGTGGTTAGCATTTCCTCGCTCCTTTCATGGGTTGGACCGATCGTCTAAATGCGGGTCCAACGGTTTGGTTGCCGCTCAATATTGGCAACGTCACCGGCGGAACGGGTCGCTAATCCTGGGCATTTGTTGAGTTCAATTCTTCACTTACTGCGCAGGTCTTTGGCTACCTTGAACCGGCGACACGGTTCCGCCGAAAAATAGTCTTTAACAAGTATCCAAGCGGTGATGGTTATGCATCCAGCTGCAAGTCGGCCGCACGTGGAAGAATGCGCCCGAACTCACCGCCACCGAGGCTGTGTTTGACCTGCGTGTATATCATAAAGACGGGCGTAAATCCCGAATTTATGTTGCGACCACGCCTTCTGCGACCCATTCATCGAACTGGGCCAATACATGATCGCAAAACGCGGCATCGTTGATATGTGCGTCTATTTCGGTCATAGGAACGCGCCCGGGCATGACTTTACGGGCCTCATCCATCATCTCGGCCAGGGCTTCGGGATCATACGCCTCTTCACCCTCCTTGTCCCAGGCTTCGACCCCGTGAACGGGCAGAAAAAAGTGAACCGGGCCAGTTGCGGCCTCCAATCGGTTGGCAAGCTCCCGCACCCAGGCACGGCGTTCATCGCCATTGAAGACCGAGCTTTTTATCAGGCGGTTGTGTTCATGAAATGGACGGTCGGCATACTGGTCAGGGATGTCCTGCCATCCGGCAAAGTCCAAAAGGTCCAGCGCGCCTGGCGCAACCAGCTGTGGTGTGCCCACACGCCCGGCATTTGTCACGCGATCCTCACCGCTGGAGATCACGGAACCCGCCATCAGGTTCCCGAATTCCTGCATGCAGAAGTCCATGACGCAGGCAAACGCCCCTTCACCCGCCAGTTTTTCGAAAGCCATGCCGCCCATTCCGGTGGAATGAAAAACGGCAACCTCGAACCCGCGCTCTTCCAGCGCTGGTTTGAGCGTTTTCATGTAGCGCAAACACGAGGATCCAAGACTGGTCATCCCAATCAGCGGTTTGCTGCGATCCGGTATTGTGGCAGCCTTTGTGGCACCAACAACAGCGCCGGCCGCTTGCGCAAGCGAAGACTGGCAGATCGAATTCATACCATAGAGCCCCCCGGCCCACAGGATCATCTGAATGTCCGGAGCCAGTCGGTGCGGCGGGATCAGCGGAGAAAAACTGACGGTCGACACGATGTATTTAGGCACCCCCATGGGCAAGGCCTGTGCACAGTCCAGGGCCAGATCGGTGCCCATAGTGCCCCCGGTCGCCAGCATCCCGTCAAATCGCCCATCCGCATAGGCTTGGGTAACGGCCTTTGAGGCACCGTCTGACATCACGCGAAAGGCTTTGTTCTCGTCCCCTTGTGCGATGACATCTTCGATGGTCATTCCAGCCGCTTGGGCGACGTCGTGCTTGGAGATGTCGGTTGGCTCCAAAGGGTCGCCCAATACCGAGACATCCATCGTCAACACATCCGCGCCCTGCGCCTTGATCGCCTGTTCGATGAACCGCATCTCGGGTTCCTTCGTGTCGTAGGTCCCAATCAGCAGGATTGTCTTTGTGGTCATTGGTTCCTCCTATTCATGCGACCTATGGGCCTCAGACAAAGCGGTGAAGACATGTCGTTCAGACGCCCCGCAGTCAGAGCTTTATCCAGGCGGTTTTCAATTCAAAGTACTTCTCAAGCGCGTGCAAAGATTTGTCATGCCCATTCCCGGATTGACCCACGCCCCCAAGCGGAACGGTCAGGTCCGAGCCGCCATAGGTGTTCACATGCATGACCCCGGTCCGCACTTCGGCCACCATGCGATGCGCGCGACTGAGGTTCGAGGTCCAGACTGCGCCTGCGAGCCCATAGACTGTGGCATTGGCAAGCCGGATCGCCTCGGCTTCGTCATTGAACGGGGTCACGGCCAAGACTGGGCCGAAGACTTCGTTCTGAAACAGATGATCCGTTTCTTTGACACCTGCCATAACTGTGGGGGACATATAGTAGCCCCCGGTTTCGGTCAGAATGCGGTTTCCGCCCGTACGACGTTCGGCACCTTCAGCTTCGGCCTTGGTAACGAACTCCAAATTGGCCTCTAACTCGGGCAGGCTGTGCACGGCACCAATCTGGCTGTTCAGGTTCAACGGATCACCAACGCGAAAGGCTGCGGCGTAGCGCGTGATCTCGGCGACAAAATCCTCGTAGATGTCCTGCTGCACCAGCAGGCGCGAGCCCGCGATACAGACCTGTCCGGAGTTGCGGAAAATCCCGGCAGCCGAGACCTTTGCAGCTTCCGCCAAATCGGGCGCGTCAGCGAAAACAATATTCGGAGACTTGCCACCCAATTCCAGATAGCAGCGTTTCAGATTGGACCGCGCCGAGTATTCCAGCAGTCGCCGACCTGTCGCGCCGGATCCTGTGAAGACCATGATGTCCACATCCATCGACAAGGCCAAAGTTTCCCCCACGACCGACCCGCGCCCGGTCACCACGTTGAAGACGCCATCCGGAACTCCGGCTTCGGCAGCCAGCTCAGCGATTTTAAGCAGGCTGAGCGATGCGCTTTCTGCAGGCTTCAAGACGATGGAGTTGCCCGCCGCAAGGGCAGGGGCGATTTTCCAACTGCCGATCATCAACGGGAAATTCCAAGGCACAATCGCCCCGACAACTCCGACAGGCGCATGATGTACGAGGCCAAGAACATCGTTGCTCGTCGGGGCAATCTGCCCGTAAATCTTGTCGATGGCTTCGGCATAGTAGCGGAAAGTGGCCGCAGCCGAGAGCGCCTCGGCCTTATAGGCCATATTGATCTCGGTTCCGTTGTCGCGTACGCCCAGCACCGCGATCTCAAGCGCGCGGGATTCGATCAGATCCGCCAGTTTCAGCAGAACCTTCTTGCGTCCTGCTGGAGCCATGCGCGACCACCGGCCATCCTCAAACGCTGCCCGCGCGGCATGTACCGCTGCATTAATATCCGCCGGGTTGCCCTCGGCGATTTGAGCGAGAGGCTGGCCGTCGATGGGCGACAGCACCTCATGCAGGGCGCCAGTTTCACCGGCACGGAAATCGCCATTGATAAAGTGTCCGCGTGGGGCAATCTCCTGCACGCGCAAGGCATCGATGGAAGACTGATCCATGAAAGCTATCCTTGTTGGTTCGGGTGGTCGGAATCCACGGCTGGGACATGGGGTTCGGGGCGTAGCTTGTTTTTGAACTCGTAGTACAGCGTGCGGAAATGCAGGATCAGGATCAGCACAATCAGGCCGAACAGAATGGCTGCGATGGGCCGGTCGATGAAGTCCAGCGGCGTCTTGACCCGAGCCATTGCGCTGCGAAGTTTGGTTTCCATGATTCCGCCCAAAACCATACCCAGGATGATTGGAACAATTGGCAGATCAAGCCGTTTGAGGATTAGGCCAAAGACACCAAACCCAGCAGCGATCGCGCAATCGGTGATCGAGTTGCGTAAACTATAAACCCCGACAAAGGCTAAGATCAGGATCATCACACCCAGGAAGCGTGTGGGAATCTGAATGATCTTAAGCAGCAGGTTTGTAGAAAACAGCAGAAAGACCAGAACGATCACATTCAGCAGGATCAGCGCCATATATAGGGCCATGACGAAATCCATCTGGTTCTCAAACAGTTGCGGGCCGGGGATCACGTTGTGAACATAGAAGACCGACAGCATCATCGCCGTAAGCGCTTCGCCGGGTATACCGAGGGCGAGTAGGGGGATCATCGCTGCCCCCGGCACGGCGTTGTTCGCGGCTTCGGATGCCACCAACCCTTCGGGCGAGCCATCGCCGAATTTGTCGGGATTTTTCGAGCTTTTCTGAGCATAGGTGTAGGACAGAAACTGCGAAGTGAACTCACCCGTTCCCGGCACCATGCCCATGAATACCCCGATGCTTGAAGAAACGGTAGCGATCCGTTTCAGGCCCAACAGTTCCTTCAAACCTGCAAAGATATTCCCGCTGACATGGGTGTCCTCTGGAGCGTGGTTCTTTTCCAACAGCAAAAGAAAAGCCTGGCTGAGCGCAAACAGGCCCAGCACAACCACGATCAGGTCAACGCCTGACGCCAGCCAACTTTGATCGAATGTATAGCGGCGCGTATATTTGACGGGCTCCAGCCCGACCGTGTTCAAAAAGACGCCAAATGCAGCAAGCATACCTGCTGCAAAGATCTGTCCTCGATGGGCTAAAACGACCAGAACAATACCTAGCAACGCGGCCAGAAAAATCTCGCGGCTGCCAAAATGCGGCGCGATCATGGCCAACACGGGCGAGAGGACCATCAGGCAGATGATGGCAAAGACCCCCCCGAAGAATGAAGCTGAATAAGCCAGCGATAACGCCCTGTGGCCTTGGCCGCGCTTGGTCATTGGATAGCCATCATAGGTCGTCAGCGCATTGACCGCCGTGCCGGGCGTGTTGATCAGGATGGCCGGGATCGCGCCGCCATACATGGATGATCCGTAAATACCCAACAACAAGGTCAGACCGACGATGGGCTCAAAGGCAAAGGTTGCGGGCAACAGGATGGCGATGGCAACGGCAGCGCCCACACCGGGCAGCGCGCCGATGATGACACCACCGATCGAGCCGATGAACAAGGCCACGATGACCTGCCATTGCAGCAGGATTGAAACACCGGACAGAAGGGTATCCATACGTGCCTCCCTACAAATACGTTAGCGCAAAGGCGCGGATCGAGTCGGGAAGGTATTCATAGACAGCCCCTGCCGGGATTTTGACTTGCAGAAACGCTCGGAACACGATGGTGACGACGAAGCCGAACAGGGCTGCGATGCCGATCGCGCCCGAGCCTCGAAACCCTGAACGCAGCGTCAGAAACACCGCGAACAACATGGTGGACGGCAGATAGCCAAGCTGTGGCACCAGTAGGACATAAATCAGGAAATAAGCCACATATTCCAGAGACCGGACCCAAAACCCGACCTCGGCCCAACGACCATCTATCCGATCGGATAAGGCAGAGCTGAGCCAATGCAAAAAGCTGAACAAGACCATGCACCACACGGCAACGGTGGGCCACAGACCGGGTTGAGCAAACCATTTGGTCCGTTTGACGACCTGCGTCTGCTCCCCAAGCTGAGACAGTAGAAACACCGAGAAAGCCAGGAACAATACGGCAAAGACAATATCACCCGGACGGCGATACCGTTTGAACATGTCCTGAAGCGTTCTTGCGATCATTTCATCCTCCCAGCCCTATGAAGAAGGCGCGGAAATCACTGCCCGCGCCTCGATCCGGGGTGTTACTCGCCTAGAATTTCTTCTATTTTGGCGAATGACGCTTTATCTTGCTCGATCTGTGCATTCGAAGCATCGGGATCCTGCCAATAGATCAGCGCACCGGTTTCTTCGGCAAGCTTTTTAGCCTTGTCCGATTGCAGTGCTTTTTGGGCTGCGGCGGTGATTTTTTCGCGAGCCTCGGGCGGCGTGTCTTTGTGAACAAACAATCCGTTCCACAGCGCCAATGGCAGGTCTGGGTTAAGCTCAACCACTGTCGGCGTATCCGGTACCAGAGCGATCCGGTCGCCGCCGATGCTGGCCAGCACGTTCACTTCATCCAGACAGGGCAGAATAAGCTGGAGCGTGGTGTTGATGACATCAACGTCACCGGACGCCAAGGTGTTGCAGTCCAGCGCATCGAACGCGGCTTCGCTGGCAAAGTCGAAACCGCTGCTGACAGCGGCGGCAAAAGTAACCTGCGTGGGTGGCAGAACCGAGCCAAAGTGGCCGAGTGCCACGTCGTTTGACTTGCCGTGTTCCACCAACTCATCCCAGCTTTGGAACGGGGCGTCTTTGCTCGATGCGATTACGAACGGGTAGGTCAGGAAGATGCCGATCGGTTCAAACGGGTTCGGGTTCAATTCAGGAATACCAATCTCGGGCCCGATGACCGGAACACCAATCACAAACGACCCGATCGTATAGCCATCCGCCGGTGCTGTGGCGACTTCGACTGCGCCGGGGAAAGGACCACCACCGCCGCCGGGCTTGTTCACAACAGCTGCCGGTACCCCGTACATCGCCTGAAATTCATCTGCGATCATTCTGGTCAGGACATCTTCAAGATCACCCGGAGGCCAAGGAACCACAAAGGATACCGGCTTTTCGGGGTATTCTGCCAAAGCGGCCGTTGCCGAGGCGGCCATCACGGCTGCCGCAATAAACTTTTTCATTTACACCTCCCAGTGGATGGTTCATTAATTGAACCGTGTTAACAATAATAATCTTGCTTTGTTAAGTTCATTCTGTCAAGGATAACCTCAGCGGAAGGAGGCAAAACACATGGGTGCCGCGCTTAATGCCCTAAAAATGCTGGACTTATTCTCAAATACGATGGCCGAAATTGGCCTGAGTCAGGCCGCGCGCCTGTCAGGGTTGAATAAGGCGACAGCCCTGCGTCACCTACGAGCGCTTGAAGAATTCGGGTTGATCGAACAAAACCCGCAGTCAAAGACATATACCATCGGACCAGCTGCGCTGCGGCTTGCGGCACTGCGCGAGATTGCCAAACCCGGCCTTGAAGGCGCGCGCCAAAAAATGCACTTGGCCATGCAGGAGGTTGGCGAAAGCCTGCACCTAACGCTGCTGGAACAGGGCAGCCTGCAAACCGCCATCGTGGTTGAGACAACCAAGCACAGCGTTCGCGTCAGCCTTGATCCAAGCGAGATAATCCCGGTCAACGCGACTGCGGCGGGTCTATGTATGCTCAGCTTTGGCCCACCTTTCCTGCTGGATCGTCTGGATCAGGAAGCGCAGGTACGTTTCACCGAATCCACCCTGACAGACCCGGATCTGATCAAGGAAAAAGTTGCTCTGATCCAGCGGGCTGGCTGGGCCAACAGCAACGGCAGCTACGAAGAAGGTGTTTTTGGTTTTGCAACGCCAATCTTTGGCATCGATCAAATCGCCCTTGGAACCATTTCGATCGCCGTGCCCGAGATTAGAGCCACTTATGAGCGCCTGCCCTTGATCCTGAAATCCCTTCAATCCCTCTCGCGCGATCTGACCGCAAATTTCGGCGGCCAAATGCCCGAGGCCTTTCCAACCGAGTTCCACCCATGAGCGAAAGTGGACAACCCCGGAGAACCGCAACATGAAAGACTCCAACTTTCTTAAGGAGAACAACGCCCGCCATTTCTGGCATCCGATGGCGCACCCGGCCGACAGCCGGAACAACCCTCCGACCATTCTGACCGGCGGGGAAGGGGTTAGCATCATCGATGTGGACGGGCACAAGGCCATCGACGCCGTAGGTGGCCTTTGGAACGTCAACCTGGGCTATTCTTGCGATCCGGTGAAACAGGCGATCGCCGACCAGCTATACGCCCTGCCTTATTATTCGACCTTCCGGGGCACGAGCAACGACAAGGCGATCGAGCTGTCTTACGAACTGGCGCAGTTCTTTGCCCCTGACGGGCTGACACGCGCCTTTTTCACCTCGGGCGGATCGGATTCTGTGGAAATCGCACTAAAGCTTGCGCGTCAGTTCCACAAAGTTCGGGGTGAGCCTGGTCGCACCAAGTTCATCAGCCTTAAGCAGGGATACCACGGCACCCATTTCGCTGCCGCTTCGGTTAACGGCAATCAGAAGTTCCGCGCCGTGTATGAACCCATGATGCCAGGCTGTTTTCATGTGCCTGCGCCTTGGACCTATCGCAACCCGTTTGACGAAACCGACCCTGAACGCCTGGCTCAGCTTTGCGTCAAAGCGCTTAAAGCCGAGATTGCGTTCCAAGGGGCCAACACGGTTGCCGCCTTCATCATGGAGCCGATTTTGGGCGCTGGCGGTGTAATTCCGCCGCACAAAAGCTTTATGCCCATGGTGCGTGAGGTTTGTTCGAAGAACGGTATTCTGCTGATCTCAGACGAAATCATCACGGCGTTTGGTCGAACCGGTAGTGAAAGCGGAGCGAGACATTGGGGCGTCCAGCCTGACATCATGACGACGGCCAAGGCGATCACCAATGGTTATTTCCCGTTTGGCGCCGCTATGATCTCGGGGGCAGTTGCCGAGGTATTTGAAAATGACACAACCGGGTTGGCATCCGTTGATCAGGGATACACCTATTCCGGTCACCCCGTCGGCGCGGCGGCGGCACTGGCGGCTCTTTCAGAAATCAATCGTCTGCGGATTTGGGAAAACGCTGCAGCACGCGGGGATGAGCTGTTCGAGGGCTTGAAGAAACTGGCTGAAAAGCACGAGGTGATCGGTGACGTCCGAGGGGGCGAGGGCCTTATGTGCGCGCTGGAGCTGGTCTCGGACCGCGCAACCAAAGCGCCGATTGCCAAACAACTGCCAATACAGGTGCAAAAGGCAGCTTATGAGGATGGTGTGATGGTGCGCGTATCTGGCAACAACATCATCATTTCCCCACCTCTGATTGTCACATCCGACGATGTTGCCAAGATCCTGTCAGCGCTGGATACAGGATTGTCGAGTTTGTAGTCGTCGCGCAGACCCCGCTTGCCAACTGGCGGGGTCAAACCTTAACAGCTTGCAGCTCTTCAAGTAGGTCCAGTAGCTCATCAAGCTTCTCTCGCCCCATCTGCGCCTCAATACTATTTGAAATGGCCAATGACGCTTGAAGGTTGTCTTTCAAAATCTGCCGACCCGCATCTGTAATCATCACCATCGTCCGCCTTTTATCCTGGCTGTCCTGACGACGTGTGACCTGCCCATCGGCTTCCATGCTGCGCAATATTCGCGTCAGGCTGGGCAGCAACAGACAAGCTTCTTTGGCGATAGCGCTTTGCTCGACCTCGCCAAGCTCATCCAGTACGCGCAGGACGCGCCATTTTTGCTCGGATATCTGGATGTCCTGCAGCATGTCCCTGATGGGGGCCATGATCGTTTCGCGGGCGCGCAATAATGCAATGGGAAGCGACCTTGAGGTGCTCTTGGTATGGCTTTGAGTGTTCATGCCGCCTTCTAGTGTGCTGCCCCAGGAAATGCAAAGATTAACAACGCAACTTCTTGACGGCATAACCTCATAATGCTAAACATGTTAATTAATAACGGAGGAATCATGCCGCATTTTCACGTCGAATATTCCTGGAATCTGGAAGACAGGATCGACATGGGCGGTCTGTGCGATTGCATCCGTGCAACGGCCGCTGAGATTGACACCTTTCCGCTAGCAGGCATTCGCGTCCGAGCGATCCGTGTTGATCACTATGCCATCGCAGACGGAAATCCAAAGCATGGGTTCATCGATATCTCGATCCGGCTGCGGGCCGGTCGTTCGCAGGCCGACAAGAAGGACGCAACGCAGCGCATCTTCGAGGCGGCCCGAACCTATCTGGAGCCCGCCATGAGCCAGCATTCCATCGCGCTGTCGCTTGAGATGCGCGACATCGATCCCGACCTCTCCCCCAAAACCGGCACGATCCGCGACCATCTGGAGGCCTGACCATGAGTGACCTGCACAAGAATATTGAACGGCTTGATGGTTTCCTTGCCCGTTTCAAGAGGACTGGGATAAAGAACCGGATCGCAGGAGAAGATCAAGATGGGTCAGCAGGGGTGTTTCAGTCGATCTCTCCGGTGGATAAATCGGTGATCTGCGACGTTGCCCATGGCACGGCGGAAGATATCGATACGGCGGCACAGGCCGCGCATAATGCCTTTGCAGACTGGCGCGACATGCCCGCTACGGAGCGCCGCCGGATATTGCTTAAAGTTGCAGATGGCATTGAGGCAAGAGCCGAAGAGATCGCGCTGTGCGAATGCTGGGATACCGGCCAGACCCTGCGCTTCATGTCCAAAGCCGCCCTGCGAGGGGCTGAGAATTTCCGCTATTTCGCCGATCAGGTGGTTCAGGCGCGGGATGGTCAACACCTGAAATCACCGACACTGATGAACATAACCACCCGCGTCCCAATCGGGCCCGTTGGTGTCATCACGCCGTGGAACACCCCGTTCATGCTGTCGACATGGAAGATCGCTCCGGCACTGGCCGCTGGCTGTACGGTCGTCCACAAACCGGCTGAAGATTCACCGCTGTCTGCGCGGCTATTGGTCGAAATCGCGGAAGAAGCCGGTCTGCCCAAGGGTGTGCTGAACACTGTCAACGGTTTTGGTCCAGACGCCGGTAAGCGGCTGACCGAACATCCATTGATCAAAGCCATTGCCTTTGTCGGTGAAAGCCGTACGGGCAGCATCATTACCAAGCAAGGCGCAGACACGCTGAAACGGATGCATCTGGAGTTGGGCGGTAAGAACCCGGTCATCGTCTTTGACGACGCCGACATGGATCGCGCGCTGGATGCGGTGATCTTCATGATCTATTCGATCAACGGCGAACGTTGCACGTCTTCTTCGCGGTTGCTGGTACAAGATACAATCAAGGAAGAGTTCGAAGCCAAGCTGATCGAGCGCGTGAACAATATCAAAGTCGGCCACCCGTTGGACCCTGCAACCGAGATTGGCCCTCTTGTAACGGAAGAGCATTACAACAAGGTCACTTCATACTTCGACATCGCCAAGGAAGACGGCGCGACTGTCGCGGCCGGTGGCGTCAAGGTGGGCGAAGAGGGGTACTTCGTACGGCCCACCCTGTTTACTAACGCTAACAATCAAATGCGCATCGCACGCGAGGAAATCTTTGGCCCTGTCCTGACCGTGATCCCGTTCTCGACTGAGGAGGAGGCGCTGCAGATCGCAAATGACACGCAATATGGTCTGACCGGCTATGTCTGGACCAACGATCTGACCCGTGCGTTACGTTTCACGGACAAGCTTGAGGCCGGAATGATCTGGGTGAACTCGGAAAACGTGCGCCATCTGCCCACACCGTTTGGCGGGGTCAAAGCATCCGGCATCGGGCGCGACGGCGGCGACTGGAGCTTTGAGTTCTACATGGAACAAAAGCATGTCGGCTTTGCCACAGGCCAGCACAAGATCATGCAGTTGGGTAAGCTATAGCGGCCCCTCAGACGACAAACGCGCGAAAAACCTTAACTCCAGGAGGAGATCATGGGAGAAATCGTTCTTGCCGCCAAAATGACCCATGTGCCGACTCTGCTCATGTCTGAGCAGGAAGGCCCGGTTAAGGGCAAACGCCAGCCTGCCATTGATGGTCACCGCAAAATCGCGCGCCGTGCAAAAGCGCTGGGGGCGACCACGGTGATCATCTGCGACACGCATTGGGTGATCAATGCCGGGTTTCACATCAACGCCAATGAAAAATTCGAAGGTCTGTTCACGTCGAACGAGTTCCCGCAGTTCATCCAGGACCTGCCCTATTCCTATGAGGGCAATCCTGAAATGGGTGATGCCATCGCAAAGATCGCGTCGGACAAAGGCGTCTACACTTTAGCGCATCACTTGGACAGTCTCGAACTGGAATACGGTACGCTGGTCCCGATGCGCTTCATGAGCCGCGAGCATGATATGAAAGTCGTCTCAGTCGCGGCCTGGGCCACGGTGCATAGCCATGACGAAAGCCGGGTCATTGGTGAGGCCATCCGTGAAGCGGTTGAGGCCAGCAATGAAAAGGTGCTGTTGGTCGCGTCAGGCTCGTTGTCGCACAAGATCTGGGCGAACAAGGATTATGCCGCCAATAACGGCACTTTCACCATCAGCTCGGAATTCAACCGTCAGATGGACTTGCATGTGCTCGAGATGTGGAAGAACGGCGACCACGCCACGTTCCTGAAAATGCTGGGCGACTATGCCAATTTCTGCTGCGGCGAAGGCTCGATGCATGACACGTCGATGCTCTACGGAGCGTTGGGTTGGGACGCCTATGACAAAAAATGCGAGGTTGTGACCGAGTATTTCCCAAGCTCCGGCACTGGTCAGACCAACGTCATCTTCCCCGTTTAACAGGAGGTTTCAATGCCCGTTCCAGCCCCCAACCTGTACCCCGACTTCAACACGATCCGGCTGAGCCATGTTTGCCTGAACGTCAGCGATCTTGTTGCTTCGCGCAAATTCTACTCGGAGATTCTGGGTTTGCAGGTCTCGGACGAAAGCGACACACATGTCTACCTGCGCGCTATGGAGGAACGTGGACATCACTGTGTGATCCTGCAGAAATCCGATCAGCCGGGCACCGTTGAAGTCATGGGTTTCAAAACCTTCGACGAGGATGATCTGGATCGGGCCGAGGCGTATTTTCAATCCAAAGGCCGACCGACCTCATGGGTTGATCGCCCCTATCAGGGCCGGACTCTGTTAACCTCGGACAATTTGGGCATACCGCTGGAGTTCTATCACAAGATGGATCGCCTGGAGCCGATCCATCAGAAATACGCGCTCTATCGTGGTGTGAAACCGCTGCGGATCGATCACTTCAACTGCTTCTCAACCAATGTCGATGACAGTGTCGCATTCTACAGTGATTTCGGGTTCCGCGTGACCGAGTATACGGAAGACGAAGACAGCAAGAAACTGTGGGCCGCGTGGATGCACCGCAAGGGTGGGGTGCATGATATGGCCTTCACCAATGGCAAAGGCCCACGGATGCACCACGTGGCCTTCTGGGTGCCAACACCGCTGAACATCATCGATTTGCTCGATCTAATGGCCACCACCGGCTATGTGGACAACATCGAACGCGGCCCGGGGCGACATGGTATTTCGAATGCTTTCTTCCTGTATATACTCGATCCCGACGGACACCGGATTGAGATTTATTGCTCGGATTATCAGACCGTTGACCCCGATCTGGAGCCGATCAAATGGGACCTGAAGGACCCGCAGCGTCAGACGCTCTGGGGCGCTCCGGCACCGCGCAGCTGGTTTGAACACGGCACATCCTTTGTCGGTGTGGATGTAAACGAGCCAGACCTGTCTGCGTCTCCCATCATCGCACCGTAAGCAAAGTATGCTTGATCTAAAACATCTTAGTATGGGCGGGTTCCATAACGCCGAGGAGGCCTGATGCGCATTGCAACCTACACTGCCAACGGTGAAACATTTTTTGGTGCGATCACTGATGAAGGCGCGGTCGCACTAAACAGCGAATTTGCCGAGTTCAAAAGCCTCTACGAGGTTGTCGCCGCTGGTGCGTTTGGCCAATTGGCCGAGGCTGCCGAAGGAAAGCCCGTAACCCACACGGATTTCACCTTTGAGATGGTGATGCCGGATGTCCGCCGTATTCTGTGCGTTGGCGTGAACTTTCCAGATCGCAACGCGGAATACAAAGATGGCAGTGCCCAGCCGAAATACATGTCGCTGTTTCCACGCTTCGCCAGTGGATTTACCGGCCATAATCGCCCTCTGATCCGCCCGCCCGAAAATCACACGCTGGATTACGAGGGTGAAGTGGCCATCGTGATCGGCAAAGCAGGCCGCCGGATTTCGCAGGACGATGCCTATGAGCATATCGCTGCCCTGACCCTGTGCAACGAAGGTACGATCCGCGATTGGGTTCGCCACGCCAAGTTCAACGTCACGCAAGGCAAGAACTGGGACAAATCGGGTGCCATCGGCCCTTGGCTGGTCCCGTTCACCGATGCCGCCCAACTGGACGACGCCCGCATTCAGACCCATGTGAATGGTGAATTGCGGCAGGACGATACGTTGAACCGAATGATGTTCCCGATCCGGCGTGAGATTGAATACATATCGACCTTCATGACGCTTCAACCGGGCGATATAATCGTCACCGGCACCCCAACCGGCGCAGGTGCACGATTTGATCCGCCAAAATACCTGGCCCCTGGCGATGTGGTTGAGGTATCCGTCGAAGGTATAGGCACCCTGAGCAACACCATCGAGGATGAGCAGATATGACCCCGGAAGACCACGCGCGCGCTGCCGCCGATCTGCTGAACGCGGAAAGGACGCGACAGCAGATCGGTCTACTGACATTGCGGTATCCCGAAATGGCGATGGATGACGCATATGAAGTGCAGAATGCCATCTATCGGGCCAAGCTGGCGGAAGGGCGCAAGGTCATCGGCTGGAAGATCGGGCTGACCTCGAAAGCGATGCAATATGCTTTGAATATCGACATTCCTGATAGTGGTATCCTGTTTGACAACATGGCCTTTGAAAATGGCGGGACCGTTCCCGCAGGTCGTTTCATCCAACCCCGGATCGAAGCCGAGATCGCCTTTGTCCTGAAGGAGGACATTGGTGGCGCGGATGTGAATCGCGATCAGGTTTTGCAAGCGACCGACTATGTTACTCCGTCCATTGAAATCCTCGACACTCGTATAAAGCGGGCAGACCCTGAGACTGGAAAGGCACGCACTGTATTCGACACGATCAGCGACAATGCTGCAAATGCCGGCATTGTACTAGGGGCGGAACGCCACCCAGCGGATGCGTTTGACCTGCGATGGGTAGGGGCCCTAACCTTCCGCAACGGTGAAATCGAGGAAACCGGCCTGGGTGCGGGCGTATTGAATGATCCGGTCGAAAGTGTGGTCTGGTTGGCCCGTCGCATGGCGCAATACGGCCAGAGCATTGAACCCGGCCACGTGATCCTGTCCGGCAGCTTCATTCGCCCGATCGAATGCCCATCGGGTGCGGAAATCCACGCCGATTTCGGATCGTTTGGATCCGTCGACATCAGTTTTGCCTAAAGGAGCAGCGACATGCCCGCACCAAAGAACACCTTTAAGGCCGCATTAAAGGCTGGAAAGCCTCAGGTCGGGTGCTGGATCGGAATGGCCGACGCATATGCAGCAGAAATTTCCGCGAACGCAGGGTTCGATTGGTTGTTGGTCGATGGCGAACACGCACCAAACGACCTGCGCTCGACCCTTGAACAGGTGCGAGTGATCGAAAGTTCGGGCAGCGCGCCCGTTGCACGTCTACCGATTGGTGAGACATGGATGATCAAGCAATATCTCGATGCGGGTATTCAGAGTATTCTGGTGCCGATGGTCGAAAGCGCTGATCAGGCGCGCGAACTGGTACGGGCGGTGCAATACCCCCCACACGGCGTGCGAGGTGTGGGATCATCCCTTGCACGGGCTTCGCAATTTGCCGAGATCCCGGACTACCTTGATACGGCGGATGAGCAGATTTGTCTGCTGGTACAGGTAGAGAACAACGCTGGCATGGCCGCTCTAGACGACATTCTGACAATTGATGGAGTAGACGGAGTTTTTATCGGACCTGCAGATCTGGCCGCCGACATGGGTCATATCGGCAACGCCGGGCATCCAGATGTTGTGGAGGCCATTGAAGACGCGCTGACCCGCATCGTCGCGGCAGGTAAAGCCGCGGGTATCCTAACACTGGACCCAGCAATGCAGCGTAGGTGCCTTGAGATCGGCGTGACCTTTCTGGCCACTGAAATTGA
Source organism: Ruegeria sp. D6 (assembly GCF_056534365.1). Taxonomy (NCBI): domain Bacteria; kingdom Pseudomonadati; phylum Pseudomonadota; class Alphaproteobacteria; order Rhodobacterales; family Roseobacteraceae; genus Ruegeria; species Ruegeria sp. D6. The sequence goes on along the minus strand of NZ_JBQFPH010000003.1, from coordinate 151,549 downwards.
CGTCACCCTTTTCGCAAAGAGTATGCGCGCAAAAGCGCAAAACGGCCTCGCGCTTTTGCCGCGACAAAACGCTATCGGATCGGCGACAACAGAAAATGCCAGCAAGTACTTACAGAAATTGTGCAAACATTGGTCACATAAGGGACAGGTCGAGTTCGATGCAAATACTGGAACCGTTTTTTTTGATAGTGGCAATGCCGTCGAACTAAAGGCGACGCCAGTAGCACTGGAAGTTCGCGCCTCGGCGCAGCCACGCGATGACCTGGACAGTTGGAAGACAGTGATTTCCGATCACCTGAAACGGTTTGCCTTTCGCGAAGAGTTTGAACTGAACTGGGATGACTAGCGACTTTTGCTAAGCTGGATATCGCAGAAAAACAAAGAGGCCCTTCAGGAACTTTGTTTTTGGTCGGAGTGAGAGGATTCGAACCTCCGACCCCTGCCTCCCGAAGACAGTGCTCTACCAGGCTGAGCTACACTCCGACCGTGGCGCGTGATCTATACCTCGTCATATCGATGTGCAAGAGGGATTTTGGGCGTACACACATATGTCGTCGCTGGATTCGAGGGGTGGTTTTAACCCTTCGCCCGATCTGCGAATTCGCTGAGTCACTGCAACGGATCGGTTCGATACAGTCGGATTTTTGTTCCGCCGTGATCAACGATTGGGCCGGGGGGAAGCATTGGCAATCGCGTTGCGCGGGCAAGTCCGGGTGTGGTGGTGATGATGCCGACACGCCATCGCTGGAAACGACTGGATAATACCTTGCCTAAACTGCCATAGAGCGACCGCAGGCGCTTTTCATCACCGATGCGTGCCCCGTAGGGCGGATTGACGATGACCAGCCCAGCTGGGCCTTCTGGCGGCTTGATATCACTGACCGAACAGTGCTGAAATCGGGTGGCATGATCCACTTGTGCCTGTCGGGCGTTAGAGCGTGAAGCATCGACTGCGCCTGTATTGCGATCTGAGCCAAAGAATCTCAGCTCCGTTTCGGGTCGACCGGTACGAGTGCGCATTTTTTGCCAGACATCTGGATCGAAGCTTGCCAAATCTTCGAATGCGAACTGACGTGAGCGGCCTGGGGGCAGACCAAGTGCAATTTCAGCCGCTTCGATAACGAATGTTCCAGAGCCACACATCGGGTCCAGAACCGGTTCAGACCCGTCAAACCCACACTCACGCAGGAACATCGAAGCCATTGTTTCCCGCATCGGGGCCTTGGCGACTGCAGGCTTATGACCGCGCTTGTGCAAGAGCTCGCCGGATGTGTCGACGGAGATCGTGCATATGTCTTTTTCGATTCGTAGCAGTACGCGGACTTTGCCATCGAGTAAGATTGAGGTGCCGAGCCCCTCGGATATGGCTTGTTCGATGCGCTGTCGCGCCGCTCCTGCATGATAGATACGAGATTTACGGCAGGTTGCTTCGACCTTCACGGGAATGTCTGGCCTGAGATAACTCGCCCACGGGAATTTTCGGGCGCGCTTGTCCAATTGCGCCAAATGCACGGCGGGGAAACTGCCCAGTCGCACCAGAACCTTGTTGGCACCGCGCAATTCCAGATTGGCGCGCCAGACTTCCGGCCAATCGCCACGGCACACGACACCACCTGGAACGATCCTGGCGCCTGAGAATCCGCGCTCGATGGCCTCGGCACACAAAGGCGTTTCGAGCCCTGGAGTGGCAATCAGAAAAATCTCGAATTTATCATTGTTGTCCATTGTGGTTGCTTACACCGGTTGATCAGCCTGTGCGACACGCAAATTAAATGGGCAAATTGTTCTGAACGACCGTAAGCTCAAAAGAATGTGACATTCCTTTTCGATTTTGGGCGGTAACAGGTTTGCGTTTGCACTCATCCCCGCGTAAAGGACCCGTGATCGGAAATACGCCTGCGGATTCTGGTCGGATAATGGCGCTTTCGCGACCGGACAGACGGGAAATTTCGTGTTATTTCCTGGCATCATTGTAAGATGGCGCGCAGCAGGCGCAGGACAAAGGCTTGGAAGAACGTAGCAACATGCAAACTTTCAAACTAAAAAAAGGGTTGGATTTGCCGGTTGAAGGCGCGCCCGAACAGAAAATCCAGCCGGGGCCTGAATTCTCGTCGGTTGCCGTTCTGGGCAGTGATTATATCGGATTAAAGCCCAAGATGCTGGTGCAAGAGGGCGACGCGGTCCAGCGAGGAACGCCGTTATTCTGCCACAAGGATGCGCCCGACGCGATGATGGTCGCGCCGCTGACTGGCAAGGTCGTGGCAATTAATCGCGGGGCGCGACGTGTATTGCAGAGCGTGGTGATCGAGGTTTCGGATGCCAATGACGCCGGCATAGATTTCTCGGGCACCGGCGATGCCGAGACTGCCGAAGGTGTTACGGCTAAGCTCTGCGCGGCCGGGCTGTGGACTTCTTTCCGGACACGTCCTTATTCAAAGATGCCCGAACCAGGCTCCAAGCCTACAGCAATCTTCGTGACAGCCATGGACAGCGATCCACTGGCAGGTGATGCGGCATTGGTTATTGCGGATGCGGGCGAGGCATTTGCGGCTGGTCTCGCAGCTGTCTCAAACCTGACCGACGGCAAGACTTATCTGTGCCAGCAAGAGGGGGCATCCATCCCCGGTTCCGATCTGCCAGGTATAGAAGCAGCTGCGTTTTCCGGCCCACACCCCTCGGGCCTTGCTGGAACTCATATTCACTTCCTTGAGCCGCTGGGAGGGGACAAGCAGGTTTGGACCATTGGCTACCAGGACGTGATCGCGATCGGTCGTCTGATGCAGACCGGTCATCTGGATACAAACATCGTGATTGCTCTGTCTGGACCGGGCGCGCGCCAACCGCGCCTGATCCGCACCGTGATGGGCGCGTCGACGGATGACCTGACCCGGGATGAAGTGAACGTCGACGGGATCGCGCGGATCATCTCGGGGTCGATCTTGTCGGGGCAGCATGCCGATGGTCCGACCGCCTATCTGGGCCGTTTTGCGCGACAGATCAGCATTATTCGCGAAGATCATGATCAGCACACACTGGGCTGGATTCTTCCTATGCCTTCGAAATATGCGGTACAGCCTGTTTTGGGATCGGCTTTTGCCAAGAAGCTCTATTCATTCACGTCTAACCTGAATGGTGGTCGCCGCGCGATGGTGCCGACGGGTGTATTCGAAGAGCTTATGCCCCAGGATTATCTGCCGACGCAATTGCTGCGGGCGCTATTGGTGATGGACACCGACACCGCGCAGGCGCTGGGTGCACTGGAACTGGACGAAGAAGACCTGGGCCTTGTGGGCTTTGCCTGCCCTGCGAAATATGAATATGGGCTGGCGCTGCGCGACTGCCTCACCAAGATTGAAAAGGAGGGCTGATCCACATGGGTTTGCGCAGCTTCTTCGATCGGATCGAGCCGAACTTTACCAAGGGCGGCAAGTACGAAAAATATTTCCCCATCTACGAGATGGTGGAAAGTTTTATCTACACTCCGAAAACCGTCACGACCGTCGCGCCGCATGCGCGCTCTTACGTGGATATGAAGCGGATCATGACCTATGTCGTGATTGCTACGATCCCCGCAATCCTCTGGGGGATGTATAACACTGGCTATCAGGCAAACTCGGCCATCGCTACGTTGGGACCGGATTCGGCAACAGGCTGGCGGATTGCGATCCTGCAGGTGTTCGGCATCTCGCTGAACCCTGACAGCATTTTCGCCAATGTGATGCATGGATTGATGTATTTCCTTCCGATCTACATCACCACACTGGTTGCGGGCGGTATTTTTGAGGTCATCTTCGCCACTGTACGCGGCCATGAGGTCAACGAGGGTTTTCTAGTAACCTCGATGCTTTACACCCTGATTATGCCTGCGACAGCGCCATTGTGGCAGGTCGCGTTAGGCATCATTTTCGGTGTCGTGATCGGTAAGGAAGTATTTGGTGGCACGGGCAAGAACTTCCTCAACCCCGCGCTGGTCGGGCGTGCTTTCCTATATTTCGCCTATCCCGCGCAAATGTCGGGGGATTCAGTCTGGACCCCGGTGGACGGATTTTCCGGTGCGACTGCATTGGGCATCTCCGCTGCTGAAGGCGTTCAGGCACTGGCGGCCGACGGGATCACCTGGGCCAATGCGTTCTTCGGGCAAATTCAGGGTAGCTTTGGAGAGACATCGACGCTGGCTTGCATGATCGGCCTGGCCTTCCTGCTGACGACCAAGATTGCCAATTATCGCCTGATTGTGGGCTGTCTTGCGGGCACCATAGGCTTCACGCTTCTGCTGAATCTGATCGGATCGGACACAAATCCGATGTTCGCGATGCCTTGGTACTGGCATATCGTTCTTGGGGGCTACGCCTTTGGTCTGGCGTTCATGGTAACTGAGCCCGTTTCGGCCAGCCACACCAATATGGGCCGCTACATCTATGGCGCGCTGATTGGTATCATGGTTGTGATGATCCGCGTCATTAACCCCGCTTTCCCAGAAGGTATGATGCTGGCAATCTTGTTCGGAAACGTTTTTGCGCCGCTGATCGACTATTTCGTCGTCCAGGCAAACATCAAACGGAGGGCGCGTCGCCATGTCTGATACGCAATCCAATGAACCCAAGGGAGCGATTGCCAAGTTTTTGGCTGCTTCGCCGGATTCGGTTGGCAAGACTATCTTTGTTGCCGTTGCCGTCTGCCTTGTAGCCTCGATGGTCGTGTCTGCTGCTGCGGTCAGCCTGCGCCCGGTGCAGGAAATCAACCGTTTGAAGGATAAGCAAGTCAACGTTCTGCAAGTTGCCGGCATCTACGAACCAGGCATTGATGTGACCGAGGCATTCGCTGCGTTTGAACCGCATGTACTGGAATTGTCTACAGGTGAATTCGTTGACGATCAGTTCGACGCGACCACCTTCGATGATATCGCTGCTGCCAGCGATCCAGAACTGAGCGTCGCTTTGAACGATGACCCGGCTGGGATCGGGCGCAAGTCCAAGTACCGCGTGATCTATCTGCTGCGTGATGATGCAGGCGCGCTCGACAAGGTAATCCTGCCGCTTCACGGTTATGGCCTGTGGTCCACGCTTTATGGTTTCATCGCGCTGGAAAACAACGGCAACGATATCTACGGCCTGCAGTTCTATCAGCACGGTGAGACACCGGGCCTTGGCGCCGAGGTGGACAATCCTCGCTGGAAGGCGCTGTGGAATGGCAAAAAGCTGCGCGATGATGCAGGCGATCTGCAAATCACCGTTGCCAAGTCGCAACCCGCAGCAGGTCCTGATTTCTATGTCGATGCGCTGGCAGGCGCGACGCTGACTTCGGTTGGTGTCGATAACCTGGTGAAATTCTGGATGGGCGACGCGGGCTATGCTCCGTTCCTGGCCAAACTGCAAGCAGGAGAGCTTTGATGTCTCAGACCAAGAAAGAGATGCTGGTCGACCCGCTTGTCGACAACAACCCGATCACGCTGCAGGTGCTGGGCATCTGTTCGGCGCTGGCGGTGACCTCGTCGTTACAGGTATCGATGGTGATGGCGCTGGCGGTGATCTTCGTGACCTCGTTCTCGTCCTTCTTTATCTCGTGCCTGCGAAACCAAATCCCGGGTTCGATCCGGATCATCGTGCAGATGGTTATCATTGCCTCACTGGTGATCCTGGTGGACCAGATCCTCAAGGCTTATGCATTTGAGATTTCCAAGACGCTGTCGGTTTTCGTGGGCCTGATCATCACCAACTGCATCGTGATGGGCCGCGCCGAGGCCTTTGCGATGAAGAACCCTCCTGTCGCGTCATTCATCGACGGTATGGGTAACGGAATGGGCTATGGACTGATCCTGCTGCTGGTAGGTTTCATTCGTGAGTTATTCGGGGCCGGGTCATTGTTCGGCGTCACCATTCTGGAGACCGTCAACAATGGCGGCTGGTATGTGCCCAACGGCATGCTGCTACTGCCGCCGTCGGCTTTCTTCATCATCGGTCTGATCATCTGGGCCTTCCGCACATGGAAGCCGAACCAGGTGGAAGAGCGTGAATACAAAATCCAGCAGGTAGAGGCCCACTGATGGAAGGTCTGATTTCACTGGCCGTAAAGGCCATCTTTGTCGAAAACCTTGCGCTCAGCTTCTTTCTGGGGATGTGTACCTTCATCGCTGTTTCGAAGAAGATTTCAACTGCGCTGGGTCTGGGCATCTCGGTCATGGTGGTGCAAGCCATCACCGTGCCTGCCAACAATCTGCTGCTGAACTATCTGCTGAAACCAGGTGCTCTGGCTTGGGCGGGTTTCCCGGATGTGGACCTGACCTTCCTTGGACTGATCTCGTATATCGGCGTGATTGCGGCGATGGTTCAGATCCTAGAGATGGTGCTGGATAAGTACTTCCCCCCGCTCTACAACGCGCTGGGGATTTTCCTGCCGCTGATCACAGTGAACTGCGCCATTTTGGGTGGTTCACTGTTCATGGTGGAACGTGACTACAATTTTGCCGAAGCGGCGACTTACGGTCTGTCCTCTGGCTTTGGCTGGGCTCTGGCGATTACCGCGATGGCGGGTGTTCGGGAAAAGCTGAAGTATTCGGACATTCCCGATGGTCTGCAAGGCCTGGGCATCACTTTCATCACCGCTGGACTGATGGCGATGGCCTTCATGTCCTTCTCGGGCGTGAAACTGTAAGGAGGGCGGAATGGAAACCTTTGGCTTAGGTGTAGCCCTTTTCACCGTTATCGTTCTTGGTTTGGTTGCCATCATCATGGCGGCGCGGTCCAAGCTGGTTTCAACCGGTAACGTGAACATCACCATCAATGGTGAGAAAACAATCTCGGTTCCGGCGGGTGGCAAGCTGCTGCAGACGCTTGCGGCAGAGAAGCTATTCGTACCCTCCGCTTGTGGTGGTGGTGGCACCTGCGCGCAATGTCGCGTGCGCGTGCATTCCGGCGGTGGCTCGATCCTGCCGACCGAGGAAAGCCATATCACCAAGCGCGAGGCGTCTTGTGGTGACCGGCTATCCTGTCAGGTTGCAGTCAAGCAGGATATGGACATCGAAGTTCCCGAAGAGGTCTTCGGCGTCAAGAAATGGGAATGCACAGTTCGCTCGAACGAGAATGTGGCGACCTTCATCAAGGCTCTGACATTGGACCTCCCGGAAGGTGAGGACGTGAACTTCCGCGCTGGTGGTTACATCCAAATCGAAGCGCCTGCACACCAGCTCGCCTATACGGATTTCGACGTAGAAGAAGAATACCGCGAGGATTGGGATCGCTTCAATCTATGGCAGTACAAATCCGTCGTCGCCGAACCGATCGAACGCGCCTATTCCATGGCAAACTATCCGGATGAAAAAGGCATGATCATGCTGAACGTCCGCGTGGCTTCGCCCCCTCCTGGGTCCGAAGGTATCCCTCCGGGTCAGATGTCGTCGTATATTTTCAACCTGAAACCGGGCGACAAGGTCACAATCTCAGGTCCCTTTGGTGAGTTCTTTGCTCGCGAGACAGAAAAAGAGATGGTCTTCATCGGTGGTGGTGCTGGTATGGCCCCAATGCGCAGCCATATCTTTGACCAGCTCAAACGCCTTGAAAACCGCAACCGCAAGATCAGCTTCTGGTATGGAGCGCGGTCGAAGAAAGAGATGTTCTTTGTCGAAGATTTCGACACGCTGGCCAAGGAATTCGACAATTTCGAATGGCACGTTGCGTTGTCGGACGCCCAGCCCGAGGATGACTGGAAAGGCTACACTGGCTTTATCCACAACGTTTTGTTCGAGGAATATCTGAAGAACCACCCCGCACCCGAGGATTGCGAATACTACATGTGTGGTCCGCCAATCATGAACCAGTCGGTCATCAACATGCTGCTGGATCTGGGCGTGGACCGCGAAGACATCATGCTCGATGATTTTGGCGGATAAACAGCATCGGTCGGTTCCAACCCTTGGGACCGACCATTTTCATTTTTGGGTCTGATGTTGGGCAGGCTGCCAATATCAACGTCTGCATTTGGCGAATGCTGCGCCATATTTTTCCGCATTAGGCAGCAGGTCTTATGTTAACCGGATGGATCAAAAGGCTTATCGCATCTCAAACACCGTCTGATCAGCCGGTGAATCTGTATTCATTGGCGCCTACAGAAAAATTCTACGCAATCGGAGACATTCATGGGAGGTTGGATCTTTTACAACGGCTGCTACCTGCGCTGGATAACGACTGTCCGGTGGTGTTTGTAGGCGACTATGTTGACCGGGGCGGATACAGCGCGCAGGTGTTGCGTCAGCTACACCACCTCGACACGAACCCCGAAACGCGGGCGATCTGCCTGAAAGGCAATCACGAAGATATGCTGCTTGGGTTTTTGTCCGATCCAACACGGATGGAGCGTGTCTGGCTGTATAATGGCGGTGCTCAGACTTTGGCTTCGTTTGGGCTTGCGGATATTGACCGGTCCAACCCGCAAGCCGTTGCCGAACAACTGCAGCAAGCGATGGGACAACCGCTTCTGGACTGGTTACAAGATCGGCCGCTGACCTGGACGAGCGGGAATGTAACGGTTGTTCATGCCGCGCTTGATCCTTCGCAGCCGGTCGATCGGCAACAGGACAGAACTTGCCTTTGGGGGCATCCTCAGTTCCGCAAGAAACGCAGGAAAGACGAGCAATGGGTGGTGCATGGCCATACCATCGTCGACGAAGCTCGGGTCGAGCATGATGTCATTTCGATCGATACAGGTGCGTTCATCACCGATCAGTTGACGGCTGCGGAAATCTCGCCTGGTTCTGTCCGATTTATCTCGACCACGCGCGCTGGTATCGCGCGCGTATCGGTGTAAGTCGCTAGCCTACGATCATTTGCTTCATTCTAAGTGCTTCATATTCCAGTTCTTTCAAGCGGAAATGAACCACATCGCCAATGGTGATCACCCCGCGCAGATTTCCATCACTCAGTACGGGCATATGCCGGAACCGGCCTTCGGTCATGGTTTTCAGCACGTCGTTCAGATAATCTTCGGGGCTGCAGGTTTTAACCTCAGTCGTCATAAGATCAGCCACGGTTTGGGGTAGGGTCTGGCCGGGCGTTTCCGCCATACGGCGCACGATATCACGTTCGGAAAGGATACCCTGCAGGGCACCATTCTGATCCGTCACAACAACGGCCCCGATGCGTTTTTCGCGCAAGATATCCACGACCGAGTGAATCGTGTCGTTGGGCCGCACCGAAAACACAGCATCACCTTTGCCTTCCATCAGTTTCGCAACCGTTGTCTGGGTATGCGACAGATTGGTCTCAACTGATTGACTGCGGGTTGTCGCCGCGGCCTTGTCGCCGCGTGTCGGAGGCTGGTAAGAGCTTGGGGCCATGGGCGGTCTCCTCTTTCACCGGTATTGTCCTTACAACCTACCTTACCGCAGGGACCGGCCCTGTATAGGGTGCAATTTCGAAAACCGGCGTAACTCGGCCACTTCAAAAGGAAATTGCTTGTGAGCAACCTGTATCTGACGCCACCAGTCGCCGCGCTGATATTCTTTATCGTGGTGGTCTGCGGCCATAACTTTCGCATGGCTTGGAAACAGCAACCGGAAGGTTGGCAAAAGCGCGCTTGGCTGTTTGGCGTCCCGGCAGCAATCGGGCTTTTCGCATTGGCGTTTTTGCCGCTCAAGATTTGAGGTCGGTTTGACTCTGAACAGGCTCACTGGCATATGCCGGGCAAGAACACTCCCGGGAGATTGCACCATGCGCCCACTGATCGCACTGGCCTTACTTTTGACTGTTTCGGCCTGCTTGTTTGGCAAAGAGCCTGACGTGGTACGCCTGTCCGGCGAGACGATGGGCACCACGTTCAACATCACTGCAATCGGCGATGATTTGGACGAAGCAGCGCTGGGGCAAGCGGTTCAGGAGACCTTGGCGCAGGTCAATGCCAAGATGTCCAACTGGGACCCGAATTCCGAGGTCTCGACCTTCTCGGCCTCAGGCAGCACGGACCCCATGCAAGTGTCAGACGAATTTGCCTTCGTCATCGAGGCCGCAAATGAGGTTCACGAGAAATCCGGTGGTACGTTTGATGTTACCCTTGGTCCGCTGATCGAATTGTGGGGGTTTGGACCGCGAAAACCTGAAGACCCAATTCCGGCAGATGACGAGATCGCGACAGCGCTAGGGCAAGTGGGACAAGCGCGGTTGTTAGACTTGGATCGCGGAGCGGGCACTTTGGCCAAGTCAGAGGCCGGAGTCGGGATCAACCTGTCTGCGATTGCCAAAGGCTATGGCATCGATGCGGTTGCCGCACAGCTGCGCGAGGCCGGGATCGAGAACTATATGGTCGAGATCGGTGGTGATCTGGTGACCATGGGCGAGAATGACAAAGGCGAAAGCTGGCGGATCGGGATCGAAAAACCCGAGACTGGCGCGCAATCAATCCAGTTGATCGTGCCGCTCGACAATCTGGGAATGGCGACCTCGGGTGATTACAAGAACTTCTTCGAACAGGACGGGGTGCGCTATTCGCATATCATTGACCCGACGACGGGCCGCCCGATTACTCATCGCACCACTTCGGTTACTGTTTTAGCAGACAACGCCATGATGGCGGATGCGTGGGCAACGGCGATGCTGGCATTGGGTCTGGAAAAGGGTCTGGAACTGGCCGAAGAGCATAAACTTGCCGTGTTCTTCATCTCGCGGGATGTGACAAGCGGAGAAGAAGCCTATATCACCGTACAAAGCAGCGCCTTCAAGGATGCGCTGGGGACCAACTGACCGGTAGGAACCGCTATGAGCACCTTTATTCTAGCCTTTTTCCTGTTGCTGATCGTCATGGTTGGCATGGCGCTGGGTGTGATGTTGATGGGCAAAACCATCAAAGGCAGCTGCGGTGGCCTGAACGCGATCTCGGGTGCCGATAAATGTGTGGTCTGTCAAAAGGATATCGATCCCGACAGCCCTCTGCGCGACCAGTTGCAGTGCAAGCGTGCGAAAAAGATGCTGCAACAGATGGAAGGCTAGGATAACCCTCTTGGCATGAACAAAGCCAAGAACGTCCTCTTCATCATGTTCGACCAATTGCGCTGGGACTATCTCAGCTGCTACGGGCATCCACATCTGCATACGCCAAATATTGACCGTCTCGCCTCGATGGGTGTGCGGTTCACGCGGGCCTACATCCAGTCTCCGATCTGCGGCAGTTCCCGTATGTCGACCTATACCGGCCGCTATGTGCATTCGCACGGCGCGTCATGGAACGGAATCCCGCTGAAAGTTGGTGAGGTCACCATGGGCGATCACTTGCGCAAGGCAGGGATGGATTGCTGGTTGGTTGGCAAGACTCATATGCGCGCAGACGCCGAGGGTATGGCTCGTTTGGGGCTTGAGCCCGACAGCCTGATCGGGGCACGCGTCGCTGAATGCGGGTTTGATGTCTTTGAGCGCGATGACGGGATGCGCCCCGAAGGGCCGGATGGGTTTTATGACCCGGATGGCGCCAAAAGGTACAACGAGTATCTGAAAGACAAAGGCTATGAGAGTGACAACCCCTGGCACGACTTCGCCAATTCGGGGCTGGATGAAGAGGGCAATGTGCTTTCGGGTTGGTTCCTGAAGAATTCGTCAGAGGCCGCGAATATCGCCGAGGAAGACAGCGAAACGCCTTATCTCACCTCTCGCGGCATGGAGTTCATTGAAAACCATGAGGGGCCGTGGTGCTGCCACCTCAGCTATATCAAACCGCATTGGCCCTATATTGTGCCAGTACCCTACGCCTCGATGTATGGTCCCGAACACGTTCTGCCTGTCATTCGGTCCGAAGCTGAACGGCAGAACGCTCATCCGGTGCTGAAAGCGTTCATGGATACGAAAATCGGCCAGACCTTCTCGCGTCAGGATGTACGCGAGGCCGTGATTCCAGCCTATATGGGCCTGATCAAGCAGGCTGACGACCAAATGGGGCGGCTGTTTGACTGGATGGAACAGACCGGACGAATGCAGGACACGATGATCGTGCTGACCTCGGACCACGGGGATTTTCTGGGCGATCACTGGATGGGAGAGAAGACCTTCTTCCATGACGCCTCGACCAAAATGCCGCTGATCATCTATGATCCATCGCCCGAGGCTGATGCCACGCGCGGCACCACATGCGATGCATTGGTCGAATCCATCGATCTAGCGCCCACGTTTCTGGAGGTTGCAGGCGGTGAACCCGCAGGGCACATTCTGGAAGGGCATTCATTGCTGCCCATCCTGCACGGTCAGGCCGAAAGCACTCCGCGCGATGTGGTGATTTGTGAGTACGACTACTCCGCATCCCCCATTGCGCAGTCACTGAACGCCTCGGTTCGGGATGCGGTCATGTTCATGGTTGCAAACGAGAAATGGAAGCTGATCCATTGTGAAGGGGGCTATCGCCCGCTTTTGTTTGATCTAGAGAATGATCCGAATGAGCTGACGGACCTGGGCGAAAGCGATGAGCATGCAGACATCATCGCCGAGATGTATGATCACCTGTTCACCTGGACGCGGCGCCAGTCGCAGCGCACGACCCGGTCGGAAGAACAACTGCTAAACATGCGTGGATCAAGCCGAGGAACAGGCGTGGTGATCGGTATTTACGACGAAAACGAGATGCCGCTTGAGCTGACCGTTAAATACCGCAACCGCAAAGCGCGACCCTTTGGGGACTACAAGACAGATTAAATCTTCATTCGCGGCCCTAATGACGGTTCAACCTTGAGCGGGCAGGGGGTAGAAGACAGCAACGCCGCCTCAATCGGAGAGCTTTCATGACCGCCCCAAAGCCAGTTGTCCTTTGTATCCTTGATGGTTGGGGCCTATCCGACGACACCAAGGCCAATGCGCCTTATCTGGCAAATACGCCAACCTTTGATGCTCTCATGGCTGAAGGTCCTCATGCGCAACTGATAACGCACGGGCCGGATGTGGGTCTACCTAGTGGTCAGATGGGTAATTCCGAAGTTGGTCACACCAATATCGGGGCAGGGCGCGTGGTGGCGATGGATCTGGGGCAGATTGACCTAGCCATAGAAGACGGTTCTTTCTTTCACAATGAGGCGCTGCAGAGCTTCATCGCTAAGGTGAAAGCTGCAGGCGGGACAGCGCATCTGATGGGGCTGGTATCGGATGGGGGCGTGCACGGGCACCTGGATCATATCGTGGCTGCCGCCAAAGCGGTTACCGATGCGGGCGTGCCCGTGGCGCTACATGCGATCACCGACGGGCGCGATGTGGCCCCGAAATCGGCCTTTACCTACATCGCCGAACTCGAAGACCGGTTGCCCGATGGCGCAAAGGTCGTCACCGTCTGTGGGCGCTACTTTGCCATGGACCGCGATAATCGCTGGGAACGCGTTTCCGAGGCCTATGACGCAATAGTCAAAGGTCAGGGGCGCGCCGTGGCCTCGGCCCAAGAGGCCGTCGACCATGCCTACGCCCAATCCGAAACCGACGAGTTTATCGCGCCCACGGTTCTTGCTGGTTATTCCGGTATTAAGGACGGTGACGGGTTCTTTTGCCTGAACTTCCGCGCCGACCGTGCCCGAGAAATCCTGCGGGCAATTGGGGAGCCCGGTTTTGCCGAGTTCGACTCCGGTCCGCGCCCGCAGTTGTCGGCGTTACTGGGCATGGTTGAGTATTCCGATGGCCATAACGATTATATGACGACCGTATTTCCCAAGCGGGATATCGTGAACACGCTGGGCGAATGGGTTGCTAAGCAAGGCCTGCGCCAGTTCCGGCTGGCCGAGACCGAGAAGTACCCTCATGTCACTTTCTTCCTGAACGGTGGCAAAGAGCAGCCTGAGGGTGGCGAGGATCGCTTCATGCCCAAATCGCCCAAAGTGGCGACATATGATTTGCAGCCCGAGATGTCCTCGGCCGAAGTGACAGAAAAGTTCGTCGAGGCGATCCACGGCGGATATGATCTGATCGTCACCAACTACGCCAATCCAGATATGGTTGGTCATACCGGTGATGTGCAAGCTGCGATTGAAGCCTGTGAAGCTGTTGATCAAGGGCTGGGGCAGGTGGTTGCAGCACTGAAGCAGGTCGGGGGTGCGATGATCGTGACCGCAGATCATGGTAACTGCGAAATGATGGTCGATCCGGAAACGGGCGGTCCACATACGGCCCATACGCTGAACCCCGTGCCTGTCGTTCTGGTCGGCGGCCCCGAAGGTTCAAGCCTGCGCGATGGGCGCTTGGCCGATCTTGCTCCAACTTTGTTGCAGCTTATGGAATTGCCGAAACCCGTTGAAATGACAGGGGAAAGCTTGCTGACATGAGATTGCGCCCGATCGTTGCTGCAGCGCTGATTTGGGCCACCCCTGTCGTCGCCCAAACCAGCCCGTCAAAGGCGGCACTAGAAGCGGCCGAGATGCTGGAGCAAGCCTCGATCGCGTTGACTGAGGCCGAATCTGCCCGCGACCGGGTCAAAGCTCTGACCGAAACCATAAAAGCCTACGAGGCTGGTCTGAGCGCCATGCGCGACGGCCTGCGCCGCGCGGCCTTGCGCGAGGCGCAATTGACTGCAGAATTGCAGGTACAAGAGCAGGAGGTGGCGCAGCTGTTAGGTGTTCTGCAGACGATCGAAACCACCGCGCCTCCGGTACTTATGCTGCACCCGTCCGGCCCACTTGGGGCCGCGCGCACTGGTATGATGTTGTCCGAAGTCACGCCTGGGTTGAACGCGCAGGCTCAGGCGCTAGCAAACGAATTGCAAGAGGTACAGACACTGCGACAGCTTCAACAAAACGCTGCCAATACGCTGACCGAAGGGTTGGAGGGTGTTCAGGATGCCCGCACGCAGCTTAGTGAGGCGATAGCGGACCGGACCGATCTGCCTCGCCGTTTCGTAGAAGATCCTGTGCGTACAGCGATCCTGATATCCTCGACCGAAACGCTGGATGGGTTTGCCAGTGGGTTATCCGAGATCACCGATGGTGAGATTGAAGATACAAATGCAGATGTCTCGGGCCGGAAAGGTCAAATCGCCTTGCCCGCACAAGGGGTCATGCTGCACCGGGCGGGCGAAACGGACGCAGCAGGGGTAACGCGCCCCGGGCTGGTGCTGGGCACGCGACCCCGCGCATTGGTCACCGCGCCAACGGCTGCCACGATCCGTTACCGCGGGCCCTTGCTGGATCTCGGGAATCTTGTGATCCTTGAACCCCAGCCCGGATTGCTATTCGTGTTCTCAGGTCTGCAAGAGGTATATGGTCTGACCGGGGAAGTGATACCCGAGGGTACTCCGGTAGGTTTGATGCCGGGTGAAACTCCGGAAATCGGCGCTATTATGTCAACAAGCGGTGATGGCACTGGAACTGACTGGTCAGAAACGCTCTATATAGAAGTAAGACAGGATAACAGCCCAGTGGACCCGGAATCATGGTTCCGGACGGACAAGGATGGATAAACGAGTATGAAGAAATTTGTGATGGCCGGACTGGCCGGCACCGTGGCAGGGATAGTCGCAACAACACAGATCGCAGGCCCTCTGCTTGCGCAAGAGGCCGAGAACAAGGCAAGCGTTTACGAACAACTTGATCTGTTCGGTGACATTTTCGAACGTATTCGCGCTCAGTATGTCGAAGAAGTAGAAACCGACGAGCTGATCGAGGCTGCTATTGACGGGATGCTGACCTCGCTAGACCCACATTCCAGCTACCTGTCGCCTGATGATGCCGAGCAGATGCGCGTGCAGACACGTGGCGAATTTGGCGGGCTCGGTATCGAAGTCACGCAGGAAGAAGGCTTTGTCAAAGTTGTATCGCCCATCGATGACACCCCAGCGGATGCTGCTGGTATCGAAGCGGGCGATTTCATCACTCATGTGGATGGCGAGAGCATTTTGGGGCTGACGCTGGATAAAGCCGTGGACCTGATGCGCGGCCCGGTGGGATCGGAAATCGTGATCACAGTCGTGCGTGAAGGCGAGCAGGAGCCATTCGACGTAACGATCGTTCGCGACACGATCAAGCTGACCGCAGTTCGTGCACGTACCGAAGGTACAAGTGTCGTGTTGCGTGTCACGACCTTCAATGACCAAACCTATCCGAACCTCAAGGAAGGACTGGAAGAACAGATCAAAGAGGCCGGAGGCATCGAAAACGTCAATGGCATCGTTCTGGACTTGCGTAACAATCCCGGCGGGCTGTTGACACAGGCCATCAAGGTCTCTGACGCGTTCCTGGATGAGGGCGAAATCGTCTCGACCCGGGGTCGCAATCTCGAAGATGGTGAACGATTCAACGCAACACCCGGCGATCTGACCGGAGGCAAGCCCATCGTTGTGCTGATCAACGGTGGTTCGGCCTCGGCGTCGGAAATTGTCGCGGGCGCCTTGCAGGATCACAACCGCGCCATCGTGGTTGGCACAAAGAGCTTCGGCAAGGGATCGGTGCAGACGGTCATGCCGCTTCGGGGTGACGGGGCCATGCGTCTGACAACCTCTCGCTACTACACGCCCTCGGGTCGTTCGATTCAGGCGCTTGGCGTCAGCCCGGACATCATCGTCGAACAACCACGCAACAACCCGGTTGACGAGGAAGAAGAAGATACAAACACCCGCACCCGGTCCGAGGCCGATCTGCGCGGCAGCCTGAATAATGACAGCCTCAGCGAGGACGAGATTCGCCAGATCGAAGAGGATCGCGCCAAAGCCGAAGCCACCGCAGAGCTGCGCGAAGAGGATTATCAACTGGCGTATGCCATCGATATCCTCAAAGGCCTGTCCGCGTTCAATCCGACCGGGCCGTCACAATAAAGGGGAGGGGGCCGCCATCAGCGGCCCTATTCTCGCACCCTGAAGTGTTACCCTTCGACCTTGTGCAGTTTTTTCTCATCCAGCATCAGCGCCAGGACGATTCCAGCAGCGACTGAGATCGTGGCGAATACAAAAGCCATATTCATTCCGGTATCAAAGGCCGCCGCAATGGCGGCCTGAACCTTTTCAGTTTCACCTGAATTCAACTTTTCAAGCACTGCTTTTGCCGAGTCTGTGTTCAGCGTTCCACCATTGATCGCTTTCTGATCAGCCTCGGACATGTTGATGCCTGACGCGGTCAATCGGGTTTTTAGGCTGGACAGGCTTGTCACATACATGACCGCCGTCGCACAGGCGACCGCGATTGCCCCATAGACAAGATGGGTCATGAAACTCAGGCCGCCAACCAGTCCGGCGCGTTCCGGCTTGACCGCGCATACAGCGGCTGTTCCCGAAGGCCCGACCGTCAGCGTTGCGCCCAAACCAATCAGCGCCATTCCGGGAAGAATCTGAAAATATCCGGTCCCGGAAGGCATGATGACAACGCTTGCCGCCCCGACTGTGGCGCAAATATATCCCCAAAACAGCAGTCGCTTGGGCCCAAAATCGTTATACAGCGTACCCGAGACGATTGATCCGACCGCTAGCAACACCGTCAGCGGTGCCAAACCCAGCGCCGATTGGAACACAGACCATCCCAAGACTTTTTGCATATACTGCGGAAAATAAAGCAGCCCGACAAAAGCTGCCGAGACGTTGAACATATTCAGACCTAAGGTAATCAGAAACTCTCGGTTCTGCATCAACTGAGGCATTAGCAAGGGTTCCTTGACCCTCTTTTCGACTTTCGGAAACAGGAAGAACAAAACGGCGCTGACAAAAAACAGCAGCAAAAGCGGCAGCGAAGTCCAGCCCCAATCAGCACCAACATCCAAACCGTAAAGCAAGAGCAAAACTGCAAAAGACAGGATGCCCATCCCGGCAAAGTCGATGTGTTCACCTTTCTTATGCTCGGTCTCACGCTCCATCAGCAGGATCGCAGTCGTCATCGAAATGCTGGAGAACACCACATTGGCGAGGAAAAACAACCGCCAATCACCCAGATTGACCACCGCGCCGCTAATCATCGGTCCAAAGACATTACCCGTGGTGACACCCGCCAGTATCAGCCCCATCACCAATGCGCGGTGTTCTTCTTTCGACACTTTGGTGGCTCCAAATGCAAGCGTGCAGGGCCACACGCATCCCGCCCCGATCCCCTGCAAGGCGCGTGCGCCGATCAGGTAGTCCAAACCGGGTGAGACAAAGCATAAAACCGACGCAAACAGAAAGATCGAAAGACCGATGATCATCATCTTGCGATGACCATACATGTCACCCAGGCGACCTCCGGCCACCATCGTCATGGCAAAGAACAGAGCGTAAATATTCAGAACCCACTGGGTGCTGGTGATGTCGGCGTCAAAGCTGTTTTCGATTGCCGGGACCAGCATGAGGGCACCGGTAAAATCGATCCCGATCCCGAAACCCGTCACCATCAGCGCGATGACCTTTATGATGCTGTTGCGATCCATAGGCCAATCCAATGATGCACGTATGGACCTGAAAAGATAGGGACAATCCTATCAGTACTGTGGTCAGGTTTCGCTTTGAGATGCCTGAGAGCGGCGGAACGCACGCTTTAACATGTCCAACTCGGCGCGCAACAAAGCGACTTCGGCCCTCAGATCATCTGCGGCGGGTGAACCGGCGATGATGGTGAAATCCCCCAGCTTATGGCCTGTTGTTCCATCGTGAATCACGACAGTATGGACACCTTCCGACAGGGCGGCGGGCGGCACTGGGATGCGCAAGGCCCAGCCATCTGTTGCTGGTTCCAACTCAACATCATTCACGGGCTCACCAAGAAACAGCACCTCGATCTGAGGGGGGCTTTCGCTGGTCAAATGGCCTTCCCACAGGCCGTTTTCGAAGCGGATTGGTGTCAGGGTGGTATGAGACATTGAGTACCCTTTACAGATCGGCCCGGTGGTAACGGCAGAATGTCAGGTCACGAAACACCACACGGTTCATCGCGGGTTGATCAATGATCAGATCCAGCCAGAGTTTCTCAATTCGACGCTCATTCACGTTCAGATGGGCCAGATCAAAATCTACAGTCGCCGCAGGTGTTGAAAGATCAAGTTCGCGCAGAACCTGCTCGGTATTTGGGCCATGCTGAATGTTCAGGCGGGCGAAGACAACGGTAGAACGCTCGCACTCAACCAGAGTGTCGACCCGCATCAGATGCTGGCGGGACAGATTTATGGCGGCATCAGTGGGCAGATCAACGGAGAGCGACAGGAAAGATCCCTGAAAATCAAATACCTCAACGGCCAGACTGAAAGGCGCCAAATCCTTGTCTCGCCGATTTCGGATTTGCTGCAGCCCGATCTCGACCTGGCTGCAATCGTGAAACAGGATGATCTGCCCATCCATCCGCGCCTTGCGCGGGGCCGAGGCTATACCTTTGCGGATCAGTGGCGTCCGCCACAGGTCCGGTCGCCACGACCAATCCGTTCCCAGGGGTTTTGGAAACTGCGTCGCCCCAATCAAGGGTTGGATCAGGCGAGCATCAGCTTTTTGAATTGCTTGTTCAAGTTTGCCGCGCAACCGCCGGGCGTCATCACGTTGGCGGCGAAGCTCAGGCAGTGCGAGGTGGTCAGACTGCTGCGCGGCACGCTGCCAGCGCCCCAGAGCCTTTAGTTGAATATATCGATCCAGTAATCTGCCCATCGCCCCATCTTTCAAGACAGCCCCTCTTTAGTCAAAGTCGGGGCAGGGGACAAACCAGTCTTACTTGATTAGCGGATAAATCTTCCCGAATCCTAAATGTGATCTCCTATCCAGCTGGTTTCTGCGTCGCAAAGAGCCGCCATTCTTGCAATAGCTCGGGCCGAGGCTTACCGTCGTCGCTCGGGCAATCGGCATTTGTCCCGGATCATGCAGGCTCATCATGAGGCAGGGGAATGGAACCCACCCTATTTTCATTCATATGGAAGCATTCGAAAAAACAGCAATTGGTCCTACTATTGCTGACCGTTCTGTCATTTCCGTTCCTTTACGCTTCGTTGGAGCTTCCCAAGCAGATCATCAACGACGCGATTGGTGCGCCCGCAGACACCGTGACAGTACTCGGTATCACCGTGACACAGGTGCAGTACCTGCTGATTCTGTGCTTTGCCTTTTTGGCAACTGTCATCGCCAGTGGCGTGATGAAAATGCGCATCAATACCATGAAAGGCATTCTCGCCGAGCGGATGTTGCGTCGCCTTCGCTTTACCTTGATCAGCCGCTCGATGCGCTTTCCCAAATCCTATTTCGCCACCACCAGCCAAGGTGAACTGGTATCGATGATCACGTCCGAGGCCGAACCCATGGGCGGGTTGATGGGAGATGCCATCGCGCAGCCCGTTTTTCAGTTCGGCCAGATGATGACGATCGTCACGTTTCTTTTCATGCAAAGCGTGTGGTTTGGTCTGGCCAGTATTGCATTGATCCCTTTGCAGGCTTGGCTGATTCCCAAGTTGCAGCGTCAGATCAACCTTCTGAACAAGGATCGCATTCAGGAGGTCCGGCGGCTGAGCTCTGAGATTGGCGAAAGCGCTGCTGGTATCAGCGATCTGCGCACCAATGGCGGCTGGCGCTATCGTCTGGCGCAATTCAGCCATCGGCTAGGAACCTTGTTCGAGATCCGCTTTAAGATCTACAACAAGAAGTTCTTCATGAAGTTCCTCAACAATCTGATCACTCAGATGACACCCTTCCTATTCTATTCAGTAGGCGGCTATCTGGCGATCACGGGCGAGGTGACAGTGGGCGCATTGGTCGCCGCGTTGGGTGCATATAAAGACCTCAGCGGCCCTTGGAAGGATCTTCTGACCTACTACAACCAGGTACAGGACATGTCACTGCGCTGGGAAATTGTGACCGAACGGTTTGCCCCATCGAATATGATACCCGAACAGTTGTTTGAGGGCGTCCCCGAGGCAATCCCGCACCTGACCGGCGATATCGAGCTGCGCAACGTGACCGTTCGTGATGATGACGGCAAGACCATACTTGAGGATATTGATCTTACCATTCCCCAAGGCGCTCGGGTTGCGATTCAGTCGAAACACGCTTCGGAACGCAGTGCGCTTGCGCAGTTGCTGACGCGCGAAGTGCTGCCGGTTCAAGGCGAGGTTCTGATGGCTGGCCACAACCTCAACAGCCTGCATCAGGCGGTGATTGCGGCGCGGATCGGCTATGCCTATTCACGCCCTTACCTGTTCGACGGAACATTGGGTGATAACCTGCTAATGCCGCTGCGCACGCATCCTCAACACGAAAGTGGTGCATTGCAGGCCCCCTCACGCCGCCAGATCGAAGCCGTGCGCGCCGGGAACCCACCCGATTCACTGTCCGATGAATGGATCGATCCAAGCCTCGCGGGTCTTGATGACATCGAGGATATTCGCGATTGGTGGTTCCAGCTTGTCGAAGCGATGGGCATTGATGAATTTATGTTCCGGCGCACTTTGCGCTCTCAGTTCGACCCGGAAGTACACCCGGTGCTGGCGAAAGAAATAGTCGATCTGCGAGATACCGTTGCCACACGCCTGCAAGAGCGCGGGTTGGACAAGTATGTCTATCGGTTCGATCCTGACCAGTTCAATCCCGCCGTGCCCTTGGGCGGGAACCTGCTGTTCGCTTCACCGACGCATGATATCGCACCGGACATTCTGGCGGGGGACCACCGGTTTCTGTCGTTGCTTACGGGCAATGGCCTTGATGATGACGCGCTCAGCATCGCTCAGGCCGTTCTGGAAACCCTAAACCAGACTTTCGGGCGAGATGGGGCCGATCACCCGTTGTTCTTGCGGCTTGGCATGTCAAAAGACATGTACCACCGTCTGCTCGATATCGAAGAGCGCCGCAAAACCAAGGGCGAAGAAGCCATCGGCGATCAGGAACGTGCGCTGCTGTTGACCGTCCCATTCATGCTGACCGCTGAACAAATCGGCCCAAGTTTCCCTGAGGAGTACAAGGACAAAATCCTTTCCATTCGTCACAGTCAGGCCGAACGGCTGCGGGGCGCTATGGGTGCGATGTTCGTGCCGGTGTCACCGGACGTCTACGTTCCCCGCCTGACAGCAATGGAAAACGCTCTGTATGGTCGGGTATCCATCATGGCTGGTGCTCATGCAGAAGAGATCGAAGATCTGGTCGCGGAGGTTCTGAACGAGGCCGGGCTGCGCCGAAGGGCCGCCGCGATCATCTACGACCTGCCGTCCGGGTTAGGTGGGAATAACCTTCCGACAGTGTTTCAGGAGCGTGCTGCCTTTTCCCGTGCTGGGATCAAACGCCCCGATATCCTGATACTCGACAAGGCACTGGCCAGCCACGACTCTGAAAGCCGCCTGCGGACCCGTCTGAAGCTGCGCGAGTTATTACCCGACTCGATCATGATTTTTATGGAGGATCATTTTGCCCATCCGGAAGCCTATGATTTGTTTGTTGAAATAAAGGACGGTCGCATCGATGGTGTCTCGCGCGTGTCCACCGATGCCGAAGATACCGGGACGGACGACCTGAGCCGGAAACTCAAGATCATTTCTTCTACCGAGTTGTTTTCACGAGTCGATGGGCGCAACCAGCGTCTTCTGGCGTTTTCGGCCCAATGGTACGAGGTCGCGGCAGGTCAAACCATTTTCGCACGTGGCCAGGCTCCCGATGCGGCGTATTTGTGTATTTCGGGTTCGGCGAGCCTGAATTGGCTGAATGAACACGGTGAAATGCGTTCGCTCTCGATAGTAGAACCCGGGCGCCTCATCGGCGATCTTGCGATTATCACCAATGAGCCGCGACAATTAGATTTGGTGGCCCTCACGGATTGCTCGTTCCTGCGGATCGGCGCGGAGGAATTGCGTGCTGTGATTGAAAGTGACGCGGGCGTTGCGATGAGGTTGCTTGAAACCGTGGCTGGATATTTGTCCACGGTGTCCGAGCGGTTGCGTGACCCCAACACTCCAATTGGGGATGACCTGCCTTCGGTAAGTGCTGAGCAATCCCATGAGCACTAATGAAAGGCGGGGTGCCTATTCAAGTCATCAGCAATTGCTAGGTGCCGCCCGCAGATATCCCGAGATATGGCGCTTGTTGGCTGGTCTTGCGCTGGTCTCAGTGGTTGTGGTCACGCTCAATGCAATCTTGTTCGCAATCGTTGCCAGTCTTGGCTCATCAGGGTCGGCGGTCACATTCTTGAATGGATCGTCGCCAACAGCGCTCCTTATTGTGCTCTCCAGCTTTATTTTTGTCACTATTGGCGTGGCGTTGGGGGCACGATTATTTCAGCACCGGTCACTTGCCTCGGTCCTGGGCGAACAATCCATCGCAATCTGGCAGTTTTGGCGCGTTGTTCGCGCATTGCTTCTGCTGGGTGCAGCCATATTCATACTCCCCCCCTATGACCTTGGTGCACCATTGGTGGCGAATCTCGCGTTAACCAAATGGCTTTTGCTGCTTCCCTTATCCGCTGTTGCGGTGCTGATTCAGACCAGCGCCGAGGAAATCCTGTTCCGAGGCTATATGCAACAGGGCCTGGCCGCGCGGTTTCGGTCTCCGCTGATCTGGATGGTTCTGCCATCAATCTTGTTCGCAGCTGGCCACTACAGCCCCGCGACGGTCGGAGACAATGCGGTCTTGATTGCCATCTGGGCGCTGACATTTGGGCTTTTGACCGCCGATCTGACCGCGCGAGCGGGTACGCTGGGCCCCGCCATTGCGCTGCATTTTTTCAATAACATCGCGGCTCTGCTTGTCATTTCGCTCCCCGACAACCTTGGTGGCCTGGCCTTGTTCCATCTTCCTTATGAGGCATCGGACGCCGAAGCGTTGCGACCTTGGTTGCTAGTCGACTTTGCGCTGATGATCGTGGGGTGGCTCACCGCAAGATTGGTCCTCAGGCGCTGATTGCATTTCCCGGCATTGCGTCTTATTTGACGTCAACGCCGCATTATCAAGGTTCCGACATGAACTGGATCACAAACTACGTCCGCCCCCGGATCAATTCGATCTTCTCGCGCCGCGAAGTGCCCGAAAACCTTTGGCACAAGTGTGATGAGTGTGGAACCATGCTGTTCCACCGCGAATTGGCGGAAAACCAGAATGTCTGCACCCAGTGCGACCATCACATGGCAATCACGCCGCGCGATCGGTTCCAACATCTGTTTGATGGCGGTATTTTTTCCGAGGTTGATGTCCCGGCACCGAAAGACGATCCCCTGCAGTTTCGGGATCAGAAAAAATACCCTGACCGCATGAAGGCGGCCCAGAAAAAGACCGGCGAGAAAGAAGCGATGCTGGTCGCCGTTGGCGAAATCGGCCGTACCCCGATCGTGGCTGCCGCGCAGGATTTTTCGTTCATGGGCGGATCGATGGGCATGTATGTAGGCAATGCCATCATTGCTGCAGCACAGGAGGCTGTTAGGCTACAGCGGCCCCTGATCCTGTTTTCGGCAGCCGGAGGCGCGCGGATGCAGGAAGGCATTCTGAGCCTGATGCAAATGCCGCGTACGACGGTCGCAGTGGAGATGCTCAAAGAAGCAAACCTGCCCTATATTGTTGTCCTGACCCACCCGACAACAGGCGGCGTTACAGCCTCGTACGCGATGCTGGGTGACGTTCATATTTCGGAACCCAATGCCCTGATCTGTTTCGCCGGACCCCGTGTGATCGAACAGACCATTCGTGAGAAACTGCCCGAAGGATTCCAGCGCGCTGAATATCTGCTGGATCACGGGATGCTCGACCGAGTGACCAAACGCACCGAGATGCGGGATGAGCTGATCACCATCACCCGAATGCTGATGAAGCAGCCCCCTGCGGTCAAAGGCGACCTTCCTGCGCCCGAGCCGGAAGAAGCCCCAACCGAGGCACCCACCGAGGACGCGGTCGAAAAATGACCTCCCCATCTTCGGATGCCATCCTAGACCGGATGATGGCGCTGCACCCCAAGATCATCGACCTGACCTTGGACAGGGTATGGCGTTTGCTGGCGGCACTAGACAATCCTCAGGTTAAGCTGCCTCCGGTCATTCATATCGCTGGAACCAATGGCAAGGGCTCGACCCAGGCCATGATCCGGGCGGGGCTTGAAGGGGCAGGGCATGCGGTCCATGCCTATACCTCACCTCATCTGGCCCGGTTTCACGAGCGAATCCGACTGGCAGGTGAGCTGATTTCCGAGCCCGACCTGACCGCCGTGCTGGATGAGTGTTACGCCGCAAATGGCGGTGAGAACATCACCTATTTTGAAATCACCACCTGCGCCGCGCTGCTGGCATTTTCCCGCACCAAAGCTGACTATACGCTGCTCGAAGTCGGGCTGGGCGGGCGGCTGGACGCCACCAACGTGATCGAACGGCCCGAGTTGACGGTCATCACCCCCGTCTCGATCGACCATGAGCAGTTCCTGGGCGACACTTTGGGCAAGATCGCCGCTGAAAAAGCCGGAATCATCAAGCCGGGCGTTCCCTGCATCGTCGGCCCGCAGCAAGATGAGGCGCTGGAAGTCATCGAATATACTGCAGCCCGTCTGGGCGCTCCGCTAATGGTCCACGGGCAGCACTGGCATGTTCATACTGAGAACGGTCGCCTTATTTATCAGGACGAAACCGGTTTGCGCGATCTGCCTATGCCAAACCTACTGGGTGCTCATCAGATCGAAAATGCAGGCGCGGCGTTGGCTGCGTTGCGCCACCTGCAAATGGGCGATGATGCCTACGAGGCCGCTGTGGCCAAGGCCGAATGGCCCGCGCGTATGCAGCGGCTAAAAATCGGTCCTCTGGTTGAGCAGGCCCCTCAAGCTGAGTTGTGGTTGGATGGTGGTCACAACGCGGCTGCAGGCACTGCTTTGGCCGAGGTTTTAGCGTCACTACCAGAACGTCCCACGCATTTGATTTGTGGTATGCTGAATACCAAAGATGTCACCGGTTATCTCGCGCCATTGGCCCAAAGGGCAGACAGCCTGACGGCCGTATCGATCCCGGGTGAGCAGAATACGCTGAGCGCGGACGAAACCGCCGCCGCTGCTGCTAAGGTGAATCTGGCCGCCACGACAGCAGACAGCGTCACAGACGCGCTCGCCGCAATCACCGCTCAAACCCCTGATGCACGCATTCTGATCTGCGGGTCGCTTTATCTTGCGGGAAACATCCTTAGAGAAAACGCCTGATGAAAAAGATCCTGCGCCAGGGCAGCAGCCCCTATCTGCCCCAATCCTTGTCTTGCATCTCCCGCAGGCGCGAGGCCGTACGCTCAAACTCAAAAGTTCCTTCCCCTTCGACATAGAGCATCTCGGGCTCGGCGGCGGCGGAACAAATCAGCCGAACTTTCGCCTCATAAAGCGCATCGATCAGGGTGACGAAGCGCTTTGCCTCATTGAAGTTATTGCGTGACAAACGCGGGATGTCTTCAAGAACCAGTACCTTCAGCGCTACTGCGATAGCCAGGTAATCTCCTGGACCCAACATTCGTCCGCAGAGGTCATAAAACGAGGCCCGTGCAACGCCGTTGCGAAAGGCGGGCAGGACAACTTCGCGACCCTTCACCTGAAGGGCCAGCTCTTCTGCCGGTCCACCCGACAGATCATTCCACACCTCACGAATCTTTTCCCGCGCTTCGGGCCCAATGGGGGTGAAGTAAACCGGCGAGCCTTCAAGTCGGTTCTGCCGGTAATCCGTGGGTGAAACCAACTCCCACACTTCCAGTTGCTCTTTGATGTGCTGTATGAAAGGCAGAAAAAGCTGCCGGTTCAACCCATCCTTATATAGATCATCCGGATGTCTGTTCGAAGTCGTAACGATAACGACACCACCCTTGTAGAGCAGATCAAACAACCGCCCCACGATCATCGCGTCGGTGATATCGATGATCTGCATCTCATCAAAGGCCAGCACCCGCGCCGATTTGATGACTGCATCGGCCACAGGGACCAGCGCGTCCTCAACGCCGTCTTCACGCGCCTTGTGCAGACCGGTATGGATTTCCTGCATGAACGCATGAAAATGCACCCGTCGAACTGGGATTTCACCCAATGTCTCGACAAACATGTCCATCAACATCGACTTGCCGCGCCCAACACCTCCCCAAAGATACAAACCCTTGGGTGGAGGCGGCGCTTTGCGGAATAATCCACGTTTAACCGGTTCGGCCAAGGCTGCCCGAATGCGCTCAAACCGGGGCAGCACAGCCTCTTGCGCGTCGTCCCGGGTCAGTGTCCCATCAGCAATAAGATCTTCATAGTGTGAAATTAGATCCGTCATGAGTTGAGCCATACCGATCGCTTCGTGTGTTGAAAAGAAACCTTTTTTCCAGACACATCAATTTTGCTGAACTGGCGTCACAAAACTCCTGAATTGACGCGCCGAGTTGTACCGCTAACGTCTGCTGGAACCAATCTTCGGAGCCTTAATGTCGCAATCCACCCGTTTGCTGAACCCGATCCTGATCGTCGGCTGCATCGTAATTACAGTCAGTTTTGCCGTACGCGCCTCTTTTGGTGTGTTCCAGATACCGATTGCGGATGAGTTCGGCTGGCTACGCAGCGATTTTTCGATGGCGATCGCCATACAAAACCTGGCTTGGGGGATCGGCCAGCCGATCTTTGGCGCCATTGCGGAAAAGATTGGGGATCGGCGCGCCATCGTTCTGGGCGCTTTGACCTATACGGCGGGAATGGTCCTGACGGCATGGTCCGTTACCCCGTTTGAACATCAGATGTATGCCTGGCTCGTGGGTTTCGGGATCGCTGGGACGGGGTTTGGCGTGGTCCTTGCGGTCGTAGGTCGTGCCTCATCGGATGCGAACCGCTCGATGTCATTGGCGATTGTCACCGCAGCGGGCAGTTTCGGGCAAGTCATTGGCGCACCCACAGCAGAGTGGTTGCTGACTTTCTTACCCTGGCAGCAAGTGTTTCTGATCTTTGCGGTGGCTATCCTTGCATTGATCCTGACATTGCCATTCATGCGCGCGCCTCAGCCCGTCAGCAGGTCGGAGCTAGAAGAGAGTATGGGGCAGATCCTGTCCAAGGCATTCCGCGACCCGTCTTATTCGCTGATTGCGATCGGCTTTTTCAGTTGTGGCTATCAACTGGGCTTTGTCACAGCCCATTTCCCCGCCTTCGTCACCGAGATGTGCGGCCCGATCCAACCCGGAGGCGTCTTACATTCGATGGGGATCACCACAACTTCAGCCTTGGGGGCGATTGCGATTTCGTTGATAGGGTTGGCCAATATCGGCGGAACCCTTTTGGCCGGATGGGCTGGAAATCACTTTCCGAAGAAGTACCTGCTCGCGGCGGTTTACACCGGCCGAACGCTTGCCGCAGGTGCCTTCATCGTGTTCCCAATCACGCCCTTGTCCGTGATCGCATTCTCGCTTGTGATGGGGTCGCTCTGGTTGGCGACCGTACCGCTAACATCTGGCCTTGTCGCACATCTCTATGGCCTGCGGTACATGGGCACGCTCTACGGGATCGTATTCCTGAGCCATCAGATCGGCAGTTTTCTGGGCATCTGGTTAGGCGGGCGCATGTACGACCAATTCGGTGATTACACCATGGTTTGGTGGATCGGCGTCGCTATCGGAGCGTTCAGCGCCATCATTCACCTGCCCATCCGCGAAAATCGTTCACCAACCGGCGTGACAGCCTGAGCTATGCGGCCTCTTCAGCGGTCAGCAGCCCCTCAGAAACCAATCGATCCGCCCAACCCTGCGGATCGATGAAGTGATGCGTTTGCCATCCGCGCGCCCTTGCTGTTTCGATATTCTCGATCCTGTCATCTGCAAACAAAAGCGCCGAGGGAGGGATGCCGCAATCGGCCTCAACCATTTCGTAAATTGGCATATGAGGTTTGACCGTCTTCATCCGACCCGAGACATATTGACGATCAAACTCATTCAGAAACGGATAAACAGTAGTGGCATAGTCAAAATTCTGAACCCCAAAATTCGTCAGGGCAAAGACCGGGATCTTCTTGGTCCGCAACGCGCGCAGCAGTCGCGCTGAATGTGGGATCTCGGGCGCGGCCAGTTCGATCCAGTTGTCATGCCACATTCGGATTTCATCGCGCCATTCCGGGTACTTGTCCGCCCAATTGTAAATCGTATCCGTGAAATGATGGCCCTGATCTACCAGATCATTCATCCCATGCAGATCGACCTCGTCAAACATGGCGCGACGACGATCCTCGCCGATTACTCGATCATAATAGCGCTCGGGCTGCCACTCGATCAGCACATTTCCGATGTCAAAGATGACGGCTTCAACGGCCATGACTTAATCCCATACCAGTTCAGTCACCACCGACTGAACCAAGCGCAGGTCAGAGATGCAAGCGCCAACCGCAGCGCGGCACACGCTGCCCAGCCCAACGGAAGGATATGCATCTTTGATGCGTCTCTGACCGGCGGGAGCACTACCTGCGAAGGGCAGCGCGTATCTCGCGCTCAAGCGCATCTAGAAAACGCGACCGGTCGGCTTTGCTAAATGGTTTTCCCCCGCCACCTGTCCCCAGCGGATTTGCCGCGCGAAGGTCTGCCATCAGATCGCGCATTGCCAATTGCTGACCGATATTGGCCGCAGTGAAAGCCTCACCACTGGGCCGAAGCACGCGTGCTTCGGCTTCAATACACTTGGCGGCCAGCGGTATATCAGAGGTAACGACAATATCGCCGGTGCCGCAGCGTTCGGCAATCCACTTATCCGCCTCATCTGCTCCCGAGGCGACGATCACGACTTGCACCAACGGGTTGGCAGAGGGGCGTAGCCCTCCGTTTGAGACCAGAACCATCGGCACCTTATGCCGGGTTGCCACCCGTTCAGCCTCGGCCTTGACCGGGCAGGCATCCCCGTCGATGTAAAGCGTCGTCACGCCTCTTTGACCTTTGGTTCTGACTTCGCCTTTGGCGTCGATTTGCGCACCTTGAATTCGTCCGGAATGGGCATCCGGTTAAAGGCATCCAGCCCCGCGATTTTGTAAGCTTCGGCAAGGGTCGGATAGTTGAACGTGTTCTGCACGAAGTAATCCACCGTGCCTTTCAGGTTCAGCACCGCCTGCGCGATATGGATCAGCTCGGTTGCGCCTTCGCCGACAATCTGAACCCCTAAGACCCGGCGGGTCTTGAGCGAGAACAGCATCTTCAGCATGCCATGCTCCAACCCCATGATGTGCCCGCGCGAGGTTTCGCGGAACCGGGCCACACCCACTTCGTAGGGAATACCACGCTCCCGCAGTTCTTCCTCGGACATCCCGCAGGTTGAGATTTCGGGGACCGAGTAGATCCCATACGGATACCAGGGGCTTTCTGGCAGGGTTGGAGTCTCCAGCGCATGACAGGCCGCGACCCGTCCCTGTTGCAACGAAGTTGAGGCCAACGACGGATGCCCGATGACGTCTCCGGTGGCATAGATATGCGGCACCGAGGTCTGATAGGTCTTGCGGTCCACGCTGATACGATTGCGATGATCCGTTTCAATGCCAACCGCGTCCAAGTTCAGCGCCGAGGTCGCCCCCATCCGGCCGGCTGCAAACAGCAGCATCTCGGCCCGGACGTGTCGCCCATTGTCCAGCGTGATCTCAACATGGCTACCGGCGTCTTCTATTTTCTCGACGGCTGCCCCCAACCGCAGATCGACGCCATTTTCACGGATCTGATGCGTGAAATCGTGGATCAGTGTCTTGTCGATGAAATCCAGAAACGTCTCGCGCGGTTCGATCAACGTCACCCGGACATCAAGCGCCGAGAACATGGTTGCATATTCAACGCCGATCACGCCCGCACCGATC
This sequence comes from Ruegeria sp. D6, assembly GCF_056534365.1. Lineage (NCBI taxonomy): Bacteria > Pseudomonadati > Pseudomonadota > Alphaproteobacteria > Rhodobacterales > Roseobacteraceae > Ruegeria > Ruegeria sp. D6. The sequence continues at coordinate 120,935 of NZ_JBQFPH010000003.1, read as the reverse complement.
ACGCAGAGCGAACGCGGGATTTCCTCCATCTCAAGGAAATCATCCCCATCGACGACAGTTTTGCCATTGAAAGGCACGTAGTCTGGCCGGTAGGTCTTGGTGCCGGTGGCGATCAGGAATTTGGCTGCTGTCAGACGCGTGGATTCGCCTGCATCCGTGGCCACCTCGATCTCGTGTGGCCCCGTGAACGTCGCCAACCCGTTCAGCGTTTCAACATGGTTGCGGTTGAACTGATGCTCCAGCACATCGACCTCATGATCGAGTGTCATGTGCAGCCGTGCTTTCAGATCCTCGGCGCTGATCTGATCCTTGACCCGGTAGGAACGCCCATAAAAACTGCGCTCGCGCCAGCCTGACAGGTTCAGCACCGTCTCTCGCAAGGTTTTCGATGGGATCGTTCCGGTATGAACAGAGACACCACCAAAACGATCTTTGCGGTCAATCACCAGCACCCGGCGCTGCAATTTGCCTGCCTGAATCGCCGCCGCCCGGCCTGAAGGGCCCGAGCCGACGATGATCAGGTCATAGTCATATTTGCTCATGCCTCAGTCCCCATACAGCGCTTCGGCGTGGAAGGTGATGTGATCCTCCATAAAGGTGGACACGAAATAGTAGGAATGGTCATAGCCGGGCTGCAGGCGATAGGTGGCCTGCTGGCGACGCTCGGCAATTGCCTGCGCCAGTGCCTCCGGGCGCAACAGATCCATAAACTGATCGTTTGCACCGGTGTCGATCAGGACCGGTCCGTCAAAGCCTGTGCTTTTCATCATCGCCGACGCATCATGCTTGGCCCATGCGGTCTCATCATCGCCTAAATACGCGCTGAGTTGCTTGCGACCCCAATCCGCCCCCATGGGGTTCGAGATCGGCGAGAAGGCCGAAACAGACCGGTAACGCCCGGGCAGGTTCATCGCCAGCGTCAATGCGCCATGCCCACCCATCGAATGCCCGGTGATGGCCTGACGATCAGGATCAATCGCAAAGTTCTCGGCCAGAAGGGCCGGCAACTCCTCGGCAACATAATCCCACATGTTGAAGTGAGGCGTCCAAGGGCCTTGCGTGGCATTGACATAGAACCCTGCGCCTTGGCCAAGGTCATAGTCTTCGTGATCTGCCACGCCTTCGCCGCGTGGTGAAGTGTCGGGGAACACCAGCGCAATGCCCTGTTCGGCCGCCCAACCCTGGGCTCCCGCCTTCGTCATGGCGTTTTCATGGGTGCAGGTCAGGCCCGACAGATACCACAGAACAGGAACGGGGCCGTCCTTGGCTTCGGCTGGAAGAAAAAGGCCAAATGTCATATCACATTTGCAGGCCGAGGAAGCATGGCGATAAACGCCCTGCACACCACCAAAACAGGCATTTTCCGAAAGGGTTTCCATCAAGCTGATCCTTACGTTGTGTCCGGGCCATGGCTACCGCTCTGCAGCGTCGGCGTAAAGTGCAGCCACCTCTGGAAAGCTCATTTTTCGAAAAGGTGAAGATCAGAATCCGCTGACCCATCCTATCGCCAGCGGGACGGTCAGAATGCTGGCGATGGTAGATAACAGGATGGCAGCAGATGCCCGTTGCGGGGCCACACCGTAGTGCGCGGCCAGCATGTAAACATTGCCTGCAACTGGTAAAGACGCCGCCGCGATTGCGACCATCGCAGGGAATGAGGCAACCGGGATCAGCCAAATCACCATAAGTGCCACGAAAAACGGATGCAGCACCAGTTTGCAAAAACTCAACCAGCCCGCGATCTGGATGCGCTCGGCCGATTTGTCTGCCAGTGACGCCCCGATGGCAAACAGCGCCCCCGGCGTAGCCGCACCGCCCAGAATTGTCAGAAAATCATTAAGCGGGGCTGGTACAGGCACCTCTAACGCAGACCAGATCAATCCGGCGGAGATTGACAAGATCATGGGGTTTCTCAGCAGGCCAATCCCGATCAGGCGCATCGTCCCCAGGCTGAGCCGACCATCGCGGCCACCGTTGATCAGAATCACGATCAATGAGGAAAACACAACCAGATCAACTGTCAGCACCAACATCACTGGACCTATGGCAGCTTCGGAGAATAAAAGCGCAAGCATGGGCAGGCCCAGAAACCCAACATTGCCAATAGCAGCACATTGCGCCTCGACCGCGGCGGTGGGGATGTCCAGCCCTCGGAGATAAGCGATAGCCGTCGCCAGCGCATAGACGCCAGCAGTGCCGATCAGATACCCGATAACCAGCCGACCGTTGAAAATTTCGGCAAAGGGCAGGGTGGCGGCAAACCGGAATAGCATAGCCGACAAAGCAAAGAAAAACACGAACTTGGTTAGATATGCTGTCGCCTCGGGAGGGAAAAACCGGCTGCGTCCGGCCCAGAACCCCAGGCCGATGATTGCGAAAAAGGGGAGAGTGCGCAGAAATACCTCGACCATGGCAACGTGTTAACATGGCTGGTCAGGCTCGCAAGGTTGACGCACGGTCGGCGGTACGATTGAAGCCGTAACGTTGTGCCAAAACCGCTATCGGAGTGAAAAGCGTTGAAACTGAACCGAACGGTTTATAGTGTTGCAGGATATCGCAATCCGGAGACACCATGACCCAAGCCGCCACCATCCTGCGTACAGGCCGTAAATTCGACCAGGTGTTACGTGGGGCCCGAGAGGTTTTCATGGCGGATGGGTTTGAAGGCGCAAGCGTCGATGACATCGCGCGTGCGGCGGGAGTTTCGAAGGCAACGCTATACAGCTATTTCCCCGACAAGCGGCTGTTGTTCACCGAGGTTGCCCAGACCGAATGTCGCCTGATGTCTGAACGCATCCTTTCGATGATCGATGAGACCAAGCCAGCCCGAGAGGTGCTGACGATAGCAGCCACTCAGCTTACGGCTTTTCTCGTCTCGGACTTCGCGCAGCAAGTCTTTCGCATATGTGTGGCCGAGCGCGACCGATTCCCCGAGCTTGGTAAAGCGTTTTATGAAGCAGGACCGAAGAACGGCCAACGCCAGATGGCCGAATATCTGACCAAGGCGGTTGGTAAAGGTGAGTTGGCGGTTGAAGACGTCAACATCGCGGCCGAGCAGTTTTCTGAACTGTGCAAAGTCCGACTATGGGGCCGCGCGGCGTTCGGTATCCAAAATCGATTTGACCAGAACGAGATAGACGAGGTTGCATTGCAGGCCGTCGACATGTTTATGGCCCGCTACGGCGTATGAACTGCGTAAGTTCGCCAGCGATCAATCACATTGATGGTAAGAAGTCGTGTTGGTGCGGGTGGAGGGACTTGAACCCCCACGCCTTGCGGCGCCAGAACCTAAATCTGGTGCGTCTACCAATTTCGCCACACCCGCAACCCGATGCCGAAGCACCGCGACGACGCGCTGAATAGCAAAGCTTTTGAATGAGTGCGAGAGGTAAAATCAAGCGAGAGGGCAGTTTATTATCATCTCGCTGGAAACAATCTTTTGCCCAAGTAAGTTTAACCAGAACTCGCATGTGCCAAATGTTAAAGAACGTGCCTTGGATAGTGAGAATGCGGTTTGGCCAGTCTTTCCAGCACGAACAGTGCTCAGGTGCTGGTTTTGGTCGTAATTTCACCTGTGTGAAGGCCCGTTTTCTGGTCCTTCTTTTTGTTTCCATTTAGCGAACATTTATCGCAATATTTCTCTTTATCTTAAACTCGCATACGTTGAGCCGCTGAAAGACTACTTTGTGTGGGGCACATTTCAAAAAAGTGTAACTTGAGGTGAGTGGTTTCGTATCGAATTTCAATCAGAGGTTCCTTCGATCACAGAAATAGAAATTATTTTTATATATTTCAAAAACGTAAGAGGCAGCATGTAAATCCTTGACGCCACGGAATCTCGGACTTTTTAACAAGCAATCAAAGCCATAAAAACTTGGACAACTCGTCAACGTCGTGGCTTACACTCTCATAGGTTGAGGTATTTCTATGAGACGCCATCATAATTGTGCCACATTTCAAACGCCAAAATATCCTATTCGCGTCAAAATAACACCGCGGTAATCGTAATTGATTGGGCGCAGGAGTTAATGAGTCTTTTTGCCTTCTGGCACCGTGCGAGTTTCTGCTCAACTCCAGAACAAGGGTCTCTGTCGTGACCAACCAGATCAAATCCGTTGCTTCCGAGCAAGACGCTGTCAGCCTTGCGCGTGAAAGCTTTATTGGCGAACTGAAAACCCTGAACCGTCAGCACCCTGGCACAGGATTCGGCGTCGCTCTTCGTACGCATTCGGGCAATCGCTACTTGCTGGCTAATGCCCGCATGCCGCTGCCTGCCAACAAAACAGATGATTTTCCGACCGGACGCCGTGTGGCTTGTTTGGAAAATGGTGAAGGCTTCAGTTCAATCGAAGTTCTGGCTGATTCTTTCGCATATGAATCGATTTCACCGCGAACCGAGGCCGCAATCCTCGGCAACGCGCTGGACCTGATCGCACGAATCGACACGCTTGCAAGCCTGCCTGACGGGGCAGGGGACCACATCGCTGCAACTGGTACCGGAGGCTGACCATGGCGCGTAACGACCACCTTCTGTCTGTCGGAAACGAGTCCCTGTCTGAGATGACAGAGGCAATGACTTCGTTGACGACACAGATCGACCAATTGACAGAGGTGGCGGATGCGCGGTCTTCCGCACGGCTGGCTGCGCTCAAGACCAAAATGGAGAATTTTACCGCCAGTGTCACGATGGTGGGGCAGGTGAAGGCCGGCAAATCCTCGATCGTGAACATATTGGCCGGGCGGCCAAATCTTTTGCCTTCGGATGTGAACCCGTGGACCTCGGTGGTTACAACGCTGAACATCAACACCCGCACAGAAGGCGACACCCGTTCCAAATTCACATTCTTCGAGCAGGAAGAATGGGACAATCTGATGGTTGGCGGCGGTCGTCTGGGCGAGTTGGCCAATCGAGCCGGTGCCGATGATGAGATGGACGATATTCGCCGTCAAATCGGCGAGATGAAGGCCAAATCAGAAGAGCGGCTTGGGAAGCACTTTGACCTGATTCTCGGTCAGAGCCACCAGTATGATTATTTCGACGATGAACTGATTCAGCGATATGTCTGCCTCGGGGATGAGGATGACCCGGATATCGACCCCAAGACGGGCCGTTTCGCCGATGTGACTAAATCGGCCGAGCTGTTCATGGATATCCCGCAATATCCGATCTCTCTCAAGCTCTGCGATACCCCAGGTGTGAACGATACCTTTATGGTACGCGAACAAATCACCCTACGCAGCCTGCGTGGATCAGAGGTGTGTGTTGTTGTTTTGGCTGCCAGCCAGGCGCTGACCACGATGGACATGGCGCTGATGCGGATCATCGCGCAGTTCGAGAACCGCCAGATCATCCTGTTCGTGAATCGCATCGATGAACTGTCTGACCCGGTCAATCAGGTGCCTGAGATACGTGATCGTATTCAGGACACACTGAAACAGAACAACATAGACGCCAACACCAGTGTTGTTTTTGGCAGCGCTCTGTGGGCCGAGGCTGCGCTAACCGGAAACCCGGACATTCTAACTGAGGAATCGCGCGAGGCGTTGAACACCTTCTATCTGGCGGCCGGATTTGGCGATCAGGCTGCATCGCTGGATAAGATCTGGGCGCTATCAGGATTGCCTGATCTGCTGCTCGCCATGAATGAGCGTATCGCTGAGGGTGCAGGAACGCGCCTTTTGGATCGCGTTCGCCATCGGGCGCGCAACATTGCCAGCCAGATCCGGGCTACTGCAGTGGCCAAGACGCTGTCAAACTCTGACGGTATCGTTCGGGACCTGGATGGTGCGTCGCCCGAAGAAGCGATCGCAAAGGTTTCGGCTGAATACGAAAAGAAAGCCTCGGAACTGACAACCAAGCTTCGCGACAAGGTATTAGAGCGACTTGCGTCCGCAGAAGCAAATTTTGTCAAACGTGCGACGGATTCTCTGATCTCACATCTGGAACAGAATGGTGAGCAGGGTACATGGCAATATGATCCGGCAGGTCTGCGCACCTTGCAGAAGGCGGCATATTTCAGCTTTGCCCGATCCATGCGTAAGGATGCCGGTGCCCTGTATTCGGCTGCTGCAGCGGATGTCGAGGCACTGTATCAGAAGCTGCTGGGCAACCACTTAGGTGAATTCAACATCGAAGCCCCGATCGTGCCGCGTGTACCCCCGCCATTAGGGATTGGCCGCACAATCGCACTGGACCTGCAGAGCACATGGTGGCGACGTTGGTGGCAACGCCGCAAAGGGTTTGAAGCTTATGCCGCAGACTATACGCGTTTGATCGCGTCCGAGGCGAACTCGATCACCAAAGACATCGAGGAAAACCAGATCGCCGCCGTCTTAGAGAACGTGCGGGCCACGTTGACCGACTTTATTGCCGAACAGAAGGACACGCTGCTCAGCATCTCGCAATCGCCTGAAAGGGCTGCGGCCCAGATGGCCGAGCAGAAGCCGCAAAAATCACGTGACGATATTCTGGGCGATATCCTGAAAGACCTTAGTAACGAAGCAGCATAAGAAGAGTTATGGTAAAAGAATCACAAACCCGCTTCGTCTCTCCCAAGGCTTGGAACCGCATCGAGCAGTGGTCCCGCCGCAAACCTGTGTTTGCGCTCATGGGGGAATTCAGTGCAGGCAAATCGACGTTGATGAATTTCCTGCTGCGCAAACAGGCACTGCCGACGCAGGTCACAGCGACGCAACTGCCGCCGATCTGGTTCAGCTGGGGCAATCGACCCGCCTATATCAAACGCCATGATGGTAGTACGCAGAATATCGAATTGGATCAGCTTGAACAGGTTGGTGTCAACGACGCCCAGTTCATTCGCATCTTCCTTGAAGCCGACATTCTTGAGGCGGTCGACCTGATCGACACACCCGGCATTTCGGACCCGAAGATTTCGACGGATGTCTGGCAACGCGCAGTTGGCCAGGCCAATGGTGTGTTGTGGTGCACGCACTCGACCCAAGCTTGGCGCGAAACTGAACGTGCCACATGGGTTTCGCTGCCGGAACGGCTGCAGCATAAATCGCTTTTGCTGGTGACGCGCGCAGATGCATTGAATCAGAAAGACCGGCAGAAGGTCTTGCGCCGCGTAAATCGCGAAGCGGGTCATTTGTTCAATCGCACGATCCTGTTCTCGGCCCGTGATGCTATCATGGCCCGTGACAAAACCGGTGACGCCGAGCTGTGGTCACGCAGCGGCGGCGGCAAGATGGTCGACAGTTTCCTTGAGATCACTGAGCAGATCATGGACAGCCGTGCGGATATGCTGTCGCGCTATCAAATTGACAAATCCCTGTCGGACGCACCCAAAGTTCAGCCATCGCGGCCCGAGAAAACCTCTGGCGATGCGCCGCTGAAACTTGTCACGCCGATGGAGGATGACACTGCCGATAGTGATGTGGTTACAAGTTTCCCGGTACGCCCTGCCCGCGTGGAACGCCGCACCGAGGAGCCCGGACAGGCGCGGATTGATGCAGAAGAAGCCGAGCGGATGCGCGCGGAAATGGCTACCGAAGCGGAGCCTGCTGATGAAGACTTACGTGCCTTGTTCTCTGACAAGACGGAAGATCCGCTGGATCTGAACCTCTTGGCAAACCCCATCACCGACGTGGATGAGTTTGATTTCATGGATGACGATGATGAGGAAGAGCAGGAAGATGCCGAACTGATCGTCTTGGGTGAAGAAGAGGACGAAGCGGAAGCAGTCGAAGCTGCGGACGCCGAACAAGAGCCGTCGGAAGACGCCGAAGAATCATCAGATATCGAAGTATCGGTTTCGTCGATTACGGCCCTGTTGGCGGAACAGTCGGAAAACTCGGCAGACGAATATGAACCGGAGCCCGAATCGAATGCGCTGGCTCCAAACCGCGTCGTATCAATGGTGGGTGAAGCTGCTGCCGAAGAGATTGAAGATGCAGCCGATGACAAGGCAGATGATTTGGGCGATCGCCTCATAGAAACGCCACTCAGTGCTGCAGCAATGTGGGGTGAAATCGTGGCGCGTGAGAACCTGCCTGACGATGCAAATGGCCTGAAAAGCGCCTTTGCAGCATTCTTGTCCGAGTTTGACCAGATTGCGTTGGAACATGACGCTAAGCGGAATCAAGACATACCGCGCGCCGTTTCTGAGGCTCGCAAGAACGGCGGAGCGGAGTGGCATGCGATTTAGATTAAACCCGAAGGTGGGCATCTGAATGTCGATTGACTCTGCTCTGGCTTCGGCCATCGAAACCATACCCGACTGCATCGCAGCCGGGTATGTCGACATGGAGACCGGCATGTTATTGGGCGTCGACGCGTCGGACCAAGACAGCGCTGATGCGCTCGAAAATCTCGCACTTGCAGTAGCTAATCTGTTTCAGGGACGCGGAATGAAGGGATTCGAAGAACTCCTGCGTGCGGCAAAAATCGACGATACTGAACACCCCGGATTTGGGGAAATCGCGGTGTTCTCAAACGACCGGCTGCACATCTTTCTCAGGACAACAGAATATCCTGATCACGTGGTATGCTATATCTGCCGCGACAGCGCGAATGTCGGGCTGGCGCTTACGAAATCACATCTCAGCCTCGGGCCGGTGGCGGCCGCGGTGTAGACGGGACCAGAGGGGGTCACGCATGATGGATAGTGAAATACTGGATATGCTCGAAGGGATCGGGCGGACTTCGATCGCGCGCTTATCGCCTGCAATCTACCTATCGGGTAGCAGCGCACTGTTACGCCGGAATGAGGTGCTGGGGGCCATCCGGGGCACGATCTTGCCTCGGCGTTTGGAATTTACGGCGGCTGACGGGGCAACTTTGGCTATCGAAGTCAACAGCTCTCGGGTCACCGACGTATTCCGCTGTGCTTCGGGCCCTGTCCCGGATTTTGAAACCGAAGCACGCGAAAAACTGATCGAACGACTGGCGCAAGTGGTGTCGGAAATTGCAACGGCACCCGGCCCGCTTGAGTTGGTTTCTCTGCGCCCGGATACGGCGCTTGAGGCTGATGACGTAGGGGTTACCTTTTCGGAAGTCGAAGCGGCCTGCGCGCGGATTGAACTAACCGATGAGCCGCGCATGGCCATCGTTTCCGACCAGACCTTAGAACCGGAAGCTCAGCCAGAAACTGCGTCACAAGGCGCCACCAGTATTGCCGGAAAATTCTTTGAGGGCGCGGATCGGTTCGCATTAGGTCGAATACTGATCGGGTCGACTGAAGACGAGATGCAATTTGATGGGTTGTGTGCGCAGGGCCAAGACACACATCCGGGCACGGATATATTGACCAGATTCACCCGGGATCTGGCCGGATGGCAGGCCGATGGTTCCGATGCTTTAACTGATCCGCAGCTGATCGTCATTCGTCCGACAGGTGGACAAGGCGCGGGTCTCGCCATCCTGCGCGACGGTCAGGAAACCGCCGCCGCCGTTCATGACGCCCGCAAGCTGGGCGCTGTCGTCAATCTATGGAAAACATTGAATAGCGCCGTTGAATAACCGCGTTCCTGCCAAATAGTGTCCACTTTGCAAAGTTAAACAAAATACGAGTTACCAGGGTAAATCTTATGAGTGAGTTAAATCGCCGCGAGCTTATTCGCATCGCAGAAGACATGAACGGGACGAGCAATGACGAAACGCGTCACTTCATCTCGCGCATCGTTGACGACTTGTCGAACCTCAAGCCTTCGATAGCATTCGTAGGTCAAATCAAGGCCGGAAAATCGCGCTTGATCAACGGTTTCACCGGGCACGCAGAATATCTGCCCTCGGACGTGAACCCATGGACGACAGTGATCACCGACATGCATTTCGGTCATCCGTCCGGTCGGACGTCGGGCGCCGAGTTTCATTTCTTCGACAATCGCCAATGGCAGGCCCTGATCGCCGAAGGTGAAGAGTTGCGCAACATGTTCCCTGATGAAGAGGACAGCTACAAGCGCGAGATGATCGAAGAGCAGGTCGAGGCAATGAAAACCCGCGCCAAGCTACGCTTGGGGGAAAGCTACAAACACCTTCTTGGCGAGCATCACGATCTGGATGAACTGACCTCGGATGACCTAGCGCGCTATGTCTGTGCCGGGGATGACCCGACAGATGAAGACCAGTATGACCCCGGTTCAGATCGGGGCCTTTACAGCGACATCACCCGTAAGGCCGAGGTCTATTTTGACATTGGCCATTTTCCGTATCCGGTGACAGTCACAGACACACCCGGTGTCAATGACCCGCTGCTGATCCGTGAAGAGATCTCGCGCCAGTATCTCAAGGAATCCGACTTTTTCGTCGTCGTGCTGTCTGCGCATCAGGCGTTGTCGCGGGCCGATCTGAAGCTATTCCGCCTGATGCAAGCGCTAGAGCTTGGTCAGATCGTGGTCTTCATCAACCGCGTGGACGAATTGGGTGGTGGCGCCGAAGATGCCGGCAAGGTGCGCACTGACGTATTGGATGGGCTTGAACAGGCGCTTGGCAACTCGGAGATTGACGTTCTGATGGGCAGCGCCCAATGGGCCCATTATGCGCTGACCGGGGATGAAACCGGAATCGACCATGATCAGATATTGGCGTGGCTGAGGGCGCATCCCGAACAGATGAAGCAATATCTTGACGGCGTCGAAGAGATCAAACAAGGTCCCGGCCCCATCAGCCGCGAAGGTGTATTGCGATTTGCCGCGATGATCGCGTCGGGTCTGCCCGATCTGCGCCGTCATGTGACCAAAGCCCTGACCGAAGGACCGCGCCAAGAACAGCTTAATATCGCGTGGCAGCACTTAAACAGTTTTGCCCAAGGTGAGCTTGAGCGCAGCACGGCGCGGCTTCGTGCGATTGAGAAAAAGGATGGTCCTGACACAGCGGATGTCGAAGAAAACAACAAAACGCTTTCTGAGTTGCGTGCGCTAGTTGAAGATAAATCCAAGGCCATCACCAATGATATGGACGATGTATTGGCCAATTTGCGAGGTGTTATGGATGACACCGTCGCCGAGGCTGTCTCGATCGTTGTGCGCGGACCTGATGGGCAATCGCCTTTGCTGGCCAAAGACGGAGATACCGAGCTGAACTTTACGCCTCTGCGTGAGCGGATGCGCGAGCTTGTTCAGGGCGCGACACAGGTGGTACGGCAGCGCATGCTTAGTGAGCTTTACGCTATCGATATGCAGACCAATGCTGCTTTGCGCGCCTTGCCCGGATGGCAGGAACCCGTGGACAATCGCATGAATACCAGTGCGGTGCGTTGGTTCCGTCCGAACACAAGCGCGCTGACGCGTGGCATTACGGTTGAGTTGCGTGTGACATGGCTGTCGCGACTGATATCGCGTCGCAGTGTGTTGAACCGCGCCGAACGGATGATCGTTCAAGAGTTTGAGATGATCGGAGACGATCTTGTAGATACCGCCAGAAGCGACCTGATCGAACGGATGAAAACCGTTCTTGACCATTATATGGCGCTGCTGGCCGGGCATCTGGAACATCGCGCAGGCCCCGATGGGTCGAACGCGCGCGCCGAAGCGCAACGTGCGGTTGACCAAGCGCGGCGCATCAGCGATGAACTAGGGGCGGTGCACGGAACTGCACCCGTGGACACTCGACAGGCAGAGGCCGCAGAATGATTGAATTCCCCGGAACCGAGAAGGAAGTGCGCCAGCTAGAGCGTTTCCTGACCGCCACCGAAAATGCACCCTCATCGGCAGAGCTGGATGATATGCGCGCCCGCGCGCTGGCCCATGCCGAGCGGCTTTCGAACGCGGTTTCCATTGGTTTTGCCGGGGAGTTTGGAGCCGGAAAGTCCAGCCTTGCCAACATGCTGGCGGGGGCAGACATTCTGCCCACCGGGCCGCAGCATCTGAAATTGCCCCTGGTGATCGTGGCCTATGCTGATACGCCTGAGACAACCGTTGGTTGGTGGGACAAGGAACCCAAAGTCTATTCGGGTATAGCGCTGGAAAAGGCAGCGGCTGACGAACCCGATTTCATCTCGGTCGGGTTGAACACCCCGGCCCTGCAGGAGATTTCGCTGTTTGATCTGCCCGGTGCCGGTGCACTGGATGATACCTACAAGCAGACTCTAAATTTGCTCGACTATGTGGATTGTGCGATCTGGTGCACCAACGGCACCAACGCCTGGCGTGAAACCGAACGCCATTTGTGGTCGCAGGTCCCCCAAAAGCTGCGCAATAACAGCTTGTTGGCTGTAACACATGCCGATTTGCCTCCGGTGCGGGATGCTCTGGATCGGGTAGTCGCACGCCTGAACAAGGAGAAGGGCGATTTGTTTCACGCGGTTGTGACCATCGGCACCCCGGTAGCGGTACGGGCCATGGAACAAGAGCCTGAACCCGACTTTGCTTTGTGGGAAACCTGTGGCGGGCAGAACTTGGCAGAACAGGTTTTGCACTTAGCCTCTGATCACCGTCGCCATGATCTTGAGGCCGCCCAAAAAGATCTGGCTGAAGAGTTTATGCCTTATCTGGAGAACCTTACTGGTGCGGCTTCGACAGATGGCGTTGAGGCCGACGGCAATACTGTGCAGGCAAGCCTAGAGGCCGCCCTGCCCCCCCTGGACAATCCGATCCTTGAAGACTGGCTTGCGGCCATCGCCAGCATTTACAACGATCTGCGTGAAAGCTCGGATATTGAACCGGCGGCCTTCCTGCAAAGCTGTCAGGAAATCGTCGAGGATTTTGCCGAAAGGTTAGAATCTGGTACCGAAATCGATCCCAAAGCAGACTGGGTTCCGGCCGAGTTTGAAAAGGCCACTGACCTGTTGCTGTTGCTGCAGTTTGAAACCGGGGACGCACCGCTGAAGGATGCAATAAGCATTCTCGCACAACTCAGCGACAATCTGGCTTGGGCGGGCAGCTCTGTTGCGTCGGCGCCCCCTAAAACCGGCACATAAGTTTTTCCCGCTTGAATTGAGCCGCATCGCAGCGATTCGAAGCGTTCGGAATCAGCGCGATATTGTTTCGAATTCGTGGACCAAGCGTCTATTTCGGCGGTATAGAATCCATTTCTTCCATCAGGCAAACACAACATATAGTGTAATGAAGGTTTGGACTGACTATATAGGCGATTTCGTTTTTTGTGATCCATAGTGAAGCCATCAGGCGGCCCCAATAAAGTCAAATTTGAAACGTCTAACCGTCTTAAGTGTCCTGCGGTTGTGTTTGGTTGTGAGTTCGCGGGCTGAAGCCCTGGTTATCTATGCCGCAATAAACGAGTAGAATGGGCGGGAAGAAATGAGCCACAACCAGGCGGTCGGCGCAACGCACGACGAACCTCAAATCGAAGGATTGCAGCCAGGCGCAAAGCTGCTGCGCGGACAGTATGAAATCCTCCGGTTCCTAAGCAACGGCGGGTTTGGGATCACCTATCTCGCGCGCGATAGTCTGGATCGCGATGTGGTCATCAAAGAATGCTATCCGGGGGCGCTCTGTCAGCGGAATGGTGATCTGGTCGAACCTGCCAACCCTGACCACAAAGAAGACCTGCGCTCCATTATCGACCTGTTCATTCAGGAAGCACGCAACCATGCGCGGCTGGTTCATCCCAACATCGTCGACGTGCATCAGGTGTTTGAGGACAACGACACCGCTTATATCGCGATGGACCTGATCCGCGGATGCGATCTTTTGGATTATGTCGAAAAACCCGAAAACAAGAGCGGACCGGACTTTATCGTTCAGGTCACCGAAAAAATGCTGTCTGCGGTGTCGTTCATTCACCAAAGCGGCATGCTACATCGCGATATTTCACCCGACAATATCCTGATCGATGAGAATGGCGAACCCATCCTGATCGACTTTGGCGCAGCACGCGAGCAGGCGGCACACAAGTCAGCGGCGCTATTGACGCTGCGCGTGATTAAGGACGGGTATTCGCCACACGAATTTTATGTGCGTGGCGCGGATCAGGGCCCCAGCAGTGACCTCTATGTACTGGCTGCAACGCTGTATCATGCGATCAGCGGCGAGCGACCGATTGATGGCCAGACACGTTTGAATGCGTTCAACAACGGCCAAGACGATCCTTATGAACCGCTGACAGGGCGATTCAAAGGGTATCCAGACGGGTTCCTTGAGGCGATCGACAAAGCAATGGAAGTGCACGCCACTGACCGTGTGCAAACCGCATTGGACTGGCTGCGTATGTTCCGTGGTCCCGGTGTGATGTTCGACAGTTTCGCGTATCGCCCTGTTTCGGTCATTGTTGGCATGGATCGCAAAGACGAAGAGGCCGAAAAAGAACGGATCAAAGCCGAAAGCGAGAATGCGGAGGCCGTCGTGACCGCGCTGCTGGCCGGGAACTCTGATCTGGCCCTCGGGAACGAGGAAAAAACGGAAGACACTCTTGCTAAATTTGCACCTCAGGACGAGGCCGTTGCTGCAGTCGACACCGTTGTAAAAAGCGGCTCGGGCGGCAGTGGCAAGATGATCGCGGGTATCGCGATTGTATTGGCGGCTCTGGCCGGAGGTGGATACTTCGTAATGACGGGCGATCAGAAATCGCCCGAGGCAACTCCGGTGACTGCAGAGGCTCCGACTACTCCGGTGCCCGCAGAAACAGCTCCGGAACCCGTCGAGCAGACTGCCGAAGCCACAACAGAGCCGCAACAGGCCGAAGTCGCTTTGGCATCAGAACCAGAAGCGGCGCAGGAACAACCTGTCGAGCAGGCTAATGAGGTGCCGGAAGCCGCCATTGTGTCAGAGCAGCAACCCGAAGAAATCGCCTTGGTGGAACCTGAAGTAGTGGAACCTGAAGTGGCGGAACCTGCGGTTGAAGACATCACACCCATCGCACCTGCGACGCCGGTAAATCTAGCCGAAAACCAAGTCGCATTTGGGCACTGGGATATTGAGATTCCATTCACGATGTCCAAGCGTCGCAGCTCGACCGGGAGTGTCATTGCCATCAATGGATTGAACGCCGGTCAAGATAGGTCGGTGATCGGGGATTGGGTCGAACGGGGCGCTACGATTTTTACTCTGAATGGTGAACCTATTCGTCCGGACACAACGCTTGCATCGTATGTTCTAGATAACTTCTCGGTCGATCCAGACGGGTATATCCGTGTAGCAGCGCGCTATCGCAGTCTGGGCGAAACACGCGCGCAGAATGGATTGCTGGCCCTGCCCGCCTTCCGCAGTTTTGGCCTTCTGAACGGTTATTCGTTTGATGTGGCTCATGCGGGCGAGGCAGGTTGGCAAACCGTCGTCGCATCTGTTCCGGAAGAAGTTGCTGGCAGTTTGCAGCGGGGGGATGTGCTGCTGCGCGAAACACAGACTGGTGTCTCGATCAATGAGCCCGAGAGTCTGGACGGCATCCTTGCTCAACTTGTTTCCGACAACCAACCCGAGGCGCGCCTGAGCATACTGCGCAACGGAGCTGAAAGTACTGCGGTCATGCAACTAACGCAGGAGTGATCGCCCAGTTGATGTGACTATCGCCAGTTTCAGTGTGCTGGGGGTGCCGCCCATCGCGTCACCCCGTCGGGGACCAACCCGTCGCGACGTAAATGTTTCTCTGTTTCCTCTTCATCAGTGCCCTGCGCCTACGGCGAAGCGGTTTGTAGCAGTCCCGCGGGTAAAACCCCGCATCAGAAATCAAAGAAGGTGACGACACCATGTTCAAATACAAAAGCCCTCTGAGCCGGCTTCTAGAAGGTGCCGGAAAACCGAAAGAAGAAGATGCGGTGGAAACCGAAACCGTTGCGGAAGCGGTCGAAACAGAAAGCGCTGCTCCGATTGCGGATTTCAACGCCCTGCGCGCGGCCCTTGCGGGTGGAAACGTTAGCTCGGACAGCTACGAGGAAGCAGACGAACTGATCCCCGAAGAACCGATGCCCGAGTTTACGGAAGACCAGATCGAAGATCAGGCGACCGAAGAAGAAGTGGCCGAGGTTCAAGAGGTCGAAGAAGATGAACAGATTGTCACGCTTCATCTGACTGCGGAAGACGAGGTTCAGGACGATGAACCCGAAGTCACCGTAGAAGAACCAGACGCCATCGAACCTGAAGTCGTATCTGAAGTTGCGGGCGAGGTGGAAATCGTCGCAGAACCCACACCGGAACCGGAGCCTGTTGATGTAACCCCGGAACCCGCCATGGTCGCACCCGCACCCGCACCGGCTGAAGATCGGCGTTCTCGTGTGAAGACGACGTTTTTGGGTTTCGAGCGTGCAGACACGCATGTTCAGGAGCTGATGGAAACAGCTGAGCCCGTTGAAAAGACAGAAGCGGCCGAACAGACATTCCCGGTTGGCTGGCTGGTTGTGACCGCCGGACCGGGTCGGGGTGCCGCGATTACCTTGACCGAGGGATTGATGCAGATCGGTCGGAATGACGATCAGGCTATTCAGCTGGATTTCGGCGACACCGGGATCTCTCGCAGCAATCACGCCGTCATCGCATATGACCCAGAGGACCGGAAATGCTATCTGGGCCATGGCGGCAAGGCCAACTTGGTGCGCCTGAATGGCAAGCCTGTGCTCAGCACCATAGCCTTGTCCAGCGGCGATCTGATCCGGATCAGCGAAACCTCGATCCGCTTCACCGCTTTCTGTGATGACGGCTTTGACTGGCGGGATGCCGATTAATGCTGGCGACTCCTGCATATGATATTGCCCTGATCCTGGACCAGGGTCAGCGCGACTCGCAGGAAGACGCGATTGCTGCGCGGGTCTCTGACGCGGCAGACGCGGGTTATGTCGTGATTGCCGACGGTATGGGCGGCCATGAAGCGGGCGAAGTTGCTTCGCAGTTGGTCATTTCAGCCTGGCGCGATGCGATGGATGCCCAGTTGGATGGGCCCGACCTTGCTGAGAGCGCACTGCTCGACGCTCTGCCGTTGGCCGCGATGCAGGCCAACGCCGCTATGGCGAGCCATAGTGAGGAAAACGAGGTCAATCTGGGCTCCACCCTTCTGGGCATGTTGATGCTGGATCAACGCGTATTCTGGATCTCGATCGGTGACAGTCCACTTTACCTGTTCCGCAATGATGCCCTGTCACAGGTCAACGAAGATCACTCGATGGCCCCGGTGATCGACGAACAGCTCGCACAAGGATTACTGAGCGCGGAAGAGGCGCAGGGCCATCCGGATCGTAACCAACTGACTTCGGTGATCATGGGGGCTGCGATCCCAAAAGTGGATTGTCCGGAACAACCATTGGCGCTGATTGCGGCAGATGTACTGATCCTTGGCAGTGATGGCCTGCAATATCTCGGCAATTCCGAGATCGAAACGCTGGTGCGCACGCATATTCATTCCCCGGCTCGCGATATTGCTGATGCGCTGCTTCAAGCACTGCATGCAAAGGCAGACCCGGATCAGGACAACATTTCAATCGCCGTGGTCAAACCGGCACAGACTTAGACAGGCAGTGAAACAGGACAAAATGCGAAACCATCTTATCATATCCACCCTCGCTCTTGCTGCTGCAACAGGTGCAGCATCGGCGCAAGAGGCGTGTTCGACTTATGAAATCCAGCCCGGTGACAGCTTGCGGGAACTGGCAATTGCCGTCTACGCGACGGAAGATTACCGGGTCATCTATGATGCGAACCGGGAAACGATCGGGTCGAACCCCAATATCATTCGCGTCGGTGATGTCCTGACTTTCCCTTGTCTTGAAGATATCGGGCGCGCGGCGCAACTGCCGGATACCGAAGCTGGCCGCATGGCTGCGGAAATGGCCTCGGAACTGGTCAAAGCTGCCGAGGAACGGGCTGAAAAAGCCATTGCCGAGGCCGAAGCCCGCGTGGCCGCTGCAGAGGCCGAAGCTAAAAAGACCAGCGAAGAAGCCGTAATCGCGGCCAAGGCTGCGGCCAAGAAAGAGATCGAAGCAGCGCGTGCGGAAGGTGCCGCATTGATCCGCAACGCGGATGGTGGCGAAAGCCCTGAAATTCGTGACCGTCAGATTTTGTTGATCACGGGTGGTAACTACGCCCCGTTTACGGATGAAGCGCTGCCAAATCGTGGGCTTTATACCAACCTGGTTGAAACCGCGATGCTGAGGGCCGCGCCCGAGCAGTCCTACAAGATTCAGTTCGTTAATGACTGGTCGTCGCATCTGGACCTATTGATGCCGACTCTCGCCTTTGACGCCACATTCCCTTGGTCGCGGCCGAACTGTGAACAAGCCGCTACGTTGTCGGAAAATGATCGTTCACGGTGCGAAACCTATAATTTCTCAAACCCATTCTACGAGGTCGTTGATACGTTCTTCGCAAAAAGCGGTTCGGGTTACGAAGAGACTCTGACTTATGCAGATTTCGCGGGCACAACGATTTGTAGGCCGGAAGGTTGGTCATTGTCGCATATGGATGCAGTTGGTCTTTACGAGCCTGCAATCACTTTGATGCGCCCCGTTTCACCCGATGATTGTTTTCGCGCAGTTATGGATGGCACAGCCGATATCGTCGCGATCGAAGCGCATCTGGCGGTCGAAGCAATCGGGCGTCTGGGCTACGAACATCAGATCATCGAAAACCCCAACCTAGCGGCAATCAAGTCGCTTAACGTCATGACCCACAAAGATAATCCGGATGGGGAAGCGATCCTTGAGACGCTCAACCAGGGTCTGGCGATCATGCAGCAATCAGGCGAGTGGCGCGACATCGTATCTACCGCACTGCGCTATCAAATGGAAAATGGCTAAGGCCTTGATTGGCCCAACGAAACAAAGTCTGGAGGAAGTGGACATGTTTAACAAGAAATTGAAGAAAGCAGTACTGTCGGCATCAGCCTTCACCGCCCTGAGCGCAGGTGCAGCCGCCGCTCAAGAGGCCTGCTCCAACTATACGGTTCAGGATGGTGACACATTGGCGACCATCGCCATTGCCGCCTACGGCACCTCAAACTATCAGCCGATCTTTAACGCTAACCGCAATGCAATCACCAATCCCGGTTCGCTAACCCCCGGTCTGGTACTGGCGCTGCCCTGTGAGGATGGCAGCCTGCCCAACGGTCAGAGCGCGCAAGAACTGATCGCGGCAGAAGAACAACGTGCTGCAAGCGTCAAGCGCTCGAATGTCTACGCGCCTCCGATCAAGATGGTCGCTGGCAACGGTTGGGAACCGTTCACTACTGAAGATCTGAGCGGCGGTGGCATCATGACCCGTCTGGCGACGACAAGCCTTCAGCGTGCTGGTAACAGCCGCGATTTCTCGGTCAGCTTTGTAGATGACTGGAGTTCGCATCTGGACACACTGTTGCCATTGGGTGCGTTTGATATTTCGATCGCGTGGACTGTACCGGATTGTACCAACCGCTCCTATGAGTGGTCTGCAGAGACCGAAGCCCGGTGTACCCAATTTGTCGCTTCTGTTCCGGTATATGACATTGTCGGAGGTTTCTTCACTTTGCCTGAAAGCGAATACGCAAAGGCGACAGATTTCTCCGACCTTGAGGGCTCGACCGTTTGCCGCATGGCAGGCTGGAGCATGGTGGTGCTGGAAGAACAAGGGCTGAACCGCGAGAACACAACCGTGGTCCAACCCAATTCGGCCCGCGAATGTCTCGATGCCGTATTGACCGGCACAGCAGACGTGGCTGCATTCGAAGTCGATCTGTTTGCCTCGACAATGAAAGACATGGGTTTGACCTCGGCAGATATTGTTGAGAACCCGTATGTCTCGACACTGTCTTCGATGAGCTTCCTTGCACACCGCACCAATCCATTCGCGCGCGAGTACATCGCGATGATGAACAAAGGTTTGATCGAGATGCGCGAATCCGGCGAATGGTACGCGATTATTTCCGACACGCTGCGCGAACAAAATGAAAAGCTAAACGCAGCATCAAACTAATCCCTCGGTCGTTATGACCTTTCTTAGGGGCCGGTCTTCGGACTGGCCCTTTTTTTTGTCGGTGGGTCAGAATCTTCAATGATAACGGCAAAGCCAACTGACTAGGCCTCAGACGTGGCGCAGACAGCATTTGGTCTTATTTGTACATACATAATGATTATTTTTATCCTTAATCGCTCATAAAAGGCGGCCGTCTACGGGAATCCCCGAATATTCAGCGTGAACGATAAGCGTAGGATGAACTCAACTGCACCGGTGAGGCGTAAGCCCCGCCACTCACTCAGAAAGAGGCTGGCTATGGGGGCTGGCCTTTTTCTTTTTCAGGGCATGAAAAAACCGGCCCTCTTCGGACCGGTTTCTTTTTAGGCGTTTATGCAACCCTTGGCTTATCCGATGATCGCATTCAGGGTCGCACTTGGACGCATCACCGCAGCCGCTTTGGCCGGATCAGTGTGGTAGTATCCGCCCAGATCGGCGGGTGCGCCCTGCGCTGCCGCCAACTCGGACAAAATCTGTTCTTCTTTGTCTGCCAACTCTTTCGCAAGCGGTGCAAACTCGGCGGCAAGCCCAGCATCATCGGATTGCCCCGCCAAAGCTTCGGCCCAGTAACGAGCGAACCAGTAGTGGCTATCGCGGTTATCCGGCTGGCCGACTTTGCGGCTGGGTGACTTGTTGTTATCCAAAATTCCCTGCGTGGCAGCCTCGGCAGCGGCGCCCAATACGCCCGCTTTGGCGTTGCCCTTGCTGTCAGCAAGGAAGTTCAAGGATTCCCCAAGCGCACAGAATTCACCCATGGAGTCCCAGCGCAAGTGGTTTTCTTCAACCAGTTGCTGAACATGTTTCGGAGCCGAACCACCTGCACCGGTTTCGAACAGACCGCCGCCATTCATCAGTTTAACGATTGATAGCATCTTGGCCGACGTCCCCAGTTCGAGGATCGGGAACAAGTCGGTCAGATAATCCCGCAAAACGTTACCGGTAATGGCGATGCTGTCCTTGCCCGCCGTGATAGTTTCCAGCGACTGGCGGGTTGCTTCACGCGGGGCCATAATCAAGAACTTGTCGGCCACGCCTGCAGCTTCAAGCGCTGGTTTGACATACTTAATCAGCTCAGCGTCATGGGCACGGTTTGCGTCCAGCCAAAAGATCGCCTCGGACCCGGTCAGGCGCTGACGGTCCATCGCCAGCTGGATCCAGTTCTCGATCGGGGCCTTCTTGACGGTGCAGGCGCGCCAGATGTCGCCCTTTTCGACGTTGTGGGAATGCAGCGTTTCGCTATTGGCCAGAACGATACGGATTGCACCATCTGCGGGCGCTTCAAACGTCGTCGGGTGCGAGCCGTACTCCTCGGCCTTCTGCGCCATCAATCCAACGTTGGCGACGGCTCCTGCGGTGGCTGGGTTCAGTGCACCATTGGCTTTGAAGAAGTTGATGGCCTCGTCATACACCGGTGCATAGCAACGATCAGGGATCACACAGTTAGTATCGCCCTTGGCGCCGGTTTCGTCCCAACCCTTGCCGCCAGCACGGATCACTGCGGGCATCGAGGCGTCGATGATAACATCAGACGGGACATGCAGGTTGGTGATGCCACGGTCCGAGTCCACCATATACATCGACGGACGATCCCCTTTGATCGCATTGATTGCGGCGACGATGTCTGCGTTGCCCTGAACCCGCTCAAGCAGGTCCCCCAGACCCGAGTTCGGGTTTACACCCAGTGCGTCCAGCTCTGCACCGAATTTTTCGAACACGGGGGCAAGCCACGCCTTGACTGCATAGCCGAAGATAATCGGGTCACTGACCTTCATCATCGTCGCCTTCATGTGCAACGAGAACATGGTGCCGTCTTTCTTGGTGTCCTCAATGGCTTCGGTCAGGAACGACGACAGCGCCTTGACCGACATGAATGTTGCGTCGGCCACAGTTCCTTCGGCCAGTGGCCAAGCGTCTTTCAGAACCGTAACGCTGCCATCTTTGCCCACAAACTCAATCTTGGCATCGCCGGCTTGCGCCGCAGTGATCGTTGCCGATTTCTCATTGGCGTAAAAATCATTGCCCGGCATCGAAGACACTTTGGTCTTGCTGTCCGCGCTCCACTCTCCCATCGAATGAGGGTTCTTCTGGGCATAGTTCTTCACAGCGCGCGCTGCGCGGCGATCGCTGTTGCCTTCGCGCAGGACCGGGTTCACGGCCGAACCCTTGATGGCGTCATAACGCGCACGGATCGCCTTTTCGTCGTCCGTCGAAGGCTCTTCGGGGTAGTTCGGAATGTCATAACCCTGTGATTGCAGCTCTTCGATGGCAGCCACCAGCTGGGGCACCGACGCCGAGATGTTGGGCAGTTTAATGACATTTGCGTCCGGTGTTTTCACCAGTTCACCTAACGCGGCCAGATCATCCGTAATACGCTGTTCGTCTGTCAGATTCTCGGGGAAGGTCGCGATAATGCGCCCGGCCAGCGAAATGTCTTTGGTTCCGACGCTGACACCGGCTGCTGACGCAAACTTTCGGATAATGGGCAGGAACGAGGCGCTCGCCAGCTCAGGCGCTTCGTCTACAATGGTATACAATACGTCGAAGTTCGATTTTTCTGCCATATTCCCTTACCTTTTTTAAGCCTTTCAGGGGCGTGCGATCCAAGAGCATGTGCCGCCGTGACATAGGCACCAATCCCAAAGGGGACATGACGGCCCCACGGGTGACTCTGATTTGACAGGGCCTCCCTTAAATGAGGATTGGCTTGGGATCAATCGTATTGAGCGGCGCAAATTGACACGGGTCGAATTAGTTTGGGCTGTTGAGTGATATCACACACCCGGAAACACCAACTCAAATCGCGCACCGGTCTTGGAAGGTACCAGCAAAATCCGCCCGCCATGTGCCCCCAACAGGTTTGTAACGATGGTCAGGCCCATCCCGGTCCCTCCCTTCTCGCGCGCGGTTGTGAAGAATGGGTTGAAGATGCGGTCCCGGTTACCGTCGGATATGCCGGGACCGTCGTCTTGGACAACCAATCGACCGGTTTCCGCGATAAGGGTCACCTGCCCTGCCCCGTGACGGCGCGCATTGTCCAGAAGATGTTGCAGAGCAATTTTCAGACCAGAGGCTGCAAGGTGCAAAGTCTGATCGCCCCCTTCAATGCGGATGTCCAGTTCGGGAAACGAAGCGTACAACTGATCAGCAAGATCATCCAGCTTTGCCGATCCGTGATGTTCCGGCACCCGTGCCTGTGCAACCGTGTTAAGCGCGCTGAGCTGCGTTTGCATCTGATCGCTTGCACCCAATATCTGTTGCAGCAATGCGTAATCCTGGTC
This sequence comes from Ruegeria sp. D6, assembly GCF_056534365.1. NCBI lineage: Bacteria > Pseudomonadati > Pseudomonadota > Alphaproteobacteria > Rhodobacterales > Roseobacteraceae > Ruegeria > Ruegeria sp. D6. Next base: position 97,830 of record NZ_JBQFPH010000003.1, on the reverse strand, counting down.
CGAGAGCGTTTCGGCCTCAGCCAACAACTCTCCTGCCGCACGGATCGCGGTGACAGGGGTTTTCAACTCATGCGTGACATGATCTGCAAAGACGCGGATCGAAGCTTCGCGCCGTTGCAGCGTATCCGCCATGCTCAGAACCGAACCGGCGAGGCGCGACAGTTCTTGTGTGCCGTAGTGATCGGGCGGCTCGGCGCGTTGCCCTTGTTCAATGGCCCCTGAATAGGTCGCCAGCGACGTTATGGGGCGGAGCAGAAGCCGAACCATAAGGTATCCGACCACTCCGGTCGCACATCCGATCACGATCGCCAGCAAGCCCGCAGCGTTTCGAAACCCGATCTCAGGTCCAAGATACCGCAGCGCGATCAGACCCAGCAGAGACAGGGCGAGCGTACCCGCGAGACCTCCGCCAAGAACAAAACCCAGCGAAGGGCGCCATTTGCGTCTCAGCCCGGCCATGCACCCATCCGCAATCCGATCCCATGCACGGTTTCGATGGCACCGGCCCAGCCCTGATCCCCCAACTTGCGTCGTAAGTTCCGCAAATGACTATCCAGTGTCCTATCCGAGACCGGACTGCCTGCGCCATAAATCGCATCAACCAATTGTGGTCGCGAGACGATGGCGGCGGGCGTTTGCATCAGGCGACGCAAAATCGACAGCTCGGTTGCGGTTAAGGCAAGCGCATTGCCGTCGACCCGAACCAAATGCGCCGACACATCCATTTCAACCGGGCCATGCCGCAGTAGAAGCTCTGCAGCACCCGGTTTGCTGCGTTTCAGGATGGCTTTGATCCGTGCAACCAACTCACGGGGGCTGAAAGGTTTGGTCACGTAATCATCCGCTCCCAACTCGAGGCCCAAAATGCGATCAATCTCGTCATCACGCGCGGTCAGGAACAAGATTGGTACGTCCGAGCGTGCCCGCAAGCGACGACAAACCTCAAGCCCATCGATCTCAGGCAGGCCTACATCCAGCACGACAAGATCAGGCGCTTCCCGCATCGCGTGGGTTAGAGCCATTTGGCCATCGCGGGCGGTAACCGTTTGGTAGCCCGCGCGCTCAAGCGTGATCGAGACCAGCTCTCGCAGGCGTGGATCATCATCCACGACGAGGATTTTCATCTATCTTCTCCGGCATGGGTTCGACGGCCAGATTACGGATCACCCGATCTGCGCGAAAGCCCCAATTCCTCCAATTGTCGACGACCGGAGGGGTTACGCAATTGCGTACCCGTTTGTCCTTCAGCAACTCTGCCGCCGCCATCTCATTGAGCTGACATGCGTAGTAGGCATCAAACCGTATCGGATTTTCCAGATTCCAACGGGCGATTAAGGCTGAAAAATTCACGAAGCAGCATGCATAGAGCACGCCAATCCCCAGGATCGCAGATCGCAGCAATAACCAACGGTTCGATTTACCCTGCAAAATTTGCCAACCGGTCAGACACAAGCCCACAGCAACCAGCGCCATCCATATTGCCGCATGAACACGCAAATAGGTCAGCCCGTAGAAATCAACGTAAAGCGACAGGCGCATCAGCGATGAGATCACCAGCAGTACATTCTGCGCCAGCCACAGCATCATCCATCTTGTCAGCCCCTGCCGCTCGTTCAGATAGGGTCGCGCGGCCAAGGCAAATGCGCCCGCCAGCAAAGCTGTGACCAAGAGTGGGTATGCCCCGCGATGAGCATATTCAGCATAGGTCATCCCCTCGGGCAACTTGGCGCTGCCCCAGAGATAAACCATGTCCATCCCCGTTTGCACCGCCAGCAGCAAGTTGAACACCATTAGCGCATTTGCAACGGATTGGGCATTCAGGCCAAAAGCAGGCAATGGGCGCTTGCGTCCGGGGCCAAATCGGGGGGCAAGCAAGTCAGGCCGCAAGGTGACCGCAAGAAAGGGCCAGATCGTGATTGCCGCCCCGATCCAGAATAGCAGTCGGTCGAACCGCAGATCAAATCGCCAAATCCGATCGATCCAATCAGACAAGATCGGATTGGCCGCAACCATCAGCGAAGCAAGGATCAGTGCGCCTCCGATCGGGAAACTCCAGTTGCGCAGTGCACGAAGGGCAACCCCGTCAACGCGGGAAACCGAATGACCTTTCTGAACCGCCTCTATCCCGTGTCTGAGCGCCAATATTGGAAACAGAGACAGAAACCGGCGAACCGAAGCGACCTCATGATTGCCCAGCACGGCCCAACACAGCGCAATGGTCGATCCACCCAGCAAGAAAGCTACGGACAGGGCCTGAACATATTCCACCACCGGAAGAATGCTAAGCAGCAAAAGAAGGGTTGGCCCGACAAGTCCACCACGGCGGCGCAGCAAGGCAAACTCGACAGCGGAAACCGCCAACGTAAAGAGTGCGATTGAAAGGCCAGGAGAATGGTCGAAAAACAGAAAATCGGCGAGCGCAACCAGAAACACCAAACCCAAAAAAGCGTGGCGATTGCCGGGTTCCGCTAAGCCATCGGCTCGGTTTGTGCCTCGATCAGGGGTGTCCAGCCACCAACTATCTTGTAAAACTGATGCCGGTACACCGCGCACGATGAACTGTCCCATTTAACTGCTCCTTGTTTGTGTTGGTTCTGTCTGGCCTAGGCAGGTGCAGATCACCGCGTAAGGGTCGTGCATTTTTTGTGCAGAGGTGCTTTTCGTAGCGCAGCCTCTTCCCCTTGTGCGTGCCGGTGGCTAAGACGATCTTCCAACCGCAAGTCAGGAGGCCCCTTTTGGACCGTATCACCCGCACCATCGCCACCGAGATTAACGCCCGCGCGGAACAGGTTGGGGCCGCGGTCAGGTTGTTGGATGAAGGTGCGACCGTGCCCTTTGTCGCCCGTTATCGTAAGGAAGTGACCGGCGGGCTGGATGATACCCAATTGCGCACCCTTTCCGACCGACTGAATTATCTGCGTGAGCTTGAGGCCCGGCGCGAGGCGATTCTGTCCTCGATCAAGGATCAGGGGAAACTGACGGACGATCTGGTGAAATCGATCGCCCAAGCCGAAACCAAGGCGCAGTTGGAAGACATTTATCTGCCGTACAAGCCCAAACGCCGGACCAAGGCGATGATTGCCCGCGAGAATGGTCTGGAGCCGCTGGCCGATGCGATCCTGTCCGACCGTGCGGCGGAACCAGAAGGTCTGGCTGAGGGGTATCTGAATGAGGCTGTCCCCACGACCAAAGACGCGCTGAATGGTGCACGGGACATCATCACAGAGCGGCTTACCGAAAACGCTGCTTTGCTGGGAGAGCTCCGAAACTTCATGCAACGTGAGGCGTTGCTGAGCGCAAAGGTCGTCGAGGGCAAGGAACAGGAAGGTGCCAAGTTCAGCGATTACTTTGATCATTCCGAGCTTTGGTCGAAAACCCCGTCACATCGAGCGCTGGCAATGTTGCGCGCCTCGAAGGAAGGGATCGTAACGCTAGACATTGCTCCCGAACCCGAAGCGGGCGCCGCGCGGGCCGAGGCCATGGTTGCGGCTCATCTGAACACGCGGGGCGATGCGCCGGGTGACAAATGGCTGCGCAAGGTTGCGGGCTGGACATGGCGGGTCAAGCTGTCGCTGTCGATGATGGTCGAACTGATGGCCGACCTGCGCAGCCGCGCACAAGACGAGGCAATTCAAGTGTTTTCGCGCAACCTAAAGGATCTGCTATTCGCTGCTCCGGCGGGGGCACGTCCGACGCTTGGGTTGGATCCCGGCATTCGCACCGGGGTCAAAGCCGCCGTGGTGGATGCAACCGGTAAGGTGGTTGCAACGGATACGCTATATCCGTTTCAGCCCAAGAATGATCTGCGTGGTGCACAAGCGGCAATCCTGAACCTTATCGCTACACATAAAATCGAGCTTATTGCCATCGGCAACGGCACAGCCAGCCGCGAGACTGAGCGTTTGGTGGCCGATACGCTGTCGCTTCTGCCCAAGACTGTCAAAGCACCGACCAAGGTCGTCGTTTCCGAGGCTGGAGCCTCGGTCTACTCGGCATCCGAGCTTGCCGCACGCGAATTTCCCGAGCTCGACGTCTCACTACGTGGAGCGGTCTCGATTGCCCGCCGGCTACAAGATCCCTTGGCTGAACTGGTCAAGATTGAACCCAAGAGCATCGGCGTCGGTCAGTATCAGCACGATGTTGATCAGCACCGCTTGTCACAGTCACTGGAGTCGGTGATCGAAGATGTGGTGAACGCTGTGGGCGTGGATCTGAATACAGCTTCAGCCCCCTTGCTTTCGCACGTCTCGGGTCTGGGACCGGGATTGGCCGAGGCGATCGTCACGCACCGAGATATTCATGGTGCCTTTGCGTCTCGCAAGGATTTGCTAAAGGTGGCGCGTCTTGGTCCACGCGCCTTCGAGCAGTGTGCAGGTTTCCTGCGAATTCGCGACGGTTCAGAGCCTCTGGACGCCTCCTCGGTTCACCCCGAGGCTTACGATGTCGCCCGTCGGGTAGTGGCAGCATGTGGGCGCGACATTCGCCAAATCATGGGGCATGAAGGCGCGCTGAAAGACCTGCGCGCCGAGCAGTTTTTGAGTGACACCTTCGGCTTGCCAACGGTTCGCGACATTTTCACCGAATTGGAGAAGCCCGGCCGAGACCCGCGACCCAGTTTCAAAACGGCGTCGTTTACGGACGGGGTTGAGGAAATCACGGACCTGAAGCCCGGCATGGTGCTGGAGGGTACCGTCACCAACGTCGCCGCCTTCGGCGCGTTTGTCGACATTGGCGTACATCAGGACGGGTTGGTTCATGTCAGCCAACTGGCCGATCGGTTCGTGAAGGACCCGCATGAGGTGGTCAAAACCGGGCAAGTTGTCAAAGTGACGGTGGTCGAAGTCGACGTTCCACGTAAGCGCATTGGGCTGTCTATGCGCAAGGACGGTGGTGCTTCGGCACGCGAGGGCAATGCACTCCGTGGCAAGGGCAAACCGGCACGAACACCCAAGCCAGGGGAACAGCGGCGCAGCCATGGGGGTCAGAGCACCCAGAACGGGGCCTTTGGTGACGCTCTTAGAGACGCCTTCAATAAACGTTAGGCGGCAACCCTGTCATAGGGCTAAATACGAGGCGTGTTTCTGCATGACCTACATTCACCTAAGCCCCGGCAGACAGAAAGAAAAGCAGGGCGCTAACATTCGGGTGTTGCAACTCGGACCATGATCTGGATGATGCTGGCCCATGATGGCCGAAAAATTCGGCCAACCGTATGAAAATGCGGCCACAACAAAAAATGGGGAGACGACTTATGTCATTCAAAACTCTGATGCTTGCCGCCAGTGCAACGGCGATGATCGCGGCGGGCGCTTCGGCGGAGACGCTGCGATGGGCCCGTGCAGGTGACGCGCTTACGCTGGACCCGCATGCACAAAACGAAGGCCCGACCTCGGCCATGGCGCACCAGATCATGGAAACGCTGGTGATGCGTGATCACTCAGGTGCACTGGTTCCATCGCTGGCGACCGAATGGGCACCATCGGAAGAAAATCCGAATGTCTGGGTGTTCAAACTGCGCGAGGGCGTTACCTTCCACGACGGTGCCGAGTTCGACAGCGAGGATGTCGTGTTTTCGCTGAATCGCGCGATGACGCCGGATTCGGATTACAAGGAACTGTTGGCCTCTGTGAAAGAGGTGCGTGCGCCCGACAAGTTCACGATCGAGATCGAAACTGACGGACCGAACCCGATCATGCCCAACAACCTGACCAACATGTTCATGATGGACAAAGGTTGGGCCGAGGCAAACAACGCTGTCAAGGTTCAGGACTATGAGGGCGGCGAAGACACGTTTGCGGCCAAGAACGCCAATGGCACCGGTCCCTACAAGCTGGTCAGCCGCGAGCCGGACGTGAAAACCGTCCTGGCCGCCTATGACGGCTATTGGGGCAAGGATGAGTTCCCGCTGCAGGTGACCGAGATCATCTATACGCCGATCCAGAACGCCGCGACCCGTGTTGCCGCGCTGCTGTCGGGTGAGGTTGATTTTATTCAGGACGTGCCCGTACAGGACCTCGAGCGTGTAGCCGGAACCGATGGTCTGGACGTACGCACCGCGCCGCAGAACCGGGTGATTTTCTTTGGCATGAACATGGGCGATGCTGATCTGACCTCGGACAATGTGGATGGTAAGAACCCGCTGGCTGATGTCCGCGTTCGACAGGCGATGTCAAAGGCGATCAATCGTGATGCGATCAAACAGGTCGTGATGCGTGGTCAGTCTGCTCCTGCTGGCATGATCTCACCTCCATTTGTGAATGGTTGGGATGAAGATATGGATGCGTCCTCGTCAACCGATATCGAAGGGGCCAAGGCGTTGATGGCCGAAGCAGGCTATCCTGATGGATTCTCGCTGACCCTGAACTGCCCGAATGACCGCTACATCAATGATGAGGCGATCTGTCAGGCAGCGGTTGGAATGCTGGCCCAGATCGGCGTCACAGTTAACCTGGACGCCAAACCGAAAGCCCAGCACTTCCCGTTGATCAACAACCTAGAAACAGATTTCTACATGCTGGGCTGGGGTGTTCCGACTTATGACTCGGAGTACATCTTCAACTTCCTCGTCCATTCGAAGGGCGAAAAGTATGGCTCGTGGAATGGCACACGCTACTCCAACCCGGATCTGGATGCCAAAATCGTGGCCCTTGCCTCTGAAACTGATTTACCCGCACGTGATCAGCAGATCGGTGATATCTGGCAGGTTGTTCAGGATGAACAGCTTTATATCCCGATCCACCATCAGGTGCTGAACTGGGGCATGAAATCGGGCGTGGGCACCATCGTCGAGCCGGAAGATTCACCGAAGATCAAATACTTTGAGATGAACTAAACTATCCTCTGTGATGGTATGCAGGGCGCGGAAACGCGCCCTGTTCTTGTTTGCGCCGTCGGTAACGGACCTGTGATCTCGGCGCAGGAACGGCTTTACGTGGCAGCGAAAAAGCTGGATTGTTTCAGCGCTAACAGGGAGATTTCGCCATGATCCTCAGAAACAGTGCAATCGGCCTGACCATGTTGCTTGCAAGCGCCGCGCAGGCGGCCGAATTTAAGTGGGCCTCGACCACCGATCCGCAGACCATGGACCCTCACGCTGTCAACTCGGCCCCAGTTCTCGGGTTCCTGAACAACGTCTACGAAGGGCTGGTCCGCCGCGGTAAGGATATGAGCGTTGAGCCCGCGTTGGCTGTCAGTTGGGAGCCGATCGGCGACGGCGAAGGATGGCGGTTCAATCTGCGTCAGGGCGTGACCTTTCACGACGGAAGCAGCTTTGACGCGCAAGATGTGCTGTTCAGCTACCAACGCGCCTCGGGTGAGGCGGCGGACACGCGTAGCTGGTTCGCTCCTGTCAGTGACGTCATCGTAGTTGATGACTACACAGTTGATATCATGACCACAGCACCTAACCCGCTGTTTCCGTCATCGATTGCCAACTGGATGATCATGGATCAAGACTGGACTGAGGCCAACGACGCCGTGGTCCCCGACAAAGAAACCGGAAACTACGCCACCATCAACGCCAACGGCACTGGCGCGTTCAAGGTGACCGAGCGCGAGCCGGGTCTTAAGACCGTGTTGGAGCCTTATGAAGGCTGGTGGGGGGATGTTGAACACAACATCACCCGTGCAGAATTTAATCCGATCCAGAATCCTGCCACCGCCGTAGCGGCGCTGCTATCGGGCGATGTGGACATGATCAACCCGGTCCCCATTCAGGACGTCGCACGGCTGCAGCAGAACGCAGAGGTCGATGTCATCCAGGGCATTGAGGCGCGCGTGATCATGCTGGGCTTCGACCACGAGGCTGACACGCTGAAATACACAGACGATGCGGGCAAACCCAACCCGTTCCGTGACGCGCGCGTGCGGCAGGCAGTTGCGCAAGCGGTGAATGTCGACGCCATTCTGGCCACGATCATGCGCGGAAATGCCGAGCCCGCATCGCAGCTCGTCAGCCCAGCCATGAGCGGGTTTTCCGAAGCCAACGCCGGACGCCCCGCGTTTGATGTGGAATCTGCCAAGTCCCTGCTGGCTGAGGCCGGGTATGCAGATGGTTTCTCATTTGGCCTGAAATGCCCCAATGACCGCTACCTTAATGACGAGGCCGTCTGTCAGGCCGTCGTTGGTATGCTGGCTCAGATCGGGATCACCGCCGAGCTGGACGCGATGCCAGTGCGGAACTATTGGCCGGAACTGCGCGAAGATAATTACGACATGTACCTGCTGGGCTGGAGCCCCGGTACGTTCGACGCCGAGCATCCGGTCCGGTTCCTTGTCGCAACCCCGAACGAAGAGAAAAAGCTGGGTAGCTGGAACTTCGGCGGCTTCTCGAATGCACGTGTCGATGAGCTGTTGCCGATGATCCAGTCAGAACTGGATGAGGCCAAGCGTCAGGCGATGCTGGACGAGGTTACCCAAATCTATCAGGACGAACACGTTTATGTGCCGATGTATGTCCAGCCGCTGGTTTGGGGCACGCGCAGCAATGTCGAGGTCACGCAGCGTCCGGACAACTTCTTCCTGCTGCGTTGGGTGAATGTGAATTGATCGGCGGCAACGTCGCGTTGAGTTGACAGCACTCTCTTGACCATCTGGTCAAGGTCGGCCTAGAGAGACCGATCTACGAGGGAAACATATGTTCGCATATATCGTCAGACGGATGTTCCAGTCCGTCATAGTGCTGTTGGTCGTGGGGTTGGTCGCCTTTTCGATGTTCCGATTTGTTGGCGACCCGATCGACAACATGCTGGGTCAAGAGCGCACGCAGGCCGACATTGACCGCCTACGGACCGAGCTTGGGTTGGACCAACCCTTTGTTGTGCAATACGCCAAGTTCCTGCAAGGCGCTGTTCAGGGCAATTTCGGTGTGTCTTATCGCCAGGGGCGACCGGTCTCGACCATCCTGGTGGAACGCGCCCCGGCGACGTTGGAATTGGCCTTTGTGTCCGGCTTTCTTGCGATCACGATGGGCATCGCCCTCGGTGTCTTTACTGCAATCCGACGACAAGGGATCGCTGCCAATGTGATCATGACCGTTTCCTTGATCGGGGTTTCGCTGCCGACGTTCCTCATAGGTATCCTGCTGATCTATGTTTTCTCGGTTGAACTTGACTTACTGCCCAGTTTCGGGAGGGGCGAGACGGTTATGATTGGCAGTTGGTCCACCGGGTTTCTGACGACCTCGGGGCTCAAGGCGTTGATATTGCCTGCAATCACGCTGGGCCTCTATCAAATGACACTGATTATGCGGCTTGTCCGGTCCGAGATGCTGGAGGTTCTGCGCGCTGACTATGTCCGCTTTGCCCGCGCCCGAGGGCTGTCGGACCGGGTGATCAATTTCCGCCACGCGCTGAAGAACACTCTTGTGCCGGTGATCACCATCACGGGCCTGCAGCTGGGGTCGATCATCGCTTTTGCCATCATCACCGAAACGGTGTTCCAATGGCCGGGCGTGGGACTGCTGTTCATCAACGCGATCCAGTTCGTGGATATCCCCGTTATGGCTGCCTATCTGATGCTGATCTCGGTGATGTTCGTGACAATCAACCTGATTGTCGACCTTCTGTACTATGCCATTGACCCGCGCCTGCGTGTCGACGCGAGGGCCACATGACCGAAACGATGGAAACCCCGAAAGTCGCGCCTAAATCGCGCACGGCCAAGTTCTGGGATAGCGATTTCGCTTGGTCGTTCCGGCACTCTCCCGTAGCCATGATCGCATCTTTGGTCGTGGTCATTCTGGTGCTGGCGGCGATCTTTGCCCCGCTGATCGCGCCATATAACCCGTTCGATCCAGCAACACTGAACCTGATGAACGGGTTCACACCACCAGGTACGCCCAATGCGTTTACGCAAGAGACCTTTTTGCTAGGCACAGATGACCAAGGGCGCGATGTGTTCTCGACCATCCTCTACGGGTTGCGCATTTCATTGTTCGTAGGTGCCTCTGCTGTGCTTCTTGCCTTGATCATCGGCGTGATCCTCGGTCTGATCGCTGCGTATTTCGGAGGTTGGATCGAGACGCTGATCATGCGTATCGCAGACGTGCAGCTGACGTTCCCGGCCATTCTGGTCGCGATGCTAATCTTTGGGATCGCCAAAGGGATCACTCCGCCGGAATACCGCGATGAGATGGCAATCTATGTTCTCATCATCGCAATTGCGTTGTCGGACTGGGTGCAGTTCGCACGCGTCGTCCGTGGTGCTGCTCTGGTTGAGAAAAACAAGGAATATGTACAAGCCGCGCGCCTGATCGGGCGTGGATCGTTCCCGATCATGTTCCGTCACATCCTACCCAATGTACTCAGCCCTGTTCTTGTTATTGCGACCATCTCGCTGGCGCTGGCAATCATTGCTGAGGCCACATTGAGTTTTCTGGGTGTGGGCGCCCCCCCGACCCAGCCGTCGCTGGGAACACTAATCCGGATCGGGCAAGGTTTCCTGTTCTCGGGCGAATGGTGGATTTTGTTCTTCCCGGCCTGCACGCTTCTGGCCCTCGCCCTGTCGGTCAACTTGTTGGGCGACTGGCTGCGCGACGCGCTGAACCCAAAACTGCGGTGATTTCATGAGCCTTCTGACCATCCAAGACCTCACCGTCGAATTCCCGACCCGCCGCCAGCTGTTTACTGCAGTGGACCACGCCAGCCTTTCTGTCGAACCCGGTGAAATCCACGGACTTGTGGGCGAATCCGGGGCAGGTAAATCCACCATCGGCGCTGCGGTGATGGGCCTTCTGGAACGCCCAGGTCGCATTGCCAGCGGTCAGATTAAGCTGGGCGGCGATAAGATCAGCGGCATCGATGCCGATGCGATGCGCGGGCTGCGCGGCAAGAAGATCTCGATGATCTTTCAAGACCCGCTTACGTCGCTGAACCCGCTATTTACAGTGCGCGAGCAACTGGTCGAGACGATCCAGACCCATCTGGGTGGATCCGAGGCCGAGGCAAGCAAGCGCGCCCGTGATTTGATCGACCGCGTTGGCATCCCAGACCCGGATACTCGGCTGGATCAGTACCCGCACCAGTTCTCGGGCGGCATGCGGCAACGCGTGGTGATTGCTCTGGCACTTTGCACCGAACCGGATGTGATCATCGCCGATGAACCCACGACGGCTTTGGATGTTTCGGTTCAGGCCCAGATTCTGGACCTGATCAAGGAACTGGCACAAGAGCGTCAGGTGGGTGTCATCCTGATCACCCATGATATGGGCGTGATCGCCGATACAACTGACCGCGTGACCGTGATGTATGCGGGCAAGGTGGTTGAAAGCGGCACCACGGCACAGGTGATGGGCCAGCCGCAACACGAATACACCAAATCCCTGATCGCCGCGGTACCACGCCCGACGCTGAAACTGCATCGTTTCCCTCAGATCAGCTATGGCGGGCGTGAAACGCGTTTCGCGATCGAGGATATGGCACGCCACTGGCCCAAGGTGGATAACGACGCCAGCAAACCGATCTTTGAAATCCGCAACCTGACGAAGAAATTCCTGCAAAAGCGTGGATTACTGCCTTGGGATCGTACCTACTTCACCGCTGTCGACAACGTCAGCTTTGACATTCGTGCAGGTGAGGTCTTTGGGGTTGTCGGTGAGTCCGGATCGGGCAAGTCCACCGTCGCGCGGATGATTGCAGGGCTCTATCCTGTGGATGGTGGTACCATCACCTTTGACGGACAACTGGTAAGCGATCTGAGTAATCGTACGGTGCAGGAAGAGTACCGCAAGAACATCCAGATGATCTTTCAGGACCCCTACTCGTCTCTCAATCCGCGTATGCGGGTGGATGAAATTGTGGCGGAGCCGATCCGCCATCACCGCCTGATGGAAGGTGCCGACGTCAAGCGCCGCGTGGACGAATTGCTGGATCAAGTGGGGTTGGGGTCAGAGGCCGGGCTGAAATATCCACATGAGTTCTCGGGCGGTCAGCGCCAGCGTATTTCGATTGCCCGCGCATTGGCGACACAACCCCGGTTCCTGATCTGCGATGAGCCCACAAGCGCGCTCGACGTTTCGATCCAGGCGCAGATATTGAACATCCTGAAAGACCTGCAAGAGCATCTGGGCCTGACCATGCTGTTCATTAGCCACGACCTACCGGTGGTGCGCCAGATGTGTGACCGAGTTGCGGTCATGAAACAGGGACAAATCGTCGAGGTTCAGGACACCAGCGATCTGTTTGCCAGTCCGAATACCGAATACGCGCAAGAACTGTTGCGGTTGATGCCGAAACTCGATGACCTGTCGACTGACGGGCTTGGGGTCGAAGCAGAATAAGGCCGCGACACCCGTTGCAGGCGCTCCGTGACTAGAAGCCTTGTTCGAATGCCCGGAACTCGGCAGCGATAGCCGCAGCTGCTATCGCCAGCAGACGCTCGCCATCCTGAGGATTGGCCAAAGCTGAATGCGATCCAACGCGGCCATCCGGGAAGTCCGCGCGATGCTCGTCGGGTGGACCATGGCGATCCCCTGCGTGATCCCGGATGTATTCGGCGCTGAGTTTCTGGGGCGGCTCAGCGGCCTGATTGGCAGGCAATGGTCCAAGCAAAGACTGGGTTATGGCAATCTCCGAGGGGGTGGCGTGCATCCCTTCCCAATCTCCATAGAGCTGCTGTCGCAGAACATTCACTGCGTTCGGCTCCCACCAGCTACGGATCAGCAATTGACCACCGGCAATTTCGCTTTCGATCTGCCGAAGAGGCGCCAGATTGGCCCCGTGTCCGTTCACTATGAACACTCCAACGAAACCTTGCTTCAAAAGCCCCCGGATCACCTCATCTGCGATGGTGCGAAAGGTTTCGGCTGAAATAGACACCGTTCCGGGAAATCCCGTGTTAAAAGGCGCTGGCGTGTAGGCCAGCGCCGGAGCGACGATACCCTCGCATTGCCTAGCAGCAGCGAGCGCGACAGCCTCGGCGCAAATCGTGTCGGTGCCAATGCGACCCATCGGGCCGTGCTGCTCGGTCGATCCAACCGGCAGCAACACGGCCGCACCGGCATTGATACGAGTGTTAACCTCGTACCATGTCATGTGCTCAAGTTTCATGACTTTGAAAACTCTCGCAGGCGCTCCAGTTACTAGGGCCTCTGATCAGAGACCCCAGCGTTCCCGGTTTTCGTCAAAGAAGCCTTGGGCTTTTTTCACTTCAATCCAGTTGTTCACATAGTTGATCCAGACCTGATCACTTTGCGGCAACAGCATCGCGATGGGAGAAGGAGAACGTGGACCGGCATTCTTGACGCGGACGACCGGGAACTTTGCTTCAAGGGTCGATCCCTCGATATTCGAGGTTATGAACACATCTGCACGACCGGCCAAGACCTCCTGAAAACCACGTGCAGGAGCTTCGACCACTTTGATATCCGCATCGGGGAACCATTCGCGCACGCGCTTTTCAAAGGTGGTGCCCAGGGTAGTAGCAACCTTCACGTCCGGCTTGTTGATCGAGTCGTAGCCATCAAATTTGTCGGCCTTTTCCTTGGTTGTGTAGGGAAACAACTCAACCGCGATGTAACTGTCGGAAAACCCTGCAACTTTCATGCGCGGAGGTGAGATAGAAGCCGAACCGGTGATGTGGTACTTCCCCGCTACCACACCATTGACCAATGTTTTCCAGTCGGTGGGCACATATTCGACCTCAACACCCAGATCAGCGGCCAGCGCGTTCATGATGTCGATATCATAGCCTTTATAGCTGTTAGTCGCCGGGTCGCGTAGTGACATCGGATTCCAGTCACCGGTTGTCCCCACTTTCAGCACGCCGTCATCCAAAATTTCATTCAGAGCCGACTGTGCTTGCGCAGCGCCGCTGATCACAAGACCGAGCGCAGCCGCAGCCGCGACTTTAACAAAACGTTTCATGTGGTTCTCCCGTTGGTGGCGTTAGTCTTTTATCACGACATTGCTTCTTGATTTAAGCGTAAAGAAAAAGATAACCTCAAGCAACTAATTAACTCATAGTAATCACAAGTGGGCCAGCAGATGCCAAACGCAGCGATCGAGCTTGTCGACGTAGACAAGTGGTTTGGCACATTTCACGTGCTCAAGAACATCAACCTGACAGTCAACAGTGGTGAAAAGGTTGTGATCTGCGGCCCATCCGGATCGGGTAAATCAACGGTCGTAAGATGCATCAATCAGCTTGAGAAACATCAAAAGGGCACCATCCGCATCGATGGGGTCGAACTGAACGATGATGCCAAATCTGCAGCCACCATCCGGTCAGAAGTTGGCATGGTGTTCCAGCAATTCAATCTGTTCCCGCATCTAACAGTGCTGGAAAACCTGACCCTTGGCCCCATCAAGGCCCGCGGGTTGAGCCGAAAAGAAGCCGAGGACAAAGCGCGCCACTACCTTGAGCGTGTTCATATACCCGATCAGGCCGACAAGCGCCCGATACAGCTTTCAGGTGGACAGCAGCAGCGAGTGGCAATTGCCCGTTCGCTTTGCATGGAGCCCCGGGTCCTTTTGTTCGACGAACCCACCTCGGCGCTCGACCCTGAGATGATCTCCGAGGTGCTCGACGTGATGGTCGAACTTGCCGAGGAAGGCATGACCATGGTTGTGGTGACCCATGAGATGGGATTTGCCCGAAAAGTGGCCGACAACATGGTGTTCATGGATGCAGGCGAGATTGTCGAACAAGGTAAGCCCGAGCATTTCTTCACCAATCCAAAGTCTGAGCGGTGTCAGAAATTCCTGAGCCAAATTCTACAGCATTGAGTTGGGTCCGATGAAAAAATCACTTCTCTTCCTTCCCCTTTTCTTGCTGATCACGGGCTGTTCGTCCTCACAGACCTGGGGTTGGTACGTCATTGACCCAACCACGGCTTCAGGCTGGACCAATGTAAAATTCCTGATTTCGGGCATGGGTGCGACCATTCAGATTTCGCTGATTGCGGCGATTTTGTCGATTGTCATTGGATTGCTGGTTGCCCTGCCGGGTCTGTCGGAAAAGCGCGGCTGGCGGCTGGTAAACCGGGTATATGTCGAATTTGTCCGCTCGATCCCTCTGTTGCCTATGCTGTTTTGGGTGTTCTACGGGTTGCCGATTGTCTTTCAGTCGATGGGTATGGACATCCCAATCGATCCCTTCTGGGGCGCAATTATCACCCTTGCGATATCGGACAGCGCCTTTACCGCCGAGATCTACCGTGCCGGTATACAATCTATCGCAAAAGGGCAAAGCGAGGCGGCGCAAACGATTGGCCTGAACTATTTTCAGACCATGCGCTATGTGATCCTGCCGCAAGCAATCCGGCGTATACTGCCACCGCTCGCCAACCAATTTATCTACATTGTGAAGATGAGCGCATTCGCCAGCGTCATCGGCATGCAAGAACTGACACGCCGTGCGAATGAGCTGGTAGTGACGGAATACCGCCCGCTTGAGATCTATACCTTGTTGATCTTCGAGTATCTGGTGCTGGTACTGATCATCAGCGCCGGTGTGCGTTGGCTCGAACGCCGGATGGGTGCAGATGAGCGCGGATAAGGAGCATAAGATGAACTGGAAAGACTTCATGGCCGAGACCGAGGCCAATATTGGTGCATTCTCGAAAGAAGTGCCTGAAACCGTCCGTGGTTTTGGCATCATGGGTAAGGCCGCCAAAACAGATGGTGCGCTGAGTGAAAAGACAAAGGAATTCATGGCGTTGGGGATTGCCATCGCGACGCGCTGCGACAGCTGCATCGGTTTCCATGTCCGCTCATTGGTGCGGCTGGGTGCGACCCGCGAAGAGCTGTGCGAAGCGCTGGCTATGGCCACCTATATGGGCGGCGGCCCGTCTTACGCCTACAGCGCCAAGGCGTTGAAGGCGTTTGATGTGTTTTCAGAGTAATAGACCGGTACGCGGTCCGATTTCATTGGATGGTTCTTGCCATGGCAGTCACCGAAATCCGTGATGAAGGGATGCGAATTGGTGGCGAGATCATCTTTACCGCTGAGACCATCCCGGTTCACTACCCCTATACCAATGAGGTCGTGGGCCATGTGCCCGCAGGGCAGGCTGAACACGCGCGCCGCGCCTTCGAAATTGCGGCCCACTACAAGCCCGAACTGACCCGCTATGAACGCAGCCAAATCCTGCAACGGGCTGGAGAGCTGATTGGTGAACGTCGCGATTACCTCGCCAAATGGCTGGTGCTTGAGCTTGGCATCTGCCATCAACACGCGATCTACGAGACCAAGCGCGCGCAGGATGTCTTTCAATTTGCGGCGGCCGAGGCACTGAAAGATGACGGCGAAATCTTTGCGTGCGATCTGACCCAAAACGGT
The DNA here is from genome assembly GCF_056534365.1 of Ruegeria sp. D6. Lineage (NCBI taxonomy): Bacteria > Pseudomonadati > Pseudomonadota > Alphaproteobacteria > Rhodobacterales > Roseobacteraceae > Ruegeria > Ruegeria sp. D6. Next base: position 81,552 of record NZ_JBQFPH010000003.1, on the reverse strand, counting down.
AAAGCCCGCAAGATTTTCACGATGCGCGAGCCTGTGACCGCAATCAGCGCGATCACTCCATTCAACCATCCACTCAACATGGTCAGCCACAAGGTTGCTCCGTCGATCGCCACCAATAACTGCATGGTCTGCAAACCGACCGAGTTGACGCCTCTGACCTGCCTGACGCTGGCCGATATCCTTTATGAGGCAGGCCTGCCGTCTGAGATGTTTCAGGTGGTCACTGGCTGGCCACAGGACATTGGGGATGAGATGATCGTCAATGAGAACATCGACATCATAACCTTCACCGGTAGTGTTACCGTGGGCAAGATGATCGCAGAAAAGGCGGTTTACAAACGTCAGGCGCTGGAGTTGGGCGGTAATGATCCACTGATTGTTCTGAATGACCTCAACGATGCCGATCTAGACAGGGCCGCAACGATCGCCGTAGCCGGGGCCACCGGCAATTCGGGACAACGCTGCACTGCGATCAAGCGTATACTGGTGCAAGAGAGTGTCGCGGACACCTTTGTGCCTTTGGTGCTGGAGAAGGCCAAAAAGATCAGGTTCGGAGATCCGCAGGATCCTGAGACCGAGCTGGGTTGCGTGATCCACGAGGAAGCGGCCAAGCTTTTCGAAGATCGTGTTCACTTGGCCCAGAAAGCGGGAGCAGAAGTCCTTTACCACCCCGGACGTCAGGGCGCGCTGCTGCCGCCGATCGTGGTCGACGACGTTCCCCACGACTCTGCGTTAGTGATGGAGGAAACTTTCGGCCCCATTATTCCCATCATTCGCGTGCCCGACGACGATGACGAGGTCATGCGCATCTCGAACTCTACTGTGTACGGCCTGTCGTCGGGGGTATGTACCAATGACCTGAACCGCGCAATTGCCTATATCAATGGGCTGAGCGTGGGCACCTGCAATATCTGGGAACAACCCGGATACCGTATCGAAATGTCCCCCTTTGGCGGCATCAAGGATTCGGGCAATGGTGTCAAAGAAGGGGTCATCGAGGCAATGAGGTTCTTTACGAATGTCAAAACCTACTCGCTTCCTTGGCCCGGTTGAAGACTTGTTGAAGATTGCAATGCACACCACTAGAGATTCATGCTCACTCAGCCATGAAATGACCGCTTGAGCCCTTCGGCTCTTGGCGTCATATGTGCCTTCGAACGCACGCGCGATGCCCCGAAACAAGGAAATACCTCATGCAAAAGGTTCTGATCACAGGTACTGCCGGATTTATCGGGTTCCATCTTGCCAAACTTTTGCTTGAGAACGGTTGCCGGGTTCATGGCTTTGACGGGATGACTGATTATTACGATGTCCGCCTCAAACAGAGCCGACATGCGCTGTTGCTGGAGAACCCAAATTTTTCGTGCGATGAAGGGATGCTGGAAGATACCGCCAAGTTCGACCAGATCGCTGATGCTTTTGAACCGGACGTGATCATCCACCTCGCGGCGCAAGCTGGCGTCCGATATAGCCTGGAGAACCCGCGCGCCTATGTCGAAAGCAATGTTGTCGGGACGTTCAACGTTATGGAAGCTGCGCGGCGGCACAAAGTGCGGCATCTGCTGATGGCTTCGACTTCGTCGATCTACGGGGCAAATCCTGACATGCCCTTCGATGAGTGCGAAAAAGCAGATCATCAACTCACTATGTACGCAGCCACCAAAAAGGCAAATGAAGCGATGGGGCATTCCTATGCCCATCTTTGGGATATTCCGACGACAATGTTCCGCTTCTTCACAGTCTACGGTCCTTGGGGGCGCCCGGACCTTGCGTTCTTCAAATTCACGGACGCTATCCTCAACGACCGCCCGATAGACATCTACAACCACGGCGACATGTATCGTGATTTCACCTATGTGGATGACCTGGTGCGCGCAATCTCTCTGCTGATCGACGTTGTGCCTGTTCGCCCCAAAGCCCCCGAAGACATCGCCGAAGGTGACAGCCTGAGCCCGGTCGCTCCCTATCGCATAGTGAACATTGGAAATTCAGACAAAGTGCGTTTGTTGGATTTCATCGACGCCATCGAAGAAAGCCTCGGCAAACCCGCGATCCGAAACTATATGGAGATGCAGTTGGGCGATGTGCCTGCAACTTGGGCCAATGCCGATCTGCTGCACCGCCTGACCGGTTATCGCCCAAAAACCGAAATCAGGGACGGCATTCAGGCCTTCGTGGACTGGTATCGCGCATATTACGGTAAATAGAACCTGCGAACCTGCCTAAACCTGAATTCGCCGGCCACAGCACCGATTAAACCGTCAGCGTGATCAGATCGCTTTTTTCAGTGCCTCGATTATCTGCTCTTGCGAATTCTCCTGCAGATACGGGTGCATCGGCAGGCTAATCACTGTTGCGGCGGCCTGATCGCCAACAGGCAAGTCGGCATTTGGGTCAGAAACAGCTGGTTGCTTGTTCAACGGCAGTGGATAATGCACGGCGGTCGGAACCCCGGCGTCTTTGAGCTTAGCTTGCACATCCTCACGATTGTCCACGCGTATCGTATACTGCGCCCAGGCGCTGGTCGCCCCCTCCATCAGCGTTGGAGCGGCGATATTGGTTTCCTTCAGTAGCACTTTGTAACGGTCCGCGACGGTGTCTCGCAGGACCAGTTCATCCTCGAAAATATCCAGCTTGCACAGCAGGATCGCAGCCTGCAACGTGTCCAGACGGCTGTTAACGCCAACCCTGATATGGTGATAACGCCGATCCTGCCCGTGCCGGGCAATCTGGCGAAGAATGACGCTCAGATCATCGTCCGAGGTGAAGATCGCACCACCATCGCCGTAGCAGCCAAGGGGTTTCGATGGGAAAAAGCTGGTGCAGGAAATCGTTGACAGGTTTCCTGACCGTTTGCCACGCAACGATCCGCCAAAGCTCTGAGCAGCATCCTCGATGACAGGTAAGCCGTTTGCCACAGCTACCTCGTTAATTCGTTCGAAATCAGCAGGTTGGCCATACAGCGACACCGGTATAATTGCCTTTGTCCGGGGTGTGATCGCAGCGTCAAGCTTGTTGGGATCAATGTTATAACTAGTCTGGTCAATATCGACATAAACCGGCTTTGCGCCCAGCAATCTGACGGCTTCAGCCGTGGCGATATATGAAAATCCGGGCGTGATGACCTCATCCCCCGACCCGACCTCAAGCGCCATCAAGGCAATTTGCAATGCATCCGTTCCATTGGCGCAAGTGATGCAATGTTTGGCACCCGTAAAGGCAGTCAGCCGTGCCTCTAGTTCAGCCACTTCTGGGCCAAGAATGTACTTCCCATGCGCCAACACATTGGCAATGCCGGCATCAAGCTGATCCTTGATACGTTTCTGTTGTTCCGCCAGGTCAATAAATTGCATTGATCTAATGACGCCCTATCTTCTCTTGAAAATATCGTTCTAGGTGCTCTGCCTTTGCATCCTTTACATAATCCATAAGTGCTCGGCCATGCATATCTGTTCGCAAAGGATCTGCTCCACTTGCCAACAACGTATCCAAAAGTTCAAAACTTGCATTTGGATGAGCCATAAGCGCGGTTTTTGCATACATTAGAACAGTAGTGCCGTTTCTTCCGGTCGCGTTCGGATTTGCCCTGTGCTCTAGCAGGTAGTTTGTCAATTCAAGGCGCTGATTGAAGGCAGCCATGATCAGTGGCGTCCACCCTTTTTCAGTGCGCTCTTCCAGAAGATCAGGGTGGATTTCAAGTATCTTCGAAACAGCCTGTACGTCACCCTGGTTGCACGCCACCTTCATGCTTTCAAATGCCTGCATACGGACCCTAGTTGCACGCCAAGCTGGGAAGTTAAGTAAGGTTTCCCATTTTTTGGAGGGTGCCATGGGCTCATTTTTAGTGGGCCTATGAAGCGCAGTTGGCGACAGCTCCGATTTGGTCCAGCAATCCAAGAATTGTCTTAGCGCTGTGATTTGCAGTCGATAGGTGTTTTCCTGAACTATTTCAGGAGTATCCGTCGCGCTGATTTGAGTAGCGTCAAATGCCAGATGTTGCCCCGCGTCAACCCTGGGGTCTATCAGGTGAGTCGTAACCCCGGCATCGACTCCATTTTTGAGAGTATAGAAAAATGCATCCAGGCCGGATGTCTCGGGAATCTTTCCGGGATGAAAGTTCACAATACCCTGCTTGAAGGCTTCGATAACTGGTCGTTTGAGGATTCGCGCGCCGGATATGATACCTAGCTCCAAACCATGCTCATCAACCAGATTAATGATGCCGTCGATATCACTATGCGGCATTTCAACGAAAGAAAAACCTAAGCGCTCGCAGAGTTCCTTTGTATCAAGCGGTGGTACTGCCCTGAGCGTATGTGGGAAGTAAACTGTGCGATCCATTGATGGCAGCTTTTGAAAAGGTGCACCGATTACGGTCACCTCTCGTTGACCCATCAGCGCTAGCTCTACGAGAAAATCATGAGATTTTCGATGAGGAAACGCGTAGGCGAACACTGCAATCATTGATCAGTGCCGGAATTCAACTTGGGGTGCTGCTCGCCCTTGCGAGCTTCGATTGGTGCATTGCGGATATAGTTGACCATACCAATCGCTGGTCGATTTTCGTTAAGCCCAAACCCGTTCCCTTTCAAAATCTCTTCGTAGCTTCGCGTATGCAAATCAGCGAAACCACCAGAAAACTCGACCTCTTCTTCATTGATCGTGATCGACCGATAGGTTCTGGCTCCAGCTTCCCGCGCATCTGCCGGAACGTCGTTAATATCCAACGACAAGAACCAACGGCACCGGGCATGTTCGAACTCCAGATAACCCGCAGCCTTTGTCGGGGCATTGAGATGGACGTGGTTTGCCTGAAGGTCTCCGAAGAGAAAATGCAACATGTCAAAGAAATGCACGCCGATGTTGGTGGCAATACCGCCAGATTTGCGGACATCTCCTTTCCAGCTCTCCAGATACCAACGTCCACGGGATGTGATGTAAGTCAGATCGACCTCGTACTTGGTATCCTTGGGGCTGTTTCGAATCTTGTCCCTCAGAGCAATGATCGAGGGATGTACGCGCAACTGCAGGATCGTGTTTACGGTCTGTCCAGTCGCTTGCTCAATCGCTTCCAGGCCATCGATATCCTCTGGGTTCAACACCAGCGGCTTCTCACAGATCACATCGGCGCCAGAACGCAATGCAAACCGCATGTGGCTGTCATGGAGGTAATTCGGCGAGCAGATCGAGACATAATCAATTTTGCCCGCTTCGCTGCGACGTAACATGTCAACATAGCGATCAAAACGCTCAAACTCTGTGAAAAAATGTGCATCGGGGAAGTGGCTATCGATAATCCCAACGGAGTCGCTTGTGTCCAGAGCAGCCAACAACGTGTTTCCGGTATCCGTTATCGCCTTCATGTGGCGCGGCGCGATGTATCCTGCGGTTCCTATCAATGCAAAGTTGCTCATTCGGTGCGTCCCAAGTGCTCAAATTGTGCTACAGCGCTTCCAAGAATTTCTTTGGGAAGTCAAGAGAGGAAGGCATTTCAAGCATCGCCAATCACGCTGGAAACCCCGATCAACCTCTGTTAGAGCAGTTCGGAATTGTCAGAGCTAGATTGATCTTCGACCGATGTCAGACACCCGTGCCAAATCTCAAAAAACCGTATTCTGTCTTACCTACCACGAAATTACGGCGGATGCGCGCGTTCTCAAAGAAGCGCGCGCGCTTCAAGCAGCGGGCCACGATGTCCACATTTTCTGCGACTGGCCTGGAGGCTCGCCGCAAGAAGAGGTCATTGATGGCATTCAGATCACTCGATTCAACTGGCAGTCTTGTGAGAACATCACTGAAAAATTGCTTGAACGTTTCTCGTTTATGGAGCGAACGTCCGCTCAAGTCGAGCAACGTGTCTTACCGTATGTCGAATCCGCTATTCAGCTAAATTCTTTAAAAACCTGGTTGAAGACTTTCCTCACGGACGAAGCCGTCCAAAAGCTTGACCCGATGTACTACAAAAACTTCGGTGGTGATGAAAGGCGGGCTAGAAAACTCGTACACAAGCGGCTGCTTTGGAAAACACGGCTTGGACTTGGATTCGGAAAGGGCCCGAAAAACCTCAAGTCATTTATGTTGATGGCCCGAAAAGTCAGAGAGAATTTCTTTAAACTCTATCAGTTGGAATCATTGATTTACGCAGAAAACCTTTGCCACCTTAAATTTGATGATACCCCGGACGTCATTCACGCTCATGACATCTATTGTCTCCCGGCGGGCGTTGTGCTTGCAAAACAGTTTGGGGCGAAGCTTGTATATGACGCACATGAATATGAACCAGCACGGGCGACGAAGAATCCAACTGATGGATCGAACTTTGCAGAAAACCTAGAAGACGATTGCCTCCCCTTCGTCGATTATATGATCACCGTATCGTCGTCCATCGCAGATTTGTATGCCAAACGCTTCAAAGATAGTCCGACACTAATCCTCAACGCTCCAGAGATAGATGTCGATTACATAGACGGTCGTAATAAACAGGAATTGGATCAGCTTTCAATTCGTGCTCAGGCAAAAGTTGCAGACGGGGCGCCCTTGATTATTTTTACTGGCGGCATTCAAACATCGCATCGTGGGTTAGATAAAGTACTTGAGGCTTTGGTTCATCTTCCCGAAGTCAAGTTAGCTTCGATGGGCCCACGGCACCTCCGAAACGACAAGTGGTTCATGAGTGTCGCTCATGACCTAGGTGTGGATGATCGCGTTACCTTGCTTCCACCAGTGGCTGCTCCAGATGTACCCATAGCGATTAGTACCGCAGATGTTGCAGTCATTCCGATTCAAGATGCGTCATTAAGCTATCGGTTTGCAATGCCCAATAAGCTATTCGAAGCCGCGTTTGCAGGATTGCCGATCTGTGTCTCCGATCTTCCCGACATGCGCCGTTTTACAGAATCGCTCGGTTTGGGGCGAGCAATGGACGAAACAGATCCTCAGAGCATTGCTGAAGCTATTCGGGATGTCTTGGACCATCCCGAACGCTTTACGTTAAGCGTCGACAACAGAAGGAAGCTTTGGGAGACCTACAGCTGGCCTGCGCAAGCCAAGAAGTTGGCGGCGCTCTATGAAGGTATTTAAACTCGCGCGGCTAGTATCTGTGCGATTTGTTGCGAAGCGGTTCCATCACCATAGATTTCTATCTGATTTCCGCTAGTCCCTATCGCACTTAGGATACCATCCTCGATATCCCCTTCTATGGGCGAAACGATACGATTCCAGCCGCTTTCATCAAGCTCAATCGACCCTGTTTCCGTTCTAATAGTGACGCAGGGTACGCCGTAGAGATACGCTTCTTTCTGCATTCCGCTAGAGCCCGTAGAAACCAGCACCGCATTGCTTTCTAGAGCGACCATATCCAAGTACCCGACTGGGTTTATCGTTTAGACATATTCGAATTTACGACCGATTCCATTTATCTTTGCGGCAGTACGTTGATGAAATGGCAAGACAACCGGATTTTGTTTCGCAACCGCCTCCAGACCATCCACAATGCTTGTCAACGTTTCTAGCGAACCCGTATTTTTAGCTCTATGGATCGTCGCGAGTATGAACCCCTTTGCGTCAACCCCAATGTCAGTCAAGATCGTTGATTTCTGCTTGGACTCACCTCGCAGATCGCGGCTCTGATGCAAACCAGTTCAGGGAGTCTTCACAAGACAAGGGGATACGCGCTGGCATTCCAGGCCGAAAGCAACAAAGTACAACTTCAAATACGACAAACGCAGATGCAAGCGGCAAAACCGCGTTGAAATCATGTTCAGCAGGCTCAAGGGCTGTAGACGCGGCGCAACGCGCTATGAAGGCTGCCCAAAGGTCTTTCTCGCAGACATCGCTCTCGCGGAAACCGTCTCTATTGGTTGGGGATCATGACCCTACTGAAATGGCTAAATCTCATTCCGCAATACAAGCATTGCTAGACTTATCGATTCAGAATGGATTCTATTAGACAGCATAAGGCCGGTGCGCCTGAGCGGCGACCGGCCTTTTCCAATCAGAAATGTGCCGAATTGGAATTTGCGGGCTTGGCGACCGGAGGTGCAAAGCGGGTCAGGTCGATCCCTTCAACAGCGGCCTTGTATTCCTCGATTTTCGGAGTTCGCCCGAGGATGGCAGACAGTACAACTACCGGTGTGGAAGCCAGAAGGGATTCACCTTTCTTATCTTCCGAGTCCTCGACAACACGCCCTTGGAACAAGCGGGTAGATGTCGCCAGAACAGTATCACCTTTCTCAGCCTTTTCTTGATTACCCATGCAAAGGTTGCAGCCCGGACGCTCAAGATACAGCGTATTTTCGTATTCGGTTCGCGCTGATGTCTTGGGGAAAAGATCGTCGAATTCGAAACCGGAATATTCCTGAAGAATGCTCCACTCACCTTCTTCCTTTAACTCATCAACGATGTTGTAGGTTGGCGCCGCGACGACCAGAGGGGCTTTGAATTCAATCTTGCCCTCCTTCTTTTCAAGGTTCTTAAGCATCTGCGATACGATGATCAGATCACCCTTGTGGACCATGCAAGATCCGACAAATCCCAGATCCACTTTCTTTTCCCCTTTGTAGTAGGAAACAGGCCGGATCGTATCGTGCGTATAACGCTTGGAGACATCCGCGTTGTTCACATCAGGGTCGGCGATCATGGGCTCGTTGATCTCGTCCAGATCAACGACCAGTTCGGCAAAATACTCGGCATTTTCATCCGGCCTCAGGGCTGGAACTGCGCCGGATCTGATCTCGGCTATACGTGCGTCGGCTTTGTCGATCAGGCCTTGCAGGGTCCGTGCCTCATTCTCCATGCCCTTGTCGATCATGATCTGAATCCGACCTTTGGCGATTTCCAGTGACTCGATCAGGGTCTCGTCTTCGGAAATACAGATCGAAGCCTTCGCCTTCATCTCGGCCGTCCAGTCGGTGAAGGTAAAAGCCTGATCCGCCAGCAGGGTTCCGATATGAACTTCGATAATACGCCCTTGGAACACGTTATCGCCGAAAGCCTTCAGCATCTGCGCCTGTGTCGCGTGGACCACGTCGCGGAAATCCATGTGATCGGCCATTTTGCCTTTGAACGTCACCTTCACGGATTCCGGAATGGGCATGGTTGCTTCGCCCGTGGCCAGTGCCAAGGCAACGGTGCCCGAATCCGCCCCGAAAGCTACACCTTTGGACATGCGCGTATGCGAGTCGCCCCCAATGATGATGGCGCGATCATCCACGGTGATATCGTTGAGAACCTTGTGGATCACGTCGGTCATCGAGTGATATTCACCCTTGGGATCGCGCCCTGTGATCAGGCCGAAATTGTTCATAAACGCCATCAATTTTGGGATGTTGGCTTGCGCCTTCTTGTCCCAGACCGAGGCGGTGTGGCAACCGGACTGATACGCCCCATCGACGGTTGGAGAAATCACGGTCGCCGCCATCGCCTCAAGCTCTTGCGAGGTCATCAGGCCAGTGGTGTCCTGCGATCCTACGATGTTGACCTTGACCCGTACGTCCGACCCGGCGTGCAAGACCGTGCCTTCCACTACTCCCAAAGCGTTGCGGTTAAAGATCTTTTCGACCGCGGTCAGGCCCTGTCCATCTCGGCTGATCTCTTTCGACGGCGCAAATGCCGACTTCAGCTCGACTCCCAGTGTCTGTGCTGCAAATGTTTGCAACTTCTTGCCGAACACGATGGCGTAGGATCCGCCGGCCTTCATGAACTCCTGCTTTTGCGGAGTGAAGGACGAGGCAATATCAACAAGCTCTTTGGCGCCATCGGCGTCATAAAGCTTTTTGTCTTTCGTATTGATCGTGAGCACTGTCCCGGTTTCGACCGAGTACTTTTGCTCCAGGATAGGGCTGTCGTCATTGTTGAGGATCGGATTCCCCGCGGAATCGACTTTCTTGACCCAGTTTTTCAGGTCGATACCAATCCCGCCCGTCACACCAACGGTGGTCAGAAAGATCGGAGAGATACCGTTCGTGCCGGCCACGATCGGGGCAATGTTTACGAATGGCACATATGGGCTGGCCTGCTTGCCGGTCCAAAGCGCCACGTTGTTGACACCCGACATCCGGGACGAGCCAACGCCCATTGTCCCTTTCTCAGCAATCAGCATCACGCGTTTATCTGGGTGCTGGCGCTGTAATTCTTGAATCTCGTCTTGCGCTTGCTGCGAGATTAAGCACTTGCCATGCAGCTCCCGATCCGAGCGCGAGTGTGCCTGGTTGCCCGGCGACAGCAAGTCAGTCGAAATATCGCCCTCGGCAGCGATATACGTGACAACTTTGATCTCTTCCTCGATATCGGGCAGCTTGGTGAAGAACTCGGCCCGCGCATAGCTTTCAAGAATGTCGCGTGCGACCGGATTTCCGGCAGAAAACGCCTCCTTCAAACGATCCGTATCAGCCTCATATAGGAAGACCTGTGTTTTCAGCACTTCAGCCGCCTGCCCTGCGATCTCGGGATCACCACCCAAAGCCAGATCAAGAAGAACCTCAACCGAAGGACCGCCTTTCATGTGCGACAGCAGTTCAAAGGCAAAGGGTACTGAAATTTTGTCAACCAGCGCTTCGCCCTGAATGATCTCTTTCAAAAAACGTGCCTTCTCGCCAGCGGCGCTGGTCGTGCCGGGCAGCGTATTATAGATGAAATAGTTTAGAGAATCCGCACGATGCGCATGATCGACGTCCTTGATCTGCGTAACAAGCTCTTTGACAAGCGCGCCGTCATCAATCGGTTTCGGATGCAGACCCTGCGCTTTGCGGGCTTCAATTTCGTCGAGGTAGTTGGTGTAAAGGCTCATGGCTCGTTCCGGTATATGTGGCTCGATTAGCAGGGGCTCAAAGACGTTATGAACGCCCGAGGATCCTAATTGTATGCGGCGGTATACTAAATGATCGGAACTTGCAAGCCTTGCACCTGTGGCGCGATGTCCCGTCTAAAAGCAACACTTCACAAAGGATTTTGTGCCAGCCAATGATTTTCGATAAGTCCGCTATGTCCTTATCTGAACCCTGTTCCCGGACGATATGCATATAGACCGCCGAGATAATGAATAGCCATAAGGCGTAAACCGCCCCTGCTTCGAATTGCGTCAGGCAGTTGCTCGGGTCAGATAATCCTGAACCATGTCGCCAAAACTCTGTTCAACCGCAAACTCAAAACCAGCCTCGCAGCGCATCACAAGTGCTTTTAGGCCAAACAACTCGGAATAGGTTACTGCGTCTTCATCAAAAGCAGTGACATGCAGATCAAGCGGGCAGGCAATAGCCATCACTTCAGCGGCTTGGGGTCCGGCGACACTAAAGAAGGTAAGGGTGTCCGATATCCGCACTATACTGATGTCCGCAGGGCAATCCGTTGGTTTGAGCTGTGCTTCCAGTGCCTCTTCCAGTTCCAGCGAAGCACGTACAATCCAGTGATTGCGTCCAATGTGATATACCTCAAACGCTTCCTGCATCGCCCTCGTGTTGGGGCGGCTTGGCAGAGAAAATTCGGCCCAATTTTGAACGACCTCGGGATCCCCTTTGAGGTCAAACAGCGCATTCAGGGTTTGGCGTTCGATCTTGACGTCGTAGCTCATCTCAGGACCTCAGGCGCTGACCCTCGGGGTCATGGAATACAGGCTTTGTGATGGTCACCGGGATCACCTCGTCTTTCAGCCGAACATGCGCGGTTTGCCCGTGTCGCTCCTGCCCGTTCTTCAGCAACGCCAGGCCAACCCAGCGATTGTTGACGACGCTCCAGACGCAGGCGGTAACCAATCCTTCGGTCGCTTCTTTGCGACCTTCAGGGGTTAGTGGCGCGCCTTCGGGCACTTGCTTGTCAGGGTCTTCGGGCAAGATGCCGACCAATTCCCGGCGTTCCCCTACCGCTTCACGGCGCAAGTGGACCGAGCGCTTGCCTAGGTAGTCGGGCTTTTTCTTCGACATTGCCCAGCCCATGCCCAGGTCATAGGCGTCCACGGTACCGTCGACCTCGTGCCCCAGCGAAAGAAAGCCTTTTTCCACACGCAAGACATGGCTGGATTCCGATCCTACAGGCAGGATACCAAAGGGTGCACCAGCCTCCATCACCTTGTCCCACAAGGCGGCCATGTGGCGTGGGGCAACGTTGACCTCATAGGATAGTTCACCGGTGAAACTGACGCGCACAACCCGCGCAGGCAACCCCGCAACTGTACCGTCCCGGAACGACATGAAGGGGAATGCCTCGGGCGACAGATCGATATCCGTACACAGCGCGTGCATGACATCGCGCGCGCGGGGTCCACAAATGGTGGCGTTGTTCCACTGGCTTGTCACAGTTGTGATCATGACTTGCCAGTCAGGAAACTCGGTCTGAAGCAGCTTTTCCATGTGCTGGTTGACGGCGTCCGCGTGACCTGTTGAGGTCGAGATTATCCAGCAGTGCTGATCCAGCCGAAAGGCCACCCCGTCATCTATGATCAGACCGTCATCCGACAACATAAGACCATAGCGACCATCGCCGGGCTTCAGGCTGGACATGATGTTCGAATACAGAAAATCCAGAAAGCGCGGAGCATCGCGCCCTTTAAGCTCGAACGTGCCGAGCGGCGAACCGTCGTATACGCCAACGCCTTCACGCACCGCGCGGCATTCCCGGTTCACCGCCTCTTGCAGGCCCTCACCGGGTTTGGGAAAAAACCCCGGACGGCGCCATCGGGCACCAGCCTCATACATCACTGCGCCATAATCCTTGTTCCATTGGGTCACCGGCGTGTGCCGGTAGGGGAACAACACCGAGTCCTCACGCAGCCCCCCAATCGCACCGAATGAGACCGGCGTGTAGGGAGAGCGGAATGTCGTCGTGCCAACATCTTGCAATAGAACGCCCTTTTGCAGAGCAACGGTGCCAATAATGTTGATATTGCCCGTCTTGCCCTGATCTATGCCCATCCCGCCAGTGGTGTAGCGTTTGACATGTTCCACGTTGTCATATCCTTCACGCAGCGCCAGATGCACATCGCTGACCGCAACATCGTTCTGAATATCCAGGAATGCCTTTCCGCGTTGCCCTGGCACATCTACGCGCCATAGCGGTTCAATCGAATAAGGCAGCTCTGAACCGTCATCGATGATCCGATCCAGTGTCAGATCCCCCGTCGCCGCGCCGACGGCCCGACAGGATTGAATCGGTTGATCGGGCAAAAACGCAGCGAGTTCTTCATCAAACCGAAGTGTGCTGCGGGACTGAGACCACAAATGCACGGTTGGGTTCCAGCCTCCCGAATGGGCCAGCAGATCGCAGTCGATCCAGATCCCAGTGCCTCCGGTCTTGTGAACGGCCTTCACTGCACGGACGCGTTTGTATCCGCGGATATCGGCCGCAACTGTTCCGGCATGGATGTTTATCCCCGGCACCAGATCCAATGCATTTTGCGGAACCGTGTCGCGGCTATCGAGGATCGCGTTAACCGTTACCTCAGCTGCGACCAGATCGGCGGCCACTGCGTAAGCGCTGTTGTTGTTGGTGAACAGAACCACACTCTGACCGGGTGTCACGCCCCAACGATTAACATAGGCCTGCACGGATGAGGCCAACATGACGCCCGGCCTGTCATTATTGGCAAACACCATCGACCGTTCCGTGGCCCCGGTGGCAATCACCACCTCAGCAACACGGACCCGCCAGTTGCGTTCTAGAATGCTGGCCTGATCCGGCTCGCGTTCATTGACGATCAGTAGGTTGTGTTCGCGATAGGCCCATACGGTCGCGTTCTGAAGATGGGTGACGTTTGCCATTTGGCTTAGTTCTTCAACCGCTTCGCCCACCCAATCCATCGCCGGACGCCCGCCAATGATCAGGGTGCGGTTCAGGAGGCTGCCGCCCGCTTCGGTTCCCTCGTCTGCGAGGAAGACACGCTTGCCCGCCCGACCAGCCTCAAGTGCAGCTTGCAGGCCAGCGGGACCTGCACCTGCAATCAAGACATCTGCATGAGCGTAGCGCGCTTCGAAATGCCCCGATGACGGCGGGTGCGCAGGCGCTGCGGCCAAACCCGCTGCCTTGCGAATAGACGGTTCAAACAGATGCCAGTTAGGCCATTTGAAAGTTTTGTAGTAGAAGCCCGCAGGAATGAAACGGCTCAGCAGTTGATTGATCCCACCCAGATCAAACTCGGGTGAAGGCCAGCAATTGACCGAGCGTGCATTCAGCCCTTCGCGCAATGGAACCGTGGTCGCTGGACGGTTGCCCGAGGCGTCCTCGCCTTCCAGCTCCACAAGCGTTCCTGGCTCTTCGGGACCGTGTCCGACAATGCCGCGTGGGCGGTGGTACTTGAAACTACGGGCTGTTACTCGCACCCCGTTTGCCAGCAAGGCCGAGGCCAGAGTGTCCCCTTCGAACCCTTCGTAAGTTTTCCTATTGAACTGGAACGTCAGAGGGCGGCTTCGATCAACACGACCACCCACTGCGCGGCGATTAATCTGAGCCATCGGGCACCTCCACAATGTCATGTGTCACGGTATCCCGCCAGATTGTCAGCCACTCGCCACAGCCCCGTGCGTGCCACCACCGCTCTTGCACAGGCCCCATCGGGTTGGGCGTTATGGTCAGGTATTCGACCCAATCAGCATCGCTGACGGCGTTGGCATCGGGTCGAGCAGCACCGACCGGGCCGCCATAGACGAACTCACTTTCATTGCGTTTGCCACAGAATGGGCAGAGGATGAGCATCATGGTCCTGTCCCTTCCTATCTCGCCGTTGTGGTGCCGGCTTCCATCACAAATTCTAGATGGCGGAAACGGTCCAAAGTGAACGAGGCCATCAGCGGATGCGGCTCGCCTTTGGCGACCAGATGCGCAAGCGTCAGTCCGCCCGCAGGAATGGCTTTGTATCCGCCCCACCAGCCAGCGGTCACGAACAGCCCCGGTACGTCAGTCTGATCCATGATGGGCGAGGCATCATGGGCAATATCAAGATGCCCACCCCATTGGCGCATTAGTTTGAGTTTCTTGAAGCTCGGGAAAAGCGACAGCATCGCGGTCACAGTGTCTTCGAACACATGTTGCTTGATGTCGCGACGAAAGCTTTGCCCCATATCAGGAGCGCCGCCGATCACCATCTCGCCCTTGTCAGACTGGCTGAAATAGAACCCACTGTCCGGGCAATTTACAATGACATCCACCAAGGGCTTCACTGGTTCGGACACAAAGGCCGTCAGGTTCATCGTGCGCAATGGCAGCTTGAGCCCCGCTGTCTCGGTCAATGTCGTGGTATGGCCCGATACGGCCACCACAACCTTTTTCGCCCGCACGGTGCCGCGATTGGTCTCGACACCTTCGATGCGCCCATCAGCGCCACGGATCAATGCTTGCACGGCGGTCTGTTGGTGCATCTCCACCCCCATCGCATCCGCCGCGCGGGCATAGCCCCAGGCCACCGCATCATGACGGTTTACACCTGCGTCCGTGTGGACCATTCCGCAGATGATCGGCAGGCGCGCATCTGGCCCACCGCCTGTTAGCGCAGGTATGCGTTTGCGCAATTCTTCTGTCGTGATTTGTTCATATGTCGAGCCATAGATGTCCATGACCAATTGCCGACGCCGCAACTCTCGCAGTTTGGGCCAGGTCTGCACCACATCCACCATGGTGCGCTTGGAATGCATCATGTTGAAGTTCAACTCATGCGTCAGCCCTTCGTACATCTCGACGGATTTGACGTAGAACGGGATCGACTCGTCACGCATGTAATTTGACCGAATCGTAACCGTATTGCGCGCTATGTTTCCGCCACCCAACCAGCCCCGTTCCAGCACGGCGACGTCGGTTATGCCAAACTCTTTGGCCAGATAATAAGCCGTGGCCAGCCCGTGACCCCCTGCCCCGATCACCACGACTTCGTATTGATCTTTGAGCGGAGGGCTTCGCCAAGCCCGAGCCCAGTTTTTGTGGACCGAAAGTGCGTTTCGCGCGAGTGAGAATGCCGAATATTTTTGCATAGCAATCATAATATTTACTAAAAATAATCTATCATCAATAAATATATTTACCGTTAAGCAAAAATTCTTGGGCAATCAAAGGTCGTGGGCAACCATGGCGCATGACCTTCAAAATTGAACAGTTTCATCGGAATCTTGCTGGCAAATGGTCGGCCCGATCCCGCTGGCCCTGCTTTATCATAAACTGCCGCAGTTCACCCTCTCTCTGACTCCATGCAGACCGTGGCGCTTTGCGCCTGAATTCAAACCCGCCGGGAAATGAGGCGGATGCTATGGATGGAAGAACTATGATGAACACACCGGATACAGATACTGTTCAGCAAACGTATGCGCGCGACGGCGTCGTTTTATTGAGAAACATCCTCAGGGACGATTGGTTAAATAAGTTGCGTGATGCCGTGGACGAAGAGGTCAAAAAGGGTGACCGGTATTTTGCCTATAAAAATATGCGTGAAAAACCGGGTATCTTTCAGGACTATTGTCTGAACTCAGATATTGGAAAGCGCGTGGCCGAGGTGGCGGGCAGCCCCTGGACTTCGTTGATCTATGACCAAATTTTCGTGAAAGAACCTGGCACACGCACCCAGACCGGCTGGCATACAGATCAGCCCTATTGGCCTGTGGCCGGTCCCATCATGACAATGTGGATCGCACTTGATCCTGTCGACCCAGACAATGGAGCGCTGGAATTTGTCCGTGGCTCGCACGCTTGGGGCGCAAAATACCGGCCTTTCAAAACTGACCAACTTGGCAAGTTTCTTCACTATCTGGAAGAGGATAACCCGGACTATATCGACATGCCCGATTTCGAGGCGGATCGCACTAAATATGACATATTCCACTATGAACAGATGGAACCTGGCGATGCCCTGGCCTTCGATGGAATGACTGCGCATTCGGCGATGGTCAACCGAACCTCGACCCGTCGCAGGCGTGGATATGCGGTACGTTTTGCCGTTGAAGGTGCCACCTATGAACCGCGCGATAGCGTTACTGAATGGCTGCATGATGACGACCTGAAATCGGGTGCTCCCTTTGCCGGTGGGCGCTTCCCTGTCATCTATAGCAACACCTAAGATAAGGGGCCGGGAACTGGCCCCTGTTCAAGTTTTAGGCTTGCCGAATTGCACCCTCTGGCACAGCGGCCTCGGCCTCGATCGCTCGGTCGAGCACGCGTCGGTATGTTTTTGCCCCGGCATCCAAACCCAGATCAATATGCGGTGTCTGAGCGTTTTTCATGCCCTTGTGCACTTTTTCCAGCACATCTTTGTCTTCAAGAAACGCCATCCGCGCACCATCATTCATGAATTTCGAAACCTCGGCGTTGTCCGGATCAGAGTTGCGATGCTGGAACCAGAAATACCTGGTCTGATCCTCGTTGATTGGCGTCATGAAGTTGTAAGAGATGTTGATGAATGTCTCATCGACAGGATCTTTGTCATATCCACCCGTGCCAACCGGAGTATAGATGGACTTATTCAGCCCGATTGCGGGCATGCACATTTCGTAATGCTGCAAGCGGTCGCAATCGCCGTCGAACGAGACCAGTTTGGCATAGTAAGGCGATGGAGGTTTGTTTTCGATCCAGCGCGAGACAATCACGCCGCGATCTGTCTTTTTGACGTCCAGAGGCTCTTCATCCGTTCCCGCGCCGGCGAATGACGAGACATGTACCCAGGCCACGTGGCTGGGATCAAGCAGGTTGTCGCAAACCCAAAGATAATGGCAATCGATATCCATCACCCCGCCATCGGTTAGGCCCCAGCTCGTGTCATCAAAGTTTTCGATTGGGAAAATCAGGTCCGGATCAGCCAGTTCAGGATCGCCCATCCAGATCCAGAGCAGGCGATAGCGGTCGACAACTGGATAAGACTTCACCACCGCGCGCCGAGGCGTCATCCCCCGCTGCGTTGGGCTGTCCGTACATTTGCCCGAACAATCGAATGTCAGCCCGTGGTAGCCGCATTCGACCAGATCCCCTTTCAGATTGCCATCGGATAGCGGGAGCTTGCGATGCGGGCAGGCATCCTCAAGCGCAACGGGCGTCCCATCCTGCTGACGATAGAGCACAATGTTCTCACCCAGATATGTCTCAGCCTTCAGTTCGCGCCCGATATCCTTGCTCCAGGCGGCAACATACCAGCAATTTCTGAGGTACATGGTTTGCTCTCCAATTTGATCAGTTGGCTTAGCGCCATTATGGCAGCGTCAGTGCAATACACCATTCCGGATTTGTAATGATACATATAAGGCAAGCTAATTCGGCAGCATTACCGACGGGGGCAGATCGGGCTGCGAAGCAACTTCGGCCTTGATCCAGTTCAGGAACTCGCTGACTTTTTGGCTGTCTTTGCTATCAGGGCGCCGGACGAGCCAATAGGAAAGTGGCGATTGGGTCAGTTGCTGAAACGGTCGCACCAGACGGCCATCGCACAAGGCATCAATCACCAGCGGTTCGCGCCCAAGCGCCACGCCCAGCCCCTCAATCGCTGCCTGTATGACCATGTTTGATTGGCCCAATCGGCGCGTGCGCACTCCAGACGGCAATGTCAGATTGGATTGCCGCGCCCAGAACTCCCATGTTGGGCTGGACGTACCATGGTGCAGATTTTCATCTACCAGCAGTGTGTGCTGTGACAAATCTTCAATGCGCTTCAGTTCAGGCAACAGCGCGGGCGCGCAAACGGGAAACAGCCTTTCCCGCATAAGCAAATCCACTTCAAACCCGGGATATTCACCAAGACCATATCGAATGCCGATATCGGAATCTGCGCCGGAAAACGGATAGTATCCCGTATCCGTCGCGATCGAAATAGACAGGTCCGGGTGGGCCAAATCAAAGTGCAGAAGCCTTGGAAACAGCCAGTTGAATGCAAACCCCGGCAAGCATGAAATCACGATGGTCCGGTCCGCACGCGTTCGATCGCGAAGTTGCGCACACACATCTGAAATGCGCCCCAACCCATCCGAGATTGCCTGCGCCAATTGCTCACCTTCGCGGGTAGGTCGCGATTGCCGCGCACCGCGCACCAGCAAATCCCGCCCAAGCCATTCCTCAAGCGATCTGACGTGCTGGCTGACGGCACTTTGGCTGACCCCCAGTTCCTCGGCGGCAGGTGAAAAGCCGGAATGGCGTACAACTGCCTCAAAGGCTCGCAGCGCGGAGTATGGCAGATTCAAGATCATATTAGTCATCCTAATGTCAGCCATTATCACTTTCAAATGGATTGCCGGCGGCCTTAGGCCGTAAGTTGATAATGTCAAGTAATCAGGAGATGTCGATGTCCGACATGACGCCAGAGCGGGGCGCTTACAATCTGCTGGTCAATTGCGCCCGCGCGGCGGCGGGTGAAAGGCTGCTGATTGCCTATGAACCTGCAGAGTTTGGATATTTCGACGCCGACAGCGTAAATGTTGTCAGTCAGGCGGCCCGTCAACTTGGGCTGGGGGTCGACACGGTTGATGTAGGCTTCAATCCGGACAATCCGCAATTATCGCCCGATCTGCTTGCCCGGTTCGAAGCGGCAGACATCATTCTATTTCTGGCCCGGCTTGGGGATCAGTTGCGGTTCTCAGACATGCCGCAGGGTAAGAAAGTCATCGTTAGCTTCGCTTTAACCAAAGAAATGCTGGGATCTGGTTTTTCCAACGGCCACCACGATGCGTTCATGGAGCTTAAGGCCGATATCAACGCGGTCTTGGACGCGGCCAGCGAGGTGCGGATCACTTGCCCTTTGGGCACTGATGTAAGCGGTCGGCCAGTGATGAACCTGCAACCATCGGGCGACACCTCGATCCTGCGCTTTCCGATGTCAGTCTTTACCCCGGTTCCTGCCCACAGTTTCTCGGGCCGTGTGGCGATCAGTTTTCTGACGGGAACGGGGTCGAAGTATTACGATGACTACACCATCGAATTCGACCGCCCTGTCTTTGCGATGATGGAGAATGGACGGCTGCAGCGTTTTGACGGCGATCCCGCCAACGCAGCACGGGCCGAGGCGCATTATGACCGGGTAGCCAACCAGTTGGGAATTGATCGCAATTTCGTGCACTCTTGGCATGCAGGTATCCATCCGGGCTGCGGCTACCCCTGGGATATGCGCGAAAACTATGAACGCTGGGGCGGCTCCGCTTTCGGAAATCCACGCATCCTGCATTTCCACACCTGCGGGGCGTACGCGCCCGGAGAAATCAGCTGGAACGTTATTGATCCTTCCATCGAAATCGATGGCGTAACTTATTGGGACCGCGGTACATTCCATGCCGAACGGCTGCCTTGCGGTCAATCAATCCTGGATCGGCACCCCTGCGCGGCCGCCCTGTTCGCCCATCCCGATCCGGATATCGGTCTGTGTGCAGTTGGCTGATCAATAGCGGCTTGATCGAATCACAAGCTGTGGAAATACTCTTTGATAATAGGGTCTGTTCGAGTTGGCCCTATGGTGCGGAGCACTCCCGTCTCCGGTGCCGGAATATGCGCAGAGGGCAAGACCCCCGCTCCGGCAAAATCATGGAAATCACATGTCAAAAGCTATCGTCACGCCGCTGACTCAGGCTCTGGCCGAAGGAAAACTGACACGCGAAGAGCTTAAAGGATTCATGCAACGCTCGAACGGGCCCGGATTGCGCCATTTGGCGCTTTGGTTTCTGGTTCTGGCCTGCACGACAACGCTGATCACTCTAGCCTGGAACAGCTGGCTGATCTGGCCCGCGATGTTCCTGCAAGGCACCGTTCTGGTGCACCATTTCTCACTGCAACATGAATGTGTGCACTATACTGTGTTTCGCACCCGTTGGCTGAATGATCTGGTTGGCCAGATTTGCGGGCTGATCATTATCCTGCCGCATCGGTTCTTTCGGTATGAGCATTGCGATCACCATACCTATACCCAACTGACTGGCGAAGACCCCGAACTGATCCCGCTACCCAAAACGCTTGGCGAGTATCTTCTGTATCTGTCCGCCTTGCCCTACTGGCGCGCCAAGTTTACCGAGCTGTTTCGCCATGCATTTGGCAAACTCAGTGCGGCAGAACTGCGCTTTATTCCCAAGGAAGAACACCAATCGGTCTATTGGGACGCGCGTCGTATGCTTGCCATCTACGCGGTTGTCTTTGTTGCTATGGCGATCACCGGGTGGTGGGGCCTGATCTGGTACTGGATCATACCATTGTTTCTGGGCGAGCCCGTGATGCGATTTGTGCGCATGACCGAACATGTTGGGCGGCCAACCGTGGCTCAGATGTCAGAGAATACACGCACCAATCTGGTGTCAAAACCGATGTCCTTTCTGTGCTGGAATATGAACTATCATGCTGAACATCATTATGTCGCCTCGGTCCCATTCCACGCCCTGCCCCGGCTGCATGAGAAGCTGAAGGATCATATCTTTGTCGAAAAGGGCGGATATCTTGCCGCGCATCGCGACATTCTGCGCCAGATCATGCAACGCAAAGCGAGGACCTGAGCGATGCAGGCAGACAAACCATGGCGCGATCTGATCGAGGCATCTAAACTGGAAAAAAACTGGGTCACGCGGGTCGCAGTCGGGCGACGATTGATTGCGGTATATGACACACCCAGCGGTGTCTACGCCTCACTGGCATTGTGCAATCACGGTGGCGCAGATCTCTGCGATGGTTATTTTGACGGCCATGTCATCGAATGCCCCTTGCATCAGGGCGCGTTCGACGTTCGGGAAGGCAAGCCTGTTTCTGCACCTGCGACCCGAGCCATGCGCGTATTCGAAACGCGCATAATAGACGGGATGGTTCAGGTCCGTATGTGACCAGAACCTAGCGCTTATCTGATCGTTTTTCGAGCCGCGCGAAAATACGGCTAAGACCGAAGCAGACGACAAAATAGAATGCAGCCGTTGTGATCCATGCCTCAAAGATCATCCGGGACGAAGCGACCAACTCGACGGTCTTGTAGGTCAGTTCCTGAACCGAGATCAGCGACAAGATCGAGCTGTCCTTGATTAGTGAGATGAACTGGTTGGCCAGCGGCGGCACGACCTTTTTCATCGCCTGCGGCAGCACGACATAGCGAAGCTCTTGCAAACGGCTCATACCGATCGAGCGTGCAGCTTCACGCTGACCTTTGGGGATCGATTGAATACCGGCACGGACAATTTCGCCGACAAATGCGCTTTCAAACAGCGCCAGAACGATGACACCTGAGACAAGCGACGGAAAGCGCCGCATCTCACCAAAGAAAAATGTCCAGATCTGGTTGTCTTCCTGCCGCGCAATTCCACGCGCCCAGCGTTCAAGGTTCAGTGCGTCGATCAGTTGCTGCGACAGGAAGAAAAAGAAAATAAAGACAACAACAACCGGTGGGACATTACGCAGAAATTCAAGATAAGTGCGTGCCAGCATGCGTATGGTCAGGTTGGCAGAACAGCGCGCGATCCCCAGAATTGTACCCAGAATGAGCGCCAAAATGCCGGAATAGATGCTGATACGAACCGTCGCCACCAAGCCTTGCAGCAATAGATTGGCAAAATACTCTTCTCGCCCAGTATGCCAGCCGACGATGTAGCTGGGGATCAATTCCCACCGCCACTTATAGTTCAGCGTACCTTCGATCGACAGCCAGATATATCCGAAGAAGGCGATCAATACCGCCACGATCAGATAATCTGGCCATCTGAGTTTTCTAAGAAATTCAGGCACCTGGGCGCTCCGCTTCAGGCCCGAGGGCGGCTGACCCGCCCCCGGCTAATTGGTTATTGGGCAACCTGGTCTGCCCACTCTTCAGTTGCGAACCAATAGTTGTGACGCTCTTCCAACCAACCCGACCGCCAGTTCTGAGCGATCCAATTGTTGAAAAAATTCATGGCGTCCGGATCGCCCTTGCGTACTCCGAACGCTTCGCCACGCGGATCATAGAGGTTATCGAACGGAACGGTCAGAGTTTCCGGATGACGACCGGCCTCGCGGTTCGGCGTAGGTTGAGCCGCCATCGAAGCATGCGCGTTTCCGTTTAGCACTTCTTGCGTTGATGCACCGTCTTCATCAAACAACAGCAGCGTCGCGTTGGGGAAGTTTTCCGCGATCACCGTAGCTGGTGTCGCACCTCGACGAGCGGCAAAGGTGACCTCAGGTTTATTGAAATCTTCCAAAGACATACCATCGGTCAACTGTTTGTTAGCCATAATAGCCAGGCCCGAATACGCGTAGGGATCGGTGAAGTTGATCGTCAAGTTTCGCTGCGCAGTCACCGACATGCCCGAGATGATCACGTCGAAATTGCCGGATACGAGCGCCGGGATGATGCCATCCCAGGCGGTCGGTACAAACTCGACCTCTACACCCATGTCCTCGGCCAGCTTGCGACCGACATCCAGTTCGAACCCGATCAGATCACCATTCTTGTCGCGCATCGACCACGGCACGAACAGCGAAAGACCAATCCGGATCACTCCATCCTGTTTGATCGTTTCAATCACACTTTCGCGGGACAGTTCCTGAGTCGCACTTTGCGCCCAGCCTGAGGTCGCCATGCCTGTTGCCACGACCGCGCCCAGGGCCGCCCCGAGCATTCTGCGAGATAGCTTCATCTTGGTTCTCCTTGTTGTCCGGTTAAGTTCTTGTGGTTATTGGTCGACGGCATATTTCTTCTCCAGATAGCTTACGCCAATCGACAGGATCAGGGTCACCACCAGATAGACCAGCGCGATAGTGAACCAGATTTCAAAACTCATATACGTGTCGGATATAATGTTGCGCCCGAAGGTGGTGAGTTCGGCCACGGCAATGACGCTGACAATAGCCGAGGATTTGATCAAGTGGACGACCTCGCCCGTCATGGGCGGTAGCATAAAGCGAACAGATTGCGGCAGAATGATATATCTGTAGGTCTGATAGGGGGTCATACCGATAGACTTGGCCGCCTCCCACTGACCAGATGGGATGGCGTTGATCCCCGCCCGTAGGATTTCTGAAATCAAGGCTGAATGAAACACCGCCAAAGTCAGGATGCTGGCGGTATATCGATCAAATCCAAAGATAGGACCCAGGACATAATAGAACAGGTAAAGCAGAACCAGCAGAGGGATATTGCGGATCAGTTCAAGGTAGGCAACCGCGACAGCAGTGCCAACTACCAAGCCGGACAAGCGCAGTAACGCCACTAGCAACCCGATAGCTGTGGCCAGCAGAAACGAGGTAACTGACAGCTTGATCGTGGCAACCAGTCCGATGGGGATTTCGCCCCACTCGAACCCAATCTCGGTGTTGCGGTACAGGAATTGGGGCACGCGATACCACTGCCAATTATAGCCCATACCCTGCGCGCCAACATATGACCCGTAGGCGATCAACCCGACAATAACCGCATAGATCACGACGGACACTAACACCGAGCCAAAGAACCGCTTGTATAGTGGCGGCTTCGGCAGCGCTTGCCCGCGTCCCTGTGATATGCCCAGATCGGTCACGTTAGTGTTCCAATATCTGGTTCAGGAATAGACGGCAGCGCTCGCTTGACGGGTTGGTGAAGAACTGATCGGGCGGCGAGATTTCAACGATCTGCCCCGCCTCCATAAAGACCATCGTGTCGGCGACCTTGCGCGCAAACCCCATCTCATGCGTGACAACCACCATGGTCATGCCCGTATCGGCCAGTTCAACCATCACATCCAGCACCTCGTTGATCATTTCGGGATCAAGCGCGGATGTTGGTTCATCAAATAGCATGATCCGTGTTTCCATGCACAAGGACCGCGCGATAGCGACGCGCTGTTGCTGCCCCCCCGACAATTGCGCCGGGTACTTGTCGGCCTGCTCGGGGATGTGAACGCGATCAAGATAATTGCGCGCGGTTTCCTCGGCCTGCGCCTTGGATAGCTTGCGCACCTTCATCGGTCCGATCATCAGGTTTTCAAGCACAGTCAGGTGCGGAAACAGGTTGAACTGCTGGAAGACCATGCCGACTTCCTGTCGTAGTTCACGGATTTCCTTGGCACCCTCATAGACTTCGATCCCATCGATCACGAGACGCCCGGAATTATGCCATTCTAATCCGTTGAAACAGCGGATCAGCGTGGATTTTCCCGATCCGGACGGGCCGCAGATTACCACCTTCTCGCCCTGATGAACGGTCAGATCGATGTTCTTGAGCGCATGGAAAGTCCCATAGAACTTATCCAGATTGGTCACTTCGATCATGGGGGAGAGCTGTGTCATACCGAACCTGTCAAGATGCGGATCAGCTGGCGCCGCTGATCTATGACGCTGTGGTAGTGCGATCGCAACATGAGGTCATGCACGCATGCGCACGAAGTCATTCGCGGCGATTCAGGCAGAGTGGAGAGATCTGGCAAAGCTTCAGAATCCTCAAATTCGTTGCGCGCTGTTCAATATGGTTGCTTAATGTGCAATATTCGTCAATAAAAAACTCAGCCGAACGGCACACGCCGCGAAAATAGAAACAGAAAACTCGAGAGGAAACGTGAATGTCCGCCTGGATTCGGATGATATCTGACGAAGATGCCGACGAGCACCTGAGAGCGACTCTGGATCTGGCGCGCACACCACACGGGACCGTGGACAACGTGATGCGTGTGCATTCACTGCGTCCCAACACCATGAAAGGTCACGTCATTCTGTATCGCGCGTGCCTGCATGATGAAGCCAATTCCATACCCATGTGGTTTCAGGAAGTCATCAGCTCTTACGTATCGACGTTGAACACCTGCCCCTATTCTTATGCCAACCACTGGGCAAACGCCCGACATCTGATCGGTGACGACGCACGCGCCGACACAATCGAGGCCGCGTTAAAGGCCCATCGTCCGCAGGATGCATTTGAAGGTGCGCAGTTGGCCGCGCTGATCTATGCGCAAAAGCTGACCCTGTCGCCGGGTGCAATGGAGGAATCCGAAGTTCGCGCATTGAAAGATGCCGGCTGGGAAGACGGAGAGATTCTCGAGATCAACCAGATCGTCGGATATTTCAATTATGCCAACCGATTGCTGAATGGTCTGGGTGTCACAACGGAAGGGGACGTGGTGGGCTACTACGCCGAGGATTGACGGATTGAATCATGCACGATGACACGCCGGGAAGACAGATTGATCGCGCTATTGGTGCCTCGCTCAGGGAGCTGCGCCAAAGCCGCAAGCAATCCGCCCGTCGTTTGGCAGAACAGTCTGGTATCTCGGCTGCAATGGTCAGCCGTATCGAAAACGGGTTGGTCTCTCCGTCAATCGATACGCTGGCTGCACTTGCCGAGGCGTTGGAAGTGCCAATCGTATCGCTGTTTCGCGAAGCGCGGACAGACCACACCGACTATACGCTGGTTCGCCATGGCGAAGGGCTAAAGTCTACGCGACTGGCGGGCGGCCATTCGCACGAATACGTCAACCTTGCGCTGCATTCCCGGAAGGACCTGCGCTTTCAGGCCCGTCGTGTCACGTTGTTGCGCGACGAGGGGCAGCCGCCCACTTATGTCGGCCATGGCGTCGTGTTTGTGCAGGTTCTCGAAGGGCAGGCCATCTATCGCTATGGCGAGGCCCGATTTACTCTTTCAGCAGGAGACAGCATCAGCGTCGATGCAGAGCTGAATCACGGCTTCGAAGAGGTACTGACCCCCGAGTTCGTCTTCCTGACCGTTCAGGCCGAGCGTCCGTAGTGGCCAGTTGATATGGCCATCCCAACTGAAATTGATCTGACGCGCGGGCCAATCTCGACCCATTTCCGAACCCTGGCGATCCCGGGCGCAATCGGGATGTTGTTCAACACTCTCTACAACGTTGTCGACATGTTCTTCGCCGGCCTTCTCTCGACCAGCGCGCAGGCTGGATTGGCATTAGGGTTTCAGGCCTTTTTCATTGCCATTTCGGTCGGGGTCGGGTTGGGTGCCGCGATGAGCGCGCTGGTCGGCAACGCATTAGGCGCTGGAGACACTCGCGCAGCGCGGCGGTTTGCGGCACAGGGAATGATCTATGGCTTCATTGCAGCCTGTGTTCTGGCGGCGGCTGGTCTCTGGTACGGCCCTGCGCTGATAACTCTGGTTTCGGAACCGGGACCTTATCGCGATGCAGGTTTACGTTATTTCCACTGGCTCCTATTGGCCTTGCCCGGATTTCTACTGGCCTTCGGTTGCAATGGCATTCTTCAGGCACATGGTGACGCGGTATCGATGCAACGCGCCCTCATGGTGGCGTTTTTTGCCAATATCGGTCTGAACCCCCTCTTGATCTACGGCATTCCGGGCATGATCCCGGGCATCGGATTTGATGGCCTCGCTGTATCGACGGTGATCAGCCAGACCGGTGTGATGGTGTTTCTGATCCGTCAGGTCCTCAGACGCCGCAGGATGAGGCGCATGCGCCCCCGAAACTTCATTCCGCGCCTACAGAAGTTCAAGGAGATCTCGGTTCAGGTACTTCCCACAGCGACATCTTTCTTCGTGATGCTGCTGTCAGGTTTCGTCATGCAGTTCGCCCTGAAAATCTTTGGAGAGCACGCAATCGCTGGCTTTGGCATTGCCATTCGGCTTGAGCAGATTTTGCTTTTGCCGGTGCTGGGGGTCACGGGGGCACTGCTACCCATCGCGTCCCAGAATTTCGGTGCCCGCGACTATGAAAGGGTACGCGAGGCACTGTTTTATTGCTGGAAAGTCGGGTTCATCATGACCGCCATCGCAGCCCCCATATTGTGGATTTTTGGCCGCCTTATGATGGGCTTTTTCACCGACGATCCCGAAGTGATCCGCGTCGGACTTAGCTATCTACGTGTCGATAGTCTGATCCTCCCGGTCTACATGATGCTTTTTTCCATCAACTCGCTATTGCAAGCCTTGAAGCGACCGATCTGGACCGTGTGGATCAGCCTATATCGTCAAGGATTTGGCGTCGCCTTTTTTGTCTGGATTTTCGTCGGCCTGCTCGGCTTTAACGAAATTGGTGTCTGGTTCGGCACCGCAGGTGCCGTGGTGACTGGCTGGATGATCGCGTTGCTGATGACGTCCCATGTGGCTCAAAAAGAGCTGGGCGGGCTTTGGCTCAGGACGAGAACCGATCTGGGCTGAAGGCTTCTATATCGATGTCCGGTGATCTGCCAGCAATTACATCTGCGATTATACGCGCCGTCGTCGCGCCTAGTGTCAGGCCAAGCTGTCCGTGACCCGTCGCAAAGGCGACGTTAGCCAGTCGCCTGCTGCGGCCAATGATCGGACGTGTGTCCGGTGTAAACGGGCGGCGACCCATCCGGCGTTCCGCACTATCGGTCTTCAAACCCGGTAATACGCGGCATGCACGCCTGACCAGCACATCGGCTCGGTTCCAATTCGGCTGCGCGTTCAGGTCGGCAAATTCTACGGTACCGGCCACTGCCAGCGCCTGCTGATACGGTGTAATGCCAAACCCGCCTTTGGCATAAAACACCGTATGGCGGAGCTCGACCCCGCTATCTTTCAACGCAGTCGAATATCCGATCACCCCTTCCATCCTCAGTTGAACGCCCAGCGTCTTGGCCAAGATTCTAGACGGCGTTCCCGCAGCGATGACGAAATCATCTGCGCTGATCGATCGCCCATCGCTCAGCTTCACGCTTTTCACATGTTGTCCGTCCTGCGAAAAACCGATTGCTCTTCCTGCCACGACAGCCCCGCCGCGGCTGCTAAAACTCTGCGTCAGCGTTTCAACCAATACCTTAGGGTCCGTCACAAAACTCCAGTCTCTAAGCAAAGCTGCATGTTTGAAATCAGATGCTATTGCAGGATCGATTTCATGCGCTTCCTGACCTGTAACTTGATCAATCGTGCAGCCCAACTCACGCGCCAACTCAAAAGCTGGGCGCATGGTCGCAAGGTCATTGTCGTCGTCAAACAACTTGATTACCGGCCGTTCGACCAAAACCTCAGGATGGCCTACATCTAAAAGCTGAGCCTTGAAATCCGCTGTTGCAGCAAACGTAAGTCTTGCCAGATCGGAGGCGATTGCGCGCATTTTCGAGCGACGCGCATTGGCCGTAAACCGTGCAAACCACGGCAGCAATTTCACCGCTGAGGCCGGGCGCAGTGTCAACGGGGCCTCGGCATCCAGCAACCAGCCCGGCACTTTCATCAACATCCCCGGCTGCGACAACGGCACGATCTCACCCACTGCGATACACCCGCAGGAAGCCCAACTCGCGCCCTCACCAACCGGACCCGGTTCTACGACGGTGACCTCGTGGCCCTGCGACTGCAATGTCAGCGCACAGGATATTCCGACGATGCCGCCGCCAATTACAACCACCCGTGCCATTACTGGGACCCCTACAGAAGTTCGCGAAGTTGCTTCATCAAGTCCGCCGTGACGCGAACACCATCCGCTTCGGCGGCAGCACGGTTTTTCAAGCGGCCATCTCCGGGAACGCGGGCATCCCCGTTACCTTCAATCTCAGCGCAGATGCGTTGGACATAGCCTTCAAATGCGGCATTCCCGAAACGCGCCGGATCAATCGCGATCAACGTTGAACCGCCCTTGATATTCAAGGCACCATGCGCTTCGCGGTTGGCATTGTCCACGGACAATGTTCCACCGGCCAGTGCCGCGCCAAGAACTTCGATCAGGAAGGCGATCGCCGCGCCTTTGTGCTCGCCAAACGGCAACAGACTGCGGGTCTCCAAAATCGCGTTGGGATCGCTGGTTGGCTGACCGTTCGGGTCAAGCCCCGCAGGGCGCGGCAATTCGTGCCCTTCAGCCGCGGCCATCCGGATGTCCATCAGCGCAACCATTGACGAGGCCTGATCCCAAACAACCGGCGCACGACCCGGTCGCGGGCAAGCAAAGGACATCGGATTGGTGCCAAAAACAGGGCGGGTGCCGCCTTGCGGCACCACCATCGAGAGCGAGTTCACAACACCTAGCGCTACCAGCCCAGCGTCCGCCAGCGGACCTGTATCGAAACGTAGTGCCCCCAGATGGTGGCAATTGGCACAAGTAAACGCGGCAATACCATTCGCGCGCGCCATTTCAATAAGCTCGTTTCGAGCTTTGGCGGCCACGATCTGGTAATAGCCATTGTCACCATCTCCGCGCAGAACCCCCGGTGCGATCCGTTCGACACTCGGGTCGGCCTCGGGATTGGCATATCCCGAAGAAAAGCTCTGCGCATAAACAGGTAACATCCTTAACCCATGGCTACGCGGGCCGTCGCGCTCGCTCATCCGCACAAGCCCGGCCAGAACCGTGCTGCCATGTTCATCCATGCCTGCAGCCACAAGGACAGATTTTGCCAATTCCTCTACTTCGTCGAGTGAGAGGGCGATCGTCGAGTTATCGGCCATGTGCCTAATCCTGTGGTTGGTTGAGGAAACGGGCACATAAGTGCCCGCTTGCAGATCTGTTTAGGCGCTGTATTCCACCCGCTTCTTAGCGACGAATTCATCCAACGCCCCGCGCTGATCGTCCGGCATTGGTGGCTGGACGTAGGTGTTCAGCATACGCTGCGCCTCTTCCGTGCCAACGGTTTCTGCGGTTCTCGCACCTTCTGCCTCCCACTGTTCAAAACTGTCATTGTTTTGCAAGTGGTTCATATGCATTGGGTTTTCGCGCGTGTGGTCAGTACCAAGGAAGTGCCCACCCGGTCCGATTTTGTCAATGTCGCCCAGCAACGTGTCCAGATTTTCTTCTTGCAGGCCGCTGAAGAAACGGTGGAAGTTCTCCAACTGCAACGCATCCTGCACCCATTTTGAGTAGCTGACCCCAAGCGCGCCTTCAAGGAAGCCTGCTGAGTGTACGATGTAGTTTGCGCCACCCAGCAGCACCGGCCACATGGTGTTTGCGGTGTCGAACGCAGCCTGCATATCCGGGGATTTCGATCCGGTCCACATGGTACAGGTCCGCCATGGCACACCATAAAACCGAGCCATCTGACCCACCAGAAGGTTCATCAGCCCTGGTTCGGGCGAACCCATCATCGGTGCACCTGTCTTCATCGAAACGCCCATGATTGCTACCCCCAGCACCATCGGGGCTCCGCGCCGGATGATCTGGCTGTAGGCCATACCGGCCAGAGATTCTGCAATCAGCAGCGCGACACCACCCTGCGGGCTTGCAGGTGTGCTCGCCCCGGCAAGAACAAAGGGCGACAGCAGGCAGGGCTGGTTGGCGGCGGCATAGACGCGCAGGCTCTGCAACATGGTCTCATCCCAGACCAACGGTGTGTTGCAGTTCAGCAGGGCTGCCATCACCACATTGTTGTCAACAAACTCCTCACCAAACACGATGCGAGTCATCTCTACCGAGTCCAACGCTGCCTGCTCGGATAGAACTGAACCCTTGATCGGTTTGTCGGTCAGCGTCAGTGCGGCATGGACCAGCTCCAGGTGGCGTTGCGGGACGGGTACGTCCTGCGGCTCGACCGGCAAAATACCCGGTACCATCATCGACTGACTCATCTGACTGAGTTTGAAGAAGTTATGCGCATCCTCCAGCATCGAAGGGCGGCGCACACCATCCAGACCATAGACAAATGGCGCGCCATACGCATTGGCAAAGACCGAATGCCGATTGCCCACCCGCAGCGAGCGTTCCGGGTTGCGCGCGGCATAGCCCCATTCCGAGGGAACGGCCGAGATCAGGTCCATCAGCATCTCGCGCCCGATGCGCACTCGCTCACCCTGCACATCCGCACCGTACTTCTTCCAATCAGCTAAGGCCACCGGATCGCGGAACTCAATCCCTGTGGTTTCAAGTATAGTCATGGCCGCGTTGTGGATTTTCTCAACGCCTTCGGGACCAAGCAGATCAATCGGACCAACTTTGCGGTTCAGCGTCGACAAGTAGACAGGGGGCGGGTTGGTGCGAGCCTTGACCCGCGCGGCACGTCCACCGCCACGGCCCGAGCGTGCTTTGACTTCTGCCATCTCAAATCCTCCTGATCAGGCGCGCGCGCGGGCGCTGGTGGGATCAACGGCGCAGGTTTCGATCACTTCTGCCTCGCGCATTTCATTGTGGATGAGCACCTGCATTTTGGTGCCGGGTGCCGTCATCTCGTATGGAACCAGCGCCATCGCAAGGTCGTGGTTGCAGTAATACGAGAACCCGCCCGAAGTGACGCGTCCGATCAGCTTGCCATCGGCATAGACACCTTCGTCAAACATCACCGAGGTGTCGCAGAACGGCAGCTTCAGTGTGACCAGTGTGTTGTATCCACCCTGCTCCTGCTGCTTTTGCAGCGCGGCTTTGCCGACGAAATCGCGTTCGGCCACCTGCCCGCCGATCTTCTCGGTCATTGCAACGAAACGGCCCAAATCGGCCTCATATGGGGTCAGGTCCTTGCAGATTTCGCGGTTGATTGCGCGATAGGATTTCTCAAGCCGCATCGACTCCAACGCTTCAAGCCCGAAAGGTTTCACACCCGATTTCAGCAGCAAATCAACGAGGTGGCGATTGTACCCGACCGGGTGGTGCAGTTCCCATCCCAACTCACCGGTGTAGGAGACGCGCAACAAGTGCACACCTTTGGCATAGCCCACCTCGCCCATCTGTGCCGACAGCCATGGGAATGCTTCGTTCGACAAATCATTATCGGTCAATGGTTGAAGGATGTCCCGTGCCTTGGGCCCAGCCAGTGCGATCACGCCCAGCTGTTCTGAGATATCCTCGATCACCACCGAGCCATCACCTGGCAGCACGCGCTGTAACTGATCCCAATTGTAGGCTCGCCAGTTCGGCGTCGATATCAGGTAGAAATCGTCGTCGGCATAGCGCACGATTGTGTACTCCGCATCCATGCCGCCCTTATCGTTCAACATCAGCGACAAGGTCATGCGGCCCACCTTGGGCAGCTTGTTGGCCATCAGGCTATCCAGCCATTTGGCTGCACCCGGTCCACGCACTGTGAACTTGGTCATCGGCGACATTTCGATGAAGCCAGCCTCTTCACGGGTGGTGCGCACCTCTTCCTGAACACGCTCCATATGGTTGGTGCGGCGGAAACTGTGTTCGGGGATCGCCTCTTCGGGCGATTTGGCGAACCAGCGAGGAAATTCGTAGCCGTTAAAGCTGGTCCAAACCGCGCCCTGAGCAGTCAAAAGATCATATGACCCCATGGTCTTCATCGGGCGCGCATCCGGGAAGTCCTCACCCGGAACATGCGCATCCATATGGGTGCCCCATGTCTCGCGCACCTTATCCATGGTCCAACGTTTTGAGGCGTAGTCCGAGAATCGACGCGGGTCGAGCTCCGACATATCCATGCCCGGATCGCCATTGACGATCCATTTGGCCAAACGGTTTCCAACGGTGCCGCCCCAGAGGATGCCACCTGGCATGCCTTCGGCCAGCCAAAGGTTCTCATGCCCCGGTGCGGGTCCGGCCAGAGGCAGCTCGTCCGGGGTCATCTGGAACGGGCCACGGGTGTTGGCCTTGATCCCAACCTCACCCAAGGTCGGCACACGTTCGATGGCGCGTTCCCATTGGGTTTCCACGGCATCAAAATCCTCGGGCAACAGATCGGCTCCGAACTCGGGCGGGACACGATCCTCGGCGAATAGTTTGAGGTCTTTGGTGAATTCATACGGCCCGAACTGGATCCCGCCCACATCTTCGCGCAGATAAGCGCCGTAGTCCTCATCGCGCAGGATTGGGAATTCGGGCAAGCCTTGCGCCCGGCGCTCTTTCAACATCGGCACCGTCTCGGTCGTCCAATACTGGTGAACGATCGGGATACATGGCAGGTCCAGCCCCACACGGCGCGCATTTTCGCGGGCGTAGTTTCCGGTGGCAAAGATCAGATGCTCGCAGGTGATCTCACCCTGATTGGTGGTCACTTTCCAGTGGCCATCGTCCAGCTTCTCATAAGCCTGCGCTTCGGTGTTCTGGTATACCTTGGCGCCGGCATCCCGCGCGAGCTTGGCCAATGCCATGGTAATGTCGGCGGGATTCACATAGCCGTCTTCAGTGTGCAGGATACCACCCCGAATATCTGGACTTTGGTTCAGCAAGGGATGAACCTCGGCAATCTCCTCCGGCGTCAGCAGTTGGCAGGGCACGCCCGCAGCTTCGGCAATCGAGATATAGGACTGGAACTCATCCCAGCGCTTTTCGGTATTGGCGACCCGCAGCTGTCCTACCTTACGCAGTCCGACCGAACTGCCCATCTTCTCTTCCACCTCGGTGTAGATGCGGATGGTTTCCATCGTCATCTTCGACACGTTGTGCGACCGCACAAAGGTCACTAGCAAACCAGCCGCATGCCACGTCGAACCCGAGGTCAGTGTGGTGCGTTCCAGCATAACGGCATCAGAGCATCCATGTTCGGTCAGCCCATATAGAATTGACGCCCCGACGCATCCGCCACCGACAACCACGACTTTTGCATGTGACTGCATACTGCAACTCCTTCAAATTGTGCACGACCAACCGGGGATCGAATTGCATGAGGAAAGATCGATATGATGTCCAAGGGGCTTGAGGACCCTTGGCACATCCCTTGATCATGTCTCAAACGGTTGTGGCGAATTTTCACATTGAACTGCTGGCGGGCAATTGCAAAAAGATTCACTCTGCATAAGATGAACTAAGCCAAATCGCTGCTGATTGCGTTCTTATTATCGGGTTTTCAACTTGTCACAGGTCAAAACATCTTGCCCAACCGCCCATATGATCTTCCGCCCCTAAGCTCTCTGATCAGCTTTGAAACCGCAGCGCGGCATGTGAGTTTCAAAACTGCTGCTGAAGAGCTGAATGTTACGCCCGCAGCGATCAGCCATCAGGTCAAAGCGCTTGAGAACGAGCTGCAATGCGCGCTGTTTCTGCGCCATCATCGCGGCGTCGAACTTACCGAAAGCGGAGCCTATTTGCTGGTCGCCCTTCAACGTGGCCTTGAAGGGATCAGCGAGGCCCTTGGGCAGTTGCGCCGACAGTATGACCACAAAGGCGTGACGATCCGTTCCTCTACGGCGGTCAGCTCGCTTTGGCTTACACCACGGCTTGCCCAGTTTTGGAAAACGCATGGCCATGTTTCTGTGACACAAGTTGTGACCGATCTCGGGGTCGATACCTCAAAATGTGATCTAAGCATTCACTACGGTGATACACGCCGCGATTCAGGGATTATCAAGACCTTGTTTCACGACAACATCATGGCCTTATGCAGCCCTCGGTTTGCGAAACAGAACCCAATCGAGCATGTCGGCGAGATCGCCAAAGTGCCGCTCATCCATCTTGATGCACCAGATACCGGTTGGACCGATTGGCGGGCCTGGACCCGTAAACTGGGCTATGAAGGCCCGCTGAATTCCGCGCATCGGGTCAACAATTACACGATTGCGCTTCAGGCCGCTCAGGACGATATGGGCGCAGTGCTGGGATGGGAGGGACTGACCTCGGAGCTGACCGCATCCGGAAAACTGGTCAGACTGTTGCCGCAAACCATCTCATCGCAACTGGATTTCTACGTGAAACTACACAACACCTCATCCGACCGAGCCAAGCTTGTGTTCAAGTGGCTCGGCCAAGCGGTTGACGGAAAGGTTTAAACTCGGCTCAGACCTGATCAGGACGAAATATCTTGGGAGCGAAGATCGAGGGCCTTACCGTTGATTTCTCGCTGTCCTGAATAAAAGCAAGAACACAAACACCGATCCGATTGAAGTTGTGACGATCCCCACCGGCAATTCCTGCGGAGCCAGCAGAAGCCTGCTGAGAATGTCAGAGCCGGTCAACAAGGCAGCACCAACCATAGCGGCGGTAGGTAGAAGGTTTTTGTGCAGGGGACCTGCGATCCCGCGTGCAATATGCGGCACCATCAGACCGACAAAACCAATCACTCCGGCTACGGAAACAAACACGGCCGTTGCCAAAGCTGCGGTGAAAAACATGCTGAACCGCAGACCCCGAACCGGCACACCCAGAGTAGCGGCAGTCAAATCCCCGGTCAGCAGCGCATCCAACCAGCGGCTGCGATAAAGCGAATAGCTCAGGATCAGCAGCAGACCGATGCACACCAGCGGGAACGTCTCCCAACGGGCCAGGCCCAGCCCCCCCAGCATCCAGAAGATGACAGAATGGGCGGCGCGGCTATCGCCGGCGAAAATCAGATAGTTGGTGATGGCCGAAAACAAAAACGACACAGCCAGACCCGCAAGGATCAGTTTTTCCGGTGCGCTGGTGCGAAGCCCATGAACCAGCGCCAGCACGATGCCCG
The DNA here is from genome assembly GCF_056534365.1 of Ruegeria sp. D6. Classification (NCBI taxonomy): domain Bacteria; kingdom Pseudomonadati; phylum Pseudomonadota; class Alphaproteobacteria; order Rhodobacterales; family Roseobacteraceae; genus Ruegeria; species Ruegeria sp. D6. The sequence continues at coordinate 45,456 of NZ_JBQFPH010000003.1, read as the reverse complement.
ACGCCACAAGACCGCCGCAAAAGGCAGCCAGAGGCAGAGTCCAGAAACCCAGAATATCTCCGGTCACGGTAATTACAAACACCGCCCCCGCTGCCGCACCCGAGGACAGGCCGAACAGAAATGGATCGGCAAGGTCATTACGTGTGGTCGTTTGCAGCACCACGCCAACGATGCCCAGCCCAGCACCGATCACGGCTGCAAACAACGCGCGGGGCAATCGCAGGTCGAATACGATCCTATGCAGCGGCGACATCTCTCCGTCCTGCAACCCGGTACCGCGCAATATCGCGGTGAAGGTGTCGGACAAAGGAATCGAGGTTGTGCCGTAGATCGTGGAAATCAGCAAAAGGGCGGTCAGAACGACCGCCCCCAGCAACAACGTCAGGCCCAGTCGGCCCATATTAGCTCTGACCCGGATGCATCGCGCGCGCCATCTTCGAGATCGCTTCGATATTTGCCGGTCCCGGCGTTAGCTCTTCGTAGCGCAATCCGATCCAGCGTTCGTTCTTGACGGCATCAGTCTGCGACATGACGGGATGTTCCTGCAGGAACTTGAAGGTGTCCTCGGCACCATTGCCGGTCTGATAATCCAACAAAACCAGGAATTCCGGGTTCGATGCGGCAACGGCCTCCCACGAAGTGCGGCCCCAGCTCGTGTCCATGTCATGAGTGACGTTTTCACCACCGGCGGCTGTGATCATCGCGTCGGGAATCGCGAATTTACCGGCGGTAAACGGAGCATCTGCAGGACCATCCAGAAGAAAGACGCGGGGCTTGGGCAGTTCAGCAGTCTTGGCTTCGATCGCTGCCAGCTGCTCTTTCCAGCCCGAGACCAGAGCCTCGGCCTTGTCTTCGACTTGCATCACCTTGCCCAAGCGCAACACATCGCCAAACAGAAGATCCATGCTGGCTTCGGGGCGATCCTTGTCCAGATGGACACAGCTTTCCGTTAGAACCAAGGTCTTGATTCCGAACGGTTCCAATGTATCTGGGGTCACATCACCACCCGGCTTCATGCCATAGTACCAACCGGCAAAGAACAGGTCGGGTTCAACCGCCACCAAGTTTTCGACGGTCGGATATTTCGGCGCAAGCTCGGGGATGTCGCCGCGCAGGGCATCAAAATCAGGGCTGGTCTTGTACCAGCCGGTGATGCCGGTCAGGCCGACGATCTTGTCCTGCAGACCCAATGCAAAAGCCATATCGGTCATGTTCATGTCATGCACAACCAGGCGCTCGGGCGCGGTATCAAAAACCAGCGGTTCGCCGCAGTTGTCTACGGTGACTTCTTGCGCAGCAGCACCGCTTGCCATGGCGGTGGCCAACGCCACGGGCCAGATGTATTTCATCTCAGTGTGTTCCTTTGACTAAGTTGAGACTGTGGTTCTTCGAATATCAAGCGCCGGAATCACGCGGCCTTCGTGGAGAAAGCAGAGGAAATCAACGCCAAAAGTTTCGCGGACTCTTTCGGGTGTCAGCACCTTGTCCACCGACCCAAACTCGATCATGCGGGTCGATTTCATCAGCGCCACATGTGTGGCGAATTCGGGGATCATGACCAGATCGTGTACGATCATGACCACGGTGATCCCAAGCTCGGCGACCAAAGACAGCATCCGCCCTTTTGCATCAGGATCCAGATGGTTGGTAGGTTCGTCCAGAAACAGCAACGAAGGGTTCTGCGCCAAAGCGCGCGCGATATGGGCACGCTGACGTTCGCCTCCGGACAGTTGGGCCATGCGCTTGTCCGCGAGATTGGCGAGACCGGTCAGGTCTAAAATCCGGTCCAGCTCTTGCGCGTGGCCTTCGACAGATCGGTCCGCACGGATGGGTATTTGCCCCAGCGCAACATAATCGCGTAACGCCAAGCGTCCATCGGGCAGTTCCTGCTGACCTACCACTGCAATCATGCGCGCACGCTCTTTGGCGGAGAGCTGTTTCAGACTGCGTCCTTTGATCCGAACATCGCCAAGTGCCAGCGGCTCAGCGCCGCACAACAGATTGAGAAGCGTCGTTTTCCCCGCCCCGTTCGGGCCGGCGATGGCTAGAATGGAACCCTCGTCCAACTCGAACGAGACGCCCTGCAACAGGACATCTCCGTTAAGGGCATAATACTCAAGGTTTTCGGCAATCAGAAAGGGTCGCAACGTCATTGCGATGCCCCCTGTTCGATCCGCGGCATGCGCGAGAGGGTTTTATTGAACAACGCCTGCGGGCGATCAGTGGCGTTTGTCCAGCCATCCGGGCTTTCACGATACTGCGCTGCAAACTCAGCCAGCGCCTGCACCTCATCCGCGGTCTGAATGCCACCAAAAAGGTATTGCGCCTTTCCTACGGCCTGGAACCCAACCGTTCTGGGACTATTGCAGCCTGCCATGCAAGACGACGCGCGGATCGCAAAACTGCGAGGTAATTTCCCAGTCAACGCATCGCAAATTTCATCAAGGCGCAGCCCTTCAGTGCAGCTTTCGCAGACTAGAATGAAATGATCAGGCGTATCTGGCATGGTCCACTCCACCTGTTTCCAAGCGCATGCGGAAGCTGCCGACAATGTAAACACGCGATTGACGCGCCATCAAAGCCTCCTTCCAGGACGCCCCGCCCCGGGTTGGTTGAACATCTGATGGCAGGTCTCCTGACTTGCGGGTCCGCGCTCGGCCAACCTTCCCGACCCTGTGGACCAGTGGCTGTTTGGCCTTGCTCACCGCTTACAGTTGCGGGGGCAGTTACGGAATTGGCACCATTTTGGCAAACCTCACCGTATTCCCTTTTCATCCCGCGGCAACGCCACCGGGAACCATCAATCGACTGAGTGCCCGAGAACACCGGACACGTCAATGATAAAGTCGAAGGCGCTCAACTCTGGTCGAGGATCGAGCGCGGGCAACCACGTGTCCGTAGCACCAACCGAATGGGTTGGGCTGCGCGCCGAATTTGTCTGGCCACGGTTGTCCATAGTTGGTGTGTTTGGAAATTAGACAATCTGAGGTAAGCTGAACAAATTTAGAGGTTTAGCTTTGTCAGCACCTTACCCCTGTTTGATCATTGCCTGGGTTTATCCAAGGAGACGGTTCTTTGACACATGTTTCGCAAAACGCATTGCCGCCGGATATTGTTGATGATGTCATTGACCACAATCTCGAGGCCGTTGCACGGTGGAAAGGCCATCGCTTAAGGGCTCAGCATGGGCGCAGTCACGGGTGTGTAGCTGCAATATTCACCGTCAGAAACGATCTACCAGAACAGTTCCGTCACGGCCTGTTTGAACAGCCCGCAGCCTATTCAGCCGCACTTCGCTTTTCCAACGGCGCGCATCTGGATGACCGGAAATCGGATGCCCACGGGATGGCGATCAAGCTTTTTGATGTGCCTGGCCCCAAGCTGATCGACGCCGAAGCACTTGCGCATCTGGGGACCACACAACTCAGCGACGAGTTCGATTTCGTATTGGTCGATCAGGATGTGTTTCCCAGCTACGTCCCCGATGAATATGAGCGATTGGGCAGGCTTGTCGCCACATTACAAGCGGTCCAGCACGCGATCAAAGGGCGACGAAAATGGAGCCTTAGGTTGATCACCAAAGGGCTGCGCGCAGGATTTCGCACCTTCCTCACTCGTGAAGGCAAGCGTCAGTTTCGCGTCGCGAGTGATTTTGCCTCGAACTATATGCACTCGCCTTTTGAGGTCCATTTCTGGTCGACAACACCGTATCGGCTGGGCCCCGATCTAACAGTCCGATACCTGGCCCGCAGCGCTAAACCAAAAATTCCGGCACATCCGGTAGACGATCCAGATGGGATCGGGCAGTGTTTGCGGCAAGACGTGGCCGATGGAGATAATCACTTCGAGCTGTGTGTGATTGAGCCCCCGCGCCCGGCCGACGAATTCGATGTGCTAGACAATCGCATCCGGTGGGCATGCGATCCGCAACCAGATGCACCTCTTGATCCGTACCATCATACCGTCACGCCCGTGGCGGATATCACGATTCCCAAAGGTGCAGAATTTGATCCGCAGAATGGCGACGCGATGAGCTTCTCGCCCTGGCGTGTCACGGCAGATCACGAACCTTTAGGACCGATTAATGCGATCCGGCTCAGAACCTATCTGAGCCTGGCCCGCGCCCGGTTCCCGAACCGATGACCAAACGGAGATGTATTGATGCTGGACGTTGATGATCTGATCAAACTCGGATTCAAGATCTCCCCACCCGTTACGAGTTATTTGGCCGCGATCAGGCTTGCAAACGCCGCGAAGATCCACCGACCGCGGCCCTATACAATGGGCGCAGACTACACGACATGGCCCGGCGTGTTTTCCCATCGCTGGATCGGTCGGCATACGACGCCAGAAGACCTCTCACCCGTCCTGCCGTCGGAAAGCGAAGTTGCTGATCTCTTTCAGCGACGGACACAAATGGATGGCAGCCCGCTTACCTTGATGTGCCCGCAAGGATCGACACTATTGTTTATCTCGGCCGCACAATGGTTTACCGACAGTTTCCTTCGCACCTTTGGGGCGAAAGGACCGGTTGATCAGACGGATTCGAACCACGAGGTCGATCTGTGCCAAATCTACGGGCTGAACGATTTTCAGACCGACATGCTGCGCGAACGCGATCCCGATACCAATGAACTAACCCACCGGCTGGCCTTTCGTCTGGATACACAGGGCGAGATGTGGGCTCCGAAGCTGTTTCAAAAAAACCAATCCGGTGGTGTTAAGCTAGCACCCCCTTTTGATGGCAGTCTCGCCACTGGCGAGAATTGCGGAAAGCCGTTGCACGATCCCTGCAAGCTTTGGAATGCGGTGAAACGGGCGCATCCGGGTCTCAGCGATCACGCAATCGACCAGCTACTGCTCGATTTTCATGCAACCGGGCTCGATAATGGCAATGGTACGATAGGCTATATCACGATCAATACACTGATGTTGCGCGCCCATAACACCTTTGCCGATCTGTTGTGGCGCGAAAAGCGCGGCATATCAGGCTGGGATAAAGAGCGTGTGTTCCAGACTACACGCTGCACCTTGATCGCATTGCTGATCAAGCTTGTGCTTGAGGACTACATCGCCCACATCGCCAATATGCCTTTCAAACTACCCGTTGGCGTCAATCGCTGGCAACCTTGGCATCATTCCAATCAGATCGCGATTGAGTTCAATTTGCTCTACCGCTGGCATTCGATGATCCCCGAGCGATTCATAATCGACGGCGCACAGGTTGGCCCGGAGGGGTTCAGATTCAATCCACGACTGGTCGAACAAACAGGCTTGGCGGAAATGATCCGATCATTGTCGCGCCAACCTGCGGCCCGCATGTCGCTGCGCAACACGCCCGATTTCCTGTTCCAAAGGCCTGCGCCCGGTGCTCCTGCCCCTGTCGAAGCTACAATTGCCCTGACGCGTAAGGCGCGTCTTCCGTCGCTGAACACTTATCGTCATCATTTCTGCCGCAAACCGCATTCAAGCTTTACTGAGATGATTGGTGATCAGCCGTTTGCGGAAGAATTGATTGCCGACCTGAGCCGGCTCTATTGCGACGTCAATAGGGTCGAGTTGTTCCCTGGTCTCTTTGCGGAACAGCACAAGGGCGATGTGATCATGGGCGATCTGATGACATCGATGGTGGCGTATGACGCGATCACGCAGCTTATGAACAACCCGATGGTATCCAAAAATTTGTACTCGGCTGAGACTTTTTCAGAGAAAGGTTTTCAGTTGCTGAAGAAAACTTCGTCATTCTCGCAGGTGGCGCGTTTTGTTGGCTTGGACCTGCAACCCGAAGACTGCACTTTAGGTCGACGTCCCGGCGGGACCTAAGACGCGACCGCGCGCTCTTCCAGCTCAGTAATCCGCGCGGCAACTTCCGTATCGGCTGGCCGGATGCAGGCAAGATCACTCAGCGCGCGCAATTCATACAGCGCCGCGCCCTGATCATTCGCCACGGCTATAGCTTCACGCAAAGCCGCCTCAGCCGCGTCGAACGGAGCACCTTGTTCCAGTAGAAGAGCCGCCTTTATCCGGTGGATTTCAGCCTCATAGTTCCGCTCGTCAGTGTTTTCTGCACATGTCAGACCAGCCTCCACCGCATCCAACCCTTTCTGAATCTCACCCAGAGCAAGATAGCCCCGTGCGAGCTCGGCGTTGACGAGCACGCCAGCCGCCTCGGCACCCGTTGCGTGCATCCTTCCCCAAGCGGCCTGCAGCATGGCCACGCCCTCTGTGGCCTCGCCGGTTCTGATGGCAGCCCCGGCAAGATGGGCCGTTGCAACAGCTTGGTAATAAGGGCCGCCCTTGTCCTGAACAGCCGCGCTCAGCGCCTCGGCCATACGCGCATAATCCGGGTGGTCCATCTGCATGTGGATTTCGGTCAACCAGTGCATTGCATTTGCAATGATCAAGGGCTGGCCCGACGTCATCGCGGCGCCAACTGCCCGCTTGGCTTTGGCGAGTGCCGCCTCAGTTTTGCCCTGAAAGCTGTCAACCAGCGCGCTCATACTCTCGATTTGTATCACGGCTGCAATATCGGGGCTGTTTCCAGCTTCGGCGCGATGCGCATCCGCATGAGACGCCGCTTGTTCCAGAGCTGCTGCCGCATCCTGAAACCGACCGCGCGGGGATAGCGCGGCCCCACAGATGTAGTTTCCAACCATTCGGGTGTGGTGATCGTCATACGCATCGATGATCGCTTGCCCCCATTGCTCGGCGTTCTGGTAATCACCTTTGACCATTGCAGCGGTAAACAGACCCCTGCCCGCGCGCACAAGAGTACGCCTGTCGCCCAGCTTTTCAGCCAGTTCAAAACTGCGCCCAAAGGCATCGATTGCGGGCTTGGCACCATAACCGACATGCACGCGTTCGGCAGCGGCCAGAAGGAATTGCAAGTTCAATTCAGCTTTATCGCGTTGGCCTGCGGGCAACTCGTCCAACAGCCGCAATCCGTTTCGGGCATGCTGAGCCCCTTCGCGATTTGCGTGGCGCCTCAGGTTCAGCCGCGCGGCCTCCGACCAAGCGGCCACCGCCTTCGTTGTTTCACCGGCCAGTTCCCAGTGCCGCGCTATTTGTTCAGGCTGTCGGGCGGCTTCCGGTTGGGCGGCAAGGGCTTCTGCCGTGCGTCGATGCAAATGAATGCGACGGTCCCGCACAAGGCTTTGATATGCCGCCTCACGCACCAATTCATGGCGGAACCGCCAGATCATTTCTGCGTCGTCATTCGCGCCGGGCAGATGTTGCAAAATACCCGTGGCGGCGAGCCCAAAGATCGCGTCTTCGGACTCGTCTTCAGTCAGTTCACTGATCTGAGCCAGCAAAGGCGCCCCAAAGGCACCACCAATAACAGCGGCCTCGATCGCGGCACGTCGGAGTTCTCCGACCTCGTCAACCTGTTGCGCCAGGAGGTCATGCAAGGTGGCGGGAATGTTGTCCACGATACGTTCAGGCGACGCAGCGATGGCGGCAGAGCACTCCTTGATGAAAAGGGGCACGCCATTGCCCCGCGCCAAAATCTGCGCCGTGGTGCGGTCGTCAAGGCGCTCACCCGAGGCCGCCTTGGCCAGTTCTGACGATGTCGCATCATCGAGCGGTGGAAGCGACAATTGCTCAAGAGACGGTATGCTCTCTTTGATCGCTGATGGCGCCGGCATCCGCGAAACCATCAACATCAGGACGGGAAGTGATGTCAGATGCTCGGCCACGTCGCGCAGCACCGAAAGGGTCGATGGGTCGACCCATTGCATATCCTCAACCACGACAAGCACCGGCCCCTCTCGGCTGAGTTTTTGGTAGACGCGGATGAATATGTCACTCAGTTGCGCGCGCAGTTCGTCCTCACTGGTCGTCCCGCTGTCGCCAGGGCCCGGGGCAAGAATGAAATACAGCGTGCGAAGTTGCGCGTCGTCCAGAATATCGCTCAGATGTTCTGACAACCGGTTGCGACGCGCGGCAATATCGTCCTGATTGTGGATGCCGCACCACCGTTCGACCTGTGATATGAAGGGAAAGAACGGTGTGCTGACATGGAACGGGCTGCAGTGATAGGTCACCCATGCCTGCGGCCCGACCGACGAACGCAGATCACGGATCAGGTGCGATTTGCCAATCCCTGCCTCACCCAATATGTGAATCACCCGCCCTCTTCCGGCTTCCACATCTTTCCACGCGCGGCGGAGTTGTCCGCGTTCGGCTTTGCGGCCAAGCAACGGGGTGCGGTTATGGCGGCGTGCCTGATCCTTGCCTTCACCGGTCAATCGATAAACTGGAACAGGCCGGTCGAACCCCGCGAGGTTCTGAACGCCTTGCGGCTCGAACTCCATTTGTTCGGCCCCAAGCGCTCGTGTTGCCGCAGAAACCATTGTTCCACCGGGGGTCGCCAACGACTGAAGACGTGCCGCAAGATTTAGCGTCGATCCAAAAATCGCGTCCGGCTGAATATTGGTCCCAAGCGCGATGTCCCCGACAAGAACTACGCCGGATGCGATCCCAATCCGGCACCTGAGATCGAGCGGACCCGCCATTGCGGGCAGATCAGTATGGATGCGCAGCGCAGCGCGTAGAGCGCGCTCGGCATTATTTTCAGACGCAGCAGGCCAACCAAAGGCGACGAGGATACCGTCGCCCACGATCTGCAGCACCCTGCCCCCGAACTCATCGGCAATTTGTTCGACCAGTTTATGATAACGTAATGTCGTAGACAGCAAATCTTCGGGCTCAAGCATTTGAGCCAATACCGTAGACTCGACAAGATCCACCATCATGACAGTCAGATGGCGGTGCTCCATCGCGCCAAGATCAGTTTCCGGGCCGGTGGGGTGCAGCACCATCAGCGCGCTCCGCGACCGGCGCTCATGCGGCGTGGAGATTTAAGGCCAACGCCTTCCCCGGAACCCAAAAACGAGAACATGCCCCCCATCGCGAAGCCTTAAAACAATTAACAGATTGCTCGCACCGCCGCTCGACACCACGAAAACTGATTGTGAGACTATATGAAGCTTCGCATTCTGGCTATGCCCAACGCCTGCTGAAGCGAAGAAGTGCCTGATATTACATGTAGGATTGAGAATGCGCGCCAGCGGTCGAACGAATGACATCGTCGGAAATCCGATCTGGCAACGAATCTTGATCGCAACACGCCGTTCTTCGCCGAGACCAGATAGCCAGTTCAACTCAAGCCACGAACAGTACTTGAACAATTCACCACAACAAGCATATTCGGTCGCCAAGAGACAGTCTGATGATTTTGCCCTATCGCCCGCAACACCTCAGAAGTGCCGAGCTGTTGTCGAAAGCAAGCCGGCAATGCTTAGGCGGTTGTAATTATCGAGCCCCAAAAGCTCTTAGTTCAGCGGTTGAAAGAGACCAGGAAATGCGCCATTGGCGAAACCCAAAAGAAGGAATTCGATAAATGCGCATTGCGATGATTGGCACCGGATATGTCGGTTTGGTGTCCGGGGTTTGCTTTTCGGACTTTGGCCATGATGTGATTTGCGTCGATAAATCCGATCGCAAGATCAAGATGCTTCAGGATGGAGAAGTGCCGATTTACGAGCCGGGCCTTGATGTGCTCATGGCCAAGAACGTGGCTGCTGGCCGCCTGACCTTTACCACCGACCTGATCGCTGCCGTCGACGGCGCGGACGCGGTGTTCATCGCGGTGGGCACACCGACGCGCCGCGGGGACGGGCATGCTGATCTGACCTACGTGATGGCCGCCGCCGAAGAAATCGCACAGGCCATTACCGGCTATACGGTTGTCGTTACCAAATCGACCGTTCCGGTTGGCACCAACCGCAAGGTTCATGAAGTTGTCTCCGGCGCAAATCCCATGGCCGAGTTCGACGTCGCCTCGAATCCCGAATTCCTGCGCGAGGGTGCCGCGATAGATGATTTCATGCGCCCGGACCGTGTTGTTGTTGGGGTCGAAAGCGAACGAGCGGCGGATGTCATGGCTGAGATCTATCGTCCGCTTTATCTGCGCGACTTCCCGATCCTGACCACCGATCTGGAAAGTGCCGAGATGATCAAATACGCGGCAAACGCGTTTCTGGCGACCAAGATCACGTTCATCAATGAAATCGCAGGTCTGTGCGAACGCGCAGGCGGCGATGTCAAAGAGGTGGCGCGCGGTATTGGCCTGGACGGGCGGATCGGCAACAAGTTCCTGCACGCAGGCCCCGGCTATGGCGGCTCGTGTTTCCCGAAAGACACCGCAGCACTTGCCCGGATCGGACAGGATTTCGCCCACCCGATGCAGATCACCGAGACCGTCATCCGCGTAAACGATGAGGTCAAGAAGCGGATGATCGAGAAGATCCGGGATGCCTGCAACGACAGCTTTAATGGCAAGACCGTCGCCGTATTGGGCGTAACCTTCAAGCCCAACACCGATGACATGCGCGACGCGCCTTCCCTGACCATCGTTCCCGCCCTGATCGGTGGTGGTGCCCAGGTCCGCGTTGTCGATCCACAGGGCCGCGCCGAGGGCGAAGCGCTGCTGCCGGGCGTCCAGTGGATGGATGACCCTTACGCAGCAGCCAAAGATGCAGATGTTGTCGTCTTGCTGACGGAATGGAACGAGTTCCGCGCCCTGAACCTGAGCGAGCTGGCGGAAACGATGAAATCCCCCCGCATGGTCGACCTGCGCAATATCTACTCGTCCACCATGGTTCTGGGATCGGGGTTTGAGACCTATGTCGGCGTCGGGGTCGGGGATCAGCGTTAGGGCTGGTTCCGCCAACCCCTCTGACCCAAATCAACTGGTTGTGGCAGCCGTCTGATACAGTCGGCGCATGATCAACGGCGTCAGGTACATCGGGATTTGATACGCCCCGATAAACACCATGATCGGCGCGGTCACTTCGGGCGGCAGCGCCACGAAGAATATCGCAATGTTCCGGTTCCCGGCGATCAGAGAAACTGCCGTAGCCTCGGCACCGGGCATTCGAGTTCGTGTGAATTGGAATGAAACAATCTGTGCCCCAAAGTTGATCAGGCAGGCGAACGCGATCCAGAGCAGCGCGGCGCGCGGATCCACAAGTGCAGTCGCGCTCAGTGATGGCATGAGGCCGACCACGAAAATGGACAGGGTAATTGTCGCCGCACCTTCCAAGTTCAAAAGCATGGCTTTTGACGGTTGGCGCAGCACCGTGCGGCGCAGTATGACCGCCGCGAGAGTCGCGATGGTAATCGTCAGAAAAAGCCGAAGTGCGGACATCAGGACGGCCCTGAGATCACCCAATTCCGGCATCACCCAAAAGATCGGCAACGCGGTCAGTGGCAAAACAGCCGTACCAACCACGACCAGTCGCATTGCCGGTTCCGCTGAATAGCCCATCATCAGACACATATTGGGACTGCCGGATATTGAGGGGGCTGCAGCCATGATCAGCAACGCCAAAAATACCGGCGAATCAGTCCATCCGCAGGCAATTCCAATCACAACCACAGACAATGGCAAAACCAATTGAAAGGCGGCGATCGTTCCCGCGACCTTTCTCAGGTCAACCAGCGAACCCACTATGGCCCCCGGCTGCATTCGCAGCAGCGTCAGAAACAGCAGAAGCATGACCAAAGGCGGCAAGAGAGGCCGCATCGGCGCGGCCAATCCCGGTAGCAAAAGGCCCGCAGCAAGACCCGAGACCAACACATATGGGCCGTGACGCGCCGCGAGGTGAAGCGGGCTCAACGGCGTCTACCCACCGGGACTCTGACGCAGGTTTTCGGGCAACCATGTGGCCAGTTCAGGGAACCAGATCAGAACGAACACCATCAGCACCATGATCAGGAACATCGGGATCGCAGCGCGCGCGATATAGCTCATCTCATGATTGGTCATGCCCTGCATCACGAACAGGTTGAATCCGATGGGCGGTGTGATCTGGGCCATCTCGACAACGACCACGATGAAGATACCGAACCAGATCAGATCGATGCCAGCATCGCGGATCATCGGCTCGACAACGGCCATGGTCAGCACAACCGAAGAAATCCCATCAAGGAAGCAGCCCAGAATGACGTAGAAGACCAGCAGAACCATCAGCAGTTCAAACCGGGTCAGTTCCCACCCCGCGATCAAATCCGCAAGCCCGCGCGGCAGGCCGGTAAAGCCCATCGACAAGGACAGGAACGCGGCGCCCGCGAGGATCAGCGCGATCATGGCGCTGGTGCGGGTTGCGCCCATCAGGCTTTCGGTGAACGTCTTCCAGTTCAAAGATCCCTGTCCTGCAGCCAGCAGCAGCCCGCCAATCACGCCGAAAGCCGCCGCCTCGGTCGCCGTGGCATAGCCCAGATACATCGACCCGATCACAACCATGATCAGCAGGATCACCGGCAACAGGAAGCGAGAGTTTTTGACCTTTTCGGAGAAGGTCAACTTGCTCTCATCGTTGGGGTTCCAGTCTTTGCCAACTTTGGAATAGATGGCGACGTAGCCCATGAACATCGCCGCCAGCACGAGACCGGGCAGGATGCCAGCAAAGAACAGCTTGGTAATCGATTCATTGATCGTCACCCCATAGACGATCAACGTCAGCGACGGCGGAATCATCAGGCCAAGCGTAGCCGCACCCGTCAGCGTGCCGATGACCATGCGTTCAGGATAGTTGCGCTTTCGCAGTTCCGGGATCGACATCTTGCCAACCGTGGTCAGCGTCGCCGCAGACGAGCCCGAGACAGCGGCAAACACTGTACACCCCACGATGTTCGTATGGACCAGCCCGCCAGGGAGCGGTGCCATCCACGGCGACAGGCCTTTGAACATGTCTTCGGACAATCGCGTTCGGTAGAGGATTTCGCCCATCCAGATGAACATCGGCAGTGCGGTCAGGGTCCAGGAAGAGGACGCCGACCAAATGGTCGTTATCATCACATCGCCTACGGGGCGCGTCGTGAACAACTCCATCCCGACCCAGGCAACGCCCATCAGGGCCAGCCCGACCCAGACACCAGTGCCCAGCAAGGTGAAAAGGACAAAGAGGAAGAGGATAATAACGGATATATTTTCCATGCTCTTACTCTCCGTGGCTCTGATCGGCCAGATCACGGGTGATGCGGTGATCACCCTTGAACAGGACATGGAACAGGTGATCGGTCAGCGCGATGGCCAGAATGACCGCTCCGATCAGCATGGTAGATTGCGGTATCCAAAGGGCGGTTTTATCTTGCCCCTGGCTGATATCGTTGAACTTCCAGCTCCAGTACACAAAGCGATAGGCATACCAGCAGAAATACCACATGACCGCCGAACCAATCGCAAAGCACCAGATTTCCAGAATTCTGCGAAAGCCATCGGGAACCGCATTCAGGAGAATAGAGACTCTAATATGGCTGCCTCGGTTCAGGGCGTTGGCGAAGGCCAGAAAAGACGCAGCGGCCATCGCGTATCCAGCATAATCCGGCGCGCCGGGAAACACCTCACCGGTCCAACGGGCCAGCATTTGCACAACAATCAACACCAGAATGGCAATCAGGCTGAGCGCCGCCAGAACCCCTGCTGCCAGATAAATGAAATCCAGTACGGACCTGAGCCCTCGCATTGCCGCCATGCTGTCCCCCTGTGCTTTTTGTGGATTGGGAGCAGGCGGCAGGATGAACTGCCGCCCGCATTCGAACGATTATTGAGAGTTAAACGCGTCGACGATGGCTTTGCCTTCGTCACCGGCGGCCTCAAGCCATTCGTTGGTCATGGTGACACCGATTTCTTTAAGCTCATTCGTCATCTGTTCGGATGCAGGACCAACTGTCATGCCGCCATCGCGCAGACCCTGAAGCGTAAAGCCGGTATATTCCTTGGCACGCCAGTTACCTGCATACTCGGCCAGTTCCGCACAGCCTTTGATGACGTTCTTGTTCGCATCCGAGACACCGGCCCAGACGTCTGAGTTGACCATCACGTAGTTGCGCGGCAGCCAGGCATCCACTTCATAGAAGTAGTTCAGACTTTCCCAGACCTTCCGGTCATAGCCGGTCGACCCGGACGACACCATGGAATCCGCTACTCCGGTGGCAAAGGCCTGGCTGATCTCAGCCGCCTCGATGGTGACGGGCAGCATACCAGTCAGTTCGGCCAGGCGTGAGGTGGCGTTGTTATAGGAGCGGAACTTGATCCCCTCCATATCCGCAACCGAGTTCACTTCGTTCTTGAAATAAAGCCCTTGAGGCGGCCAAGGCACGGCGTAAAGCAGCGTCAGGTTCTGTTCAGCCAGCAGCTTTTCGATGGACGGCTTTGCCGCATCCCACAGCTTGGCGCTGTCGTCGAACGACGTTGCCAGGAATGGGATCGAGTCAAAGCCGAACAGCGCGTTTTCGTTCTGGTGCCCAGACAGCAGACGCTCACCAATCGGGGCTTGCCCGGTCTGGATCGCACGCTTGATGTCGGCACCTTTGAACAGCGAGCCGGACGGGTGTGTGACGATTTCAATCTCACCACCGGTTCCTGTGGTGACACATTTGGCGAACTCCGCGCCGGTGGCCGAATGGAAATTCGATGCCGAATAGGCCATCGGCATATCCCATTTCTCTGCCATTACTGGCGCTGCTGCGGCAGCCGTCAGAGCGGTTGCTGCCAGAAGGCTTGTCAGTTTTTTCATCATGTTTCTCCCTGTTGAGTTTTGAGACGCCGGCGTTCTTCGCCAGTCATTTCTATGTTGCGAAACGCGAGGGCGCGTAGACGCTCATGTCAGTGTTCGGTGTTCTGCCCGCAATCATCTGGGCCAGAAGTCGCCCCGTTTTCGGCCCGCCTGTCAGGCCAATGTGATGGTGCCCAAAGCCCATATACGCACCGCTGATCCCCGGAACCTCACCGATAATCGGGATCGAGTCGGTTGGTGCTGGGCGGTGCCCCATCCATTCCACTTCCTCCTTCCATGTCAAACCCGGGAAGGCCATCCGGGCATTCTTGCGCATCAATTCAAACGGCGCGCGTGAGGGTGGCGCATCAAGACCGCCAAATTCCACGATGCCAGCCAAACGAATGCGGCCATCCATCGGTGTGGCGACAAATTTGCCGGAAACCACCATGACCGGACTGCGCGGCATGGCAGAAGGCTCCACCAATTCAAGATGATAGCCGCGTTCGGTTTCAAGGGGAACAGAAATGCCTAAACGCTTGGCCAAAGGCCCCGACCAAACGCCCGCAGTTACAATTGCCGTATCACACGCGATGGTTTCGCCTGCCGCCCGTATACCGGTTACACGACCGTTTTTCTGAACCACGTCATCGACCGCTGCACGCAGGATTGTGCCCCCATGTGCCTCGACATACGCCGCCAGATCTTTGACGTACCGACCTGGATCCGTGATATGGCCATGATCCGAAAGTTTCGCCGCAAAACCGATATCTTCACTATAGACCGGGTCGTAGGCGTGAAAGCCCGGGCCTTCCAATTCGTCCCATGTGAATCCGTTTCTGCGCCGAATGTCCCAGCCAAACGCATCATCATTGAAATGCGCGCGGTCCTTGTACAGGAACAGATAGTCAGACGGCACGATCCACTTTTCAGCGCCTGTGCCCTCGGCCAGCGCTTTGTGGTCGTTCAGGCTATCGCCAACAATTGGCGTCAAAGCTGACGCGATGCGTTCCACATCTGATGCATTCGCATGACTCAGATATTTTGTTAGCCAAGGAATCAGCTTTGGAAGATACCCCCATCTCAGAAATAACGGTTGTGACGGGCTGAGCAGCATTTTGGGCGCCTTCCGGAGCAGCCCTGGAACAGTCACCGGAACAATCGAGCATGACGCCAATACGCCCCCATTGCCGTGCGAGGTGCCCTCTCCCGGTCCGGCCTTGTCGATCAGGATTACCTCGTGACCATCCCGCTGCAGCCAGATTGCGGCTGAAACGCCAACAATCCCAGCGCCGATGATCGCTATGGTCTTCTTCTCGCTCATGCCCCCACCGCCTTGGCCACTGCATAATGCTCAAGCTTGGTTACATCAGGTCTGTTGCCGAGCCCGGGTGCGTCAGGAACTACAACTTCGCCGCTGCTTATTTGGAAGGGGCTTTCAAGAATGTCTTCTTTCAGGAAGTAGGAGGCTTGATAGAACTCGCAGCCCAACGTTATCTCAGGTGTTGCAGCAATCATATGTGTGCCTGCCAGATGCGCCAATCCGGCCTCGAACATATCACCGCCATAGGCTGTCAAACCATGTGCAGCAGCGATACGGGCCACAGTCTGGCCTCGCGTCGGGCCACCTGATTTCATGATTTTCACTGAAACCCCGTCACAGATACCGTCACGCGCTGCCCGTTCCATGTCTTCGGGGCCAAAGACGCTCTCATCAGCCAGAAGTGGGACGTCAATCATCTGTCGCAACTTGCCCATCATGCTGAATTGATGAGCGCGGACAGGTTGCTCAATGAAATCCGGAGCGAATTGCGCAACATCGTGAACCTGTGCCGGTGCATCCTCGATACTGAGTCCCTGATTGTAATCAACACGAACCCTGAAATCCGGATGGTTCTGCGCGAGATACTCCAACCGCATGATATCGAAGGCGTGATCTTTGAACCCGGTCTTGAGCTTTACAATCCGAACGCCATCGGCCTGCAATTGTGACAGCAGCTCAACATCCTGAGCAAAATCCGGGTTCGCAATTGAGCAACTGAGTGGAATGGTTGCCCGGCACTTCCCGCCCAGCAGAGACCAAACAGGAACCTTGCTGATTCTGCCCGCAAGATCCAGCAAAGCGGTTTCCAATGCAGCTTTCGCCTCGGTGCAATGAGCCACGGCATAAGCTGCCTGTGCCATGATCGCTGAACGATCGCCCACTCTGGCCCCAACCACAAGAGGGCGCAAATAGCGATCAAGGGCTGCATAAGTGGCCTCTGGGGTGCCCGTGAAGACAGACCAGGGAGAGGCCTCTCCAAATCCTTCATTGCCGTCCTCGGATCTCAGCCGCAGGACGACGACTTCGCATGTTCCTTCGACGGACCCGATGCCATGATCACGGCGAGACGTCACGGGCAACTCAAGATGCCAGAGATCATAGCCGATGATTTTCTGTGTCAGATCGCCCATTGCACCCCCTGCCAATGGCCGAAGCCTGCCTTGACGAGGATATCATTTCAAATACTATATTATCTAGAGGTCATCAGGAAAAATGATACTATAGCGATGTCCCTGCGATTTCGTCAGCTACAGGCTTTTCACGCCATCATGGAAACCGGCACTGTCACGGGTGCGGCCTCGGTGCTTGGGATTTCACAGCCCGGGATCAGCAATCTGTTGGCACAGCTAGAGCGCGAAGCGCGTTTGCCGCTGTTTGAACGCAACAAAGGCCGGTTGCTGCCTACGCCAGAAGCTGAACTTCTATACCGCGAGGTTGATACGGTTGTTCGGGGGCTGGATCACGTAGCGCAGGCGGTCACGGATCTGCAGAACAAGCATCCGGGTCAATTGCAGATCGCCGCACCACATCTGCTATCCTTCGGCTTCATGCCGCGTGAGATCGCTCGCTTCGCAGAAAGCCGCCCGAACCTGTCGGTAAGCTTTCAGTCGCAGTATTCCTCGAAGATTCAAGAATGGGTAATCTCTGGCCTGTTTGAGATCGGCATTGTCGAGATGCCCATTCTGCATGACACACTGAACTATCAGGTCTTTGAGTTCGAAACGCTGGCGACCTTTCCGGAAACCAGCCCTTTGGCAGATTATGATGTACTCACACCTGAAATTCTTGAAAACGAACCATTCATCGTGATGGGGCCAGAGCATCAAACCCACCGACGAACTCGGGACATCTTCCAATCAGCGGGGCGCAACTGGCGGACCCAGATTCACACCCATCTGTCAGAAAACCTGCTGAGTTTCGTCAAGCAGGGTATGGGGGTCGCGATGATCGATCCCTTCACTGTCACCTTTGACGACGAGAGCGGGTATCAAACCCGCCCCTTCCGACCGGCTGTGATGCTTGATCTGGCCATTATCACCGCGAAAGGGCGGCCCCTATCAACGATTGCACAGGATTTTCTGGCTCAGCTAACCCCTTCGATCGCCTCTTATGCCACCCATTCCGAAACCGGTGCAGCGGCCTCGTGAAGCGGTTGTGAGTGAATGTCGACCAATGTCGGGCCATCATGCTCGATAGCCTGTTTCAGAACTTTGGACAGGTCTTCGGGATCTTTGACAGTCCATGATTTCACACCAAAGGCGCTTGCAACAGCGGCGTGGTCGGTGCGGTTGAAATCAACATTGTAGTATCTCTGCCCAAACCCTGCGTCCTGTCCGGCCTTGATCCAGCCAAAGACCGAGTTCGAGAATACAATTGAGGTGATCGGCATGTTGTGCCGCACCATGGTTTCGAACTCACCACAGGCAAAGCCGAATGAGCCGTCACCCATCACCGACAAGGTTTTGACCGAAGGCCGCCCAATATGCGCACCCATTGCAGCACCCAATGAATACCCCAACGCCCCATGCGCCCGGTTAGTGATGAAATGCCGCCCCGGTGTCCGCCAGCGGTAATGCGCGCTGAAATATGGGCATGGCGTGCCGGGATCAGCGACAACAATCGCATCATCATCCAGGATATCCATTAGCGAAGCCATGACAGCCTCGGGCCGGATCGGCGTTTCTCGGCTGGCTGCAAGCGGGGCGAACGCAGCCAATTTGGCCGCCCATGCCGCGTTTGATTTGGCCGCCCCGCCCAGCCTGGGCAGGTCTTGGCGTGCCGCCAATGCGTCCGCCAATGCTTCCAGCGCGAGACGCGCGTCGGCACAAATAGCGACTTCGGTCGGATAGTTGGCTCCGATCACCATCGGGTCACTGTCGATATGAATGATGGTGGCATCGCGCGCAGGGCTTCTCCAGCGCTCGGTCGTGACGGATCCTGCGCGACATCCGATGAACAGAACGACATCCGCCGCATCTACCACAGCGCGGGTGGCAGGCACCCCGCCATTCGATCCGACAACACCAAGCGCGAGCGGGTCTGTCTCGGCAATCGAGCCCTGCCCCGACACAGTCGTGGCGACGGGCATGTCCAACAGACCCGCGACCCGGCGCAGTGCGTCGCTTGCCCCTGACAGAACGGGTCCACCGCCACAAACGGCAACCGCAGACTTTGATTTTGCCAGTATCTCTGCCGCCGCCTCTATTGCATCCAGATCGGGACCTGCGCGTTCCGCCGGATAGCTGCGGTGCCGCGCATCCGCCCAGATCTCAGCCTCATCCACCTGCGCCTTCTGAGTGTCGAAGGGTAAGGCAAGATGTGTGGCCCCAGGTGTTCCGGTGGTCATAGCCCGGAATGCCGCACGTACCATGGCCGGCAATCGTGTGGCGTCATCCAGCGACGCATTCCACTTGGCCAGCGGCTTGAACAGCGCGGGTTGGTCCAATTCGGTCAGCGGGTACTTTCCCCGGCTGGTTGTCGCCACATCCGAGGTGATCGCAAGAATAGGAACCGAGCTTTCGTTGGCTTCGACCACCCCAGGTAGGATGTATGTCGCCCCGCCTCCAGACGGGCCTTCGCAGACACCCGGCTTACCTGTCACCCTTGCATAACCATCCGCCATGTAGGCCGCATGACGTTCATCCCGCGTCAGAATGTGCTGAATACCGTGATCCATCCGAGATAGCGCATCATAGAATGGCAAGGTTGTATCACCACATAGGCCGAACATGTGCTTCACGCCATGCGCCTCAAGCATACGGACCATTGCCTCGGCTCCGGTCAGGTAATTCGTTCCTGTCATGGTCGGCGACTCCCTCAATCTAATCTGCACACAGATCTGTATACAGTTTTGTATATTGATTTCAAGACTGGCCTGTGGCACCTGTGGGGCAACGACCAAAAGGCAGTACCAATGGCAGGTCCACGCGTTGATGATATCTACGATCAGGTGAAGGCCATGGCGGTTTCATTCCGCCTGCGTCCCGGCGATCGTTTGAACGAGGTCGCCCTGTCGAAAGAGCTGGGCGTCAGCCGCACCCCTTTGCGCGAAGCACTGAACCGGCTGGTCGCCGAACGTTTATTCGACTTCCGCCCGGGACAGGGTTTCTTTTGCCGCCCATTGGATGCCCAAAGCATTTTTGACCTGTTCGAGCTGCGCCAAATCATCGAAACCGCCGCCGTCCGCGCAGCGTGCACCAAGGCCACCACAGAACAACTGCAGGCGCTTCACGACGAACTTTATGCGACGGGTATCGATATCACCGGGCTTACCGTTGAAGAGGCCGTCACGCGAGATGAAGCGTTTCATCTGGGCATCGCCCGGCTGTCTGGCAACATGGAATTGCTGCAAACCCTGATGCGGATTAATGAGCGCATTCGCTATATCCGATGGATTTCCATGAGTCTGGACCGGGTCCAACGCTCAAAAGACGAACATAAGCGCGTCATGCAGGCCTTGATGAACCGCGACGCTGATGAGGCCGCGCAGGCTTTGGGCACCCATATCAACAAGCGGATGGATCAGGTGCAGGACGCGGTGCGCCATGGGATATCAAGCATCTATATGGAAGGGTCCGACGATATCTCGACCCGCATCATTCAGGAGGCGCAGTCATGATCGCGCAGGGCGGAAAATCCATATACGGCGCATCTGTCGGCATCCTGATGTTGGACGCACAGTTTCCACGTATTCCCGGTGATATGGGCAACGCTCGGACATGGCCGTTTCCCGTGCTCTACCGCATCGTGCGCAACGCCTCGCCTGATCTTGTGGTCCGACAAGGTGCTGAAGGAATGCTTGGAGCGTTCATCGATGCCGCACGGGAACTTGTCAAAGACGGGGTAGACGGGATCACCACCAATTGCGGCTTTCTTTCGCTGTTTCAGGATGAACTGGCCGAGGCGGTTCCTGTTCCGGTCGCGACGTCCTCGATGATGCAGGTCGATATGGTGAACCGTATCCTTCCTGCAGGAAAGCGCGCCGGCATTCTAACCATCTCCGCCTCAACACTTACGGATGAGCACCTGCGAAAGGCACAGGTCCCCGACGGAACTCCGATTGGCACCACCGAAGGCGGCAGCGAATTCACAACCGCTATTCTCGAAAACGCATTGACGCTGGATGTGGACAAAGCCCGCGACGACAATGTTGAGGCGGCGCTAGCGCTGCAAGCGGGCAATCCCGACCTTGGTGCAATTGTTCTGGAATGTACAAACATGTGCCCTTACGCGGCGGACATACAGCAAGCGACCGGTTTGCCAGTGTTTTCTATCGTCACTTTCATCAACTGGTTTCAGGCCGGGCTGACCCCGCCAAGGTTCTGATCGAGTGACCCCGTAAGTCCAGAGTAGCCGCCTCCTATAGCCAGATGGCGATTCTGGACCTATCGGCAACAGCTTGACGGTGAACCAGAACCAAGCAATCAAGAAACGAAATCGGAACAGCGCCAAAACGATCATCGTTAACCTCAAGGCACCTGTTCTGACACCGATTAACTACAGTTCAGGAACCGAGACGCATGACGAAAACACCGATCGAGTTGTTGGCGGCCAGTGCCTCGGAAACCCGCCCAGTTGTAGCGCTGAGCGAAGGCACCGATCCCCGCATTGTTGCCGGAGGATTAGCCGCCCATAAGGCTGGTCTGGCCAATATTATTCTCGTTGGGCCTGAGGCCGACGTTAAAGCCGCGCTAGCGGCAGAAGGTGGCTCTGCCGGGGATGGTATTGCCATCCATGATCCTGCGCATTCGGAACTGACTGACGCTTTTGCGGCCGAGTATCATTCTCTGCGCAGACACAAAGGTGTCGATGAAGCCAAGGCACGCAAAGCCGCAGAATCGCCGCTGGTCTTTGCCGCGATGCTGGTGCGAATGGGGCACGCAACAGGAACCGTGGGCGGGGCGGTCCATACCACGGGCGATGTCGTCAGAACTGCCATCCAGGTTATTGGAATGAAGCCTGATGCTGGTATGGTATCCTCGTTCTTTCTGATGTACCCACCCGAGGCCGCCGCTGAGGGCGCGCGCGCCATGCTCTATTCTGACTGCGGCTTGGTGATCGATCCGACCTCCGAAGAACTGGCAAACATTGCAGCTGCTTCAGCGGTTTCCGCGCGGGCATTGCTGCAGGAAGAGCCAAAGATCGCGATGTTGAGTTTCTCAACAAAAGGCAGCGCCCAACACCCAGCGGTGGACAAAGTCGTCAACGCGACAGAAATTCTGCGGGCGAAACACCCAGAGTTGAATGTGGATGGAGAGCTGCAATTTGATGCCGCCTTCGTGCCGTCGATTGGTGAGCGAAAATCCCCCGGGTCCTCGGTCGCGGGTCAGTCGAACGTCAAGATTTTCCCAAATCTGGATGCCGGAAATATCGGGTACAAGATGACTCAACGGCTGGGCGGTTATCTGGCGATCGGTCCGGTTTTGCAGGGGCTCGCCAAACCGGCCAATGATCTATCGCGCGGATGCAGCGCAGAAGATGTGACGCAGATAATCGCGGTGACCATCCTGCAGGCGCGCGAACCCTAAACTCGGCAGCTCGCCTGCCCCTTCGTGCGGGCTCGCGACCCATTCCTTACAAACGAAAGACTATCCGTTATGGCGTCCGCCGATCCCTCAGACCTATCCCTCACCGAGCGGAGCAAGGAGCGTGTTCGCACGCTCTTTCCCGGCGTCATGATTGCCGTAACCGTTGCCGTCGCCGCCAAGTTCCTGTCCGAGCATTATGCTACCCCGGCCATGCTGCTTGCCCTTCTATTGGGGATTGCGGTCAGCTTTCTCGGCGAAGAAGGAAAAACCGTTGAAGGGATCGGATTCGCCGCACGCACACTTCTGCGCCTTGGCGTGGCCTTGCTGGGTGTGCGCGTGTCGATGACCCTGATGCTGGGTCTGGGCTGGGACCTGATTGCCCTTGTGATCGTCGGAGTGCTGTTGACCATAGGTTTTGGCCTGTCCGTAGCTCGTTTTTTTGGCCACAAATGGCGCTTTGCCTTTCTGACCGCCGGTTCGGTCGCAATTTGCGGTGCATCGGCGGCAATGGCGATCAGTGCAATCCTGCCCAAGGACGAACGCTCGGAAGAGCGTCTGATTTTTACTGTCATGGGCGTGACCGTTTTGTCCACCATCGCCATGATCGCCTATCCGATCCTCGTACGCTCATTAGGGATGAACGATGTTGCGGGCGGTGTGTTTCTGGGTGGCACCATCCATGATGTGGCTCAGGTTGTCGGCGCGGGATTTTCGATCTCGGAACAAACCGGAGATACAGCGACGCTGGTCAAATTGTTCCGCGTGGCGATGCTGGCACCAGTGGTTTTGGTCGCTTCACTGATTATTCGTGGCTTTGCTGAAATGGACGCAGACGGGAAACGCCCACCGCTGTTGCCGGGATTCGTGTTAGGATTTCTGGTTCTCGCTGCGGCATCCTCATTCGGATTGATCCCGCCAGCGATTTCAGAATTTCTAAGCCAATGCTCTCGATGGTTGTTGCTTGTTGCGATCGCAGCTGTTGGGATGAAGACAAACCTTAAACAAATCCTGTCGGTCGGTGCAGCCGCAATCGCCCTCATCATAGTGGAGACGTTGTTCATCGCCGTGGTAATTCTGGCCGGGATTAACCTATTAACCTGAAGCAGTTACCAAGAGTTTTCCGCCAACTGCGACGGCTGAACGGCAACCCCTGACAGTCCGATGCGGGTTTGCCGATTGCCTTCGTTCGCGGTGTTTGGTTCATTGGCGACTGGCGCTTTGCAGCGCTTTTTCGTTCGATTCCGAATGATTCCTCAAGCGAGATGAAGAATATGGACAACACCTTGCCTCTGCCACCCGGCCCACGTTCCGAACCGGGCTTTTGGCTTGATTCATCTGAACACCGCACGTGGTTGAAAGATCAGGCTATGCAACAGTTGGCGTTTTTCAGCGCAAGTTGTCGGACCGAGCCAGGATTTTTCATCCTCGACCATGATGGCAGCCCGCTGCCAAACACATTGCAGGAACTGCACACGACTACACGCCTAGTGCATTCTTACGCTCTGGGGCATCTGATTGAATTTCAAGGCGCAGAGCGGATCATCGATCACGGTATGGCCTACCTCAACAGCCACCACAAAGACCGGGATCACACCGGTTACCTTTGGGCTTTGGATGGCGACAACATCAAGGATGATCGCAAGCTTGCCTACGGGCATGTCTTTGTTCTGCTCGCTGCCTCAAGCGCAAAACAGATAGGGCACCCGGAAGCTGACAAACTGCTGACCGAAGTCCGAGATGTTTTGGACACACATTTCTGGGATGATGAGGCCGGGTTGTACTGTGACGAGTGGAACCGCGATTGGACGCCGTTTTCCACATATCGCGGAATGAACGCGAATATGCACGGAGTTGAGGCACTGCTTGCAGCTTTTGAGGCGACAGGCGACGAAATCTATCTTACCCGCGCCGGTCGTATTCTGGATTTCTTTATCGGCCGGATCGCACCTGTTGAAAACTGGCGCTTGCCCGAGCATTTCACCTCAGATTGGCAGATTGACCGGGGCTATGCCGGTGACCCGATGTTCCGTCCCGCAGGCACGACCCCGGGCCATTCGTTCGAGCTTGGGCGACTTCAGCTGCAGCATTGGGATTTATCAGGCCGACCAAACTCGGGCGCGCCCGAGTCATCGCGACGATTGATTGAGCAGGCCCTCAAGGATGCATGGCTGCCCGGCGGCGGCATGGCATATACGCTGGATTTTGGGGGTCGGGTCGCAAATGCATCGCGGTTCTGGTGGCCAGTAGCTGAAGCCATTGGTGCGGTTGGAGCCCTGATCGCACTGGATAAAAGGCAAGAGGATGAAATTTGGTACAGAAAACTCTGGACCTTTGCGAATGAAACGTTCGTGGATCACCAACATGGCGGCTGGTTCCCGGCGGTGGATGAATCCGGTGACATCGTGACATCCATCTTTGGCGGCAAACCGGATATCTATCATTCATTGCAGGCTTGCCTGTTCCCGCTATCGGGGCGCTTATCGCGGATGGTGCCGCTTTAGCGCGCGGATTCAAGCAAAGCGAGACCCGCATCGAGCCGGCTCAATTGAAGAGTCGGGGCAAATCTGCTATGTTAAATACATTCAACACCATCCGACGACCTGCGAATTCGGATGCGTTTCTTGACGAACGGATAGGAGAGTTGAATGGCAAATCAAGCACGTGGAAAGCGAACGACCCGAAAGGGCACACTTGAGGTGAGACCACAACCATCGGCCCATTCCGCCCTGAGCGAACGGGCCGGGGCGTCAGGCCTCATGACCCCGCAAATGCTGAGCGAACGCGATGAGAGCGTCTCAAAAACTCGCAAAAAGGGCGGGCCTGCTTTGGAAGAAGATAATTCGGATCAATCCGGCAATGACGCTGATCCGACGGAACTGGATTACTAATCAATTACGCACATTTTTTGACATGAATAGATTACGGAGGCTGCTATGCCCTCGACCCATCAGCCAAGGATTTTCAACACAATAAACCTTACGGATTTCGATACTAACGGCCAAACCTCTACTGTGGGCGAACCGACGGTTTCCAGCAACGGAGGCCAGATTCTGGCCACTGGCAACTGGTATGCAAGTCGGTCACTGGACGGCGGCCAAAGCTGGTCTCACATGAGCCCTTTCACGTTGTTCCCACCTGTTGACGGGGGGTTTTGCTGCGACCAGACCACGATTTACGACCCAAGCCGGGATCTGCTTATCTGGCTGCTTCAATATATCGAACAGGGGGGCACCAACACACTGCGGGTTGCGGTCAAACAAGGGCGCACCTTGGGGAACGACACATGGAACATTTGGGATTTCACCCCCGCCGGGCTTGATCCCGCGTGGAACAAGGAGTGGTTCGACTATAACCACGTTTCGTTGTCCGAAAACTATATGTATGCAGGCACCAATGTGTTCTCGGCCGGGGCTAACCAGTTTACCCGCTCGGTCATTCTACGGATTTCACTGGACGAACTGGCGACCGCGGCAACGCTATCATTCGACATATTCGAAACAGAAGACAACTTTTCTCTGCGCTGCGTACAAGGCGCACGCGGCGCGATGTACTTTGCCAGCCACAACACGAACTCGCAGATCCGCGTATTCAGATGGGCCGAGAACGCCTCGGACGTAGATGAATTCGACATCGATGTCACGCCTTGGTCCGCAGGCAATTATTCCGCGCAGACCACCGGTGGCGACTGGATGTCGCGCACTGATCCACGCATTATGGCTGGTTGGCTGGGACGCGGCGTTCTGGGCTTTATGTGGACAGCTAATCGTCAGACCAACAGGCCACTCCCTTTCGTCAGGACCGTCCGCATTGACGAAGCAACCATGTCATTGATTGACGAACCGGATATCTGGAACAGTCAGATCGCGTTCGCCTACCCCTCAACAGCTGTAAACCGGGTTGGTGATGTAGGGCTTTCGGTCTTTGCGGGTGGTGGGAATTTGCATCCGAGCCATGTTGTTGGCTCATACGACGATATCGATCTGACTTGGCGGCTGGCCCTCGCTCGACGTGGCACAGACACTCCGGGTCTGGGAAAATGGGGCGACTACACCAACTGTGCCGAGGTTGCCGATGATGGCTTCACCTGGCTGGCAGCCGGGTACACGCTGCAGGGCGGGAACACCCAAACTGACATCGAACCAACCATGACCTGGTTCGCACAGCAGCGCTATGACGCACCACGTCGCCATCCGCCCGTTATCGTCTAAAACATTATAACCATTTATAATTCAGGGATATACATCATGCACAGAGCGATTAAATCACAAGGCGTAAAGTCATTCTTGCGGCAGGAAGCCCCCTGGCTACTTATCGCCTTTGTTATTGCTGACCTATTCTACAAATGGGGGTCATTCGCCCTGGAATGCGTCGGCTTTCTGCTGACTTGGTACGTCCTGAGCCTTCTAGCCAGCCTGGTGTCACGTATGCTGTGGGGGGAAAACTCAGCTGTCGGAGATTGAACCATCGATCAATATTCTTAAGCTTGCGGACTGTTGGTTTGCATCCCGCCCTGGGACATTACGAGTTTGTTGCGCGTAGGTCTGAAATCACTTCGGACAACAGCTCAATCCCTTTTCGGATAGAACCGGGTTGGATTGACGAGACGCCAAGACGAAAGTGGTATCTCCCTGCGGTTTTATTTGAAAAACAGGGCCCGATCGGCTCCACAATAACACCGCGGTTTAGGGCGGCTTGACATATCGTCATGGCATCCAACCGGGCCTCGGGATCAGAAAGCACAAAAACCGTTCCGCCAAATTCGCCCGTTTTCAGGAAATGGGGTAGCTTTTCACGGATCGTCGTATCAGCCAGATGCCAGCGCAGCTCATAATTCTGGCGAACCCTGCGCAACAAGCCATCATAGTACCCCAAGTTAATAAACGCGGCAGCAGTGTGCTGAAGAATCATCGGCGGATGGCGCATCATCATTCCCCGGCAATCGCGCGCGGCGTCAATAAATTCTGGCGCAGCCGCCAGATACCCCAGGCGCAAACCTGGTGAAAGACCTTTGGAAAGGCTGCCCAAATAGATCAGTCGATCCGTGTCATCCAGACTGCGCAGCGGCAGCAAAGTAGAATGCCGGTAATCCACATCGCATTCGTAATCGTCTTCGACTATGTAAAAATCATACTCTTCAGCGGCCTGCAGCAAGGCCTTGCGGCGGCGCTCGGACATCGTAACGGTGGTTGGGTGCTGGCGATTGGGGGTTACGAATACCAGGTCAGCCTCGCGCAGACGTTCATCGACGATCAGACCCTCGCTATCAATGGGTTGAAACCTTACATTCCCAAAATTTGCCTGAAGGATCTTGCGTGCATCCGGATATCCCGGATCCTCCATAACCGCAGTTTTATCGCGCCCGCCGAACAACAGGCTGGTGATAAATAACCCGTTTTGCGAACCCAATGTGATCAGGATTGAATCGCTGGGTTCAAAAATACCGCGACGGGGCAGGATGCGCTGCCGGACCTGCTCGATAAGTTCAAAGCAATCCTCGTACAGCCCGTCCGCAGACCAGATTTTCAGGTGCTTTCGATTCATGGCCAACCGAGTGCATTCGCGCCAATCCGCAACTGGGAATGCGCCATCATCGATTTGGTTGCACACAAACGGATAGTCGTACTTGTACCAGTCATTCGGGCGCTGGATGGTTTCGATCTCTTCGGTGCGGCGCAGTTTGTTCAGTTTCTGGCCAATCGATGTGCGCTGTCTGGTGTTGGTTCGCCCAATCGCATCACCGTCCGTGCGAATCCCCACGTCAGAGCAGACATAATAACCCGAGCGGGGCCGGGCCTCGATCAGTTGCTCTTCTTCAAGCTTTCGATAAGCCGCGACGACCGTATTGATCGAAACATCGAGATCCCGCGCCAACCCCCGACATGAGGCAAGCTTTAGTCCAGACGGCATCAAACCTTCAAAAATGAGTCGTGAAATCTGCGAGACGATCTGATCTCGCAAACCGCTGGACTGAGATTTGTCGATGCTCAACCGTTGTGTCATGTCCTGTCAGGCTCTAGTCGCAAATTCTGCGACGCGATTTGCAAACTGTGCCCATGTTTTCAAGTGCTCCATGCAAAGTGGAAACGACGCCAAATTTCCCAATTCTGTACTGGCAATGCTGAAAGCAATAGCGCTCTTACTAAAAGCGGGTTGATGATAACTCAAAAAAGAGACTTCAGCCAACGCTATGTTTTTAAAGTACTTATACTGACCTGAGATGTGCTTAAGCAACCTGCGCTGCCATTGTTGAACTTGTAACATCTTAACGCTCGGGACTGAATCGCGGCATCGAACAGTCACTTGGCGCGATGAAATCTGTACCCATTATTACAAACAACTGTATCTTTCTCAGTCGAACTCCTTCGCGTTTGCTGTAGCGATCCGGGAAGTTCCATGTCGAAATTAGGGATCACCCGGGCCGTTCGATGCGACTAGGGAGGGAGACCGTTCGCATGGTTTTGCAGGAGTGGGATATGCGTCGACTCTGTGAACAGCGATTCAGCAGACGTTTCTCTGATGTCCGTCCGAACCCCGACGCGAAGGGTCCGGTACATCAATTCAGCGTACAGATTTTTTGAGGGAGAACCAGATCCATGAAAAACACAACGAGGTTGGCATGCTGATGCGCGGTCTGGAAAAGCTGACAAGCGCAATCTCAGAAGTCATGGGCCGCATCGGCTGGTTTCTCATCTTGTATTGCATGGCGTTTGGCGTGTCGGACGTATTCATGCGCTATGTACTGAACGCGCCCTCCCAGTGGATCGGCACCACATTGCAAGCTGCGATGGTGTTGTTGGCCTGCACCGGCGGCGTCTATGCATTGCAGCATGACAGTTTCGTCAAACTCGACCTGTTTTATGCAAACGCCAGCAAGCGGTCAAAGGCGATTTTGGATGTCCTGACGGCACCGATTGCAATCCTGTTTCTGGTCGCATTGATCTGGAAGGGTTACGAAGCCGCATCGCTGTCTCTGATGCTTAATCAGAAGACCCCGACATCCATTCCGATCCCGATTTATCCGATCAAATTTGCGATCCCACTCAGCGGTGCAATGGTTCTCTTGGTGGTCCTGAAACACTTGCTCCGCGATCTGCAAACGATCTTCGGGCGCAGTTAGACACGCTGTTCTGGGCGCCTGCAAATACAAACGAAAATAGACTGATCCACTAACGAGGAGGAATTAACATGAAACCAAACAGGTTTGTGCACACAACCATTTGGGCAGGCGCCATAGCCGTGACCGCAAGCATTGCCGTCGCACAAGATGGGCCGCCGGATGAAGTAACCGAGTGGACCTTCCAGCCCGCATTTGACCAGACCGATGCCGGCTGGGACAATGGCCTGATCCCTTGGGTTGAAGCAGTTGAAAAAGCGACTGAAGGCACGGTCAAAATCCGTGTTGAGCCCGCAGGGGCGCTGGTCAGTGGTGCAGAGGCCTTTGGCGCAGCGGCTGCTGGTCTGACCGATGGCTACGCGGGCTGGGGTTCAGTCTATGGTGGCGACATGCCCGAAGGCATGCTGGCGTTTGGCATGGCCATGGGTGCCGACAACACCGAAGAAGCGTGGGAAGTGATGTGGGGCAACCCCGACTACCGCGTTGGTGACATCGTGCAAGAGGCCGCCAACGCGCGGAACCTGCAGTGGGCAGGCTGGACCAACCAGGGACCGAACGCAATGTTCACCAAGTTCCGTGTCGAAAAACTGGAAGATCTGGAAGGCCGCAAGATGCGCGCCGGTGGACCCCAGGCCATCTTCCACTCGACCATGGGCGGCGCGCCGGTCTCGATGAACGGTGGTGAGATTTACACCGCAATCAAACTGGGCACCATCGAAGGCACCTACTGGGATACAGGCGGCATCGATGACATGTCGTTCCAGGAAGTTATCGACTATGCGATCATGCCCGGCTGGAACCCTGCTCAGCACCAGGAGATCTTCATCAACCTGCAGAGCTGGAACGCCCTGACCGACTGGCAGCGCGAAAAGATCAACGGAGTTTTTGAAGAAACCTATTTCGAAACCAGCCGCATGCATGCGGAAGGTGTCGAAGAAGCGCTTCAAATCCTGCGCGATGCCGGTGGTGAAGTAATCGAGCTGAGCGATGAAGAAGTTGCTCGTATGCGCGAGAAATCCATTGCCGAAGTTTGGCCGCAGGTTGCAGCCGCATCCGAGGGCAACGCCAAAGGCGTGGAAATCTTCAAGAGGTTCCTGGAAGACAAGGCGAACGCGCAATAATCCCGCGCAATGTCATCTTTCCAACATAGCTAAAACTCTTTCGCTGGCCCGATCGTCGGGCCAGCGCACCAGACGAGCGCATGTCAGTGTTAAAAGCACTGCTGACACGCAACCCGGCAAAGACCGCGCGAACGGCCACTAGGTAGGGAAACTAAAGATCATGAGCCTCGAACTAATTACAGCGCTGTATTTCTTAATACTGTTTGGGATCCTTTTCATGGGGCTGCCGGTTGCGTTCGGCTTGGGCGGAACAGCGGTTCTATTTGCCCTGGTTTTCGAACCTCGCGCGCTGTTGTCCGTGCCCAGTGCATTCTATTCAACGCCTTGGAATTCGGTACTGGTCACAGTGCCTTTGTTCCTGTTCATGGGCTCACTCATAAGATTTTCGGGGATAGCCGAAACGGCCTATGACGCCGTTTACAAGCTGATCGGCCACATTCATGGTGGTCTCGCGATGGGTACAGTTCAGGTCTGTACTGTTTTTGCTGCAATCACCGGCATCACACCACCGGCGACCACCACGATGGGTCAGATCGCCTATCCTTCGATGATGCGCTACAAATATGATCGCCGTATCGCGATCGGTTGTATCGCGGCAGGCGGTGCGTTGGGTGCTCTGATCCCACCAAGCGTTCCGTTCATCTTCTATGGATTGCTGGCCAAGGTTTCGATCGGTGACCTGTTCATGGCGGGGTTGCTGCCCGGCCTGATGCTGGCCACGTTCTACACGATCTACATCGGCGTACGTTGTAAAATCCAGCCCGAGCTGGGCCCCGCCCTGCCCGCTGATCAGAAATTCACCCGCACCGAAAAACTGACCGCCGTTCTCAGCATCTGGCCGTTTGCCTTACTCATCATCATCGTTCTGGGCGTCATCTGGGGCGGTATCGCAACACCGGCGGAAGCTGCCGCATTTGGTGCCGCAGGCGCCTTTGTCATCAACCTGATCTACGGCAAACTGACCTGGGAGGTGCTGAGGGAATCGTTGGTGTCCACCTTGAAGCTCAGCGGTATGGGGCTTTGGATTCTGATTGGTGCCACCGTCTATCTTAATGTGTTCAACACGCTTGGCAGCCAGGACCTGCTGACCAATCTGGTTCTTTCCATGCCCGGCGGTGCAACCGGCATCCTGCTGATGATGATGCTGATCATCCTCGTCCTGGGTATGGTGATGGATGATTGGGCCATCATCATGCTGTGCACACCACTGTTCATCCCGATTATCGACGAATTGGGGATCGACAAGCTGTGGTTTGGCGCGCTGTTCATCGTGAACATCCAAATCGCTTACCTGACACCTCCGTTCGGTTTTGTGCTGTTCTGGATCAAAGGGGTTCTGCCCAAAGATGTCAGCATGGGGGATGTCTACAATTCGGTTGGCCCGTTTGTGGCGCTCCAGTTCGTTGGCCTGACCCTGATCTTCATCTTCCCGCAGATCGCCACCTGGTTGCCCAACATCCTGAAATAGTCCGGAGGTACAGATGTATAACCATATCCTCGTTCCAGTCGCCCCTGATCACATCAACGACTGTGCCAAATCTCTGGATGCAGCGAGCCGCTTGCTGTCGGATGGCGGGACAGTATCGGTGCTGTCCGTTCTCGAAGAACTACCTTCGTATATCGGGTCGTACTTTCCACCCGAGCAGGTTCAGAAAAGCGTTTCTGATTTTGAGGACAAACTGAACGCATCGATGGAGTCTCCGAAGATCGGCACCCATGTTGTTACAGGTCATCCAACAAATTCCATTCTGGATTGGGCCGAGGAACACAAAGTGGACTGCATAGTAGTGGCGTCACACCAACCGGGCCTTTCGGACTATCTGATCGGTTCAACGGCGGCACGTGTGGTCCGTCATGCACATTGCAGTGTCGTGGTACTGCGCGACAAGTAGAGCAGAAGCATAACACCTGACAGGTGTTATGCGTGCAAGATGGCTGGCCAATGAGGCCAGCCATTGTCGTTCAGAAACCTTGCATCAGCATGTCTACGGCCACGGTGATCTGCTCGAAATCATCTTTCAGATGACCCACGGGTGATTTGAGGAGTCCCACAGGAACAGCAGCCATGAACTGGGTCACCATTACAACCTGCTCACCATCTATCAGGAACTCAGGGTTGAGGCGGGTCGCTGGTTTCGGCGCACGTGCTTTTGACAAAAGCGGCACCACCATGCGGGTATTCAGATCGCTCAGAAGATCGGTTTGCACATCCAGAAGATAGCCATCGCCGGATGGGTTGGGGAATACATCGTATTTCGGCATCAGAACTGGCGAAAGCCGTCCAAGGGCAACCCGTGTTGTTCAACATATGAATTTGAGCTTTGCAGCGCTTCGGCATTTTCAGCCTTCCACTGCGCGGCCTTCGCAGCGGCAACGGCGGCACGCACTCCTTCTTCGGCGGCACGCGACAGGTTCACGTTCAGCGCTCTGGCCTCGGTGAGCAAAGCGCTATCAAGTGATAGATTGGTCGGTTTGCGTGGTTGAGCGTTCATTCTGTCTTGGTCTCCATGTGCCTGAGAATATCAATATACTATATGCGCGTCAAATATGCGCATATCTCCTAAAGGAATTCTCTGGCTTCGTGGCTCGTTCTTATGGTATTTCATTCAATGCTTATTGAACGAGAACCTAACGATTTCGGTTGAAATCATCCTCTCATCCCCCTAATCACGACCCTACCTCGGGGTGCGCTAAAGACCGCGCTGAGATGCCAATTGGCAAACCCGTTGAACCTGAACCGGCTAGAACCGGCGGAGGGAAAGGTACAGGTTTCATCCATCCTTACCCTCTCGCCGCATTGGAGGATGATATGAAACATCTGGCAATTGCTGCGGGAATACTGACTGCGACTTCGGCTGTGGCAGCCGATAAGCCCACGTTGACCGTATATACTTACGACAGCTTCGTTTCGGACTGGGGCCCCGGCCCGAAGGTCGAAGAGGCGTTTGAAGCGCAATGCGAATGCGACCTGAACCTTGTCGGCGTCGAAGATGGCGCGGCACTGCTGTCACGCATTCGGCTGGAAGGCGAAAACAGCGACGCCGATATTGTATTGGGTTTGGATACCAACTTGATATCGGCAGCTAAAGAAACCGGCCTGTTTGCACCTCATTCAATCACTGCCGAGTATGCTCTGCCCATCGAGTGGACCGACACAGTTTTTGCCCCCTACGACTGGGGTTACTTTGCATTTGTTCACAATGCAGATTTTGCCGCTCCTAACAGCTTCCGCGAGTTGGCAGATAGTGACATCAAGATCATCATTCAGGATCCGCGTTCATCGACGCCGGGGCTGGGTCTTCTGCTGTGGGTCAAGGCCGCGTATGGCGATGAAGCCCAAGAAATCTGGGCTGACCTTGCCGACAATATCGTGACGGTGACCAAGGGCTGGTCCGAGTCATATGGCTTGTTCCTTGAAGGTGAGGCCGACATGGTTCTAAGCTATACGACCTCGCCAGCCTATCACCTGATTGCCGAGGAAGATGCCAGCAAAGCAGCGGCAGCCTTTGACGAAGGCCATTATATGCAAGTCGAGGTTGCGGCCAAGCTAGCCAATTCCGATCAGCCCGAGCTGGCAGATCAGTTTCTGAACTTCATGGTGTCTGACGCGTTTCAGACGATCATTCCAACGACCAACTGGATGTACCCGGCCGTAACCCCATCTTCCGGTCTGCCCGAAGGTTTTGAAACTCTAACGATCCCTCAGAAGTCCTTGCTGTTTGATCAGGACCAAGCCGCCATCGCGCGGGAACAGGCGCTTTCGGAATGGTTGGGCGCACTCAGCCAGTAAACCCGCTTCCTGGTGTCAGTGCTGCAGCGATCGTTGCCGCGCTGATATTGGGCACTCTGTTCATGGTGGCGGTGCGCGCTGATTCTGGCGGTGGGTTTGGTCCAGCCGACTGGGCAGCCTTACGCTTCACCCTGTTGCAAGCAACACTCTCTGCAGTGTTCAGCGCTGGTCTGGCTATTCCGGTCGCCCGCGCGCTGGCCCGCCGCCGGTTCACCGGTAGGCGCGTCCTGATCACGCTGTTGGGTGCACCTTTCATCCTGCCGGTCATCGTCGCCATTCTGGGATTGCTTCAGGTCTTTGGCAGGGCAGGATGGATTTCGGACGCGTTGGGCTATTTCGGTCTGCCGCCCATTCGAATCTATGGGCTGCACGGTGTCGTTCTGGCCCACGTATTTTTTAATCTACCTCTGGCAACACGCCTGATCTTGCAGGGTTGGCAGGAGATCCCTGCCGAGCGTTTCCGGCTAGCGGCCCAACTTGGGTGCGAAGGAATGGCAATGTTCCGTTTGATCGAATTGCCAATGCTTCGCCGCATTCTGCCCGGAGTGCTGGCCGTGATCTTCGCCATTTGCCTGACCAGTTTTGCGGTTGCCCTGACGCTGGGTGGAGGGCCGCGCGCCACCACGATTGAACTCGCGATCTATCAGGCCTTTACATATGATTTTGACTTAGGGCGCGCCGCCTTATTATCCGCTTTGCAACTTTTCCTGACTGCAGCGGCTGCGTTGGCAGCCTTAAAGTTCTCGCGCGGCGACGGGTTCGGTACCGGCCTGAATCGTGAGATCCGGCGCTGGGATGGCCGAGGACCACTGCTGGATGCGTTTTGGATTATCACCGCCGCCGCGTTCCTGCTGCTACCTCTGGCATCCGTCACGATTTCGGGTATCGCTGGGCTGTTTGAGATGCCGGTTTTGGTATTCCGTGCCGCTATAATTTCAATCTGTGTTGCCGCCGCCAGTACCATCCTCCTATTACTGCTGGCCCTGCCCATGGCGACAGCTGTCGCGACAGGCCGGTTCGGCATCGTCGAACTTGGCGGACTTCTTGGCCTCGCCGCCTCGCCCTTGGTCATTGGTACGGGTCTCTTTATTCTGATCCGCCCGCTGGCCAATCCTACAACTCTCGCGTTGCCGGTAACCGCGCTTGTGAACGCGGTTATGGCCCTCCCCTTCGCCCTTCGAATTTTGGTTCCCGCAGCGCGCGATGTGTTGGAACGGCACGGGCGGTTGGCACTGGCCCTGAACATGAACAACTGGTCCTTTTTCTTGCGTGTCATGCTTCCGCGCCTGCGCCCCCAGATCGGTTTTGCCGCGGGCCTGACGGCGGCACTGTCCATGGGTGATCTGGGTGTGATCGCCCTGTTTGCAGATGCGCAGATCGCGACGCTGCCCCTGCAAATCTACCGCCTGATGGGCGCCTACCAGATGCAGGCCGCAGCAGGAGGCGCGCTGCTGCTGCTTATACTATCGATGAGTGTTTTCTGGGTTCTGGATCGAGGGGGTCGCTGGCATGCTGAAGCTTGATAATTGCATCATCGCAAATGGCGACTTCCAATTAAGTGCTGACTTTGAAGTCAAGGCCGGATCCAGCGTTGCGATCATCGGTCCGTCGGGGGCAGGAAAATCAACACTTCTTGAAACTATCGCGGGTTTTCGAGACCTGAGAAGTGGGCACATCCACTGGAAGGATCATGACCTGTCGACATTACCACCAGGCAGTCGACCGATTGCAATGCTGTTTCAGGACGGAAACCTGTTTCCTCACCTGAGCGCAGAACAGAATGTTGCCCTGGGCCTAAGGCCCAATGGAGGTTTGACCGCAGACGACCAACACCACATTCAATCGGCCCTCGGCCGCGTTGGCCTGCAGGGAAAGGCGGCCAGAAAGCCCGCCGAATTGTCAGGTGGTCAGCAAAGCCGCGTGGCGCTGGCGAGGATCCTTGTGCAAAAGCGTCAGGTGTTATTGCTCGACGAACCTTTTGCAGCGCTGGGACCCGCCTTGAAAACTGAGATGCTGGATCTGGTCGCAGAACTGGTTGCCGAGACCAAAACCACCCTGCTTATGGTCAGCCACGACCCACGGGATGCGCTTCGGATAACCGACCAAACCGTATTGGTTGCGGATCAAATCGCACATCCACCTGCTGAGACCGAGACACTCTTCAACAATCCTCCGCCAGCGCTGCGCGATTACTTGGGCTGAATGAACTGATCCAGACAAGCGTCCAGCACCTCGTTCACACGCGGACCAATCTCGGGGGCCTCCGAAGCGCGCGGACCTGCAATGTTCAGAACTGTTACAGGGTTGGCGCTCAGCCAAGCACGTATCTGTTGCGCGCAATCGGCCTTTCCTTTTCTGATATCCACCACCAGATGCGGTTTTTCAGCATCAACTGCAAACTCAACCGTTTTCCGCGTGCCGGGACTGTCTGACCCGTCGATAAAAACAAGCGTGGCGTCACTGGCAAAGACGTTGAGCCTTGTCCGTTCAGCCACATCTTCAGACTTCGTTTCAACAAGCCCGCTGAGATGCGCCGGAATCAACCCATCCTCATTCGTTCGACCCTTCGGCACCCAGCCGCCGTAAGGGATGCCGTTTGCGCGGGCAAACTCCAATGCGGCAGTGTCTACGCCGGTTTGTCCACCTGATACGATTTTCTGAACACAACGCCCGAGTGGGATTCCGTCTTGCTCGTCTCCTTGCGTCAACGCGCAATACCAAATTGAAACGGATCATTTTGCGCAAAGAAAAGCTTACCCTCTGCCATCACATGCGCCTGGCCAGTTAGCTGAGGGACAATGCCCCCGCCCTGCCCCGGCTGATAGGACAGCCTGTACGAACTTCCGATGATGCTTTCCTGAACGATTTCTTCCCCAGCGGACAAGCGCCGACTGGCCGCGAGGCAGGCCAGCCGGGCCGAGCTGCCGGTGCCGCATGGCGAACGGTCATAGTCATCGTCGGGGCACAGAACAAAGTTTCTGCTATGGATACCTGCATTCGGTGAGATGCCCTGAAAGATCACATGATCAACCGGCTCGCCATTTTCGCCACCAACTTCTTGCGCAATGCAGGCTTCGCGAATTGCGATAGCCATATCGGTCAGCGGGCGAATGTTCTCAGGCACAACCGGGATCGGGCTTGGCTCGACAATGAAGAACCAATTGCCGCCATAAGCGACATCGCCGGTGACGGGGCCATGCGGTGCAGTCTCGACCGTCACGGACTGATGAACGCAGCGGCTTTCAATGTTGGTGACCTGCACGGTGTTGGCGTCCAGCAGATCAATCTTAACCTCACCTACCGGAGTTTCGATTCGGTGCGCGCCAACCTCGATCTGTCCAAGATGCGCCAATGTTACGCCTAACCCGATCGTCCCATGGCCGCACATGCCCAGTACCGCATCCGCGTCAAAGTAGATCACGCCCGCTTTGCAACCAGCAATGACCGGTTCGACAAGGAGCGCCCCGACCATGCCGGGCTGGCCGCGCGGCTCCAGTAGAACAGACTTGTAGAACCGCTCATGTTCCGTTGCCAGTCGCTTGGCGCGTTCAGCCAGTGATCCTGAACCCAGATCAGGCCCCCCGTCCAGAATGACCCGTGTGGGCATTCCACCGGTATGGCTGTCAATCACATGCATTCCGCAATGACCCCACCCTGACGAACCCAATCGGTAAACCACGACTTAAACAAATTGTACTGTTGCTCGCAGTAATTTCGCTGGGCGTCAGACAACACGTCGGTTTCATTGAAATGCAGGCGGTATTCTTCTTCGCCGTTCAGCACCAGCAAATGCTTGTAGTAAAGAACAAGATCCGTGCCTTCGTCAAAACTTGCCAGAACGCCAAATGCCTCGTCCAGTTCGCGCGCACGCAACCGTGCTTCGGCATGTCCCTCTGCTGCCTTTTTCGAAAGCGCCGCAAGCAACAATGCCTCTTTGGGCAGCGCCGTTCCTATCCCGGTGATCGATCCGGTGGCGCCGCAATTCACAAACCCATGGTAGACTTCAGTATCGACGCCTACCATCAAAGTGACCTGATCGTCCTGCGATGTAATATGTTCGGCGGCATAGCGCAGGTCGCTCTTGCCCCCGAACTCCTTAAAGCCAACCAAATTCGGATGCTCGGCCCGCAGTGCAAAAAACAAATCCGCACGAGTGGCAAACCCATAGACAGGGCTGTTGTAGATGATCGCAGGCACGTCCGGTGCCGCAGAAAGAATAGCCTTGAAATGGTTCTTTTGCGCGGCAACCGATGAGCCTCGTGACAGAACCCGAGGGATAACCATCAACCCTGCCGCGCCGACCTTCTGTGCATGTGCTGCGTGCGCCACAGCGGAATTCGAGTTGATGGCACCCGTCCCCACGACAACCGGCAAGCCAGCGTCGACCAGTCGTTCCACGCCCTCCATCCGTTGGGCATCCGTCAGAAGCGGCCAATCCCCCATCGAGCCACAATAGACGACAGCGGACATGCCGGCCGCGATCATCTCTTTGCCCTTTTTGACCAGCGCGTCAAAGTCAGGTGTCCTGTCGGCCTTACACGGCGTCATAAGGGCAGGCATAGTTCCAGTGAAAATAGTCCGGTCCATGAGATATCCGTTTGCTCAGGTTAGTATTGGTATTCTGCGCGAAAGCGCCGTGGCCTAACGTGTCATTCCAGCGAAACCCACAGGACCCTGGCGTCTTCCTTACTCGTAGAAATACAGCCATGCCCCATACCGCTATCGTAGTACAGAGAATCTCCGGGTTTCATCGGTAAGGGGCGGTAATGCTCGGATACGAATATCAACTCGCCACTGATAACGTACATAAATTCTTCGCCTGTGTGCCTGATCCAGTTCTCATATTCTGATATGTCACGCGCTTTTATCGTCGCGATATAAGGAAGCATTCGCTTACTGGTCAGGTCCGAGCACAGCAATTCGTGCATGTAGGTCGGCGTATTTCTTATCTCGCCTTGCCCTTTCGGCGTAAAATCACGTCGCCCCGAAATTCCCGATTGTGCGGACTGCAAGAACAGCTGTGGCGTGTTCATGTCCAAGGCCTGTGTCAGCCGCCGCACGATCTCGAAACTTGGACGTGTCTGGTTGTTTTCGATCTTTGAAAGTGTTGATCGACCGATTCCCGCTTCGCGCCCGGCCTCCTCCAATGTCCAGCCTTTTGCGCGGCGTGCATCCCGGATCGACCGACCCAAAGCCGCCCCCTCGTCCTGTTCTTCCGGTCCGGCACCATCTTTCAGGTTGTCCTCAGACATGGGAATCTCCTTGTTTTATCAAAGCTTACTCATTTCCCCCGAGCCAAACAACTTTACTGTGATGAAATTTTTGTTGCCTTGCGTACACTAATTCCACTATAGGAAACAAAATTTCGTACACTGGAAACGAGATTACAGGAGGAGATCATGTTCACAAAACCGCTCACCGAGGCTGATCCCGTCATCGCAGCATCGATCGCACGCGAGGGCATACGCCAGGCTGAACAGATCGAACTGATCGCTTCCGAGAACATCGTCTCTCAGGCAGTGATCGATGCGCAGGGTTCCGTACTTACAAACAAATACGCCGAGGGCTATCCGGGTCGCCGCTATTATGGCGGGTGTGAATATGTGGATGAGGTTGAGGCCGAAGCCATTGACCGATTGAAGAAGCTGTTTGGCTGCGAATATGCAAACGTTCAGCCGCACTCGGGCGCGCAAGCCAACGGGGCGGTTAAGCTGGCACTACTCAGCCCGGGTGACACGATTCTTGGTATGTCGTTGGATGCTGGGGGTCACCTGACCCATGGCGCAAAACCTGCCCAGTCCGGCAAGTGGTTCCGTCCGGTTCAGTATGGCCTGACCCAGGCCGGGCTGATTGACTATGATCAGGTTGAAGAATTAGCGAAAGCCGAAAAGCCCAAACTGATCATTGCAGGCGCATCGGCCTATTCGCAAAAGATCGATTTCGCACGCTTCCGCGCCATTGCCGACGAAGTTGGCGCATGGCTTCTGGCAGACATGGCCCACATCGCCGGCTTGGTTGCGACTGGCCTGCACCCCTCGCCCATCGGGCACGCACACATTGTTACGTCGACTACGCACAAGACGCTGCGCGGTCCGCGCGGTGGGATTATTCTTACAAACGATGAAGCGCTGGCAAAAAAGATCAACTCGGCTGTTTTCCCGGGTCTGCAGGGCGGCCCCCTGATGCATGTGATCGCAGGCAAAGCAGTCGCATTTGGTGAAGCGCTGCAGCCTGAATTCAAAGAATATATGCAGCGCGTTGTCGACAGTGCCTCGGCACTGGCCAACGTGATGATGGCGCGCGGGTGCGACATCGTTTCGGGCGGCACTGAAAACCACCTTATGCTGGTTGATCTGCGCCCAGTCGGCGTAACCGGCAAAGACGCCGAAGCGGCGCTAGAGCGTGCAGGATTCACCTGCAACAAAAACAGCGTTCCGGGTGATCCCGAAAAGCCCACTGTCACCAGCGGCATCCGTCTCGGTACGGCCGCAGGCTGCAGCCGTGGGTTTGGACCAGAAGAGTTCAAACAGATTGGCCACATGATTGGTGATGTGCTGGACGCGCTGGCACAATCGTCTGACGGTGACGAGACCGTCGAAAAGGAAACCCGTGAAAAGGTCCGCGCGCTCTGCGCAAGCCACCCGATCTACTGAAAGAAGACCAAATGACTTACGATCTTATTGTCATCGGGGGCGGTCCGGGCGGCTATGTCGCCGCGATCCGCGCGGCACAACTGGGCCTGAAAGTTGCCTGCGTCGAAGGACGTGGCGCACTTGGCGGGACCTGTTTGAATGTGGGGTGCATACCCTCCAAAGCGTTGCTGACCTCCTCGGCCAAATATGCCGAACTTGCACATCTCTCCTCCCACGGTATTGCGGTCGAGGGGGCCAGCATCGATGTGCCCGCAATGATGGGACGCAAGGACAAGATCGTAGGCGACCTGACCAAGGGCATTGCGTTTTTGTTCAAAAAAAAAGGCGTAGATCTGATCGAAGGGTGGGCCAGAATTCCGGCCGCTGGTCAGGTCAAGGTGGGTGACGAAGTCCATGAGGCCAAGAACATCCTCATTGCCACTGGTTCCGAACCTACCCCGTTGCCAGGAATTGAGATTGACGAGCAAGATATCCTCAGTTCGACGGGCGCGATTGCGCTGGAGAGTGTGCCCGAGCATCTGGTGGTGATTGGTGCCGGTGTCATCGGACTGGAACTTGGGCAAGTTTGGGCGCGTCTCGGAGCTAAAGTTACGGTCGTCGAATATCTGGACCGCGTGCTGCCCGGCATGGATGGTGAAATTGCCAAACTGGCGCAACGCGCGCTGTCAAAACGTGGCCTGAAATTCCAGCTGGGCCGGGCACTAAAATCCGTCGACAAAACGGATACTGGCCTGACACTAACTGTGGACCGCGTCGGCAAGGACAAAGAAGAAGTGATCGAGGCCGACAAGGTGTTGATCGCCGTGGGTCGCCGCCCAGTCACACATGGCCTTGGCTTGGAAGAGCTGGGCGTGGCCGTGAACCAACGCGGTTTCATTGAAGTTGATGGCGCATTTCAGACATCTGTCCCGGGCATCTACGCCATCGGTGATTGCGTTCCCGGACCTATGCTGGCGCACAAGGCCGAAGAAGATGGTGTCGCCTGTGTTGAGATGCTGGCAGGCGAAGCTGGTCACGTCGATTACAACACCGTCCCCGGCGTGGTGTACACCGACCCCGAAGTCGCCTCGGTTGGTTTGACCGAAGAAGCACTGAAAGAATCCGGTGCCGAGTATTCGGTCGGCAAATTCGCCTTCATGGCGAACTCACGCGCGCGTTCGACCGGTGAAACAGACGGTGCAGTGAAGGTTCTGGCAGACCCGAACGGCCAGATCCTGGGTGCGCATATTTGCGGAGCCCATGGCGGCGATCTGATCGCTGAACTGGTTCTGGCGATGACAAAGGGTGCAACGGTGTCCGAAGTCGCTGCAACCTGCCATGCGCACCCGGCCATGGGCGAGGCCGTCAAAGAAGCCTGCCTCGACGCCCTGGGCCGCGCGATCCACGCATAAGGGAGACCAGCCAGATGACCATCCAGCTTCGTCCTCGCCACCCGGAAAAAGCCAAAAAGGCCGACAGTGTCATCCCGCGCAAGCCCAAGTGGATTCGCAAGAAAAAGGGCGACAGCGCTGAATACTATGAAACACGACGCCTCATGCGCGAGCATGATCTGGCGACGGTCTGCGAAGAAGCCGCCTGCCCCAATATCGGCGAATGCTGGTCCAAGCGCCACGCCACCATGATGATCATGGGTGAGGTTTGCACGCGGGGTTGTTCGTTCTGCAATGTCTCAACGGGTCGCCCGGATGCTCTGGATGTGTTTGAACCTGGCCGTGTTGCGGCAGCGGTCAAGAAGCTAGGCCTGCGTCATGTAGTGATCACCTCGGTCGATCGCGATGATCTGGCAGATGGTGGGGCCGAGCATATCGCTCAGACCATCCGTGCCGTGCGCCATCAGAACCCCGGTACGACTGTCGAGGTTCTGACACCCGATTTTCTTGGAAAAGGCACTGCGTCAGAGATCGTATTTGAAGCGGCGCCGGACGTTTTCAACCACAATCTGGAAACTGTGCCGCACCTTTATCCAACTGTGCGACCTGGTGCACGCTATTACACCTCGCTGCGTCTGCTGGATGATGCCAAACGCGCGAACCCGGAGCTTTTTACCAAATCTGGCCTGATGGTCGGGCTTGGCGAAAGTCTGGACGATGTCCGTCAGGTCATGGACGACCTGCGCGCGGCCAATGTCGATTTCCTAACCGTCGGCCAATATCTGCAACCGACCCCTAAACACCATCCGATTGACCGGTTCTGGACACCGGAAGAATTTGCCCAACTGG
Source organism: Ruegeria sp. D6 (assembly GCF_056534365.1). Lineage (NCBI taxonomy): Bacteria > Pseudomonadati > Pseudomonadota > Alphaproteobacteria > Rhodobacterales > Roseobacteraceae > Ruegeria > Ruegeria sp. D6. The sequence goes on along the minus strand of NZ_JBQFPH010000003.1, from coordinate 2,144 downwards.
AACAGATCGCGCGTTCCAAGGGCTTTTTGCACGTGTCGGCAACGCCGCTGACCCGATCATCGTTCCACGCGGACGAAGACTTTGCCGCCCTTAAGCGGGCCCGCCAGCGGGCTTTGGCGAACAGGGCATAAACCTAACGCAAATGGGAGGGAAACCATGGAAGCGTTAAATTCAATCGTAGGGGCCATCAATGGCGTCGTGTGGGGGCCGCTGATGCTGGTTCTCATTCTCGGCGTTGGCTTCTTCCTGCAGGTCGGCCTGAAGTTCATGCCGATCCTGCGCATTGGCACAGGCTTCAGCCTGCTGTTCAAAGGCCGCGAAGGTCAGGGCGAGGGCCAGATCAGCCCGTTCAACGCGCTGATGACCTCGCTATCTGCGACTATCGGTACGGGCAACATCGCTGGTGTGGCCACTGCTGTCTTCCTGGGCGGTCCGGGTGCCTTGTTCTGGATGTGGATGACCGCCCTGGTGGGCATGGCCACCAAATATGCCGAAGCTGTCTGCGCGGTGAAATACCGCGAAAAAGACGAGCTTGGTAACTATGTCGGCGGCCCGATGTACTACATCAAAAATGGCCTCGGCGCGAAATGGGCCTGGCTGGGTGTTGCATTTGCTCTGTTCGGCGCAATCGCGGCGTTCGGCATCGGCAACGGCGTACAGGCCAATGGTGTTGCACAGGTTCTGGAGTCGAACTTCGGCCTGAACACTTCGGTTACCGGCGTTGTCCTGATGGTTCTGACCGCGGCCGTGATCCTGGGCGGCATCACCCGCATCGGTGCGGTTGCAGGTAAACTGGTTCCGTTCATGGCGATTGCCTACATCGTCGCAGGCCTGCTGGTTCTACTGATCAACATCGGTAACATCGGCTCCGCTCTGTCGCTTGTTTTCACCTACGCCTTCACCCCGTCGGCCGCCGAAGGTGGTTTCGCGGGTGCTGCCGTTTGGGCCGCGATCCGCTTTGGTGTGGCACGTGGTGTTTTCTCGAACGAAGCCGGTCTGGGTTCCGCTCCGATCGCACACGCCGCAGCCGAGACCAAAGGTCCGGTCAACCAGGGCCTGATCGCGATGCTGGGTACGTTCATCGACACAATCATCGTCTGCACCATCACCGGTCTGGCGATCATCTCGTCGGGTGCGTGGACATCGGGTGAATCCGGTGCAGCACTAACCAGTCACGCGTTCGAACTGTCGCTGCCGGGTATCGGTGGGTATCTCATCGCCATCGCTCTGTCGATCTTTGCCTTTACCACCATTCTGGGCTGGTCCTTCTATGGCGAGAAATGTGTTGAGTTTCTGCTAGGCGTGAAATCCCTGATGCCCTACCGCGTCCTGTGGATCGTCATGATCTATTTTGGCGCAACAGCGGATCTGGGCTTCATCTGGCTGCTGGCCGATACGCTGAACGCGATGATGGCCATTCCGAACCTGATCGCCCTGGCGCTGCTGAGCCCGATCGTCTTCAAACTGACGAAAGAGTTCTTCGCTTCGGGCGGCAAGTCCGAAGAGCCAGGCGGCACACCCGCCGAATAATCTCGGATGAAAATACGGGGGGCCATCCCGGCCCCCCGGCTTCAAACAGAATTCCATTTCTCGAGGAGAGACGTGATGGCCACGAAAATCCTGCTGCCGATTGATCACACCGACGACCGTTCGTGGAAGAACGCCCTGCCGCTCGCACAAGAACAAGCAAAGTTCTACGGTGCCGAATTGCACGCGATTGCCGTCATTCCTGAGATCATCCAGTTGCCGAACCTGCCCGCCAACTATGGCGCAGGCGCAAAAGACCACGTGCGCAATGCGGTGCAGGCCATACTGGATCACAACGGTGCATCTGATGTGGCGATCCATATCGAAGAAGGCAGCGTCTATCGTGAGATACTGAAGCTCGCCTACAAAGAGGGCTTTGATCTGATCGTCATGGCTTCGACCAAAGGCGATTTTCCGAACTACGAGATTGGCCCGAACCTGGCCCGTGTCGTGCGCAACGCGCATTGCACCGTCACGGTTGTTCGCGACCAGTCCCGCTGATTGAAAGGTTAGTCTAATGACCGAATTAAAACGCACTCCCTTGCACGCTTTGCATGTTGAGTTGGGGGGTAAGTTGGTTGATTTTGCGGGATGGGAGATGCCTGTTCAGTATCCGT